>NZ_JBYPZI010000010.1:0-182078 GCF_057815145.1 Tsukamurella sp. II2bb
AGGCATTCGTAGCCGACGACGCCGAGGGAGTAGACGTCGGAGGCGGCGGTGGCGTCTTCGCCGGAGGCTTGTTCGGGGGAGATGTATTGGGCGGTGCCCATGACCATGCCGGTTTTGGTGACGGGTGCGGCGTCGACGGCTTTGGCGATGCCGAAGTCGGTGATTTTCACTTGGCCGGTGGGGGTGATGAGGATGTTGCCGGGTTTGACGTCGCGGTGGACGAGGCCGGCGGTGTGGGCGACTTGGAGGGCGCGGCCGGTTTGTTCGAGGAGGTCGAGTGCTTGGGCCTGGCTGAGGTGGCCGAGGCGGCTGAGGACGGCGTTGAGGGGTTCGCCGTTGACCAGTTCCATGACGAGGTAGGCCAGGGGTGCGCCGCCGGCTTGGTCGGCGGTTTCGCCGTAGTCGTAGACGCCGGCGATGCCGGGGTGGTTGAGGGCGGCGGTGGTGCGGGCTTCGTTGCGGAAGCGGGCGAGGAATTCTTGGTCTTCGGAGAATTCGGCTTTGAGGACTTTGACTGCGACGCGGCGGTCGAGGCGGGTGTCCATGGCTTCCCAGACTTGGCCCATGCCGCCGGTGGCGATGAGCCGGAGGAGTTCGTAGCGGTCGGCGATCACGGTTCCGCGGCGCAAGGTCTGTACCTCCTGATCACGATCGTCGCTGTAGGCCCGCCCTCGCGACGGGCCGGGGTAGCGTCGCCGGGATGTTTCCGCCCACGGCGCACCCGGGCGTGCCTGGTCGAGGGGATATCGCCCCGAACGCCCGAATCGTTACGTCGTCGGATCGACGGTCGGCTCAGCTTGAGCGCAGCTTACGAAGCGGGGTGCCGTCGGAGTGTTCGGCGAGCGCGGCCCGCATCACTTCGTTGGTGTTCTGTCGGGATGACCTTCGCCTGAGTCAGTGGGACCCGACCACCCACATGAGCCCCTTCGAGCCCCGATCCCTGCAGGTAAGGACGGCGTCAGTCCGCTCCACGCGAAGCTTGGCGCCGACTTTCGTGCATTCCTTGCCTTCTGTATCCCACGTCGTGGTCGCCAGGGGCGGTGCGTCCTTGAGGACCCAGAGCCCATTCATTCCACCGCAGATCCACTTGCCGTCTGGAGAAACAGAGCCCGGGTTGCTACACGGGGTGTCCTCGTCAATCGTCTCCGTTGCGACAGTCGTCGTCGCGGTAGTGGTCCTCGTCGTGACTGGCGCCGTCGTGGTCGTCACCGCAGCCGTGGACGTTGTGGTCGTGGGTGTCACGCTGACGGTCACAGTCGGCGCCGTGGGTACCACCGTCGTAGAGCTCGCCATCGCAGCGGCTATCTCGTCCCCACCCGACCGGCTCACGTACACACCGAGTACCGTCGCCGCGACCGCCAGTACAGCCACGACCGCGGCGAGGATAGGTACCGTCCGCGACTTCCTCACAGGCGTGGCGGGTTCCACCTCTCCACGTAGCTGCGTATCCTCCGCGTTGGAATCCGACTGCGCGGGCCGAAGCTCCGTGACCGCGTCTGGTGCGATCTCTCGCTTCGGCACCGCTGGCACCACGATCGCACGGGTGTCACCGAGGTGTGCCTCGATCGCGGTCCGCAGCGCGTCACCGAACTCAGTGCAGGTCGGGTACCGATCGTCCGGGTTCTTCGCCAGGACCTTCGCGAAGACCTCGTCCAGCTGCTCGGGCAGCTGCGGTGCCACCTCGGTCACGGACGGCGGATCCTGCGTCAGGTGCGCGTTCATCAGCGAGGTGATCGACTTGCCGGTGTACGGCGGCCGCCCCGTGAGGAGGTGGAACGCGGTGCAGCCTAGGGAGTAGATGTCCGCTCGGTTGTCGACAAAGTCACCCTCGATCGCCTCTGGGCTGATGTACTGCATCGTCCCGACCGTGATCCCCGTGGAGGTCAGCGACGTCGCCTCACCCGCGGCCTTGGCGATGCCGAAGTCGGCGAGCTTCACCGCCTCCAACTCGGTCCCGTCCACGCCGAGCAGGATATTGGCGGGTTTGACGTCCCGGTGGGTGATGCGCTGCTTGCGCCACGCGTAGTCCAGCGCGGCACCGGCTCCGGTGATCAGCTCGAGGGCGACGGTGGGGTCCAGGGCGCCCTGTGCCTTGGCGAGTTCGCCTGCGTCGATGCCGTCGATGTACTCCATCGTGATCCAGAGCCGGTCCTCGAACTGGCCGCGGTCGTACAGCGTGACGATGTTCGGGTGGCTCAGCTGAGCGAGGAGATCGGCTTCCCGCAGGAACCGCGCCTTGAAGTCGTTGTTGCGCGACACGCCGGCATCGAGGAGCTTGAGCGCGTCTCGGCGCGGCAGCCGCGGGTGCTCGACCAGGAACACCTGCCCCATGCCGCCGGCACCGAGCTGGCGGACGATGCGGTAACCGGCGATCTCGGTGATGGACATGTCGGAATTGTGGCAGGTCGCCGACGCGGCTGGTCGGGGAGGGGATCACAGGTCAGAAGGTGTTTCGGCTAGGGAACGAAAGCGAACAGGTCGTGTCTGTCATCTTGCTCGAAGCCGCACCCAGCGCAGTTCCACTGCGCCAACCTCCGACTCACGCAATACGGACAACGGGGGCGGATGTGCAGCGAAGTAGGAGAGAGAACCTGGCACTCCGACGTTTCGACGAGGTTTGCCAACTCATTTTGTGCCTGCGCGGTGTCAGTCTCCAGCGTCCGTTGACCCCGTTTGAGCAGGGGCACCTCAAGTCATAGGATGCATAGAAGGAACAGCTTCGGGCAGATTGGCCTGACCTCGCATTTGGCCGAGAACATGCGCCGAACCCGACCGCATCCTCCGTGAGGCCCTCGAAGCAGTCAAGTTCAACACCAGAGCCTTCGAAGCCGAAATCGACATCGAAGAGGTCGAAGCCGAAGCAGCGCTTCCAGATCGACCCGATCGGATACCGCCGCAGAGGTCCGGCGGCTCTTGCGCGAGGGTTCGCTGGACGCGAGATCTACGTGACGCGAAGCATCCACGTTGTCGGTGGCGGATGGCCGGAGAGCGGACGGAGGCGGTACTGAAGAAGGCCTCGGCGCGGGGATCTGCGACTACATCTCATTCATTGCACCGTAGTCGCCGGAGTTCCAGGCCCGCGTGACATCCCGAAGCCGAGCTCGGTCGGCGGCGCGGCGGTGCTCGGGGCGGTGGTGCCAGTGGCACATCCAGCACGAGCACCAGTTCTGGTCTTCCTGGAACGGTTCCCAGCGGCACGCATCACCGCCGCGATCAGCCCAGCCGGGCACCAGGTCGGGCAGGTCGCACTCGCGGCCGGCGCAGCGGTGGACGGGGTGCGCGGAGACCTCACCACGCGCGATCCGGACGTGGAACGGGGCGTGGACATCGGTTCGAGACATGACGGTCCTTCGGAGTCGGGCAGCCCCGCTCGCGTCCGCGCCTGTCGCGGTGAGCGGGGCTACAGCGGCTCTCGAAGACCGCCGGCCGATGTCGATGTCATGGTGGGGACGCTACTCGTCTGCCTGGCGAGACTCGTCGTACATTTGCATAAAGTATCCGGTGCCACAGTAGGACTCCGGACCACGCCTCTCCCCATGCCCGAGGTCCCCCGCGAGCTCGAGGTGCAACAGGTCAGCTGCGCAGACGAGCGCAGCGATCGGCTTTCCTTCACGGAGGATCAGGATCCGATCGTAGGTCTCGGCAACGCGATCGACGAGGGCGCCGAGGCCACCGGCCACCTCGGCTTCGTCGACGTGGATCGTTCTGGCGATGGTCATGGCTGGGACGCTATCGCCAGGGTGCGACACGTTCTGGCCCTCACGCCGACCAGTGCGCGCGATCGCACCTGGCGTCAGGCAAACGTGGCGGCGCGGTCGATTCTGCTCGCCCGAACAGCCATCGCGAGCTCGACCGCGAGGACCAGCGCCGGAACGAGGTATGCCCAGGTGGGGACACTCGTCATCAGAAAGACGAGGAGAAGCGCGGGTACCGTGGTGGCGGTAGCGATAGTGCGGCTGATGGTCAGGCGGCAAGTATGCGGTGTCGGCGTGGGGTTAGTCCAGGTCACGGCCGAGGTCGTGGTCAAGGCTCAGCTCGTCGACCTGGGTGCCGGACTGCAGAACCAGGGCCTCGGCGCTGGTGCGAACGACGGTCCAGGTGGCGTCGGGCGGGTCGCAGAGCTCGTCGACGACGAGCTTCACTCTCGTCCTCATCCCGCATGTGTTTTGCGCGCGGTACGAAGGATCCTGATCTCGCGTAGCGGCTCCGGGATCGACTCGGCGCCGTCGGATCCGGATCTCACCTGCCGCCTCCCGTGCCCGGAGCTGCTCCTGCTCGTCGGCCGGCAGCGTCGCGACGTACTCGGCTGCGAAGGTCACGCTGCCGGGAACCCGGTCGAAGAAGCCCGGCGTCTCGGTCGGGTGCACGTCCGGGCAGTCCGCCATGCAGCAGCCGCAGCGGGTCCATTGGGCGAGCGTCGGGTCTCTTCGGGCTCCTCGCTGGCGGTGGATAGGTTCACGCAGTGCCCGTCGGGGGGAGTCGATGTGGTCGCGGCGGTCGCAGTCGCAGAGGTCAGGCATCTCGTGATCGTGGCACGAGAAACCGACAAGCGGCTACGGGATTTCGAGCGGCCGCGATCGTGACGCTGGCGATGCAGGCACGATCAACATGTGCGCCGCTGGAGTCACTCGATCTGCGCAGCGATGAAGGCGCGAGTGAACGGGTCAAACGTGAACGGCTGACCGGTGACATTGCCTCCGCTGGAGCTGGTATCGGTCAGCAGTGCCGGCCCGGGGGACAGCGCGTCCTCCCGGAGCTCCGCGGGCACCTCCCCGTTAACGTGCTTGATGAGTCCTTCACGGGTCGCGGGCTGTAGCGCGTTCCACCAAGCAGTCCGTCGTCGGGTTTCCGCCTCGATCCCGGCGACCACGGCAGGTGCCAATCGGAATCCTTCCGCGCCGCCACCGTGCGAGACGAAGTATGCATCACCAACGACCCCGCTTCGCTGGCTGAGGAGCTGCACCTGGTCGGCATCCAGGACACGGTGCGGCGCTCGGATCAGCGCGGTCTGCAGGTCGGGCGACAGTTGGTGAAACCACCCGGGAACGGATTCAGCCACAGAGTCGACGGTACCCGGCCTGCGGACGCTACCGCCACCGCAACTGTCACCTATCGGTGCAGCAGTCCCCCGCGTCAAGCTCTGCACAGGCTTGTCTCCGAGCGCCGTGATCGCCGGCCGGAGCGCGACGGCGTACGCGCTCATGGTGTTGGGGCGGACCGTGAGGGAGTCGAGGTAGGCGTCGACGGCTGACGCAGTGTCAGGCCGCTCGGCGCGGTGAACGTTCCCGCCGCTCGCTCGCCACGAACGGTTGCGTAGAAGTCGGTGGCCTCCTTGAGCGTCCGGAAGCGCTTGCGGGACTGCTGCCTTCTACCGGACGCACCCGCGGTCTCAACACGGACCTCGTAGCGGCGTCCGGACGGCAGCTCCACCACGCGGACGTAGTCGAGGATCTTGGCCGTGCACGGAAGGTAGAGCACTGCGTACGAGGTGCCACCCGAGGTCGCACGACGCGCCGATTTGGCGGGCCATCTGACACCCGATTCCCGGGCTGACGTGCCATGTCGTGTCATATCGTTGCGCTGGGAGGCTTGTACTTTCCGGGTACCGGCCTGCTTATCTCTGTCGGGATGACAGGATTTGAACCTGCGACCCTCCGCTCCCAAAGCGGATGCGCTACCAAGCTGCGCCACATCCCGTGATCGCGTGCGCGACCAGCTAGAGCGTACCCGCCGCGAGGACCCCGACTGCGCCCGCGTCGCTGTGAGCCCTCCGGCTCCGGCCCGGCTCGAACGGGCGGCCACCCTCACCGTCGCGGGAAGGTCGCGTCCTTACCGGGTAGACGCGACTTGGGCGGAGTCGACGTCGACGGTACGGAGATCCGTCGTCGCCGGCAATCGGTTTTCAGCGGTGCCGTGCAGTTCGACGAGGAGTGGTCCTGCCACGAGTCGCGGATGCTCAGACCTGACGTTCGCTAACGAATCCGTGCGCTTTGGCAAACTGATCTGATGACGAGAACACGCGGCGCGCTGTTGCTGGCCTCCCTGCTCGCCACGACGGCGCTGACCGTGGCGCTCGGCACCACGGACCCGTCGGCCCCACTCACCTACCCGAGTCGCTTCCTCATCTGGAACCTCTTCCTCGCGTGGATCCCGATGCTGTGCGCCATGGGCTTCTCAACGGTGCGCCGCCGTTGGGCGCTCGTGCCCCTCGGGTTCGCCTGGCTCGCCTTCCTGCCGAACTCGCCGTACCTCGTGACCGACCTCGTGCACCTCGGTGACGGTGAGAACATGTGGCGACACATCCTCCAGTACGGCTTCGCAGCGTGGACGGGCATCTTGCTGGGTGTGGTCTCGATGCTGCTGGTGCACCGCCGGTTACAGCGCGAGTTCGGCGCACGGTGGGGGTGGCTCACGGTCGTGCTGTCGGTGGGGCTGTGCGCGATCGGCGTGGTGATCGGTCGCTTCCAGCGCTGGAACTCCTGGGACCTCGTGACGAGGCCCGATGCCGTCGTCATCGCGACGCTCGACTGGGTGACCTCGCCGTTCTCCTACGTGCAGTCCACGGGCGTCGCAGCCGCGGTCGCGGCGTTCTTCGGACTCGCCTACCTGACCGTCTGGTCACTCACGCCGCCGGTCGCGGTCGCGACGGAGAGGACTCCGCAGCGCGCGTGAGCGGCGTACCGTCTACCTGGAGCGGCGCCAGGAGAACTCGGATGCCTCACGGTATGAGCGGGTCGCGCCCGGTCAGGAGCGCCGCGAGGACGTGCGCGTGGCTGATGTTTTCCGCTTTGGAGGCTGTTAGCAGGGTTACCGGCCCAGCATCGACACGGGCTTGCAGGCCCGCCAAGGCTGTGGCCGCGTCGGGTTCGGCGAGTTCTGCCCGGTATCGCTCGACGAACTCGGGGTACTTCGCGGGGTCGTGCTCGTACCATTTCCGCAGTTCCGTCGACGGCGAGACCGCCTTGCACCATTGCGCCAGGTCGGCGCGGTCCTTGCTGATCCCGCGCGGCCACAGCCGGTCTACGAGGATCCGCGCCCCGTCGCCCGCGGTCTCCGGCTCGTACACGCGCTTGACTATGACCGTCACCGTCGTCCTTTCCGCCGCACCGTAGCGCGCGAGCATCCGCGCGTCGCGCAGAACGCCCTCCAGCATGGCCGGCGTCAGCCGCCCGGTGAAGGTGTTGTGCTGGCTCACGTGGAAGCAGCCGAGAACGGTGAGTGCTCGGCCGTCGGGGTGGGTGACGTCGACCCGAGCGCCGTGCCCGAAGGCGGGCCGCGGTCTCGGTACCCGCCACCCGCCGTCGGCGAGGACCGCGAACAGCGACTGCCAGCCGAAGGCGCCGAGCACCACGGCCACCCGGAGGTCGGGGAGCAGCTCGAGCTCGCGGTCGAGGAAGGGGGCGCACGTCCGGCGTTCCGCCGGGGTGGGCTTGTTCGCGGGCGGTGCGCAACGCACGGGCGAGCTCATCCGGGTGCCGTGGAGTTCCATGCCGTCGTCGGCCGAGACGGCGTGTGACTGATTCGCCAGGCCGACGGCGTGGAGAGCGGCGAAGAGGACGTCGCCGCTCCGGTCGCCGGTGAACATCCGGCCGGTGCGGTTGGCGCCGTGCGCCGCGGGCGCGAGCCCGACGATGAGGATCCGCGCGTCCACCGGCCCGAACCCGGGCACCGGCCGACCCCAGTAGGTCTCGCCGGCGAAGGCCGCGCGCTTGACGCGTGCCACCTCCTCGCGCCACGCCACCAGGCGGGGACAGGCCCGGCACGAACAGATCAGGGCGTCGAGCTCGGGGACGGTCCGCGCCGTCCTCGCGGCCGACGGTGCCTCCTCCGGCACGGTCGCGCGGGGTCGCCTGGACATGGTCCGAGACTAGGCGGGAGGTGGGGATCCGTGCGCCGGATATGGACGAGGCCGGCGGCACCTGTAACGCGCCCCGGCCTCTGTTTCACTGAGCGGTTTACAGTCACGCTCACGAACTTGTTCGAAAGACTACCAGACGGCGCTCCTGTGTTCCAATCGGTTACTCCGGGGTCGGAAGGGCGTCAGAGCCGTGCGTACGTCTCGATGTCCTCCGAGAACTCGGCCGCCACGGCGGGCGATACGGTGGCTCGGGTGGCGGAGACGGCCGTCAGGTAGTCGGCGGTGCTCAGCTCCTCGGCGGGCGCGCCCGCTGAGTCGAGCGCCCGCGCCAGGGCGTCCTGCGAGGCGCGGCGGGCCGCGTACTCGATGTCGGCCGGCGTCATTCCGTCGCTCGCGGCGGTGAGTGCGGCGAGGTCGATCGCGCCGACCACGTGGTCCGGGATGTACCGGTTCCAGATCGCCGAGCGGGCGTCCGCATCCGGCAGGCCGATCGGCATGACGTAGTCGAAGCGGCCGTGCCGCAGGAAGGCGTCGTCGAGTGCGCGCACGAAGTTGGTGGCGCACACCAGGAGTCGGCCCTCCTGGTCGCGGAACTCCGCGACCTGCTTGAGCAGTTCGTTGGTCACGCCCTGGGTGGGTGACGGCGGATCGCCGCGCCGCCGCGACGCGATCTCCTCGACCTCGTCGATGAAGACCACCGCGTGCTCCAACGAGGCGATGGCCTCGAACGCCGAGCGCAGCGCGCCGGCGAGGCCGCCGGGCGAATCGGCGAGGCGCGAGGGGAAGAGCTCCACGAAGGGCCAGTCCAGGCGGGAGGCCACCGCCTTCGCGAAGGTGGTCTTCCCGGTCCCCGGCGGGCCGAAGAGCATCACCGCATGCGGCGGCATGACCCCGAAGCGTTCGGCCATGTCGGGGCGGGCGAGCGGGGTGACCAGTCGCTGCTCGAGCATCTCCTTCTCGCGCCGCATACCGCTCACGCGGTCCCACAGCTGTCGGGGGAGCAGCCGACCGCCCACCTCCTTGAGCAGGTCCAGCTCGCGCCGTTGCACGGGCATCGGCCGCTCCAGGTAGCGGACCGGATCCCGCACGACGAAGCCGTTCTTCGACAGGGCGGCCGACGCGTCGTCGTCCCCTGCCGTGAGTACGGACAACTTGCCCAGCCCGAGCGGCGCCATCCGCCGTTCGAGCGCGTCGAGGACGAGGCCCGCGACCGTCGGGTCGGTATCGGGGGCGACCTCGAAGAAGACGATCCAGCCCTGCGCGTGCGCGGCCCGGCCGACGGCCACCGCCACCACGCGATCGCCCTCCGTGGCGACCATGGCGTGGTCCTGCTGACACGAGGCGATGACCTCCGCCATCGAGTACACCGGCGGCGTTCCGCGGTGATAGGCGGCTTCCCAGAGCCGGACGATGGTGTCGAGATCGTCGTCGTGGAACTCGCGGATGTGGGCCGTCATGCAGGCAGTGTGGCACGCATCACAGATCCGCGCTCGCCGGTTCCGTGAGTGCGACCTTCCGGATCCACGCGGTCGCTGCGAGGGAGATGAGCGCAGTCGCGACCAGGTAGCCCGCCGCGGTCCAGGGCGCACCGTCGGCCCCGTGGATGAGGGCGGTCAGGATCAGGGGCGTCAGGCCCGAGGCGTAGATCCCGGAGAACTGGTACACGACGGACAGTCCGGTGTAGCGGACCTCGGTGGGGAACATGCTCGCGAAGAGGGTGCCCTGCGCGGCGTAGAACACTCCGTGGATCAGGCCGAAGACGACGACGAGCCCGACGGTGAACCACAGGATCGACGCGGTGCCGAACAGGGCGAACACCGGGAAGACGGCCAGGCCGTACAGCAGCACGCCCGTCCCGTACACCCGCGCCGGGCCGAACCGGTCCACGAGGATGCCCGCGAACGGGATCACGGCCGCCATGACCAGTGCGGCGGCGGTGACCGCGAGCAGCACGTCCACCTTCTTCATCGCGAGTGTCGCTGTGGCATAGGTGATGGCGAAGACGCCCCAGGTGTTGAACGCGCTGCCTTCGGCCCAGCGCGCCAGGCATCCCGCGACCGTCTTGCGGCGCAGACCGGGATCGGCGAGCAGTTGCCGGAGCGGTGTGCGCGTGGTGTCGAGCGTGGCGCGCGCCGTCAGGAAGGCCGGCGTCTCGTCCACCGCGAGACGCACGACGACACCTATGACCACCAGCACGATCGAGATCGCGAAGGCGATGCGCCAGCCGAACCGGAGGAACTGCTCGTCGTCGAAAACGGTTTGCAGCAGCGCGAAGACGGCCGTGCCCAGACCCAGTCCCAGTGCGAGACCGACCTGCGGGACGGCCCCGAACCGGCCCTTGCGCCCCTCGGGGGCGTGCTCGACCGCTAGGAGCACGGCCCCCGCCCACTCGCCGCCGAGGGCGAAGCCCTGAACGATGCGCAGGAGCAGCAACAGGATCGGCGCGAGAACCCCCACCTGCGCGGCAGTCGGTAGGGCGCCCATCAGCGCCGTCGCCACGCCCATGAGCAGCATCGTCAGCGCGAGCGTCTGTCGCCGCCCGATCCGATCGCCGATGTGCCCGAAGACGAGCCCGCCGATGGGCCGCATCACGAAGCCGACCGCGAAGGTCACGAAGCTGAGCATCGTGCCCACGAACGAACTCGTGTCCGGGAAGAAGAGCTTGGTGAAGACCAGCGACGCGGCGGTCGAGTAGAGGAAGAAGTCGTACCACTCCACGGTGGTGCCCAGCAGCGACGCCGCGATCACGCGCCGCAACTGGGAGCGGCTGGGGGCGGACGGTGCGGGCGCGGCGTCGACGGTGGCGGTACTCACCGACCGGAAACTATCGGCGCGGCCGGACCCTGTCACGGGTTGTACTCGCGGTGACCGCAACCGGCGTAGGGGGCGGTGGCTGCGCCGTCCAGGCGGTCAGCCCAGCAGCTTCCGGCGATCCGAGTGGAAGAAGGTGACCAGGGTGGTGATACCGCACAGGATTCCGGCCACGAGGATGACCTGCGGCCCGGTGCCGAAGGAGCCGATGACGCCGCCGACAGCGGCGCCGAGCACGAAGCCCGCGTAGACCAGCGCGTAGCCGAGCCAGTCGTAGACGGTGCCGTTGCCCGTGGCGTGACGCTCGATGCCCTGGCCGAGTTTGACGAGTGTGCCCGTGACGTACGACAGCGGTACCGAGACCTCGCCGTTCTTCGTGAACGAGGTGTTCAGCGCGCCCAGGGAGAACGTGATGATCAGGATGGGGATGAACCGCACCTCCGGCTCGGCGAACCCGTCCAGGACGAAGTCCGTCGCGGAGGCGACGAGCAGGCCCGCGGTGGTGAGCACAGTCGGCCCATGGGGATGTCCGTGCCAGAAGTACCGGCGGCAGATCGAGGCGACCACCACGCCGACCACGAAGGCCACGATCAGGGCGGTCGCGGCGAACGCGCTCGCGCCGGCGATCTGCTGCGCGTCCGAGGCCTTGAACCAGGTCAGGACCGCGCGTTCGGTGTTGCCGGTCATGAAGGTCACGAAGTAGCCGGCGGAGTGGAGGAAGGCGACGGCGCCGACCATGCCCGCGAGCCCGGCGAGAAGCCAGGACAGGCGTGCGTCGGTGCCGATGGCGGTCTCGCGGGAGACGACCGGGCGGGGCTCGTGCTGGGTGGGCTGGGGCTCCGTCGTAGGGGTCATTACCCATGGTTACCGGTTCTCCGGTTACTTTGCAGGGCTCGCGACTCGACTCACATCCCGTGCGACATGGGGGTCCGCTCACGCCGTCCGTCGCGGGAGACCGCCGTCACTCGGGTGCTGGGTCGGAGGCGAGGAAGTCCCGCTGGAAGACACCCATCAGGCGTGCATCACGGTACGAGCCGTTCGAGAAGAACTCCTCGCGGAGGAGGCCCTCCTGGACGAAGCCGATCTTCTCGTAGATGTGCGCGGCCTTCTCGTTCGCGATGTCGACGTAGAGATAGACCTTGTGGAGGTTCAGGATCCGGAAGGCGTAGTCCAGCGCTTTGCGCGTGGCGGTACCGGCGTAGCCGCGCCCCTGTGCCGCCGGGGCGACGATGATCTGGAACTCGCAGTTGCGGTGGATGAAATTGATCTCGACCAGCTCGACGAGGCCCACCGGGATGCCGTCGGTCTCGATGATGAAGCGGCGCTCCCGCTCGTCGTGGACGTGCCGTTCGTAGATGTCCTCGAGTTCGGCCAGTGCGTCGAAGGGCTCCTCGAACCAGTAGGACATCACCGCCCGGTCGTTGAACAGGCCGTGCACGAACCGCAGGTCCGTCCGCTCCATCGCGCGCAACGTCAGTTCCACCGTTCCAGGGTAGGACGATCGCGTCCCGGGGGTGCCGTGATCGCCGGCGATCCGGCGTCCGGTGGGGGAACCGGTGCCGCGTAGGGGGTAGCCGAGCGCGGTCGGCGTGCCGTGGGGGAATCGGCTTGCGGCGGGGGAGAGCTGGCGCCTGGTGGGGGATTGGGCGCCGCGTGGGGGACGGCCGAGCCCCCACGCGGCGACCGGCTTCCGGTGGGGGAGCGAACGTCAGTGCCGCGGATCGGCGCCGCGAGGGGGACGACTTCCGCGGGTGGCGGCGCTGGCTGGTTCCTCGTGCGCGACGGGGCCGGCCGGCTCCCCGGGTGCGCGACGGGGCCTCCGACTCCCGGCGCGCACGCCGCGGCGAGACCCGAACCGGCGCAGCTACGCAGCGAGCCCGATGCCCAGGAGGACCACCGCGAGCAGCGGCGCGGCCCCTTGGATCGTTGCGGCGCGCAGCTTGGTCCGATCCGAGAGGGCGAGGACGAGGGCCGCCGCGAGCATCGATCCGACGCCCACGAGCACCAGCGTCGCGCCGACCGCGCGCTGCGGACCGAAGAGCACCAGTCCCACGAACACCGCGATCGCGAGGAAGAGGTTGTAGAAGCCCTGGTTGAAGGCGAGCGGCCTGGTGATCTCCGCCGTCTCCTCGGTGGTGCCGAAGGCGGCGCGGGCGCGCGGCGAGGTCCACGCGATCGACTCCAGGTAGAAGATGAAGCAGTGCAGCAGCGCCGCCGCGACGGCGAGAACGAGTCCGGCGAGGATCATGCGCTCATCATGGCCGATCGTCGCCGGTCCGGCAGCCGCCCGGCCTGAGGTCGCCCGACACCGTCGCGTAGGATCGTCCGAGTGCCGTGGGCCCGACGTCGGTCCCGTGCTGCCCGCAGGAAGCCACACATGACGAGGTTCTCCTGCTGATACCAACCCGAGGAGAACGAGTGAAGAGCACCGTCGAGCAGCTGAGCCCGACTCGCGTCCGCCTGAGCGTCGAGGTTCCCTTCGACGAGCTCGCGCCCGATTTCGAGCGCGCCTACCAGACGCTCGCGCAGCAGGTCAACATCCCCGGCTTCCGCAAGGGCAAGGCCCCCGCGAAGCTGATCGAGGCGCGTGTCGGCCGCGACGCGGTGCTCTCGCAGGTCATCAACGACGCGCTGCCCGGCAAGTACAGCCAGGCCGTCCTGGATTCCGAGGTCAAGGCCCTGGGCCAGCCCGAGATCGACATCGAGAAGCTCGAGTACGGCGAGACCTTCTCGTTCACCGCCGAGGTCGACGTGCGCCCCGAGATCACGCTGCCCGAGTACTCGGCCATCGAGGTCGAGGTCCCGTCGCTCGAGGTCACCGACGCCGACGTCGACGAGCAGATCGAGGGGCTGCGCGCCCGCTTCGGCACGCTCAAGGGTGTCGACCGCGCCGTCGAGACCGGCGACTTCATCACCATCGACCTGTCGGCCACCGTCGACGGCAAGGACGTCGAGGACGCCAAGACCACCGGCCTCTCGCACGAGGTCGGCTCCGGCACGCTGATCGACGGTCTCGACGAGGCCGTCGTGGGCCTGAAGTCCGGCGAGTCGAAGCAGTTCACCACCACGCTGGTGGCCGGCGAGTTCGCGGGCCAGGAGGCCGAGGTCACCGTCGTCGTGGATTCCGTCAAGGAGCGCGAGCTACCCGAGCTGGACGACGAGTTCGCCCAGCTGGCGAGCGAGTTCGACACCGTCGAGGAGCTGCGCGCCGACCTGCGTGAGCGGGTCGAGCAGAACAAGAAGCTCGGCCAGGCCGCGGACATCCGCGACGCCGTCCTCGAGAAGCTGCTCGAGGCCGTCGAGGTCCCGCTGCCCGAGGCCGTCGTCAAGGAGCAGGCCGACGCCAACGTGCACGACGTCCTGCACCAGGTGGGCCACAACGAGGAGCTGCTCGAGACCGCGCTCAAGGCGCAGGGCACCACGCGCGAGGAGTTCGAGTCCCAGGCGCGCGAGTCCGCCGAGAAGCAGGTCAAGGTGCAGCTGCTGCTCGATGCGATCGCCGACGCGCAGGACGTGCAGGTCGACCAGCAGGAGCTGCAGGAGCACATCCTGTTCCAGTCGCAGCGCTACGGCGTGCAGCCGGCCGAGTTCATCCAGCAGATCCAGCAGGCCGGCCAGCTGCCCGCCCTGTTCCAGGAGGTCCGCCGCGGCAAGGGCCTGGCGGACGTGGTGCTCGAGGTGACGGTCAAGGACGCGGACGGCAACGCCGTCGACACCAAGGCGCTGTTCGACCGTGAGAACGCGGGCGAGGAGCTCGCCGAGGAGGCCGCAGCCGAGCAGGACGTGGTCGCCGAGGCCGAGGAGATCGCCGCCGAGGCCGACGAGAAGTAGGACCCCGCGGAGCGCCCCGCAGCCGGATCGGCTGCGGGGCGTTTCTGCCCTCAGCGGAGCCGGGCGTGCCGGGGGACGGTTCGGTCGGCACCGTTCGTTACTGTCGATGTCAGCAAAGAAAGGCAGGGAGCAGCGGATGAACTCCAACCCCACCATGCGGGCCGGAATTGCCGGCCTGAACCTCAATGATTCGGTGTACAGCCGTCTCCTGGAGTCGCGGATCATCTTCCTCGGCAGCGAGGTGAACGACGACATCGCGAATCAGCTCTGCGCGCAGATGCTGCTGCTGTCCGCGGAGGATCCGACCAAGGACATCAACCTCTACATCAACTCGCCCGGCGGCAGCATCTCCGCGGGCATGGCGATCTTCGACACCATGGAGTTCGTCGAGTGCGACGTCGCGACCTACGCGATGGGCATGGCGGCCTCGATGGGCGAGTTCCTTCTCGCCGCGGGCACGAAGGGCAAGCGCTACGCGCTGCCGCACGCGCGCATCATGATGCACCAGCCGTCGGCCGGCATCGGTGGCACGGCCGCCGACATCGCCATCCAGGCCGAGCTCTTCCGGAACACCAAGGTCGAGATGAATCGCCTCAATGCGCAGTTCACCGGTCAGCCGATCGAGAAGATCGAGGCCGACGCGGATCGCGACAAGTGGTTCACCGCCGAGCAGGCCCGGGACTACGGCTTCGTCGACCACGTGGTCAGCCGCGCGAGCTCCGTCAAGTAGCGAGAGGACATTTTCCATGACTGAGGGTTACCCCACCACGATGTCGGCTCAGGGCCTGCACGTCCCCGCCACCGGCCGCTACGACGTCCCGTCGTTCATCGAGCGCGCGGCGAACGGCAACGAGCGCGTCACGAACCCGTACTCCAAGCTCTTCGACGAGCGCATCATCTTCCTCAAGAACCAGATCGACGAGGTCTCGGCCAACGATGTGATGGCGCAGATCCTCGTGCTCGAGTCGCAGGACCCGGACCGGGACATCACGATCTACATCAACTCGCCCGGTGGCAGCCTCTACGACGCGCTCGGCATCTACGACACGATGCAGTACGTCCACTGTGACGTCGCGACCGTGGTGCTCGGTACCGCCGCCTCGGCCGCGGCGATCCTGCTGGCCGGCGGCACCCCGGGCAAGCGCGCCGCGCTGCCCAACTCGACGGTGCTGATCCACCAGCCGCGCACGGGCGGTTCGATGCGCGGCCAGGTCTCCGACCTCGAGATCCAGGCCGCCGAGATGGAGCGTGCGCGCAACCGCCTCGACGAGATCCTGGCGAGCCACACCGGCCAGACCGTGGAGAAGATCCGCAAGGACACCGATCGCGACAACATTCTCACGGCCGACCAGGCCAAGGAGTACGGCATCGTCGACACGGTGTTCCCGTACCGCAAGGCCTCGGCCAAGTAGGAACGACAGCAGTGCGCCGGGGGTCGCGACACGCCGCGTGAGCGGGTTCCGTGGCCCTCGGTGGCGGCTGCAGCAAGCTATTCATATCGGTCGCCGGGACAGAAGTTCGCGGGTACCGTCGTACACAGACGCCACCCGCTGAGCAACCGGGCGGGCCAGTCATCGGCAAGGGAAGTGGGCACAGGGCATGGCACGGATCGGGGACGGCGCAGACCTGTTGAAGTGCTCTTTCTGCGGGAAGAGTCAGAAGCAGGTCAAGAAGCTGATCGCGGGCCCCGGCGTGTACATCTGCGACGAGTGCATCGACCTCTGCAACGAGATCATCGAAGAGGAACTGGCCGAGACCAGTGACGTGAAGCTGGACGAGCTGCCCAAGCCCGTCGAGATCCGGGACTTCCTGGACAACTACGTCATCGGGCAGGACTCCGCCAAGCGCAACCTCGCGGTGGCCGTCTACAACCACTACAAGCGCATCCAGGCAGGCGAACGCAAGGACGCCCGCGGGGACAGCGTCGAGCTGGCGAAGTCGAACATCCTCATGCTCGGCCCCACCGGTTGCGGCAAGACCTACCTCGCGCAGACCCTGGCGAAGATGCTCAACGTCCCCTTCGCCATCGCCGACGCCACGGCCCTCACCGAGGCCGGCTACGTGGGTGAGGACGTCGAGAACATCTTGCTCAAGCTGATCCAGGCCGCGGACTACGACGTCAAGCGCGCCGAGACCGGCATCATCTACATCGACGAGGTCGACAAGATCGCCCGCAAGAGCGAGAACCCGTCGATCACCCGCGACGTCTCGGGCGAGGGCGTGCAGCAGGCCCTGCTGAAGATCCTCGAGGGGACGCAGGCCAGCGTGCCGCCGCAGGGCGGCCGCAAGCACCCGCATCAGGAGTTCATCCAGATCGACACGACGAACGTGCTGTTCATCGTGGCCGGCGCGTTCGCCGGGCTGGAGAAGGTCGTGGGGGACCGGATCGGCAAGCGCGGGCTGGGCTTCGGCAACGAGGTGCGCTCCAAGGCGGAGGTCGACACCGTCGATCACTTCGCCGACGTGCTGCCCGAGGATCTGATCAAGTTCGGCCTCATCCCCGAGTTCATCGGCCGCCTGCCCGTGATCGCCTCCGTCTCGAACCTCGACAAGGAGTCGCTGGTCTCGATCCTCTCGGAGCCGAAGAACGCGCTCGTCAAGCAGTATCAGCGCCTGTTCGAGATGGACGGCGTGGAGCTGGAGTTCGACGACGATGCGCTCGGCGCGATCGCCGACCAGGCCATCCACCGCGGCACCGGTGCCCGCGGCCTGCGCGCCATCATGGAGGAAGTGCTCAACCCCGTCATGTTCGACATCCCGTCGCGGGACGACGTGGCGAAGGTCGTCGTCACGGGGGAGACGGTGCGCGACAACGTGCTTCCGACCATCGTGCCCCGCAAGCACTCCCGCGGCGAGCGTCGCGAGAAGAGCGCGTAGGAGAGATCCTTCCGCGAAGCCCGGGCCGTCTGGTCCGGGCTTCGTCGTTCCGGCGGGCGGCGGGGCCGGGTGCCACGACTTCTCGGGTCCGATGGTGCCTCAGTCCCGCTGAGCGGCCTGGGCCTGGGCGACTGCGCCGTCGAGCACCGCGGCGAGCGTGGCGAGGCCGGTGACCGACCCCTGGGGCGCTCGGTACCAGTCCAGCGGGGCGGTCACGCCGCCGCCCCAGGTGGCGAGCCAGGTCCGGAGATCGCCGAAGGCGTGGGTGTAGGGGATGGCCCGCTCGAACAGCACCTCCCGCTCCGCGTCCGGCAGCCCGCTGACGTTCGTCGCGATCAGGTACTGGCGCATCCCGCCCAGCCCCGCCGCGAGCCGGCTTCCCGCCGCGGTGCGCTGCGGCCGCAGGAGCACCGCCGCCACCAGCCCCGTACCGAGGACGAGCGCCGCGGCGGCGTACAGCACCCCGGCGTCGAGGAACGCGCAGACCACCGTCGCGAGCGCGGCTCCCGCCGTCACGGCGATCGCGGGGACGAGCAGCGGGCCGCGGCCCGCGCGGAGCCAACCGCGTTCGACGGTGCCGGCCCGCACGTCCGCACGGACCTGCGCGAGATCGAGCGGCTGTGCGCCGCCAGTCAGCTCGGAGACCGTGGTGGTCTCGGCACCGCCCGGTAGCAGGGCCTCGACCACCGCGCGCTCTGCGGGCGTGACCGCACCGTCGAGCGGAGCGCGGCGCGAGATCTGGAAGTCGCCGCCGGACAGGGCGGCGAGCCAGAGGTATCCGCGCACCGCGAGGTCGAGCACCGTCGCGCCGACGTCGGTGGGGCGCAGCCGCCCCTCCAGAAGCGTGCCGACCTGTCCGGGGAGGACACCGTCGGGCGAGGCGAAGGCGAGTTCGCCGTCGGCGTCCGGGACCAGCAGGTCGGCCGTCGCGCCCGCGGACGCGGCCGCGGCGGCGTCCGAGCGGCGACGGACGTATCCGGAGCCGGCGAGCGCGACGGCCAGCACGACTGCCACGGACATCGCGATCAGGCCGGCCGTATCCCGTTCCGGTGCGGCGGCGGGTGTCGCGGTGAACCGAGCATCGGCGGCGACGGTGCCCGCGGGCAGCAGTGTGGTGAACACCGCGACCTTGCCCCGCGGCAGTCCGTTCTGCTGCGCGGTGACGGTGCCGGAGGCGTCCGTCTGGGTGAGCGTGCACATCCGCCGCTCGCCCACCTGCCCCAATCCGCAGAGCGGCGAATCCGGCGTGGCGGTGGGGGAGCTGAAGCGCATCGTGACCGTATCCAGGTCGACGGTGTAGCCGGCAGCGATCGGCCAGGTGAACTGTTGCAGATCAGGGCCGTTCGCGACGGTCCCGCGCACGGTGAACGTGACCCGGGTGACCCCGCCGGGGGAGGTCGCCTGCAGCGCGCCGTCGGCGACCGCGACGGTGCCGTTCTCCGCCTTCGCGTCCCCGACCGTGTAGTGCTGGGTGCGGTTGCCCTCGACCGGCACGTCGAGGGGCAGCCGCTGGGATACCGGCTTGCCCTGCGGTGCGGTGATCGTCGTGGCCACCGCGAGCGACCCGTCCGGCTTCAGGTCGAGAGTGGTCTCCACGCTGACCCCGCTCGGAGTGGCGGCGGCGGGTCCGGAGCCGGCGAACAGGACGGCGAGGGCGATCGCCGCGAGTAGTGCCGACCAGCGTGCGCATCGCCGCCGTGATTCCCCCGGGTCCCGCCTGCCCTCCCACATGCCTGGGTACAGTAATCGACATCGGGGACTGCAGGGGGAGCACAGTGGGGTATCCGCGCAATCCGGGCACGGGCAAGGGGGTGTCGGGGGTACCGCGACAGCACGTCGCGGTACCGGCGCCGCGCGCGCCCCGTCCGGCACCGATTCGCGGCGCGACGGGGCCGTACCGGGTCGCGCCGCGCCCGGCACCCGTCCCGCGCCCCGTGCAGGCCGCCCGCCCGCTCGTACCCGCCCCGCACCCGCAGTACCGGGCGGTTCCCGCTCCGCGTAGGGCCGTGCCCGCCGCACCGCCGCGGCCGGTTCCGCACCAGCAGTGGTCGATGCCCGCCGCGGCGCCCTACCCGAGACCCACGACGCCCGCCTACCCGAGGCCGGGCACGGCCGGCGCACCCGGGAACCCGCAGCCCGCGGCACCGGCCTACCCGAGGCCCGGTGCCGCCGCATCCGGGTATCCGAGGCCCGGCTCGCCGGGGCCGGCGTACCCGTCGAGCCCGGCAGCGCCTGGACCGTTCGGGTCGCAGCCCGCCTGGGCGCCCGCGCCGCCGGTCCGCAGCGGCGGCGGTGGCGCCTGGATCGGGATCGTCCTCGTGGTGGTCGTGGTGCTCGTCGCGTTGATCCTCGGCATCGCCGTGGTCACGCTGAGCCGCCCCAGCGCCGACACGGGTGCGTACGGCACGACCACGACGACGGCGGCCGCCACGGTCACCACCGGAGAGACCACGACCACGACCACGGCCACCACGACCGGCATCACCACGACCAGTGCGACCGCGGGTCCGCGCGGCTCCGGGACCCCCACGGGAACCGCCGCCCTGCAGGGCAACCCGCTCTTCGCGAACGCGACCACCGCGCTGCCCCTGCAGGCCTGCACGGCGGCGGGCTGGCCGTCGAGCACCGCGGCGGCGCAGCGCTTCTTCGCCAGCGTGACCCCGTGCCTGGAGCAGGCGTGGCGCCCCGTCGTCCAAGGCGCCGGGCTGCAGTTCCGGGCACCGTCGGTGCTGGTGCCGTCCGGGAGCCGGATCTCCTCTCCGTGCGGAGTCACCGATCTCGACACCGAGGACGTGGCGGCCTTCTACTGCTCGTCGAACGAGACCCTGTACATGCCCCCGCAGGGGCTCGACGCCGACCGCTACGGCGACCAGCCCGTGATCTACCTCGCCGTCTTCGCGCACGAGTACGGGCACCACGTCCAGATGATCAGCGGCATCCTCAGCGCCGGCAAACGACTGGAGCGGCAGTACGGCCGCAGCACCGAGAGCGGCCTCGAGGCGTCGCGACGCGTCGAGCTCGAAGCGCAGTGCTTCAGTGGCCTGTTCATCCGCTCGGTCACCGACACCGGGGGCCAGTTCACCTCCGGTGACTACCGCACCGTCTACGCGAACCAGAAGCGGGGCGACAAGCCGGGCAATCCGCGCGATCACGGCACCGACGCGCACTACCAGAACTGGTGGAACACGGGGTACCAGACCAATCGCGTCGCGCGGTGCAACACCTGGACCGCGGCCTCCGGCGACGTCTCGTGATCGCCTCCCCGCCCCGCGGAAGCGGCTCGCATGCGCTGACTAGAATCGTGGGGTGACTACAGAGCCGCTGAACGCCGCCCCGGCCGAGCCGGGAAACCGACCGGTCGACCGTCTCCCCGCCGCCTGGGAGCCCGGCGCGGTAGAGGCGGACATCTACGCGGGGTGGGTGAACGCCGGGTACTTCACCGCGGACAACACCTCGCCCAAACCCGCCTTCTCGGTGGTCCTCCCGCCCCCCAACGTGACCGGCAGCCTCCATCTCGGCCACGCCCTCGACCAGACGATCACCGATGCGCTGTGCCGCCGCAAGCGCATGCAGGGCTTCGAGGTGCTGTGGCTTCCGGGTACCGACCACGCCGGCATCGCCACCCAGTCGCTCGTCGAGAAGCAGCTGGCCGCCGAGGGCACAGACCGGCGCGAACTCGGCCGCGAGGCGTTCCTCGAGCGAGCGTGGGCCTTCAAGGAGGCCAGCCACGGCAACATCACCGGCCAGATGCGCCGCATCGGCGTGGGCGTCGACTGGTCGCGCGAGCGCTTCACCATGGACGAGGGGCTCTCGCGCGCCGTCCAGACGATCTTCAAGCAGCTCTACGACGCGGGCCTGATCTACCGGGCCGAGCGCCTCGTCAACTGGTCGCCCGTCCTGCAGACCGGCATCTCCGACCTCGAGGTCGACCACAAGGAGGTCGACGGTGAGCTCGTCTCCTTCCGGTACGGGTCCTTGAGTGACGACGAGCCGCACATCGTCTGCGCCACCACCCGGCTGGAGACGATGCTCGGCGACACCGCGATCGCCGTCCACCCCGACGACGAGCGGTACCGCCACCTGGTGGGCACCACCCTGGAGCACCCCTTCCTCGACCGTCGCATCCCCGTCGTGGCCGACGACTACGTCGACCCCGAGTTCGGCTCCGGCGCCGTGAAGATCACCCCTGCGCACGACCCCAACGACTTCGCGCTCGGCCAGCGGCACGAGCTGCCGATGCCCACGATCATGGACGAGACCGCCCACATCGTCGGCACCGGAACGCAGTTCGACGGCCTCGACCGGTTCGCCGCGCGGAAGGCGATCCGTGACGCCCTCGCCGAGCAGGGCCGCATCGTCAAGGAGGTCCGGCCGTACCGGCACAGCGTCGGCCACAGCGAGCGCTCCGGCGAGCCGATCGAGCCGCGCCTGTCGATGCAGTGGTGGGTCAAGGTCGAGCAGCTGTCCAAGGCCGCGGGCGATGCCGTGCGGGACGGCGACACCGCCATCGTCCCCGAGTCGCTGGCGCCGCGGTTCTTCGACTGGGTCGACGAGATGCACGACTGGAACATCTCCCGCCAGCTGTGGTGGGGCCACCGCATCCCCGTCTGGTACGGCCCGGCCGATGCCGACGGCAATCGCGACGTGGTCTGCTGCGGCCCGGACGACGTGCCGCCCGCCGGCTACGAGCAGGATCCGGACGTTCTCGACACCTGGTTCAGCTCGGGCCTGTTCCCGTTCTCGACGATGGGCTGGCCCGATTCCACCGCCGACCTGGCGAAGTTCTACCCGACGTCCACGCTGGTCACGGGCTACGACATCATCTTCTTCTGGGTCGCCCGGATGATGATGTTCGGCACCTTCATCGGCGAGCAGCCGGGAGCCCCCGGCAAGGTGCCCTTCCACGAGGTGCTGCTGCACGGCCTGGTCCGCGACGAGTTCGGCAAGAAGATGTCGAAGTCGAAGGGCAACGGCATCGACCCGCTGGACTGGGTCGAGGAGTACGGTGCCGACGCGCTGCGCTTCACCCTCGCCCGCGGCACCATTCCCGGCGCCGACCTCAACGTGGGTGCGGATGCGGCGGCGAGCAGCCGCAAGTTCGCCACCAAGCTGTTCAACGCCACGAAGCTGGCGCTGATGAACGACGCGCACGTCGGCGACCTGCCGGACCGCGCCGAGCTCACCGACGCCGACCGCTGGATCCTCGACCGGCTCGCCGCCGTCCAGGCCGAGGCCGACGCGGCGTTCGACGCCAACGAGCTCGGCAAGGCCTGCGAGGCGCTGTACCACTTCGCCTGGGACGAGCTGTGCGACTGGTACCTCGAGGTCGCCAAGCTGCAGCTGCAGGGCGAGGACGCCGCGGTCGCGGAGAACACCCGCCTCGTGCTGGGCCACGCCCTCGACATCGTCCTGCGGATGCTGCACCCGACGATGCCCTTCGTGACCGAGGTGCTGTGGAAGGCCCTGACCGGCGGCACTTCGCTGGTGATCGCGGACTGGCCGGCGCGCGACTGGGCGCCCGCCGAGATCCCCGCCGACGGTGTCGAATCCGCGCGCCGGTTCGCCGACCTGCAGCGCCTGGTCACCGAGATCCGCCGCTTCCGCAGCGACCAGCTGCTCAAGCCGGGCCAGCGGGTCGCCGCGCGGCTCACCGGACTCGACGAGGCCGGCCTGACGGCGCTCGCCGCCGCCGCGGCGAGCCTGTGCCGGCTCACCCCGCCGGAGGACGGCTTCGCCGCCACCGCCTCGCTCGAGGTCCGGCTGGTGGGGGGCACGGTCACCGTCGAGCTGGACACGTCCGGCACCGTCGACCTGGGGGCTGAGCGGGCGCGCCTGGAGAAGGACCTCAAGGCGGCGCAGAAGGAGCTCGACGGGACCACCGCCAAGCTCGGCAACGAGGCCTTCCTCGCCAAGGCGCCCGACGCCGTCGTCGACAAGATCCGCACGCGGCAGACCGTCGCGCAGGAGGAGGTCGAACGGTTGACGGCCCGGATCGTGCAGCTCGGCGGGGGCGCCGCGTGACGGTGCCCGCGTACGCCGCCGACCCGGACGACCTGGCCGAACTCGCCCAGGTCGAGGCGGAACTGGATCAGCGCTGGCCCGAGACGAAGATCGAGCCCTCGCTCACGCGGATCGCCGCGCTGATGCAGCTGCTCGGCTCCCCGCAGGACGCGTACCCGTCGATCCAGATCGCCGGCACCAACGGCAAGTCGTCGACGGCGCGGATGATCGACTCGCTGCTGCTGGCCTTCTCCCGCCGCACGGGCCGGATCACCAGCCCGCACCTGCAGCTCGCCACCGAGCGCATCGCGATCGACGGTGCCCCGATCACCGCGAGGCAGTACGTCGAGACCTATCGTGAGCTCGAGCCCTTCATCGAGCTGGTCGATCAGCAGTCCGAGGCCGCCGACGGCCCGCGGATGAGCAAGTTCGAGGTGCTCACCGCGATGGCCTTCGCCGCCTTCGCCGAGGCGCCCGTCGACGTGGCCGTCGTCGAGGTCGGGCTCGGGGGCACCTGGGACGCGACCAACGTGGTCACGGCGGAGGTCGCCGTCATCACCCCGATCGGCCTGGACCACGTCGAGATCCTCGGCCCCGACCTGGCGTCGATCGCGGGGGAGAAGGCGGGCATCGTCAAGCGCGCGCCCGAGCGGCTGATCCCCAAGGACACCGTGATGATCGTGGGCAAGCAGGAGCCCGCGGCGATGGACGTCCTGCTGCGCCGGGCCGTGGAGACCGACGCGGCCGTCGCGCGGGAGGGGTCCGAGTTCGCCGTGATCGAGCGCCGGGTGGCGGTGGGCGGCCAGCAGCTCACCCTGCAGGGCCTCGGCGGCGTCTACGACGACGTCTTCCTGCCGCTGCACGGCGAGCACCAGGCCAACAACGCCGCGGTGGCCCTGGCCGCCGTCGAGGCCTTCTTCGGCGCGGGCGCCGACCAGCAGCTCGACATCGATACCGTGCGCGAGGGTTTCGCGAAATCCGCCTCGCCCGGCCGGCTCGAGCGGGTCCGCAGCGCGCCGACGGTGCTCCTCGACGCCGCGCACAATCCGCACGGCGCACAGGCGCTCGCGCGGACCATCGAGACCGAGTTCGGTTTCCGCACCCTGATCGGCGTCGTGTCGGTGCTCGCGGACAAGGACGCTGTCGGCGTCCTCACCGCGCTCGAGCCCGTGCTCGACACCGTCGTCGTCACGCACAACGGCTCGCCGCGCGCGCTCGAGGTCGAGCGGCTCGCGGCGATCGCCGAGGAGATCTTCGGCGAGGACCGCGTGGTCACCTCGCCCACCATGGTCGACGCGGTGGAGACCGCCGTCGCGCTCGCCGACCAGGAATCCGACGACGAGGACGGCCCCGCGTCCGGGGTGGGCGTCCTCATCACCGGCTCGGTGGTCACCGCCGGCGTCGCGCGCTCGCTGTTCGGAAAGGAACCCCAGTGACGGGCACCCCCCCATCCACCCCCAGGTTCACTCCACCGCCCAAGGATCCGTGGAAGAGCTTCCGCGGCATCCTCTCCGGCACCCTGATCCTCGAGATGATCGTGATCCTGCTGGCGCTGCCCGTGGTGGTCCGGTTGTCGCCGGGGCTGTCCGGCCTCAAGATCGCGTACGTGCTGCTCGTCGCCGCCGCCTGCTTCGCGGGCTGCATGGTCGTGAAGAAGCCCTGGGCCATCCCCGCGTTCTGCGTCCTGCAGGTCGCCGTCATCGCGGGCTGGGTCGTGCACTGGGGGATCGGCGCGGTGGGCGTCGTCTTCGCCCTCGTGTGGGCGTACATCGTCTACATCGAGCGCGACGTGCGCAAGCGCATGGCCGAGGGGCGGCTGCCGGGGCAGGAGCCGATCACGGAGTGAGGCCGGTTACGCTGATGCCCGTGACTGAGCGGACTCTGATCCTCATCAAGCCCGACGGCGTGCGGCGCGGCCTCTCCGGGGAGATCCTGGCGCGCATCGAGCGGAAGGGCCTGACCATCGCGGCCCTCGAACTCAAGCACGTCTCGACCGAGGTGGCCGAGGGCCACTACGCCGAGCACAAGGAGAAGCCCTTCTTCGGCTCTCTGCTCGAGTTCATCACCTCCGGGCCCGTGGTGGCCGCGGTGCTGGAGGGGCCGCGCGCGATCGCGGCGTTCCGTCAGCTCGCCGGCGGGACCGACCCCGTCGAGAAGGCCGTGCCCGGCACCATCCGCGGCGACTTCGGCCTGGAGACCCAGGAGAACCTGGTGCACGGCTCCGACTCGCCCGAGTCGGCGGCGCGGGAGATCGCGCTCTGGTTTCCCGGTCTCTCCTGACCTGGCGGAACCTGTTCCAACCCCCTGATCCCACGGGCCCGCCCGCGCGAAATCGCGCGGCGCGGGCCCGATACTTTTCCGCACTGCGTGGGGCGTGTGGGATACTGGGCTCGGACGCACGTCGGCGCGCGCAACCGCGCAGCACCGACCGGCCCGGCTGGTTCCCAGAACGTCGAACCAGCGTGCGCCACGCACGAGACACGTGCAGACCTTGACAAACGTGGGGCGGTAGGAGAACTCCTTCGCCCGCACCACATGACACGCCCCCGCGTGGCCGCGACAGCATGTGATCGCGCCCGGGGGTCGGTAGGAGATATCGAGTGGCCGACAGCACGTCGCCGGAAGAACAGAACAACGAAGATCGGGAGGAGTTCCCGCAGAAGCTGCGCGTCCACGCGTTGGCGCGTCTGCTGGGGCTCACCAGCAAGGAGGTGCTCGCGCACCTCGGCGAGCTGGGCTTCGTCGCGCGCAGCGCGCATTCGAGCATCGATCGCACCGCCGCCGAGCGGGTGCGTGATCGCATCGCCGGGCCCGCGGCGGAACCGGAGGCAGAGGCCGCCGAGGCAGCGCCCGTGGAACCCGCCGAGTCGGCCCCGCCCGCGGACGCCGCTGTCGCGGATACCGCCACCGACGCCGCCGAGGCGACGGGCGAGCAGGCCGCCACCGAGGCCCCCCAGCCCGAGCAGGTGGCACCGGTCGCCGAGACGACCCCCTCGTTGTTCTCGGCCGCTGAGGTCGCCGAGCCGGTCGTCGTCGAGCAGGCGGCGCCGGCGTTCGACGCGACCGTGCCGCTGTTCCTGCAGCCCGAGCAGGTCGAGAAGCCGGCGCGCAGGGCCCGCGCACCCAAGACGCAGGACGCCGCGCCGGAGCCCGAGGTCGACGAGGCCCCCGAGGTCGCGCCGGCCGGCACCGACACCGAGGACCGGACCGGGGCCGGGAGCGACGCCGCCGAGCCGGCACCGTCGTCCGACCAGAACGGTGACGACGAGAACGGCGGCAACCGCCGCCGTCGTCGCGGCCGCCGGGGCCGGGGCCGCGGTCGCGGCGAGAACGCCGATGAGCAGGACGGTCAGGAGCAGGCGGAGGGCGACAAGGCCGACGAGGCCGCTCCGGCCGGGCAGGACGCGCCGACCGCCGCCGAGGACGAGACCACGGACGAGCAGAAGCCCGAGGAGGGCAAGGCCGACGAGGCATCGTCGGACGACGCGGACTCCGACGACGTCGAGGACGTCACCGACGGCGGTTCGCGCCGCCGGCGTCGCCGCCGCCGCCGGCGTGCCGGCGCGGGGGAGGACGGGGCGGAGGCCGAGTCCTCCGACGACCCGCCCAACACCGTCGTGCACGAGCGTGAGCCGCGGCAGCGGACGCGTCGCGACGAGGTGCGCGGCATCAGCGGCTCGACCCGCCTGGAGGCCAAGCGCCAGCGTCGCCGCGACGGCCGCGACACCGTGCGCCGCCGCCCGCCGATCCTCACCGAGTCCGAGTTCCTCGCCCGCCGCGAGGCCGTCGACCGCGTGATGGTCGTGCGCGAGCGCACCGGCGTCGGCCCGTCCGAGGGGCAGGACGGCCACACCGTGCCGCACCCGCAGGACTACACCCAGGTCGCCGTCCTCGAGGACGGCGTGCTCGTGGAGCACTTCGTCACGTCGTCGAGCTCTGCGTCGATGGTCGGCAACATCTACCTGGGCCGCGTGCAGAACGTGCTGCCCTCGATGGAGGCCGCCTTCGTCGACATCGGCCGCGGCCGCAACGGCGTGCTCTACGCAGGCGAGGTCAACTGGGACGCCGCCGGACTGGACGGCAACGCCCGCAAGATCGAGCAGGCCCTCAAGCCTGGCGACCAGGTGCTGGTGCAGGTCAGCAAGGACCCGGTGGGCCACAAGGGCGCCCGCCTCACCACGCAGATCTCGCTGGCCGGTCGCTTCCTGGTCTACGTGCCCGGCGGCGGCTCCGCCGGCATCTCGCGCAAGCTGCCCGACACGGAGCGCAAGCGACTCAAGGAGATCCTCAAGGAGATCGTCCCGGCGGACGCCGGCGTGATCATCCGTACCGCGTCCGAGGGCGTGAGCGCCGAGGAGCTCGCGGGCGACGTCGCGCGGCTGCAGGCGCAGTGGGCCGAGATCGAGGAGGCGTCCTCGCAGACGGGTGTCAAGGCGCTCTACGAGGAGCCGGACCTCCTGGTCAAGGTCGTGCGCGATCTGTTCAACGAGGACTTCAGCAAGCTCGTCATCGAGGGCGGCCGCGCCTGGGACACGGTCGAGAAGTACGTCTCCACCGTCGCGCCCGACCTGATGCCCCGCGTCGAGAAGTTCGAGAAGGCCCACGCCGACGCGCCGGACGTCTTCGCGACCTACCGCATCGACGAGCAGCTCGCCAAGGCGATGGACCGCAAGGTCTGGCTGCCCTCGGGCGGCACGCTGGTCATCGACCGGACCGAGGCCATGACGGTCGTCGACGTCAACACCGGCAAGTTCACCGGCGCCGGCGGCAACCTCGAGGAGACGGTCACCCGGAACAACCTCGAGGCGGCCGAGGAGATCGTGCGGCAGATGCGCCTGCGCGACATCGGCGGCATGATCGTCGTCGACTTCATCGACATGGTCCTCGAGTCCAACCGCGATCTGGTGCTGCGCCGCCTCACCGAGGCGCTCGGCCGCGATCGCACGCGGCACCAGGTCTCCGAGGTCACCTCGCTGGGGCTGGTTCAGATGACCCGCAAGCGGATCGGTACCGGTCTCGTCGAGGCCTTCTCCACGCCCTGCCAGGCGTGCGGGGGCCGCGGCATCATCGTCCACGACGCCCCCGTCGAGTCCTCGGGCGGCGGCGAGGACGGCGGCCGGTCCGGCGAGAAGTCGGAGGTCGCGGGGCGCAAGAAGCGCAAGCGCACCAAGTCCGACGGTGCCGCCCCGGCCCCGTCGGCCCCGCCCGTGGCCGTGAAGGAGCCCGTCGCGCACAAGGGCGAGCACCCGATGTTCCGGGCCATGGCCGCGCATCACGACGGCGACGCGCCCGTGCAGGAGACCGCGACCGAGGCCCCGGCCGAGGTGTCCGTCGTGGAGATCCCCGCCGCGGAGTCCCCGGTCGAGAACGCTCCCGTCGTGGAGGCTTCCGCCCCGACGGCCGAGGATCAGGCCGCGCCGGAGCCGGCCCCCGCGCCCGAGCCGGCGCCGGCGGTGGAGCCGGCCCCCGCGCCCGAGCCGGCGGCACCGTCGACGACGCGCCGCCGCCGGGTGGCGCGCAAGGCGCCCACGACCACGTCCGCGGCGCCGCAGACGATCGTCGTGGACCTCGCCGCTCCCGCGCCCGCCGCGCCGGTGCTCACCACCGTGGCGGTCGACGGTGCCGGCGCGTCCGTGGCGGAGCCGGCCCGCAAGCGCGCCCGTCGACGGGCCGCGGCTCGTCCTGCGGGGCCCGCTGCGGGCGGGCCCGAGAGTGGCGGTGCTGACAGGGCGGACCAGCCGGTTTGACCCTGCCGTCGGCATTCCCGTAACCTGGGAAGGTCGCTTTTCCGGCGGCGCGCTCGTGCGTGCGTGTTCCGGAGTACCCGCGTGATACGAGCCGCGCACCTGGCGCGCGCTGAACTACGAGATGTGTAAGAAGAGGTAAGCCCGAAGATGGCCACGTATGCGATCGTCAAGACCGGCGGCAAGCAGTACAAGGTCGCCGTCGGCGACCTGGTGAAGGTCGAGAAGATCGACGGTGAGGTCGGCAGCAGCGTTTCGCTGCCCGTCGCTCTGGTCGTCGACGGCGCGAATCTGACCACCGACGCCGCAGCCCTGGAGAAGATCTCCGTGACCGGTGAGGTCGTGGATCAGGTCAAGGGCCCGAAGATCCGGATCCACAAGTTCAAGAACAAGACCGGCTACCACAAGCGTCAGGGTCACCGGCAGAAGCTGACGGTCGTCAAGGTGACCGCGATCGCCTGACCGGCGAACCAGACAACGAACACCGTTTAGTACAGGAGTAGCCAGATGGCACACAAGAAGGGCGCGTCCAGCTCGCGCAACGGTCGTGATTCCAACGCCCAGCGACTGGGCGTCAAGCGGTTCGGTGGCCAGAAGGTCAGCGCCGGTGAGATCCTGGTCCGCCAGCGCGGCACCCACTTCCACCCCGGCGTCGGCGTCGGCCGCGGCGGCGACGACACCCTGTTCGCCCTCGCGGCGGGTGCGGTGGAGTTCGGCACCAAGCGTGGCCGCAAGACGGTCAACATCGTGCCGGTCGCTGCGGAGGCCTAGTCCCGCAGCACGTAGTACGAGTCTTTTCGAAGGCGGGCGAGGTCTCCACGTCGTGGGGCCCGCCCGCCTTCGGCTTTTCCGCCCGTGAGGGCACGTCGCCCGTGAGGGCCACATCGGTAGAAAGAGGTACATATGTCCAGGTTCGTCGACCGGGTGACGGTGCACGTCACGGCCGGTAACGGGGGCCACGGCTGCGCCTCGATCCACCGGGAGAAGTTCAAGCCGCTCGGCGGTCCCGACGGTGGCAACGGCGGCCGCGGCGGCTCCGTGATCCTCGAGGTCGACCCGCAGGTGCACACGCTGCTCGACTTCCACTTCCGGCCGCACCTCAAGGCCACCAACGGCAAGCCCGGCGAGGGCGGCAACCGCGAGGGCAAGTCCGGCCAGGACCTGATCCTCAAGGTGCCGGACGGCACCGTCGTCCTGGACACCGACGGCCGGATGCTGGCCGACCTCGTGGGCGCCGGGACCCGGTTCGACGCCGCCCAGGGCGGTCGCGGCGGACGCGGTAACGCGGCGCTCGTCTCGAAGGCGCGCAAGGCGCCCGGCTTCGCGCTGCTCGGCGAGGAGGGGCAGGTCCGTGACCTGGTCCTCGAGCTCAAGTCCGTCGCGGACGTCGGTCTGGTCGGCTTCCCGTCGGCGGGCAAGTCCTCGCTGGTCTCGGTGCTGTCCGCGGCGAAGCCGAAGATCGCCGACTACCCCTTCACGACGCTGGCGCCGAACCTCGGCGTGGTCTCGGCAGGGGAGACCACCTTCACCGTCGCCGACGTCCCGGGCCTGATCCCCGGCGCCTCGACGGGCCGCGGCCTCGGCCTGGACTTCCTGCGCCACCTCGAGCGCTGCGCCGTGCTCGCGCACGTCGTCGACTGCGCGACGCTCGAGCCCGGCCGCGATCCGGTGAGCGACGTCGACGCACTCGAGGCCGAGCTCGCTGCCTACCAGCCCGCTCTGGCGGCGGACACCGGCCTGGGCGAGCTGTCCGAGCGGCCCCGCATCGTCGTGCTCAACAAGGCCGACGTCCCGGACGCCGAGGAGCTCGCCGAGATGGTGCGCCCCGAGTTCGAGTCGCGCGGCTGGCCCGTCTTCGTGATCTCGGCGGTCGCGCACACCGGCCTGCGCGAGCTGACCTTCGCGCTGGCCGACCTGGTGCAGAAGTACCGCGCCGAGCGCGGCGCGCCCGTCACCCGGCGCCCCGTCATCCGGCCCATCGCGATCGACGAGTCCGGCTTCGAGGTCATCTCCGATCCCGAGCAGCCGGGCGGGTTCATCGTGCGCGGCCCGCGGCCGGAGCGGTGGATCAAGCAGACGCCGTTCGACAACGACGAGGCCGTCGGCTACCTGGCCGACCGCCTCAACCGCCTCGGCGTCGAGAAGGAACTGCTCAAGCTCGGTGCGGAGCCCGGCGCGCCGGTCACCATCGGCAACGTCTGCTTCAACTGGGAGCCCTCGCTCGGCACCATCGACGACGTGCCGGTCACCGGCCGCGGCACCGACATCCGGCTCGAGCAGAACGACCGGGTGGGCGCCGCCGAGCGGCGCCGCCAGCACGACATCCGTCGCGGTCTGGCGAGCGACGACGACGAGGACGACGAATGACGACGGTGCCCGTGCGCGGCGACCTGCTCGCGGGCGACATCCGCGGCGTCGTCGCGGGTGCCCGCAAGCTGGTCGTGAAGATCGGCAGCTCGGCGCTCACCGATCTCGAACACGGCCTCGCCTCCGACCGGCTCGACGCACTCACCGACGCGATCGTCGCGCGGCTCGACCGAGGGACCGAGGTCATCGTGGTCTCCTCCGGCGCGATCGGCGCCGGGATGGCGCCGCTCGGTCTCAAGCGCCGGCCGACGGACCTGGCCACCAAGCAGGCCGTCGCCTCCGTGGGGCAACTGCAGCTCGCGAACGCGTGGGGCGCCTCGTTCCGGCGCTACGACCGCATCGTCTCGCTCGTCCTGCTCACGGCCCACGACATCGGCCTGCGGGTGCACGCGGCGAACGCCCAGCGCACGCTGGACCGGCTCCGCACCCTCGGGGCCGTGCCGATCATCAACGAGAACGACGTGGTGGCCTCGAACGAGGTGCGCTTCGGTGACAACGACCGGCTCGCCGCGCTGGTGGCGCACCTGACCGGCGCCGATGCGCTGGTCCTGCTGTCGGACGTCGACGGGCTCTACGACGGTGACCCGCGCAAGGGCGACGCCGCGCTGATCGCCGCGGTCGACGGCCCGGAGGATCTCGACGGTGTCGTCGCCGGCTCGGGCGGGGCGCTCGGCACCGGCGGCATGGCGTCGAAGCTCTCCGCCGCGCGGCTCGCCGCGGACGCCGGCGTGCCCGTGCTCCTGACCGCTGCGGCGCTCGCCGACCGGGCGCTCGACGGTGCCGACGTGGGCACCGTCTTCCGGCCCCGGGCCGTGCGCCTCTCGGCGCGGCGGTTCTGGGTACGGCACGCGGCCGACGTGCACGGTGACGTGACGCTGGACGACGGTGCCGTCGCCGCGGTCGTGGACCGCCGCCGCTCCCTGCTCCCCGCCGGAGTGACGGCGGTGGCCGGGAGCTTCTCCGGGGGCGACGTGGTGAACCTGCGCGACCTGCGCGGCACCGTCCGGGCCCGCGGTGTGGTGGCCTACGACCACGTCGAACTCGAGATGATGCTCGGCCGCGACACCACGGACCTGCCGGAGGGCCTGCGCCGCCCCGTCGTCCACGCGGACGACCTGGTGCCCGTCCGCTAGACCTGGGCAGCGCCCTCGAGGTCGCGCCGGAGTGCCGCTTCGGAGGCCTTCACCGCCTGTACGGCGAAGGGCTCGATGAGCATCCCGAGCGCCTTCCCGGCGAGGCCGCCGGGGAGGTCGTAGGTGAACTCGACGGCGAGCTCGGTGTGATCGTCGTCGAGCGCGCGGAAGCGCCACCGGGACGTGGTGCGGAACCCGGCGATGGAGGTCAGCGTGATGAGCCGGTCCTCCTCGAACTCGGTCACCCGGACCACGGAGCCGATCTCCTTAGGGCCGATCTTCACCGCGGAGTCGTACGTCGCGCCGAGGCCGTAGTCCTTGTCGCCCTGCGGGATGAACCTGCTGATCCCGAAGAACCACTGCGGCACCGTCCGGTAGTCGGCGACGTGCGCGAAGGCGGTGCTCAGCGGCACGGCGGCGGTCGCGGTGTGGTTGATGGTGGTCATGATGCCTCCGGCCTCGACGATCGGGAACGACGAACTACTGGGCCCGGTGTCCCGGGTGATCATCGGCGACCCTACAGGCCGGACCTGGCCATTCATACAGACAGGTAGGAATTGTCCACCGCGTGGTACATTTCCAGTAGAACTGTGTCAGTCGAACAACCAGGAGGTCGTCATGGCGCTGCACATCACGCACATGGGTCGTACCCGCGGTCGCCCGTTCGAGGGCCAGGCGGAGTACGAGCAGACCCTGCGGGACCTGTCCGAGGCCTCGGTCCAGCGGAACTTCGATCCCTACGTGGACATCGACTGGGACGCCCCCGAGCTCGCCGTGCTCCCGGACGATCCGCGGTGGATCCTCGATTCCCGGTTCGATCCGATCGGTCGCACCGAGTGGTACCGGTCGCAGCCGCGCTCGAAGCAGATCGAGATGGGCATGTGGCGGCAGGCCAACGTGGCGAAGGTGGGCCTGCAGTTCGAGTCCGTCCTGATCCGCGGCATCATGCAGTACACCGCTGTGCAGCCGAACAACTCGCCGGAGTTCCGCTACGCCACGCACGAGGCGAAGGAGGAGTGTCAGCACACGCTGATGTTCCAGGAGTTCGTCAACCGCATCGGCATGGACGTGCCCGGCGGTCCGCTGTGGTTCCGGCGGCTCTCGCCCCTGATCCCGCTGGCGGCCACCACCTTCCCGATGATCTTCTACATGGGCGTCCTCGGCGGCGAGGAGCCCATCGACCACGTGCAGAAGCAGTTCCTGCGCTCCGGCATCGAGCAGCATCCGACGATGACCGCGGTGATGCAGATCCACGTGGCCGAGGAGGCGCGGCACATCTCGTTCGCGCATCAGCTGCTCGAGCACCGCATTCCCACGCGGGGCGCCTTCCCGCGTTTCCTCCTCTCGCTCGCCCTGCCGCTCGTGATGCGCTCGCTGCTCACCGCGATCGCGGTGCCGCCGCGCGAGTTCCGCAAGCGCTTCGACATCCCCCGCGAGGTCTGGAAGGAGATGTACTGGCGCTCGCCCGAGTCGCAGGCGATGAAGCGCGAGGTCTTCGGCGACGTCCGTCTCCTGGCGGAGAAGACGAAGCTGATGAACCCGGTCTCGCGCCTGCTGTGGCGCGCGCTCGGCATCGATGGTCGCGTCTCGCGCTTCCGGAGCGAGCCGGCGTACGCCGCCGGCTGATCCACGTCTCCGTCGAATCCGCCCGGAGCGGAGCTGCCGTGAGCGGTTCCGCCCCGGGCGGATTCGTCTGTTCCGGGCCGGCTGAGCGCCCCACCATGGGTGCATGAGTGATAACCCGACCTTCCCCCGGTTCACCGAGAGCGTGCGCCGCGAGCTCTACGATCGCCGCGTCGTCGTCCTCGACGGTCCGCTCGACGACGACAACGGCTCCCTCCTCGCCACCCAGATCCTCTCGCTGGCATCGGCCGGTACGGAGGACGTCGCCCTCTGGATCCACTCGCCCGGCGGCTCCGTCCCGTCGATGCTCGCGATCCGCGATGTGATGCGCCTCGTCCCGTGCGACGTCTCCACCCTGGTCCTGGGCATCGCGTACAGCGCCGGGCAGTTCCTGCTCTCCGCGGGCACGCCGGGCAAACGCCGTGCGCTGCCGCACGCCCGGGTGCTCATGCATCAGGGCTCCGCCGGGATCGGCGGCACGGCGGTCGACATCGAGCTGCAGGCGGGCGATCTGCGGCACACCCGCGACACCGTGCTCGGCCTGATCGCGGACGACACCGGCCGCCCCGTCGAGCAGATCTTCGAGGACTCCCTGCATGACCGCTGGTACACGGCCGAGCAGGCGCGGGAGTACGGCTTCATCGACGAGATCGTGGACTCCTTCGACACCGTCGTACCCGCACGCCGCCGTGCGGGATTCGACCTGGCGGGAGCGAGCCGATGAGCACCTACACGATTCCGAACGTCATCGACCGCCGCCCCAACGGTGAGCGGATCACCGATGTCTACTCGCACCTGCTCTCCGAGCGGGTGGTCTATCTGGGCACCGCAATCGACGCCGGCGTCGCGAACGCGATCGTCGCGCAGCTGCTCTTCCTCGCCTCCGACGGCGATGGAGAGATCCAGCTGTACATCAACTGCGAGGGCGGCGATCCCAGTGCCGCACTGGCGATCTACGACACGATGCGGTACGTCCGCCCGGCGATCGCCACTACCTGCGTGGGGCAGGCGGTCGCGGTGGGAGCCCTGCTCCTCGCGGGCGGCACCCCCGGCCGGCGGATGGGACTGCCGCACTCGCGGGTGGTGCTGCATCAGCCCTCGGCGCAGGGCCGCGGCACGATCCCCGATCTGATCCTGCAGGCCGACGAGGTGATCCGCGTCCGCGCGCAGATGGAGCGGGTCCTGGCCCGGCACACCGGCCGGACCCCCGAGGAACTCCGGGCCGACACCGATCACGATCGGGTCTTCACCGCCGAGGCGGCAGTCGCCTACGGCCTGATCGACGAGGTGATCGAGGAGGCGTGACGGGTCAGGCCGCCAGCGCCAGGAGCCGGGGGCCGGGGGAGACGGCGTCGGCCGGTCGCGCCGCCCCCGCCCGCGGCGCGACCACCCGCCCCGCGCTCGGCGCGACCGCCCGGGCCGCCGGCACACGGGTCGCCGTGAGATCGAGCCGCAGGACGGGCCGGGCGGTCTGCAGCCGGCGCCCCACCTCGACGGCGATCTCACCGACTCCGGTGTCCAGCGCCCCGGCGATGGCGGCCAGCATCTCGCTGGACGGGTCCTTGAGACCCCGCTCGACCTCGGAGAGGTACTGCGGCGAGATCCCGGCGCGATCGGCGGTATCGCTGAGCCGCTCGCCGCGGGCGTGCCGCAGTCGGCGCAGGTGGGCGCCCAATTCGTGCCGGAACAGTGCCTCGTCACGGATCGTCATACGGTCACGCTACGACGCCCGGGCGTCCGGCACCGTCGGATCCGCTCTGAGCAGCGCGGGCGGCGAGTGGGTACCCTCGGCGGGCATGGTGGACTTCGACCGTAGGGCGTTCCTCGTCGCGGGCACGGGTGCCGTGTTCTCGACTCTCACAGCGCTATCCGTGGGGCGGGCAGAGGCGGCACCCCACGCGGGGCGGAAGGTGGTGTACTCCTACCGCGGCCTCACGCCGCCCGCAGAACTGTTGACCAAGGTCTCGCAGGGGCGGGTGGGCGGCGTCATCTTCTTCTCGGAGAACATCTCCTCCGCGGGCCGGCTCGCCGAGGTCACGGCCGAGTTCCGTACGGCGGCGAAGGGCCCGCTGATCCTCCTCGCCGACCAGGAGGGCGGTCAGGTCAACCGCGTGCCCGGCGGTCCCGCGGCGTCCGCGAAGCAGGTGGGTGCGTCGGCCGACCCGGCGGTCGCGGCGCGGGCACAGGGAGCGGAGGCGGCCGCGGTCCTGGGCCGGGCCGGGATCAACGGCGACCTCGCGCCCGTCCTGGGCGTCCACCGGTCCGCCGGTGACTTCCTGGACAGCACGCAGCGGAGCTTCTCGTCCGACCCGAAGGTCGTCGGAGACTGCGCCGCGGCCTTCATCCGGGCCGCGCAGGGCGCCGGGGTCTCCGCGTGCGCCAAGCACTTCCCGGGGCTGGGCGCGGCCCCGGCGGGGGCGAACACGGACCTGACCCCGGTCACCGTCGACCTGCCCGCCGCGACCCTGGAGTCGGTCGACATGGCGCCGTACGCCGCCGCGATCGCGGCGGGAGTGCGGATGGTGATGCCGTCGTGGGCTGTCTATCCCGCCCTGGACGCGGCGAACCCGGCCGGCATGTCCCGGACGATCCTGCAGACCCACCTGCGCGGCCGACTCGGCTTCCGGGGCACGATCATCACCGACGCGCTGGAGGCGGGCTCCCTCGCGGCGTACGGATCCACGGGCGAGCGGGCGGTCGCGGCCGTCCGGGCCGGCGCCGACCTGCTGTGTTGCTCCGCCCGGGACGTCGCCCAGGGCGACGAGGCCGCGGAGGCGCTCGCACGCGCCGGCCTCTGATCGCGCCGGGTCCGAGTGGAGGTCGTCCGCGCACTCACTGCGCGGCGATCGCGGCCTCCAGCCGGCTGCGGGCCTCGTCCCCGGCGGGACCGGGCAGCATGTCCAGGGCCTTGCCGAGGGGCATCGACCCGGCGAGTTCGAGGAGCTGGTCCAGGGGCATGCCGCCGGCCGAATCGCCGAGCGCCGCCCGGAAGCCCGCGCCGGCCGTGGGATGGGCGGCCCACTCGGCGATCGTGGACTCCAGGTCGAGGCGGTGCACGATCACGTCACCGTCGAGCGTGACATCGGCGCTCTCGTCGATGCTGACGCTGCTCCCGCCGACCTCGATGCGGTAGGCGCCCGGCAGTACCGTCCAGGCGTCGCTCTGCACGTCCCAGTACGCGAAAGCACGGCGCGGCAGGTCGAGGGTCACCGTCGTCGCTGCGCCGGGATCGAGTGCGACCTTGCGGAAGGCGACGAGGGACCGCCGCGGGCGGAGGACCGCGCCCGGCCCACCGGCGAGGTACACCTGCACCACGTGGCTCCCGGCGCGATCGCCCGTGTTCGTGACCCGGACGGTCGCGGTCGCGGTGTCCGGACCGGTGGCTCGCAGGGCGAGGTCGTCGATGCCGAACGTGGTGTAGCCGAGGCCGTGCCCGAACGGGTACCGCGGCGCGATGTCGCGCGTGGTGTACCAGCGGTAGCCCACGAGCAGGCCCTCGCCGTAGCGCACGGTGCCGAGCTCGCCGGGGAAGTGCCCGAAGGCGGGGGTCTCCTCCAGTCGGTGCGGGATCGTCTCCGCCAGGCGGCCCGACGGTTCCGCGTCGCCGAACAGCAGGGCGGCGATCGCGGCGCCGCCGCCCTGGCCGAGCAGGAAGGTCTCGAGGATCGCGTCGACCTCGTCGTGCCAGGCCTCCAGTTCGATCACCCCGCCGCCGACCAGCACGACGACGGTGCGCGGCGCGGCGGCGGCCACGGCCCGGATCAGTTCCACCTGCCGTGGCGCGATCGCGAGGTCCGGCCGGTCGAAGCCCTCGGACTCCTCCGCCTCGGTGAGCCCGGCGAAGACCACGGCCACCCCGGATCTCACAGCGGTCGCCACGGCGTCGGCGCGCAGTGCGTCGTCATCGCCGGTCCCGTCGAGGGCGTAGCCCGCCGAGAACTCCACGGCGATGCCGAGATCGTCACCGCGCGCGGCGATCTCGTCGAGGGGTACGTCGACGCGGGTCGCGTTGATGTGGCTGGAACCACCGCCCTGGTACCGCGGCGTCCGGGCGAGCTCGCCGATCACTGCCACCGGACCCGATCCGGAATCCAGTGGGAGCACGGCGTTCTCGTTGCGCAGGAGTACGGCGGACTGCGCCGCCGCCTCCCGCGCGAGAGCGTGGTGCGCGTCGAGGTCGGGCACGGGCTCCTCGTCCGACGGTGCCCACCGCGTCAGCTCGATCACCCGCTGCGCGGCGCGGGTGACGACGGCCTCGTCGAGCCGACCCGAGCGCACCGCGTCGACGATGCGTCCGGTGCTGTTGGGGCCGTGCGGCATCTCCAGATCCAGCCCCGCACGTACCGCGGCGACCGGATCGTGCACCGCGCCCCAGTCGGAGACCACCAGACCCTCGTACCCCCACTCGTCGCGGAGCACGGTGGTGAGCAGCCAGGAGTTCTCGGAGGCGTGGACGCCGTCGATGCGGTTGTACGAGCACATGACGGTGGCGGGGGAGGCTTCCCGGACGATCCGCTCGAACGCGGGCAGGTAGATCTCGCGGACGGTGCGCGGGTCGGCGTCCACACTGATCCGCATCCGCTCGGTCTCCTGGTTGTTCAGGGCGAAGTGCTTGACCGAGGCGCCCGCGCCGCCGGCCTGCAGCCCCTGCACCTGCGCCGCGCCGAGCGCACCGGCGAGCAGCGGGTCCTCCGAGTAGTACTCGAAGTGCCTGCCGCACAGCGGATGCCGCTTGATGTTCACGCCGGGGCCGAGGACCACGGCGACGCCGAGCGCCCGGGCCTCCGCGGCGACCGCCTCGCCGATGCGCCGCGCGAGGTCGGGGTTCCAGCTCGATCCGATCGCGACGGCGGGCGGGAAGCACGTCGCGGGGGCGGAGGCGTGGAGACCGAGGTGATCGGACGCGCCCACCTGGCGGCGCACGCCGTGCGGGCCGTCGGTCAGGACGATCGACGGCACCCCCGGCGCCGTCGCCGTGGTCCAGAAGTCGGCGCCCGTGAGGAGCCGGGCCCGGTCCTCCAGCGGCAGGTCTGCGGCGGCGGGAGTCATGTCGTTCCTCTCGGTCGGGATGCGGGCCGGTGCTCGGTCAGGGCGTGCAGCGCCGTCGCGACATCGACGTCGACGGTGACATCCGCCAGGCCGTCCCCGCGGGTGCGGCCGCGGTTGACGATCACGATCGGCGTGCCGCGCTTGTGGGCGTGCCGGACGAACCGCAGGCCCGACATCACGGTGAGCGAGGTACCGAGCACGAGCAGGGCCTCGGCATCGTCGACCATGGCGAAGGCGCGGGCCACGCGCGGCTTGGGCACGGACTCGCCGAAGTAGACGATGTCGGGTTTGAGGATGCCGCCGCATGCGGGACAGTCGACCATGGTGAAGTCCGTCGTGTCCTCGACCACCACGTCGGCGTCCGGCGCCACCTCGAGCGCGCCGCGGCCGGCGATCCGCGCGACGAAGCCGGCGTTGAGCGGCTCGAGCTGCGCATGCAGACGATGCCGGCTGATGCGGTAGTCGCAGTTCAGGCAGCGCACCTGGGCGTAGTTGCCGTGCAGGTCCACCACGCCGCGCGACCCGGCCTTGAGGTGCAGCAGGTCGACGTTCTGGGTGATCACCCCGGTGACGCCCGGCAGTGCCGCAAGGGCTCGGTGGGCGGCGTTGGGCAGGGCGGCGTCCATGTGCCGCCAGCCGAGGTGATTGCGCGCCCAGTACCGTCGCCGGAACTCGGCGGAGGCGAGGAACTGCTGGAGCGTCATCGGTGTCCGACGGGGCGCTCCCGGGCTCCGGTAGTCGGGAATGCCGGACGCGGTGGAGATTCCGGCGCCGGTGAGCGCGACGATGCGCCGGCCGCGGAGCAGGGCACGGGCCCGCTCGAGCCGGTCGGCGTAGTCCGGGTCCGGCGAGGTGGCCTCCGCGGGCTCCCAGGCGGGTATCGCAGTGCGCACGCCGTCCAGGCTACCGCCGATCCGCGGCGCAGCACCGTCGGTCGGCGCCGCCGGTCAGCGTGGTCGTCCCGCCCGGGCGGGTCACAATCGCCGGCTGTGGGGCGTCCGGTCGTGCGGGCTCGCGAACGGGTCCAGCTCCGGCACCTTGTTGCGCCGCAGCCACAGCCCGAGCGCGACGAGCGGGACGAGCAGGCCTCCGATGCCCAGGATCAGGAAGTGCCAGAAGCCGTCGATGTGCGAGGTGAGCCACTCGAAGTTCTGGCCGAAGAAGCCCGTGATGAAGGTCAGCGGCAGGAAGATCGTGGCGAGCACGGTCAACTGCTCCATGGTGGTGTTCTGGCGCACGGCCGAATTCGCCTGCTGCACCGAGACCACGGCGATGTTGGCCTGCAGGATGGTGCCCAGCAGGTCGCGCTGTGCGGAGACCTCCTCGTTGACCAGTTGCAGGCGGTCGTACACGTCCCGCAGGTACGGCGCGAGCCGGTCCTCGAGCAGTCCCTTGCCCACTGCGTTGACCACCGCGAGCAGGGGATGCGCGGCGCGGTAGAAGTTCGTGACCTCGCGGCGGAGGAGGTAGATCCGTTCGGTGGGGGCCACCGAACCGGAGAAGACCGTGGACTCGATCTGCTCGATGTCGTGCTCGAGCCCCGCGACGACGGGTTCGTAGCCGTTGACCACCTGGTCCAGGATCGCCCAGAGCACGGCGTCCGTGCCGAGCGCGAGCAGCTCGGGCTTCTGCTCGAGCCGGGCGCGCGCCTGATGCAGTTCGCTCGCGACGCCCTGCCGCACGGTGATGACGAAGTTCGCACCGACGAAGACGCTGATCTCCCCGAAATCGACCTCCTCGCGCGCGTCGTCGTAGCGAGCGGTGCGCAGGATGACGAGCTTGACCGACGACTCGAAGTCCTCGACCTTGGGGCGCAGGTGATAGTCCTGCGCGTCCTCCACCGCGAGCTCGTGCAGGTCGAAGGCCTGCCGGACCGATTCCATCTCGTCGGCGGTCGGTTCGAACAGGCCGAGCCAGACGAAGCCGTCGCCGGCGCACAAGCGAGCGGCGGCGAGCGGCGGGAGGGCGGCCTCCGACTGCCGGGCACCGTCGACGTAGTGCGCGCAATCCACGATCACGGTTGGATTCAACCGCACCGGCGCCTCGCGTGCGGGCGTACCGGCAGGGTCGGCCGGGCCGGTACGGACACCGGGGTCGTTCCGTGACGAATCGCGCATCCGTGGTCGACGGTGCCCATCACCCCTTGCAGATTCATTTTCGTGCACCGAAGTAAGGTTCGGCGGGTGACCACCGAGACCTCGCAGGCACCGTCGATCGCGGCGCGGCTGGACCGCCTTCCCATGACGCGGCTGCACTTCGCCGCCGTCGGGGTGATCGGGCTGGGGCTGTTCTTCGATCAGTACGAGAACTTCCTCGCCGCGACGATCGCGACGGTGCTGAGGAAGGACTTCGCTCTCGACCCCGACCAGCTCAAGGTGCTGCTGGCCTCCGCCTTCATCGGCCAGTTCATCGGGGCGCTGTTCATGGGGAGGCTCGCGGACCGGTACGGCCGGCGCACGGCGTTCATGCTCAACCTGGCGCTGTACTCCGCGATGTCGCTCGCCGGCGCGTTCAGCCCGAACGCCGCCTTCCTCGTCGTCACGCGGTTCATCGCCGGCATCGGGATCGGCGGCGAATTCGCTCTCGCTGATTCCTATCTCTCGGACATCCTGCCGAAGAACGTTCGCGGCACGTACATCTCGCTGGCCTACACGGTCTCCTTCCTCGGGGTCCCGGTGGTGGGCTTCGCGGCGCGCTGGCTGACCCCGCAGGTCTTCGAGGTGGGAGGCGTCGAGGTCCAGGGCTGGCGCCTGCTGTTCATGCTCGGGGCGGTCGGTTCGCTCCTGGTCTGGCTGGTCCGACGGGGCCTGCCCGAGTCGCCCCGCTGGCTGGAGGCGCAGGGGCGGTCCGACGAGGCCGACGCCCTCGTCCGCAGGCTGGAAGCGCAGGCGGTCGCGGAGGGCAAGGTGCTGGTCGAACCCGATGCCTCGCTCCGGCCGGTCGCATCCCGGTCGATCACGATCCGCGCGCTGTTCCGGCCGCCGTACCGCCGGCGCACCGTGATGCTGTGGATCGTCTCCGCGCTGGAGGTCGTCGGTTACTACGGGTTCGGCACGATCGCGCCGCTGGTCCTGCTGGCCAAGGGCTACTCGGTCCAGACCTCGTTGCTGTTCGTCGCGCTGTCCTACATCGGCTACCCGCTGGGCGCGGCGCTGGCCCTCCCGGTCGTCGAGCGGGTCGAGCGGCGCTACCTCGTGATCGGTGCGGCGGGACTGATGGCCGTCTTCGGCGTGTGGTTCGGCTTCGCCTCGAGCCCGCTGCAGATCGTACTGGCCGGCTTCCTCTACACGCTGGCCTCGAACCTGTTCTCGAACGCCTATCACGTCTACCTCGCGGACTCGTACCCCACGGCCATCCGGGGGACCGCCGCGGGCGCCGCGTACTCGCTCTCCAAGCTGGTGACCGCATTTCTTCCGTTCGTTCTGCTTCCGATTCTCGACGAGCGTGGAAGCGTGTGGGTGTTCGCGGTGGTCGCGGCGGCGATGCTCGCGCTGATGGTCACGGTGGCCGTGCTCGGCCACCGGAGCACGGGCCGCTCCGCCGACGAGGTCTAGGCCGTGACCGGTCGGAAGGGACGATCATGAGTGGATCGAGTGCTGCGGCACCCGTCTCGTCGCGGGCGGAGACCCGCCGGGCGATCTGGAACACGCTGCGCGGCAGTTCCGGAAACCTCGTTGAATGGTATGACGTCTATGTTTACACCGTCTTCGCGACGTACTTCGAGAGCCAGTTCTTCGACAAGGCCGATAAGAACTCCACCGTGTACGTCTACGCGATCTTCGCGGTGACCTTCGTGATGCGCCCCGTGGGCTCGTGGTTCTTCGGCCGGTACGCCGACCGCAAGGGCCGGCGAGCGGCGTTGACCATGAGCGTCACGCTGATGGCCGCGTGCTCCTTCGTGATCGCCGTCGTGCCCGGCCGGGAGACCATCGGCGTCGCGGCGGCGGTCGTCCTCATCCTGTGTCGCCTCGTCCAGGGCTTCGCCACCGGCGGCGAGTACGGCACGTCCGCCACGTACATGTCGGAGGCCGCGACCCGCGAACGACGGGGTTTCTTCTCGTCCTTCCAGTACGTGACGCTGGTCGGTGGCCACGTGCTGGCCCAGTTCATGCTGCTCGTACTTCTGGGGATCTTCTCCAAGGCCCAGGTGTCCGACTTCGGCTGGCGCATCGCGTTCTTCGTCGGCGGCATCGCCGCGATCATCGTCTTCTGGCTCCGCCGCACCATGGACGAGTCGCTGTCCGAGGAACAGCTGGCGGCCGTCCGCGAGGGCGCGGACACGTCGTCGGGGACGATGCGCGAGCTCCTCACCGGCTACTGGCGGCAGCTACTGCTGTGCTTCCTCATCACCATGGGCGGCACGCTGGCGTTCTACGTCTACAGCGTCAACGCCCCGGCGATCGTCAAGTCCGCGTACACCGACCACGCCCTGACCGCGACGTGGGTGAACCTCATCGGCCTGATCTTCCTCATGCTCATCCAGCCGATCGGCGGAATGATCAGCGACCGGGTGGGCCGCAAACCCATGCTCGTCTTCTTCGGTGTGGGTGGTGTCCTCTACACCTACTTCCTCATCACCTACCTCCCGAACCTCCACGTGGCGGTCGCCTCGCTCGCGATGGTCTGTTTCGGCTACGTGATCATCACCGGATACACCTCGATCAACGCCCTCGTGAAGGCGGAGCTCTTCCCCTCGCACATCCGTGCCCTCGGCGTGGGTATCGGCTACGCGCTGGCCAATTCGATCTTCGGCGGCACCGCGCCGCTGATCTACGAGGCCGCCAAGAAGTCCGGCCACGTGTCGTGGTTCATCGCCTACGTCACGATCACCATCGCGATCTCGCTGGTCGTCTACATCGTCTTCCTGCGCAACAAGTCCGAGACCTTCCTCGACCGGGAGCGCGGCAGCGCCTTCGTGGTCGACGGTGCGCGATAGCGCTCCAGCCCGGCGGCTTCCATGCCGCGAAGTCGTGCACGATCATTCCGCTGCGGATGCCGAGATCCAGTTGCCGAACTCGACGGCGAGGTGCCACTGATGCTGTCGGAGGAGACGGGCCGGCACGAGGGCCGGGAACTCGACGGTCAGCAGAGCGTCGAGCGCGCCGTCGCGGTCGCGCAGCTGGTGCCGCACGCCGCCGATGCAGGTCCCGTCGTCCAGGAGGGCGAGGCCGGCGATCTGGATCGGGTACGCCGGGTCGGCGGCGGTGTTCAGGCGGTCGGTGCGGGTGTAGTCGACCAGGAACCGGGAAGCGGTGGGGGCGCCGCCGGTGGTCTCGACCACCTCCTGCCGACCGCCGGGCAGGCCGCGGAGCAGGTAGTGGTCCGGGCAGGCGGCCAGCATCTCGGCCTCGCGATTCGACGCGGTCAGGTCGTCGAACCATGCGGCGAACCGTTCGGCGGAGACGCCCGGCGCCTGCAGGCGGGTCACCGCGGTGGCCGATCGACCACGGCTGGCCGCGAGGGTGGCGCGGGTGGTGAGCTCCGAGACCGCGAGCTCGCGCCGGAGCAGGGCGTACACGCCGGCGTGCCCGAGCCGCGTCTTGACCGCCGTGAGCCTCTCCCGCTGCACGGCGATCGGGGCGCGCCGTACGTTCTCGAGCCGCTCGCCGGGTAGTAGCTCGGTCAGTGCACGGGCGCCGAGCCCCGATGCCAGCCTGCGGAACACGACGCGGAGGCGACGCTCCTCCCAGGCCCGCACCTGCCCCGGCGCGACGAGACGGTCGTCGATGTAGGTCCTGATACCGCTGCGGTCGGTCATGGGAAGCCAACTGTCCGTCGAGTCTTGACACGTGATCGTTGTCACCCCATTCTCATCTCTTAACGCTATAAATACAAGCGTTAAGAGAGGGGGGTCACGATGACGGGTGTCAACCCGAGCAGGCGGCGGTTCCTCGCCGGCGCAGCGGGCGCGGGCATCGCGGCGGCAGTGGCGACGCGCGGCGCGAGCCGGGTGTTCGCCGAACCCACCCCGCAGTCGGCGCTACGGACGCGGCTCGCGGGTGTTCCGGTCTCGCAGGCGAGCGTCCAGGCGTGGGAGCGCCGCCGCGTGCCGATCGCCGCCGCGCGCCTGCTGCGGGACTATCCGGGCGTCGCCGCGGGGGAGCTGCGCGCACTCGTGGACCGCGGCACCGTCGCTCCACCGGATCTCCCGGCGGCGCGCGCCGCCCTCGCTCGCACACGCGATCAGCTCGGGGTGGACCGCATCCGCGACATGCTCGCGCCGGAGACGGCGATCGCGGGTGCCGCGACGCTGGCCGCCAAGGCCGTGCCCGGCGGGCGATGGGCGGTCGCGGACACCGAGATCAGCGCGCCGCGGGGCACCGCGGAGGGGATGGCGGAGTGGTTCGCGCGCGAGCGGACGACCGATGATCGATCGACGTGGACGAGTGCGTGCCCCGACCACTACGTCATCGTCACCGGCCGTGACGGGCGGCAGGAGGTGATCGAGGTGACCGGCGGGGCAGTGCTACCGGTGCGGTTCTTCGTCGATTACGCGGACGTCGCCGCGGTTCCGATCCCACGTGACCCGTCGTATCCGCTCGAGATCGCCGGCACGGCGTTCCTGGCGACGGGGGAGATGATCGGCGGCGTGCGCCACCAGTTCCGCGATCTCCCGGGCGGCGGATTCCGCAGCCGGCTCCGTGTCGCCTTCCCAGCGGCCGTTCCGGGCCTGTACATCACCGAGCACCAGTGGCACCTCGCCGTGGAGTTCGGCAACTGGGTCGACGCCTACCTCGCCTCGGCATGACCGCCACGGTCGCGTAGAACTGGGGTATGGACCAGGACGAGGCGCCCCGCCGGCGCACGGGCGGGAGGTCGGCGCGTATCCGGGAGGCGGTGCTCGGCGCGGCACTCGAGCAGGTCGCCGAGTACGGCTTCGAGGGCCTGCGCATCGCCGAGGTCGCGACCCGGGCCGGCGTCGCGGAAACCACCGTCTACCGGCGATGGGCCACACCGACCGCGCTCGTCGCGGACGCGGTCACCGAGCTCGCGGCGCAGGGCAATCCCGCCCCGGACACCGGTGACCTCCGCGCGGATCTCCTTCAGGTCGCGCGACAGATCGCCTCGCTTCTCGCACGGCCCGGGGTGGCGCGGCTCGTGGGAACCACCCTCGCGATGTCGCACGACGCAGAGGTCGACGCAGCGCGGATCCGGTTCTGGGATGCGCGGTTCGCGGGTATCGCGCCCGTGATCGAGCGAGCGGTCGTCCGCGGCGAACTTCCCGAGGGGGTCGTCGCGCGCGACGTGATCGAGGCCGCGGCGGCGCCGATCTACTTCCGTGTCCTGGTCGGTGGCGCGCCGCCGGACGACGCGTTCCTCACCCGGTGCGTCGACGACGCACTGGTCCTGATCGCGGCCAGGGCGTCCCGCGGAACCTGACGATCAGCGCCAGCGGGCGAGCAACTCGTTCGATCGCTCGGTGAGCACCATCTGCCAGATCGGGCCGAAGCTGATCCGGCCCGCGCCGGCGGCGGCCAGAGCGGCCAGATCGTCGGTCGCGGGATTCGCGATCGCGTTCACCGGAAGCGGCAGAGCGTCCGCGAGGTGGCGGAGCGTGGCCATGTCGTGGAAGGCGACGGGGTAGAGCGAATCTGCGCCCGCGTCGGCGCACAACTGCATCCGCGCGATGGCGCGCTCGACGCGATCCTCCGCCTCACCCACCTGGTTCTTGAAGATGTCCGTGCGCGCGTTGATGACGACGTGCACACCCGACGCATCCGCGGCGGCGCGGAGCGCCGCGACGAGGTCCGCGTGCTCCTGGGCGTCGCGGAACCGACCGCCCTCGCCGTGGACGGTGTCCTCGATGTTCAGGCCCACCGCCCCGGCTTGCAGCAGGCTCTCGATGATCCGCTCCGCGGACTGGCCGTAGCCGGACTCGATGTCGACGGACACGGGGACCTCGACCGCCGCGGTGATCTGGGCGACCCGGGTCATCGCCTCCTCGAAGGACATTCCCTCGCCGTCGGGCCGGCCGATCGAATCGGCCATGGGGTGCGAGCCGACGGTGAGCGCGGAGAACCCCGCCGCGACCGCGGTGCTCGCGGACCAGGCGTCCCAGGTGGTCGGTAGGACGACGGGGTCGCCCTTGCGGTGCAGCGACAGGAGCATGGTGGCCTTATCGGCGAGTGAGGTCATACCTCCAGTCTCCTCCATGCCCGCACGATTTCGCCGCCCATCGCGCAACAACACCGCATCCCCGGTCCCCACCCGATTGAACACCGTTATGGAGGCCGTGACCTGCGGTTTTCTCTCCATAACGGTGTTCAATTCGGGTCAATCGACGGCGACCAGGGGGTAGACACCGTTCTCGTCGTGCACCTCGGTGCCGACGACGGGCGGGTTGAAGACGCACAGCATACGCATCCGGGTCCGGGTGGTCACGGTGTGGCGTTCGTGGCCGTCCAGGAGGTACATCGTGCCGGGCGCGAGTGGATACTCGACGCCGGTCTCCCGGTCGAGGAGCGTGCCCTCGCCCTCCACGAGCCAGACCGCTTCGACGTGGTTGGCGTAGTGGAATTCGTTGACGGTGCCGGGCTCGATGACGGTCTCGTGGAAGGAGAAACCGACCTTGTCGCCGCCGAGCACGATGCGCTTGCTGCGCCAGTGGCCCGCGGCGACGTCGCGCTCGGTACCGGTGATCTCTTCGGTGGTGCGGACGATCATCTAGGACAGCACCTTTCGGGTCGCGGTGGCCAAGATGTCCAGGCCGAGGTCGAGGTCGGAGTCGGTGATGGTCAGCGGCGGCAGCAGCTTGACCACCTCGTCGGAGGGACCGGAGGTCTCGGCGAGGAGGCCCTGCTCGTACGCGGCGGCGCAGACCTCGCCCGCCTTGTCGGCGTCGGCGAAGACCAGGCCCTGCACCATGCCGCGGCCGCGGTGGCTGAGTTGCTCCGGGAACTCGGCGCACAGGTCATCGAAGCGCTTCTCGATGTGGGCGCCCTTGCGCAGGGTCTCCTTCTCCAGAGCGTCGTCCGACCAGAATTCGTCGATCGCGTGCTTGGCGGTGACGAACGCCGGGTTGTTCCCGCGGAAGGTGCCGTTGTGCTCGCCCGGACCCCACACATCCAGCTCGGGCTTCATCAGGGTGAGCGCCATCGGAAGGCCGTAGCCGCCGATCGACTTCGACAGCGTCACGATGTCCGGGGTGATCCCGGCGACCTCGAAGGAGAAGAACGGACCGGTACGGCCGCAACCCATCTGGACGTCGTCGACGATGAGCAGCATGTCATGTCGCTCGCACAGATCGGCCAGCGCGCGCAGCCACTCGGGCCGTGCGACGTTCACGCCGCCCTCGCCCTGGACGGTTTCGACGATGACGCCGGCGGGCTTGTTCAGACCACTGCCGGAGTCGGCGAGGACGGCTTCGAACCACTGGAAGTCCGGTGCGGCGCCGTCGAAGTAGTTGTCGAAGGGCATCGGCGTGGCGTGGACGAGCGGGATACCGGCACCGCCGCGCTTCATCGAGTTGCCGGTCACCGACAGCGCGCCGAGGGTCATGCCGTGGAAGGCGTTGGTGAAGTTGATGATCGACTCACGGCCCTTCACCTTGCGGGCGAGCTTCAGTGCCGCCTCGACGGTGTTCGTGCCGGTCGGTCCCGGGAACTGCACCTTGTAGTCGAGGCCGCGCGGGCGCAGGATCTTGTCCTCGAAGGCCTGCAGGAACTCGCCCTTGGCCACGGTCGACATGTCCAGCGAGTGGGTGATGTGGCCCTCGGAGATGTACTCGACCAGTGCCTGCTTGAGCTTGGGGTGGTTGTGGCCGTAGTTGAGTGCGCCTGCGCCGGCGAAGAAGTCGAGGTAGCGGCGGCCGTCGCGATCGATGAGCCAGGATCCCTCTGCCCGATCGAAGACGGCGGGCCAACCGCGCGAGTAGCTGCGGACCTGCGACTCGCGGGTGCTGAAGATCGTGGGCTGCTCGAAATCGGTAGTGCTGGTGTGATCGTCGGTCAGGATTGCCATGGTGATCCTCCTAGTGGGCCGTGCAGCGGCCCGCGGTCAGGCGGGGTCGATGGTGTACAGCTGCTCGGGATCGTGTGGTTCGGATTGGTTGGGGGAGATGTGGTGCGACGCGAAGAGTTCGCTCACCGCGAGGGTGGAACCGCGCTTCTTCGCCACTGCGCCGAAGAGCTGCTGGGACGCGGTGTTGTCCGCGGTGATCGTGGTCTCCAGGCGTGAAACGCCCTCCACCGCAAGACGGTCCAACAGATCGATGAGCATGCGTGAGGCGATGCCGTGGCCGCGGTGTGCGGCGTCCACCGCCACCTGCCACACGAACAGGGTGTCCGGGCGGTCCGGCCGGCGGTAGCCCGTGACGAAACCCGCTACGGCGCCGTCGCGTTCGGCGACGATCGATGAGGCGGCGAAGTCGCGGCACAGCAGCGTGTACGCATACGTCGAATTGAGATCGAGAACCTCGGTGTCGCGGGCGATCTCCCAGAGCCGAACTCCGTCGTCGATCGACGGGTGCCGGGTGGAAACCCCCGTTTTTGCGGGGGCTGTGGGGTCGCTCTTGTGAGACGGGCTCATCGCTTTCGACGCTAACAACCGGCATTGCGGAAGTCACCCGCGCTCGGAAATCGGTCAGCGGCGGACCGGAGTATCCCCAGCGAGTCGGGTCAATGTGAGATGAGTCACATCACGGCTGCGGAGGGGCGAGCCGTGCGAGCGATCCGACCTCCAGTGCGGCCCACAGCGCACCGTCGGGGCCGAGGGTGATGCCGTGCGGCTCCGAGCCGGGCACGGGCAGCTCGTACCTGCGGATTCGCCCCTCAGTGTCGGCCGAGCCTAGGGCATTGCCTGCCCACTCGGTGAACCACATGCGACCGTCGGAACCGGCGCAGACGCCGTGCGGGCGGGCCGTGGCGTCGGGCAGCGGGTGGTGCGTGACGGCACCGTCGGGCGTGATCCGGCCGATCCGCCCCGCCCCGATCTCGACGAACCAGAGGGCTCCGTCGGGCCCGGAGGCGATGCCGACGGGCGCGCAGCCGGGGGAGTCCAGGGCGACGACGGAGACGGACCCGGCGGTGTCGATGCGGCCGATCGCATCGGCCTGGTTGAGCGGGAACCACAGCGCGCCGTCGGGGCCGGCGGCGATCGCGGAGGGGAAGGCGCCGGGGATCGGCAGCTCGAACCCCGTGACCTCGCCCGCCGTGGTGACCCTGCCGATCCGGTCAGTGGCGGTCGCGGTGAACCACAGCGCGCCGTCGGGCCCGGCGGCGAGGCCGAAAGGGCCGCACCCGGGCGGCAGGTCGATGTGCGAGACCTCGCCGTCGACGGTGATCCGGCCGAGGCGGTGGGCGCGGTACTCGGTGAACCACAGCGCGCCGTCGGGCCCGGTCGTGATGACCGTGGGGCCGGTGTCCGGGCCGACGGGGTACCGCACCGTCTCCCCGGTGGTGACGTCGTACCGACCGATCTCCCCGCTCCCGACGAGCGTGAACCACAGGCCGCCATCCGGGCCGGTGGTCAGGGCGTACGGGCCGGCGCCGGGAACGTCGTGGACGGTGATCGTCATCGGGCGGCCTCTCGTGCGGCGAGGAAGGTGTCGACCTCGGCGGCCGTCGGGGCCGCAGCGGCCCCGGGAGCGGTGGCGGTGAGCGCGCCCGCCGCGTTGGCGCGGCGCAGGCGTTCGGCGGGTGGCAGGTCCCAGTGCGCCGCGAGCGCCCCGGCGAACGCGTCCCCGGCGCCGGTGGTGTCCACAACGTCGACCGCGAATCCCGGGGCGACGACGGTGCCGTCCGGTCCGGTCGCGCGGGCACCGTCGCTTCCGAGCGTGGTGACGACGTACGGCACGCGCCCCACGACCTCCACGAGCGCCTTCTCCTCGTCGCGGTTGACGATCACCCCGTCGAGGAGTTCCACGAGCTCGTCGGGGAGTTCCTGCACGGGGGAGGGATTGAGCAGGACGACGGTGCCGGCCGCCCGCGCTGCGCGGGCGGCGTCGAGGACCGCCGAGAGCGGGATCTCCAGCTGGAGCAGCACGACATCCGCACCGGCGATCGCCCGCCGCACGCCCTCGTCCACGGTGACCGAGCCGTTCGCACCCGGCACCACCACGATGTGGTTCTCGCCCGAGGCATCCACGGTGACGTTCGCGAAGCCGGTGCTGCCCGCGACCCGCGCGACGCGCGTGACGTCCACACCCGCCGCGGCGAGCGAATCGAGCACCGTCTCGGCCGCGTCGTCCTCGCCCACCGCGCCGGCGAAGACCGCCGAGGCGCCGGCCCGGGCGGCCGCGCGGGCCTGGTTCGCGCCCTTTCCGCCCTGGCCGAAGGTCACGGAGACGCCGGTCACCGTCTCGCCCGGCCGCGGGAAGCGCTCGCACACCGTGATCGCGTCCAGATTGACGCTGCCCACCACCACTACCGACGTCATGACCGCACCCTACGGCCCACGGCAGCCGTAGGCTCGGGCCATGACCATGATTCGTCCGTTCCTCATGTTCCAGGGCGGCGTCGCCGCGGAGGCGATCGACCTGTACGTCACCGTTTTCGACGGTGCGGTGCTCGCCTCGGTGCCGCACGCGGATCCGCAGCACGGCATCCAGCTCGCGGAGCTGGTGATCAAGGGCGAGCACGTGCTGATCAGCGACAGCTCCGTCGATCATGCCTTCGATTTCACCCCGTCGACCTCGCTGTTCGTCGAGTGCGACGACCGCGAGGAGCTGGAACGCCTGACCGCGGCCCTCGGCGCGGGCGGGACGACGTACATGCCGCTCGGCGAGTACGGCTTCTCCCAGGCCTTCGCGTGGGTGGGGGACAGGTTCGGCGTGTCCTGGCAGCTCAACCTCGCGTGACGGCCCGCGCGACGGTGCCGGGGCTCGCGTCACGCTGAGCGCAAGCCTGGGCGGACGGACGCCCGCGCCCTATCGTCGGGCCCCATGAGCCGTCAGATCCGTTTCAACGCCTTCGACATGAACTGCGTCGCCCACCAGTCCCCGGGTCTGTGGCGGCATCCGAAGGACCAGTCGCACCGCTACAAGGAGCTGAGCTACTGGACGGATCTGGCGAAACTGCTGGAGCGCGGCACGTTCGACGGCATCTTCATCGCCGACGTCCTGGGGATCTACGACGCGTACAAGGGCAACGGGGACGCCGCGATCAGGCACGCCGCCCAGGTCCCGGTCTCCGATCCGATCCTGCTGGCCTCGGCCATCGCGGGCGCCACCGAGCACCTCGGCATCGGGATCACCGCGGGCACCGGCTTCGAGCACCCGTTCCCGTTCGCGCGGCGGCTGACCACGCTCGATCACCTCACCAACGGGCGGATCGGCTGGAACGTGGTGACGGGGTACCTGCCGTCCGCGGCGAAGAACATGGGTCAGCTCGACCAGTTGCAGCACGACGAGCGCTACGACCACGCCGACGAGTACCTCGAGGTGCTCTACAAGCTGTGGGAGGGCTCGTGGGAGGACGACGCGGTGATCCGCGACCGCGAAACGGGCGTCTTCACCGACCCGGCGAAGGTCCATCCGATCGGCCATCACGGCAAGTACTTCGACGTACCGGGCATCCACGTCGGGGAGCCCTCGCCACAGCGCAGCCCGGTCATCTACCAGGCCGGAGCATCGCCGCGCGGGCTGAAGTTCGCCACCGAGAACGCGGAGGCGATCTTCGTCGCAGCCCCCACCAAGGCGATCCTCAAGAACCTGGTCCGCACGATCCGCGAGGGGCTCGTGGCCAACGGCCGGGATCCCTACTCGGCGAAGGTGTACACGCTCCTCACGATCGTCACGGACGAAACGGAGGCCAAGGCGCAGGCCAAGCTCGAGGAATACCACCGCTACGCGAGCGTCGAGGGCTCACTGGTCTTCATGTCCGGGTGGATGGGCGTGGACCTGGGCGCCTACGACCCGAGCGATCCGGTCGGCGACGTGAAGTCCAACGCCATCATCTCGGCGGTCTCCAACTTCCAGCAGGCCGACCCCTCCGGCAGGGAGTGGACGGTCGAGGACATCGGCAAATGGGGCCGCATCGGAGGCATGGGGCCGGTGCTCGTCGGCTCGGCCGAGCGCATCGCCGACGAGCTGCAGGAGTGGGTCGAGGAGACCGACGTCGACGGCTTCAACCTGGCGTACGCCATCACGCCGGGCACCTTCGAGGACATCGTCGAGTTCGTCGTCCCCGAGCTGCGCCGCCGCGGCGTCTACCCCGAAGCCTACGTCCCCGGCACCCTGCGCCACAAGCTGTTCGGGCAGGGCGACCGGCTGCCCGCCGATCACCCCGCCCAGCGCTACCGCTACGCGGGCGCCAACTCCTTGGTGTAGAGGGCGTCGCCCTTCGCGTCCTTCAACCGCACCGTCAGGGTGCGTGTCCCGCCGTCGATGCTCACGTGGCCGAAGTGCTGGAAGCCCTCGGCAGGAGAGGCGTTCGGCTTGTCCGGGGCGTGCACGAACTCGTACTGCGCACCGAAGGTTCCGTCGAGCGGGCTCTGCGGGAACGCGCCGGCGTTGAGCGGCCCGGAGACGAACTCCCAGAACGGCGAGAAGTCCTGGAACGCAGCCCTGTCCGGGTGGTACGAGATCGCCGCGGTGTAGTGCACGTCCGCCGTCAGGTAGACGACGTTCTTCACGTCCTTGGTGCGGGAGAGGATGCGGGAGAGGGCGATCTCGCGGCCGAGCGGCGCGCCGCCGTCGCCCTGGGCGACCGCCTCCATCGACTTCGGGCCGTCCTTCGGATCCGAGAGGGAATCGGGGACCACGATGCTGAGCGGCAGGTCGTTCGCGACCACCTTCCACACCGCTGTCGACGAGGTGAGGCCGTCGATGAGCCATTGCGTCTGCTTCTCGCCGAGGATTCCGCCGTCGTCGGAGGTCTTCCAGGCGTTCGGGTTCGGGTCCTTGTAGCTGCGCATGTCGAGCACGAAGACGTCCAGCAGCGGACCGTAGGAGATCTTCCGGTACACGCGGCCGTCGGCTGCCTCCGTGGGCTGCACCGGCTGCCACTCGCGCCACGCCCGGTAGGCGAAGTCCGCCAGCTTGTTCACGTCGGTCTCGGTGTAACCCTTGCGGTTCTGGCCGGCGAGGCTCTCGCCCGGGAACCAGTTGTTGATCACCTCGTGGTCGTCCCACTGGACCAGCTGCGGGACGTTCGCCGCGAACCGGCGGTAGTGCTCGTCGGTGAGGTTGTAGGCGTAGTTGCCGCGGAAGTCCGCGAGAGTCTGCGCCACATGGTCCTTCGCCGCGGCGGTCACGCTGCGGTAGACGCCGCCGTCGTTCTGCTTCTGCGATTCCGGCACGGGGTTGTCGGCGTAGATCGCATCGCCCGAATGCACGAAGAAGTCCGGCCGCACGTCCGCGATGGCGCCCATGATCGCCATGCCGCCGTCACGGTTGATGCCCCAGCCCTGGCCCACCACGTCGCCCGACCAGGCGAAGCTCACGTTCCCGTGCGCCGACGGGGCCGTGCGGAAGGTGCCGGCCACGGGCTCGGACGTCGCGCCGTTCTCGTCTTCCAGGGTGACGCGGTAGTGCACGCTCTGGCCGGGTTCGAGACCGGTGATGCGGAACCGGCCGGCACCGTCGGAGTTCGGATCGAGCAGCGGTCCCACGAACCGGCGCGGGTTGCCGAAGGACTCCGAGGACGCGGTCTCGACGATCATCCGCGCGGGGGTGTCCGAGCGCGCCCAGATCAGCGCACCGTCGGGACGCGGATCGCCCGAGGCGACGCCGTGCGTCAGGGTGGGGCGGGCGCGGACGACGCCGGGGGAGGAGGCGGCGGGACCGTCGGACGACGTACCGCAGGCGGACAGCAGGGAGCCGGCCGGGATGAGCAGGGCGCCTACGGTTCCGGCCTTCAGCAGGGATCGGCGGGGAAGCGGGACATCACTGAGGGGCATTGCCGAGACGATGCCGCAGACGGGTTCCGGCCCGGCGAACACGGGGTTACCAGCGCGGATGTCAACAGATGTCCACCTGGTGAACCGGTGAGGGTGGATCGACCCTTCGATTCTGTTAACGTCGAAGCTGCGGTAATCACACGTCCGGTGGGCCCGCTCGTCTAGCCACAGGCAGCCCGGTCCGCACGGTGACCAACGCCAGGGGCTGATCTCATGCCTGATAACTCAACATCGCCTTCCGTGGATTCCCCGTTGTCCGTCACCGGACTCCAGGAGACCGAACAGCAGCGGAAGAAGACGCTGCACAAGGCCATCGGGGCCTCCGCGATGGGAAACTTCACCGAGTGGTTCGACTACGGCGTCTACGCCGCCACCACCGTCTATCTCACGCACGCGTTCTTCCCGGGCACCCTCGGAACGTTGGGGACCCTGCTCGGTTTCGCGGTCTCCTTCGCGCTCCGCCCGCTCGGCGGTTTCATCTGGGGCCCGCTCGGAGATCGCCTCGGCCGCAAGGTGGTTCTGGCCACGACGATCCTGCTGATGGCGGCCTCGACGGCCCTGATCGGCGTGTTGCCGACGCACGCCCAGGTGGGTGTTCTCGCGCCGGTCCTGCTGATCGCACTGCGCGTGGTCCAGGGCTTCTCCACCGGCGGCGAGTACGGCGGCGCGGCCACCTTCATGGCGGAGTACTCGCCGGACGGTAAGCGCGGACGCTACGGAAGCTTCCTCGAATTCGGCACGATGTGTGGATTCGCAGGCGGCACCGCGATAGTCCTGCTGCTGCAGCAGCTGCTCACCCGCGAGGACATGTACTCGTGGGGTTGGCGCCTCCCGTTCTTCATCGCGATCCCGCTGGGCTTCGTGGGCTGGTACCTGCGGCACCAGCTCGACGACACCCCGGTGTTCGAGGAGATGGCCGACGAGCAGGAGCATCAGGGCTCCGCGTGGGACCGTTTCGTCTCGCTGCTGCGGGATTACAAGCGGCCCATCGCCATCATGTTCGGCCTGGTGATCGCGCTCAACATCGCCAACTACACGCTGATCGCGTACATGCCGACCTATCTGCACGGGTCGATCGGCATGAGCGAGTCGGACTCGTCGACGCTGCTGCTCATCGGCCAGGTGCTGATGGCGCTGTGCATTCCGTTCTTCGGTGCGCTCTCCGATCGCACGGGCCGCAAACCCATGTGGTGGTTCTCGCTGATCGGCCTCCTCGTGATGGCGTGGCCCATGTTCTGGCTCATGGGCCAGGGATTCGGTTGGGCGATCCTCGGATTCGTGGTTCTCGGTCTGCTGTACATCCCGCAGCTGTCCACCATCACGGCGACCTTCCCGGCCATGTTCCCCACCCAGGTCCGGTACGCGGGGTTCGCGATTTCCTACAACGTCGCGACCGCGGCGTTCGGCGGCACCGCCCCGCTGGTCAACGACGCGGTGGTGGAGAACACCGGCTGGCTGCAGTTCCCGGCGTTCTACATGATGGCCGCCTGCGTGATCGGCCTGATCGCACTGCCCTTCCTGCAGGAGACCAAGGGATGCTCGATCCGCGGTACCGAGGTCCCGGGTCCGGACACCGACGCGACGCGGCTCGCACAGATCGAGGAGGCCCGGCTCGCGCAGGAGAGCTGAGCGGGTGCCGGTGACTACAGTGGTGCGGTGACCAGGATCATCGCCGGGGCGGCTCGCGGGCGCAGGCTCGCGGTGCCGCCCCGCGGCACTCGGCCCACGTCGGATCGCGTCCGGGAGGCGCTGTTCAGCGCACTGCAGGCGCGCCTCGATTTCGACGAGCTCGCCGTCCTCGACCTGTACGCGGGGTCGGGGGCGCTCGGCCTCGAGGCCCTCTCGCGCGGGGCGGAGCGAGCGGTGCTCGTGGACGCGGACGCCAAGGCCGTCGCCGTGATCAACCAGAACGCGCGCACCATCGGCCTGCCGGGGGCGGCCGCGCACCGTCGGGCGGCCAGGGCCTTCCTGGACCTGCCGGCGCAACCCTACGACCTCGTCTTCCTCGACCCGCCGTACGACCTCCCCTCCGCGACCGTCGACGGTGACGTGGCGGCACTGACCGGCGGATGGCTGGCGCCGGGGGCGCACGTGGTGGTCGAGCGCTCGGCCCGGACGGCGCCCACGACGTGGCCCGAGGGATTCGAGCTCGACGTCTCCCGTGACTACGGGGAGACGCGCGTGGAGATCGCCGTCTGGCAGGATGACCGGGCATGAGCAAGGCGTGCTGCCCCGGATCGTTCGACCCGATGACCAACGGCCACTTGGACATCTTCCGCCGCGCTGCGCGGATCTTCGACGAGCTGGTGATCACCGTGGTGGTCAACCCCAACAAGCAGGGCGTGTTCTCGATCGACGAGCGGATCGCGCTCATCGAGGAGAACGTCGCGGACCTGCCCGGGGTCACCGTCGACCGGTGGACCGGCCTGCTCGTGGACTACGCCCAGCAGAACGGCGTGGCGTGCATCCTCAAGGGCCTGCGCAACTCGACCGACTTCGACTACGAGCTGCCGATGGCCGGCATGAACATGCACCTCACGGGCGTCGAGACGGCCTTCCTCACCACCGCTCCGGAGTTCTCCTACGTCTCGAGCTCGCTGGTCAAGGAGGTCGCGAAGCTGGGCGGCGACGTCTCGAGCCTGATCCCGCCGAACGTGCAGGCCGCTCTCGCCGGCAAACTCGCGTAGCTGTCGACACGCGGCGCGGGCGTTACGGCGAAACACCGGTCCCACGCGTCACAATGGGTGTATGTACCGCGTATTCGAAGCACTGGACGAGCTGGGCGCCATCCTGGAGGAGGCGCGCAGCGTCCCCATGACCGCCGGGTGCCTCGTGCCCCGCGGCGACGTGCTCGAGCTCCTCGACGACATCCGCGACGCCTTCCCGGCCGACCTCGACGACGCGCAGGACGTGCTCGATCAGAAGGACCGGCTGATCAGCGAGGCACGGTCCCACTACGACACGACGGTGACGCAGGCCAATTCGGAGGCCGACGCCACCCTGAGTCGCTCCCGCGCCGAGGCGGACCGTCTGCTCGCGGACGCCAAGGCCCAGGCCGACCGCATGGTCGCCGAGGCGCATCAGCACGCCACCGGGCTCGTCGCCGAGGCCCGCGCCGAGGACGAGCGGATCCGTCGTGGCGCGCAGCGCGAGTACGAGGCCGTGACCGGCCGCGCCCGCGCCGAGGCGGAGCGCCTCGTGGCCGACGGTAATGCTGCGTACCAGCGGTCCGTGGCCGAGGGCATCGCCGAGCAGGAGCGCCTCGTCGCCGAGACCGAGGTCGTGGCGGCCGCCAAGGCCGAGTCGGATCGGATCATCGACGCGGCGCACGCCGAGTCGGACCGACTGCGCGGGGAGTGCGACGTCTACGTCGACACCAAGCTCTCGCAGTTCGAGGAGGTTCTGGGCGCCACCATGCGGTCGGTGAACCGCGGCCGGCAGCAGCTGCGCACGGCCGCCGGCGTGCACGATTACAGCGATCACGGCGCCGCCGACAGCTACCTCGAGGAGTTCGCCGAGTCGCGGGTCGACGCGCGGTAGGCGGCTTGACGTACAATCGGGTGTTTGGCTTGATCTGACGAGTTTCCCGAGGATTGTTGTGAACGAACCCAATGCCGCCGTGCGCCAGCCGGCCGGTAAGCCGTACGTACTCGACGTCCGCGCCTTCGGGCGACGGCCGGGCACCTCAGCCCAGGTGCACCGCACGGTGGCCGCGCCCGAGCGCATCGGCGTCGACCTGATCGGCATCGAGTCCGGCGAGGAGGTCGACCTCGATCTGCAGGTGCAGGCGGTGTCGGAGGGCGTCCTCGTGACCGGCACCGTGAGCGCCAACACCGCCGGCCAGTGCGCCCGGTGCCTGGACTCGCTCTCGGGGGCGCTCAACGTCTACCTGACGGAGTTGTACGCCTACCCGGACAGCGAGACCGCGCGCACCACGGACGACGATGAGATGTATCGCATCGACGACGACATGATCGACCTCGAGCAGGCGATCATCGACGCGGTCGGCATGGAGCTGGCCCTCGATCCGACGTGCTCCGACGACTGCCCGGGTCTGTGCCAGGGCTGCGGCGAGAAGCTGTCCGATCTGCCCTCCGATCACCACCACGAGCAGATCGATCCCCGCTGGGCCGGGCTCGCGAAGTTCGCCACCGAGGGCGAGGCCGACCAGAAGTGAGCAAGCGCCTCCCCGCGCCGCCCGCCTCGGACCGCGCCCCGCTGCTGGAAGCCCTGGGCGTCGGGCTCGACGAGGATCTCCTCACGCTTGCGCTCACGCACCGTTCGTACGCCTACGAGGCCGGCGGGCTGCCGACCAACGAGCGGCTCGAGTTCCTGGGCGACAGCGTCCTCGGCATCTCCGTGACCGAGTGGCTCTACACCACCCATCCCGACAAGTCCGAGGGCGAGCTGGCGAAGATCCGCGCCAGCGTGGTCAACATGCACGCCCTCGCGCGGGTCGCCCGCGGGCTGGGGGAGGGTGGCCTCGGTGCGCACCTGTACCTCGGGCGCGGCGAGGAGCTCACCGGCGGCCGCGACAAGGACTCGATCCTCGCGGACGGCATGGAGGCGCTGCTGGGTGCGGTGCACATCGAGCACGGCATCGACACCGCCCGCGAGGTGGTCCTGCGGCTGTTCCTGCCCCTGCTGACGGCGTCGTCGTCCATGGGCGCGGGCCTCGACTGGAAGACCTCCCTGCAGGAGCTCACCGCGGAGCGGGATCTCGGTGCGCCGGCCTACCGCATCACGTCGACGGGGCCCGACCACGACAAGGAGTTCACCGCCGTCGCGGTCGTGGACTCCAGCGATCTCGGCGAGGGCGTGGGGCGCACCAAGAAGGAGGCCGAGCAGAGGGCGGCCGCGGCCGCATGGAAGAGCTTGGGCGAGAACGGATCCGATTCGCCCACCCAGGGAGTCGGTGACGGCGGCGACGCCGAGCGGGCACCCGAGTCGGCCTGATGCCCGAGCTGCCCGAGGTCGAGGTCGTCCGGCGCGGCCTGCTCGACCACGTGGTGGGCCGGGGCATCACGTCGGTGGAGGTGCTGCACCCGCGGGCCGCGCGTCGGCATGCGGCGGGCGAGGCCGACCTCATCGGTCAGATCACCGGCGCCAGTGTGGAATCGGCGGAGCGGCGCGGCAAGTTCCTGTGGCTGCCTCTCGCTCGGGGCGGTGCCTCCGCCGATGCCGCGGTCGTCGTGCACCTGGGGATGAGCGGGCAGATGCTGGTCGATGGTGGTGCCGCCAGTGGTCGCAGCCCGGGCGACGACCGGCACCTGCGCATCCGGGCCGCGCTGTCCGACGGTGCCGTGCTCCGGTTCGTCGACCAGCGCACGTTCGGCGGCTGGGCAGTGGACCCGCTCGTCGAGGTCGCCGGCACGCTCGTGCCCGCGTCCGTTGCGCACATCGCGCGAGATCCCCTGGATCCGCTGTTCGACCGCGATGCCGTGGTGGCGCGGATGAAGCGCAAGGACACTGAGATCAAGCGGGTGCTGCTGGATCAGACCGTGATCTCGGGGGTCGGGAACATCTATGCCGACGAGGCCCTGTGGCGCTCCGGCGTCCACGGCCGCCGCCGTGCCTCCGCGCTCACGAAGCCAGCGCTCGGCCGGCTGATCGACAACGCAACTGACGTGATGCGGCAGGCCCTCGAGCAGGGCGGCACCAGCTTCGATTCGCTGTACGTCAACGTCAACGGGCAGTCCGGTTACTTCTCCCGCAGCCTCGACGCCTACGGGCGGGACGGTGAGCCGTGCCGGCGGTGCGGCACGATCATGCGCCGCGAGTCCTTCATGAACCGCTCCTCGCACTTCTGCCCGGTGTGCCAGCGCAGTCCTCGGATTCGCTGATCACGCCGGATCCGGTGTTGGAGGCATAGCTCCTCGCAGAACCCGTGCGCTCTGCGCATGCCTCGTGAAGTGTCAGGTCAGCGTGTTCTCCAGCAAGGGCCATGCGCCGGGCGCATGTCGTGGACGCCGTCGGGTCACCGATCTCCGGCGCACCGGCGGCGTTTCGCGACTGCATCAATATTTCATGAAAGTAAACAAAATCGTAATTGGTAGCTCACCGCCGCGCGTACGTCGGTGTATCTAGTTAGCATCGCTATGCAGATGTTTCGGGAGGGGCGCCCTCGACGTGCGTGGTGTGTGAACGTCGAGGGCGGGTGGCCGACCGTGTCGCGAGTCCAGCGTCGTCGTCCCTATCGCTGGGCACCGTCGTGGCGGAGAGGACATCTGTTCCGGGTCGGCGCCTGTCGGTCCGTCCAAGTGACCCGTTCCATCCGACTGAAGGTGAGAAGATGCCACAGATCCCCACGTCCGATATCGATGCCGCGAAACGCCGTCTCATCACGCCGACCAACCTTGCTGAGCTGGGGATAACCGACGATGTCGTCGCCTCGGTGCTCAACTTGGACGGCCTCAAGTTCAACTTCCTCCGCGACGGCAAGTCCGTGACGGTCGCCCCCGAAGGGCTGTCGATCAACGAGACCACCTTCGGTAACTACTCCGGGCCGACGGCCGCGGACCGAGGGTGGAACGCCTACATGAATCTCGGAGCGCCGCTCGTCGAGGAGCGGGCCGACATCATCCAGCCGCCGGCCGACGTGCTCTCCGCACGGGCCTACGAGAACCGCTCTGCGGCGTCGGTTCGGTCCTTCGAGGACTCGATTGAATTCACGATCTCGAATACGTTCCGGTGGCACCTGGAGGGCGAGGTCGACCTGACTCTGCATGACGAGGTGACCTCGGAGGAGTCGTCGGCGCTCGAGCAGAGCGTGGAGAAGAGCCTGGCTCAGCTGATGTCGAGCACGTTCATCGCGCACGACCACAAGGACAACATCGGAACCCAGGTCGACACCAAGGTGCAGGTCGAGGTCACCGACACCGCGGGTGCCAAGACCACCGGAACATCGACGGGATCGCGAACTCTTGCCACCGAAATCCTCTTGCGCATGATGGGATTCATCGAGGGTGAGATCACGACCTCGTGGACATCGCGGTCGAGCGTATCCGGCGACATCGGTCCGGGGACCCGCGTGGAGACGATGGCGACCCAGCGTCGCCAGATCCAGCAGTACGTCTACGAACTGCCGATCAACTTCGGTGGGTTCGTGGCGCTGCAGTACCCTGAACCCGTTCCCGTGCAGCAGAAGCCGCCGCAGTCCACCCCGCCGGACACTGCCACCGTGATCGCCCAGGACATCCGCAGCCTCAACCTCGTTCCGGCCGAGGGCTACCGCCCCAAGGGGGTGGCGGAGACCGTTTCATCGCTGGACGTCGATCACGTCATCTTCGCCGACGAGGCGATCGGCAACCGTAGCCAGTCGTTCGCGCGTCCGCGCCAGCACTACGCGTAGACCGCCGGGCCGATTCATACATCACTCGCAGACATCACCTGCAGAAACGGAGACAGAGCATGGTTTTCGAGAACATCTTCGACCTCGCCAAGTCCGCATCGAGTTCCGCCCGGTCGACGCAGACGGGCATCGTCGGGTACCTGCCCGCATCGCCGACCGAGGCGGCGACCGTAGCGCCGCACGATCCCGCACAGCCGGCTCCGGACAGCTGGGTGCGTGATCCGAAGATCGTGCGCGAGACCGCACCCGAACTGGCCGACCTCTTCGGCTTCGTCTCGTCCGTGAGCGAGGCGCTCACGTCGGCGGCCGACAAGCAGGGGCCCGTGGCCAACGACCCCACCTCGACGACCGGCGCGGCCGAATCGATCATGGGGCAGGGGCAGGAAGCGACCCGCAAGGCCACCGACGACCTGCCGCAGCCGACGATCAACCACCCGTCGCCGCCTCCGAAGGTGGACACGCCGCATCCTGACGGCGCGTGACCTGCACCGTGCGAACACGTCGAATCCGCGCCGGCCGGGCCCCGGCGGCCCGCCGGCGCGGATTCGACCCACCACGGTCGGCGGCCAGCAACCCTTCGATCAACAGTCGAATGCCCTGCAGGACGACCGGAGTCAGTTGATGATCTCGCCGCGGTCGGTGGGCGCCTTCGAGATCAGGGTGTCGCGCCACATCTGCAGCGCCTCGGGCGTCAGGCGGGTCCAGTCGTGGATCTCGGCGACGATCCGCAGGGGAGCGGTGCTGCGGTAGGAGCGGGTGGGGTTGCCGGGAAACCTCTTGTCGGTGACGTTCGGGTCGTCCTCGAAGTCACCGGTGGGCTCGACCTCGTAGACGTGCGGGGAGGCACCGTCGGACTTGAGTTCGGAGGCGAGCTCCGCAGCGAGCCCGGCACCGTCGCGCAGGGCCGTGAAGTAGATGTGGTTCATGACCACGTCGGGGCGGTAGTTGGAGGTGAAGCCCGGTGTGAGCAGATCTCCGGTGCGGAGTTCGGCGGTGGTGCCGTGGAAGAACGGTCCGGTTTCCGATGCGGCGCTCATGGGCCCAGATTACCGGCCCGGCGGGCGGACGAGTCGCCACAGCAGGTGGCCGGCGCTGAGCGCGACGACGCCCAGCATCACCCAGATTCCGACGCCGAGTACACGATTGCCGCCCGGGCCCACGATCGCACCGACGACGGAGACCGCGAGGAGGAGCAGTACGCCTGTACCGACCACGAGCAGGAAGCGTTGCAGGAGCGCGTCGAGCCCTGGCCTGTTCTCCGGCGTGAGCCAGTAGGCACGTGCGGATGGCGGCAGATTGATCAGTCGGTCGGGGATGGCGGATGTGCACGCCGCGAGCACTCCGAGCAGGGCCGCGACGGCGCCCGCAGAAGCGGTGAGTGTCGCGATCGCCGTGCCGCGCGGTTTCCAGGAGTCAGCCGTGCCGCTGCCGTCCCAGTGGACGGGGAACGGGTCGGGGCCGGATGCGGCCGCCCACGCCAGGGAGGCGACGCACAGAACGAGCGCGCCGACGAAGATCCACCAGCGAGGCCGCATGGGGTCGATCTTACCGGTGCGAACGACTCCTACCGGAGTCGTACCGATTGCCTCGCGCAGTGACGGAGCGCTGCGGCGGATGGGCGAGAACCCAGATCAGGTAGCCGACCGAACCCACGCCGGCGAGGATGAACAGGACCAGCAGCGTCGCCTTGGCGGCGGTCTCGCCGACGTCGATGATCGTCACGCCGATCGTCGCGGCGCGCTGGAGCAGCACGAGCCCACCCAGCCAGAGCAGATAGCCCGAGGCGATGGCGTCGAAGCGTGGCCGGTGCGCAGGATCGAGCCAGTAGTCGCGGCGCGGCGTGCGGATGAGCGAGGCGGGGATCCGCGGCATGACCAGCGCGAGCGCCGCGAAGAGCGCCGCGATCCCTGCGGCGATGGCGGCGTGCGCGACGATCGCGTCGGTCCGCGCGCCCCAGGTCAGCGGCCGTCCGGACAGGTCGAAGTGCGTCGGGAAGGGGTCCGGGCCGGACACCGCCGCCCAGACCGATGCCGCCGCGTAGGCGATGACCGTCCCGAGGAACGACAACCATCGCGCGCGCATACCGTCGAATCTACCGTTCGGGTGGCCGACGGGGCGTCCGGACGCCGTCCGGAGTGGGCGCCGGCGGCGGACCCGGCTGCCGTAGATTGGACGGTATGGCCGATACGAACGCGCAGGCACCGTCCACCGAACTCTGGGTCGAGCGCACCGGCGTGCGTCGCTACACCGGCCGCAGTTCGCGGGGCGCGGAGGTGCTGGTGGGTTCGGTGGACGTGGAGGGCGTCTTCACCCCCGGTGAGCTCCTGAAGATCGCGCTCGCAGCCTGCAGCGGGATGTCCACCGACCACGTGCTCGCGCGCCGCCTCGGTGACGACTACGACGCGACCGTGCGCGTCTCCGGCGACGCGGACCGGGAGAACGAGGTCTATCCCGAGCTCAACGAGATCCTCGAGTTGGACCTCTCGGAGCTCGACGAGGCCGGGCGGGAGCGCCTCATCACCGTGGCCCGGCGCGCCGTCGACCAGGTGTGCACCGTCGGGCGCACGCTCAAGGCGGGCACCGTCGTCAATCTCGAGATCACCTCGGAGTAGTCCCGTGCCCGAGGAGCAGACCCGGATGACGGCGTGGGTGCACGGGTACGTCCAGGGCGTCGGGTTCCGGTACTGGACGAAGACTCAGGCCCTGGAACTGGGGCTCCTGGGATACGCTGCCAACCAGCCCGATGGGCGCGTCCGCGTCGTGGTCGAGGGCGCACGGTCCGCATGCGAGACTTTGCTCCGACGCCTGTGGTCGGGGGAGACTCCGGGCAGGGTCGATCTGGTCGTGGAACTGTTCGGGCCCGCACGAGGTGGGCTCCCGTCGTTCGAGGAGAGGTGAGGCATGCAGCCGCCCGTTCCTGAGAACCGTCCGGTGGGCGAGGTCCCCGGGCCGGAGTCGAACCACATGCCGCCCGTCCCCGGGTTGCATCCGCAGCTGAACCCGCCCGGCACCGTCGAACCATCGCGGCGTCCGGGACGGATCCGGCAGCAGGACGAGAACACCAGCGCCCGCCCGGAGACGGTGGCGGAGGCCCGGGCCCGGCAGCGGGCGCAGCGCCAGCGGGCCGAGGACGAGCAGCGCCAGGCCGCGGAGGCCGCTGCCGCGGCGGCGAAGAAGAGCCGGCGGCGCAAGCAGATGATCGGTGCCGGCGTCGGCGTCGGTGTCGTGGGCGCGATCGCGCTGCTGTACGTGGCGATCCCGGACAACGACGGTGCGCGCAACGTCAGCACGCAGACCGCGTACTGCACCACGGGCAACGAGCAGGTGGTCTCCGACGACTACTGCTCGCGCGGCACCTACAACCCGGTGACCGGCTTCATCCTCCTCAACGGCATGAGCTACCGGTACAACTACGGCGGCACCGTCAGCAACGGCCACATCACCGGCGGCAGCTTCGATCGCCCGCCCAACACCGCTTTCCGCACCTCGTCGGGCACCGCAGTGGATCCGGGCAAGACCACGTCCTTCGGTTCCAACGGCCAGACCAACGCGGCAGGCAAGGCCGCGCCGCCCGCCGCCGGATCGGGCGGCAAGGGCACGGGCAGCGGGTCGGGAAACACGAACGCGGGCAGCAACAGCGGCTCGAGCGGCAAGAACATCGACCGTGGCGGGCTCGGTACCTCCAGCAAGGGGGGCGGCTCCAAGGGCGGCTCCGGATCGAGCGGGTCGTAGATGCGGCGCATGCGGGGAACGCCCCGCGCGGGTTGGCAGAGCACCGTCGAATCGCAGGGGCTGGTGTTCGGCACCCCTGCGCGCGACGGAGCCGGCGACAGCCGGAACTACTGGGACGAGTCCGTCTTCTACGAGTTCGACATGGACGAGGTGCTCTCCCTCGAGGCGCAGGTCGAGGTTCTGCACTCGATGTGCCTCAAGGCCGTCGAGAACGTGATCCTCACGGAGCGCTACCGCGACTTCGGGATTCCCGAATGGGCCTGGGGTCCGATCGAGGAGTCGTGGAAGCGGCAGGACCCGCACGTCTACGGCCGCTTCGACCTGCGCTACGACGGTCGGCGCCCCGCGAAACTGTTGGAGTACAACGCCGATACGCCCACCTCGCTGCTCGAAGCGGCCGTGGTCCAGTGGTACTGGTTCCAGGACACCGCGCCCGACAAGCGCTCCTGGGACGACGGCGGCTACGACCAGTGGAACTCGCTGCACGAGTCGCTGGTCGCACGCTGGGGCGAAGTCCGGAACCTGATCCCGCCGTCGGAGCTGCACTTCACCTGGTCCGGCGCGGACGCGACGGGCGAGGACCACGTGACCACCGGCTACCTGCAGGAGACGGCCGCCGAGGCCGGCTTCGACACCGTCGGCCTGCCCATCGAGGACATCGGCTGGGACCACGACCTGAAGACCTTCGTCGACCTCGAGGACGCCCCGATCCACTCGGTGTTCAAGCTCTACCCGTGGGAGTGGATCCTCGAGGACGACTTCGGTAGGCGGGTCGTCGAATCCCTCCCCGCGACCACCTGGATCGAACCGCTGTGGAAGGCGATCCTGTCCAACAAGGCGATCCTCGCGGTGCTCTGGGAGATGTACCCCGACCACCCGAATCTGTTGCCCGCCTACATCGACAGCCCCGGCTTCCTCACCGAGTACGTGAAGAAGCCCAAGCTCGGCCGGGAGGGCGCGAACCTCACGATCGTGGACGGGGGCCGGGAGACGGCCACCGGCGGCGTCTACGGCGCCGAGGGCTACGTGTACCAGATGTTCGACCCGCTGCCCGAGTTCGACGGCTATCGCCCCGTGATCGGCGCCTGGGTCGTCGGCGACGAGGCCGCCGGCATCGGCATCCGCGAGACCTCCGGCCTCATCACCGACGACGGTGCCGCCTTCATCCCGCACCGCATCACTCCGAAAGGCACGACCGCATCATGAACACGACCCTCCTCGCCGCTGCAGACGTGGGCACCCTGGGCAAGGGCGTCGGCGCGATCGCCCTGTACGCCCTCGTCGGCCTGGTCCTGATGGTCGCCGGCTTCTACGCCGTGGATCTCTCGACGCCCGGTAAGCTGCGCGATCTGGTGAAGGCGGGCAAGCCCAACGCCACGTACATCACGGCGGCCGGGATGCTCTCGATGGCCTTCATCATCGTCGTCGCGATCTACGCGAACTACACCGGCGGTGGCGACCTGTGGGCGGGCCTGGTCTACTCGCTGGTCTACGGCATCGTCGGGATCGTCGTGCAGATCGTGTGCGTGCGGGTCCTCGACCTGGTCACGGGCGTCGACATGGACGAGCTCATGTACTCCGAACACTTCCTGCCCCAGGCCCGCGTCATCGCCGCCTCGCACGTCGCGCTCGGCCTGATCGTGGCGATGGCAGTGCTCTGACGGCCGCGTCGTGAGACCGCACCGCGTCACCCTCGCCGACGTCGCGCGCGAGGCGGGCGTCTCGGTGACGACGGTGTCCTTCGTGCTGTCCGGCCGGGAGGGCGTGCGGATCACCGAGGCCACCGCCGACCGCGTGCGGGCCGCGAGCGAGCGGCTCGGGTACCGGCCCGACCTCGCCGCCCGGAGCCTGCGGGCGCAGTCGACGATGACGCTCGGGCTCGTCTCCGACACGATCGGCTCCGAGCCCTACGCCGGCTACATGGTGCGGGGGGCCATCGAAGAGGCGTCGGCGACGTCGCGGATGGTGATCCTCGCGGAGACCGAGGACTACTCCTCCGACGGTGCGGACCTCGTGGAGGCGATGTTGGACCGTCGGGTGGACGGGCTCATGTACGGCGCGATGTACACCCGCGAGGTCGTGCCGCCCGCGCGTCTGAGCACGGTCCCGCACGTCTTCCTCAACTGCCTGCCGGACGAGCTCACGGGGCCGGCGGTGATCCCCGAGGAGCTGATCGCGGGGCGGACCGCCGCCGCCGCGATCCTCGCGGCGGGGCACCGCGACGGAATCCACCACGTCGGCGGCCGGCAGATCTCCGCGCTGCATCCCGACGGCATCTACGCGGGTCATCGGCGGTTGCGGGGGATCGAGGAGGAGCTCGCGACGGCCGGTGTCGAACTCGCGAGCGTCATCGAGTGCGAGTGGATCCCGGAGGAGGGCTACCGGGTGGTGTCCGGGCTGCTGCGGTCGACGCGCCCCTCGGCGCTGATCTGCGCGAACGACCGTACGGCCTTCGGGGCGTACCAGGCCCTCACTGACGCCGGACTGTCTGTGCCGCAGGATGTTTCAGTGATCGCCTTCGACGATTCCCAGCTGGCCGGTTGGATGCGTCCTGGGCTGACATCGGTCGCCCTGCCCCACCGCGAGATGGGTGCCCGCGCGGTCGACCTGCTGGTCGCTGGCGATCTGGCCCCTGTCGTCCACGAGGTGCCGATGGAGCTCGTGGAGCGGGGTTCGATCGCGCTCCGCTGAGCCGCCGCCGTCGTCCGCGGGAGTGAGAAGGATGCCGGGGCCGGCGCGAGCTAGCTGATAAATCGTTTCACTAAATCGTTTAACCCCTTGTCAGCGTGCGTTCACCGATGTAGTCTTCGTCACATTCAGGCGACGGCGGTCGGCTGTATCACAGCGAGAGTTTGGAACACCCACATGGCATCGTTCACCCAGGCCTTGAAGAACAGGGCCTACCTACATTCTTCGGTCACCTTCCTACTGTTCTTCGGCTCCTGGGGCATCTGGTGGTCGTTCTTCTCCCCGTGGCTCCTCAAGAGCCCGGAGGAGGGCGGCCTCGGCCTCACCGGCGCTGAGCAGGGCACGGTGTACTCCACCAACTCGATCGCCGCACTGATCGTGATGTTCGTGTACGGCACGGTGCAGGACAAGCTCGGGCTCAAACGGCACCTGGTGATCCTCGCCTCGGTGGCGATGGCCCTGATCGGCCCGTTCTTCATCTTCGTCTACGAGCCGCTGCTCAAGAGCTCTTTCATGGTGGGCGTGGTCGTCGGCGCCATCTACCTCTCCTTCGGCTTCCTCGCCGCCGCGGGCCTGCTCGAGGCCGTCAGTGAGCGCACGAGCCGTCGATTCGGCTTCGAGTACGGTCAGGCCCGCATGTGGGGCTCCTTCGGCTACGCGATCGTCGCCCTGGTGGCCGGTTTCCTGTTCTCGATCGACCCGCACCTGAACTTCATGGTCGGCTCCGCCTTCGGTATCGCCTGCCTGCTGGTCCAGATCTTCTGGAAGGACGAGACCCCGGCCGAGGCGGCGATGCACGTCGAGCCGAGCACGCCGTCCCTGAGCGAGATGGTCGCGCTGCTGAAGATGGGCCGGCTGTGGAAGGTCATCCTGATCGTCCTGTGCACCTGGACCTTCTACACCGTCTACGACCAGCAGATGTTCCCCGACTTCTACACCCACCTCTTCGGCGATGTGAAGCAGGGCGAGCAGGTGTACGGCGTGCTCAACTCGGTCCAGGTGTTCCTGGAGGCCGCCATGATGGGCGTCGTCCCGATCATCATGCGCAAGGTGGGTGTGCGGAACGTCCTGCTGCTCGGCTTCACCGTGATGACGCTGCGCATCCTGGGCACCGCGATCTTCAGCGACCCGATCATGGTCTCGATCGTCAAGATGTTCCACGCCCTCGAGGTGCCGCTGTGCATCCTCGGCGTCTTCCGCTACTTCACGCTGCACTTCAACTCGAAGCTGTCCGCCACGCTGTACATGGTGGGCTTCCAGATCGCCTCGCAGGTGGGCGTGGTCATCCTCTCGCCGCCGCTGGGCGCGCTGCGTGACGCCATGGGCTACCAGACCACGTTCTTCATCATCTCCGGCATCGTCGCGGTCGCCAGCACCGTCGGCTACCTCATCCTGAAGAAGGACGACGAAGAGGTCGACGGCGATCCGTTCTACCGGGACGGCCAGGAGCCCCTCGACACCGCGAAGGCCGGCGCATGACGGGCAGGGACATGACAGGAGTGACCATGGAAGCCGAGCTGGCGCGCGCCGAGGCCGCAGTGGCCGCACTGGCCGCGGGACGTGGGGACCGGTGGTACCCGCTGACCCACATCGCCGCGAACGCCGGCTGGATCAACGACCCGAACGGCCTGTGCTACTTCGGCGGTCGCTACCACGTGTACTTCCAGCACCATCCGTACAGCGCGAAGTGGGGCCCGATGCACTGGGGCCACGTCTCCAGCGCGGACCTGGTCACCTGGCGGCACGAGCCGATCGCGCTGGCGCCCAGCCTCGGGGAGGACCGCGACGGCGTCTTCTCCGGGTCGGCGATCGTCGACGGCGACGACCTGGTCGTCTTCTACACCGGCCATCGCTGGCGCAACGGCGTGAACGAGGACGAGGGCAACCTCCAGGTCCAGTGCGTCGCGCGGTCCACGGACGCGATCACCTTCGTCAAGGAGGGCGTGGTCGTCACCGGTCCGCCGGAGCTGCCGCACTTCCGGGATCCGAAGGTCTGGCGCATGGGCGAGACCTGGTACATGGTCTTCGGCGTGTGCTCGGCCGACGAGCGCGGCGAGGTCTGGCTCTACACCTCCACCGACGGTGCCGCGTGGGAGTTCGACCGCGTCGTCTTCCGCGATCCGGACCCGAACGCCTTCATGCTCGAGTGCCCGGACATGTTCCCCCTCGGCGACAAGTGGGTCATCGTGTACTGCCCGATGGGTCCGAAGCCGCAGGGCTACGGCCTGCGCAACGGGCACAACGCCGGCTACGTGGTGGGGGACTGGGCTCCCGGCCAGGACTTCGTCCAGCTCACCGACTACCGGCCCGCGGACTGGGGCGGCAACTACTACGCGCCGCAGAGCTTCACCGCACCGGACGGACGGCGCATCGCCTTCGGCTGGATGGGCGGGTTCGATCACCCGATCGTCTCGCAGCGCGACTCGTGGTGCGGCCAGCTCACCGTGGCGCGGGAGCTCACGCTCGCCGATGACCTCCGGGTGCGCTCGATGCCGGTGGCCGAGTTCGCTCAGCTGCGCACGGCCACCGTCGACCTCGGGGACGTGACGATCGGGCGCGACGAGGAGCTGACGCTCCTTCCCGACCTCGATGCCGCCGACATCGAACTCACCGTCTCACTGTCCGACGGTGACGCGGAGCGCGTCGGCCTGGTGCTGCGCACCAACACCGGCAACGAGATCCTCATCGCCTATGACGATCTCGCGCAGCGCGTGCTGATCGACCGCCGGCGCGCCGGATACGGGGAGCGCGGCTACCGGGCGGCGCCGTTCGACGGTGACGTGCTGCAGCTGCGCGTGATCGTGGACCGGGGATCGGTCGAGGTCTTCGTCGGTGACGGCTCGGAGTGCGTGAGCTCGCTGGTCTTCCTCGGCGAGGGCGTGCGCTCGGCGATCCTGTTCGCCGAATCGGGTACCGCGCGGTTCACGCGGGCCACCGCCCATCGGCTCCGGTCCATCTGGGAGAACTGAGCGCACCGCCCGGCGTCGCGCCCCGAGCGTGGGTGCGACGCCGGGCGCGGTCGTTTGGCGGTCAGCCGTTCAACCGGGCCGTCCGCATGTCACGTTCCGCGATGATCCGGCGACGGCGCCGTGCGGTGAGCAGATCGGACGTCCCCAGATTGCTCCCGTCGAGCGGGTCGACCCCGTTCGCCCGGAGGAAGGGCACCGCGCGTTGTGAGATACCGCCCTTGACGTCGAACTCCGCGAGCAGCTCCTGCACGGTGTACTTCGCCCCCGACGTCCCGGCGGAGTCGTTGGCGCGTGTGATCACCCAGGCGATCGCGGCGGCGGCCCGGGCGGGCGAGCACCGGCGGCGGAAGATGTCGGGATCATGCCGCGCGGTGCGCTCCAGGAACAGGCGCATCGCCGACCGGTGCTCGATGTCGAAGAGCCGGACGGCAACGTCGTCGCACCGTCGGGCCACGTCTGCGACGGTCTCGCGGACATCGTCCGGGATGCCGGCCCAGTCGATCTCGTGGTCGGGGAGAGGCGCGTCGGTCAAGGTCAGGAGCGCCGGCCTGCCCCCGACGCTGCGGTCCAGGACCTCGAGCATGAGAACGTCGATCGAGGCCATCGCCTCGCGCATCGCCGCCTCGCGCCGCGTCTCGACCGGGCCGGTGCCGTGCTCGGTCTCGTAGTCGAGGTCGTCGATGCGCCGCCCGATGAGCGAGTCCATGACCTCGGTGGGATCCCGCCCGTCCGCCAGCGCGGCACTGAGATAAGCGCCGAGCGGATCATTGTCGCCGGTCTCACCGTTGACGGCGGCGAGGAACTCGGGCTCGTACTGGTCGACGGCCCCGAGCGTGGCGTTGGTCGACTCCTCGGAGATGCCCTTCTCGCGGTGGCAGAAGCGGATGAAGGCGCGAATGAGCGCCGGGTACCGTTTCATGGTTGCCGCGTTGTCGAGTACTTTGCGCGGCAACGTGTCCGCGAGCAGGATCTCGACGACGACGGGGCTCCAGCGCGTCGGGTCGTCGCCGTGCACCCAGCAGAGCGTCTCGGCCATCGTTCGCGTGTTGCGGAACCGCAGTTTCTTCGCCTCGGGGGACTGGCTGAACCTCTGGACCAACCGTTCGATAGCGGCATCGTCCCAGTCGTCGAGGACGGTGTCGTGTCCGCCCTCGGGAAGCAGGCGGATCAGCCACTCGAGCCACGGACGGGTCTGCGGCCAGGTCTCGGAATCGGGAATGCCCAGGACCATGTCGGTGCGCTCCAGCGCATCGACGAGCCGCGCGCGGGCAGTGGCAGGATCGAGGGGTCCGACGGTCAGGTCGTCGCCGGCGTAGCGGCGCGTCGTCGCCGCGAATTCTGCGAGGTCTCCTGGGAAGGGGAACGCGTCCTTCACTGCGGAGCCGAGGTTGTGATCGATGAATGCGACGATGCTGAGCGGCGGCGCGCCGGGGATGCGCACGCCGATCGTGACGTTCTCCCCGTCGCCGAGCTCTTCGACCGAGTTCAGCACCCCCGTCACGGTCGTTTCCGGCAGCCCCGTGGCCCACGGCGGGACCGGTTGACGCCGAGTCGCCAGCTCGGCGTCGATGGTGTCGCGGGTCGTGTCATCGTCGATCAGCTCCCGGACCACGCGGAGCGCGGCCGTCGTCTCGCGTAAGGGCACGCCGATGAAGCTCTCGACCAGCATGGTCAGGGTGGGCGTCGACGGTTTCGCTTGCCAGGGGAACTGCGCGGGCCGCGTCGCCGCGATCAGGGCGCTGATCGTCATGAGGAAGTCGATCGGGTCACCGGTGCGCAGCGCCGGCCTGAGCATCTGGATCAGCGGCTGGTTTTCCGGGACGTTCTGATCGCGGGCGGAAACGCTGTGGAGGTGGCGGTTCGCCCGAGGCGCGTTCTTCCGGCGGTTGCTCATCGTTCGCCAGCGTATTGGCTCGGCCCCGCTCGCGCCCGCGCAACATGCCCGACCGGGCCGAGTAAGGTTGACAGCCGTGTATCTCAAGTCGCTGACGCTGAAGGGCTTCAAGTCCTTCGCTTCGGCGACGACTCTGCGCCTCGAACCGGGTATCACCTGCGTCGTCGGGCCCAACGGTTCGGGGAAGTCGAACATCCTCGACGCGCTGCGCTGGGTGATGGGGGAGCAGGGGGCCAAGGGGCTCCGCGGCGGCAAGATGGAGGACGTCATCTTCGCCGGCACCTCCGGCCGCGCGCCGCTGGGCCGCGCCGAGGTCACGCTCACCATCGACAACTCCGACGGTGCCCTGCCCATCGACTACTCCGAGGTCTCCATCACGCGGCGCATGTTCCGCGACGGCGCCGGTGAGTACGAGATCAACGGCACCAAGTGCCGCCTGATGGACGTGCAGGAGCTGCTCTCGGATTCCGGCATCGGCCGGGAGATGCACGTCATCGTCGGGCAGGGGCAGCTGGCGGCGATCCTCGAGTCCAAGCCCGAGGAGCGTCGCGCCTTCATCGAGGAGGCGGCCGGAGTCCTCAAGCATCGTCGCCGCAAGGAGAAGGCGGTCCGCAAGCTCGACTCGATGCAGGCCAACCTGGCCCGCCTCACGGACCTGACGACGGAGCTGCGCCGCCAGCTCAAGCCGCTGGGCCGCCAGGCTGAGGTGGCCCGTCGGGCGCAGACCATCCAGGCCGATCTCCGGGACGCCAAGCTCCGGCTGGCGGCCGACGACCTGGTGCGGCGTCGGGCCGAGCTGGCCGAGCAGAGCGGCAACGAGGCGGCAGTGCGCGAGGAGCAGAATCTCGTCGCAGAACAGCTGGACGAGGCGAACGCGCTGGTCGCATCGCACTCCGAGGCGGTGGCCGCCCTCGACCCGGCGGTGAAGGCCGCGGGCGAGGGCTGGTTCTCGCTGTCCGCGCTCGCCGAGCGGGTCTCCTCGACCGAGCGCATCGCGTCCGAGCGCGCCCGGCTGCTGTCCGAGCCCGTCCAGCACGCCCCGGGCCGCGACCCCGACGAGCTGGAGGCCGAGGCCGAGCGCGTCGCCGAGGAGGAGGCCGAGCTCATGGAGGCTCTCGAGGAGGCCGCCATGATCCTCGAAGAGGCCACCGACGAGCTCGCCACGCGGGAGGAGGCGGCCCGCGAGGCGGAGAAGGCGCACATGGCCGCGGTCGCGGCCATCGCGGACCGTCGGGAGGGGCTCGCGCGCCTGGCCGGCCAGGTTGAGACCCTGCGGACTCGCGCCGAGTCGGTGGAGGCGGAGTCGGGGCGGTTGACGGCGGCCATCGCGGAGGCCGTGGAGCGGGCCGAGGCCGCCGAGGCCGAGTTCGAGCAGGTGCAGGGGCAGATCGCCGAACTGGACGCCTCGGAGGCGTCGCTCGACGAGCACCACGAGCGCAGCGTCGCCGCCTACAACGCCGCAAGCGCGCGGGTGGACGAGCTGCGCGCCGCGGAGCGGGAGGCCGAGCAGAAGGTCGCCTCGCTGGTCGCGCGGATCGAGGCGTTGTCGATGAACCTCGACCGGGGCGACGGTGCCGCCTGGGTCGTCGAGCACGTGGACGGGGTGTCTGCCGCGGTGGCGGCGCGATTGTCCATCCGCGCCGGCTACGAGAAGGCCATAGCGGTTGCATTGGGCCCGGTGGTCGAGGCGGTCGCGGCGGGCTCCCGGGATCTCGCCGTTTCGGCCATCTCCACGCTGCGCGAGGCCGACGGTGGGCGGGCGTCCGTCGTCGTCGAGGGCGTCACGCCCGGCTCGTTCCCTACAGGACCGCTGCCCGACGGTGCCGTCTGGGCCGTGGACTGCGTGGAGGCACCGTCGGAACTGGAAGGCGCGGTGACGACGGCGCTGGCCGGGTGCGTGCTCGTCCCGTCCGTGCCGGACGCCGTGGCGGTGGTCGCGTCGCGGCCGGAGCTGCGGGCCGTGACGTCCGACGGTGACGTCATCTCGCACGCGGTGGTGACCGGCGGGTCCGCGGCGCGGCAGTCGACGCTGGAGGTCCAGAAGGCGATCGACGCGGCGGAGGCGACGCTGGGGGAGACGCGGCGGTCGGTGGAGTCGGTATCGGCGGCGCTGGCGGGGGCCGTGGAGGAGTTGGCGTCGCGGCGCGAGGTGACGGAGTCGGCGCTGGCGGCGCTGCACGAGTCGGACGCGCAGCTGGGCGCGATCTACGAGCAGCTGGCCCGGCTGGGACAGGCGGCGCGGAGTGCGCGCGACGAGGCCGAGCGGCTAGTGGCGCAGCGTTCGCGGATCGAGTCCTCCCGCGACGAGACCCGCGCCGCGCTGGTGGAGCACGAGGAGCGGCTGCGGCTGGCCGAATCGCTGCCCTCCGAGTCCGTCTCGGTGGGGACGGACGAGCGGGACGTGGCGGCTGCGGCGCTGGCAGTGGCTCGTTCGGTCGAGATGGAGGCCCGGCTCGCTCGGCGGACGGCCGAGGAGCGTGCGGCCGGAGTCCGGGGCAAGGCCGAGGGGCTTCGACGGGCCGCCGCGGCTGAGCGGGCCGCGCGGGAGCGGGCCGAGGCGGCGGCTGCTGCGCGGTTGTCGGCGGCTGCGGTGGCGGCGTCCGTGGCGGAGGGTGCCGCGCTGGTGACGTCACGGTTAGGGCGCGCGGTGACTCGTGCCGCAGCGCACCGGGACTCGTTGGAGGCGACACGCGCTGAGCGTGCCGGGGCGCTGGACGTGGCGCGGCAGGAGAGTTCGTCGCTGGCCGCACGGTTGGCCCAGCTGACGGATGCGGTGCACCGCGACGAGGTGGCGCGGGCGCAGGCGGCGCTGCGGATCGAGCAGCTCGAAGAGCAGGTGGTGGCGTCGTTCGGGATGGCGCCGGACGATCTGGTGGCTGAGTACGGGCCCGATGTTCCGTTGCCTCCGTCGGCGTTGGAGCTTTCCGAGTATGAGGCGGCGCGGGAGCGCGGGGAGACGGTGGTGCGGCCGGTCGGTCTGCCGTTCGAGCGAGCGGCGCAGGAGCGGCGGCTGAAGCTCGCGGAGAAAGATCTGGCGACGTTGGGGCGGGTGAACCCGCTGGCGCTCGAGGAGTTCGCGGCGCTGGAGGAGCGCTACACCTTCCTCTCGACGCAGCTCGAGGACGTGAAGTCGGCCCGCGAGGATCTGCTGAGCGTGGTCGACGAGGTGGACGCGCAGATCCTGCAGCTGTTCACCGAGGCGTGGGTGGACGTGGAGCGCGAGTTCGTCGAGGTGTTCAAGACGCTGTTCCCGGGTGGCGAGGGGCGCTTGATCCTGACTGAGCCTGCCGACATGCTGACCACCGGTATCGACGTGGAGGCCCGGCCCCCGGGCAAGAAGGTCAAGCGGCTCTCGCTGCTCTCCGGTGGCGAGAAGTCCCTGACCGCAGTCGCGATGCTGGTCGCCATCTTCCGCGCGCGGCCGTCCCCGTTCTATGTGATGGACGAGGTCGAAGCGGCGCTGGACGACACCAACCTGCGCCGCCTGATCTCCCTGTTCGAGCAACTGCGCGACAAGTCCCAGCTGATCGTCATCACACACCAAAAGCCGACGATGGAGGTCGCCGACGCGCTCTACGGCGTGTCGATGCGCGGGGATGGGATCACGCAGGTGATCTCCCAGCGGATTCGTGGGCAGGAGCTGGGGGCGCTACCCGCGTAGCTACTCGACTGAATTCACTCCGTTCGACGTGCCGCCCAACACCATTTTGAGGGTCGTCTGCGACACTTATTTTGTCGATATCCTAGCCTTTGCATAGAGATCGGATTGTACTCGCCGTGAGCGGACATCGTCCTTTCGCAGAGACCTGTTACTCGTGATCGACTTGAAGTGATCTTGCACGATGCGTATCGATTTTTCGACCGCGGAGTCGACCCCTTTCTTCCAGGTGTCAGAACGCGCGTCTCTGTCGAGCGCGGAGATCAGGCTCTGCTTGTTTCGAGGATCTTCGTCGCTATCATAGACCGCCATAAGTGAAGGTATGACTTGTACGGCAGTCATCATCGCGATATGGTATCGGGCGGCACGAATGGATTGAATCCTCCCGTCTTTGACCGTCCTGCGAAAATGGCTGTCAATACGATACATGATCCAAGCTGCGAAGTAGTAGACAGCGACAGGGTGGTTGGCCCAGACAAACGAGTCTGAGCTATAGAGCTCATTTGGAGATCCAATCGACTTGGAAGACTCTCCGAACACGCATGCTGATACTGCCCGATCGAGCTCTGGAGTTGCGACAACCCGAAGCTGGGGGACGTCTAGGTCATCGACGTCAATTCCATTCTGGCGGGCGTAGCGCAGTCCATCCGGTCCTGATTGTGCAAAGAAGGTTTCAACGTCTTTCGCCGCTTGCAAGGAGCTCTGGATTTCCGCAGCGCCGATCGACGACTGCAAGTTCGTAGCAACCGTTACCCGAGACAGGATATCCCGGCTCTTTGTTGCTATGAGTTTCATGGGAATCCACAGCTCTTGAAGTCGTTGCTGCACCTGATCAGGCGGAAGCGTGTCAGTTAGGTGTTTCTCCCAGCGTACGAGTTGATGACTGGTTTGCCCGCCATTCACTATTTGGTATCCGGACGCAGTGAAGCGGTGGGAAACATTAGTCAATTCCCGGGCTATGACGGTCAGGCCATTATTTAGAAAGGGAAATATATTCGTTTGGCCGGTTTCGAGCGTATGAAATATGTCCCTGTTCACAGGGTTGCTGTCGCCCTGATAGCGGCGCACGTTATCTGCGAATATGCCGGGGCGAACACCCTGTTCTGTTCTGAGAAGATTGAGAAGTTCTGCTGCTGCGATTATTCCGATGTGAGCCTGTTCAACCCCGGGTGACTCTGGAATCTCCTGACGGTTCGGAAAGCGAAATCCCACCCCCTGGGGGCCGCGGCGTTCAAGTTCTTGGGATTGAATGTCGCGATGTCCATGATAAGTGCAATCAATGCCATCTTGATATATATCAAAATCTCTAATCCGGGAAATTGCTGCGGCGATTTGAGAGTTGTTGGAGCTATTCTGATTGCGGTACTCTCCCGCGGTGGTTACGTAGGCCAGTGTAGCTTGTACGCGTGGTGTATTGAAGCGAGTGATATTGTCGAGTACTGCGTTTAGCGCTTCCGATGTCGGACGTAGGGACGTCGGGACTTCGGCAGTCTCGCGAGCTGCCGCATTGGTAATTACTTCAACACCGTGAAGAAACTTTGCAACCAGCTTGGTGTCGTACTTCTCTCCCGTTTTGCACTGGATATAGATCGCATGAATCGAGTTTTCCTCGCCCTCGTTGAGCAGTTCGATAACGGCCTCGGGCTCGGTGACTATCGCACCATTGACGATTATGGCGGCGATGTCCACTCCTGCATCGTCACCCCCTCCGGTCACGACGTAATCGAGGAGAGAGACGTCCCCTTTTATGTAGCGGTATAGGTACGTGTATGCAACATACCTCTCGAAGAGGTCGCCGTCGCTCAATTCGTATCCGAACTGAGCGCCGAATGAGCGCATCTTTCGCTCTGTGAGGATATGCATCCTGAGGCCTTCCTGTAGCTCTTGCTATGCAAGGTTACCGGACGGAGTCGGTTATAGAAGCGCTATCCAGTATTTGAATACCAATGATGATCGATGATGCAACTCCGAACCTTCAATGGGTGGCCGGATGTGGGTGTGCGTCGCTCTATGGTGTTCGACATGGTGAATCTGCATGGCCGACGTGATGGCGCATCTTACTGTCTGAGGGCAATGATGTGGGAGAACAATTCTGACAGATCAAATAATTGATCTGTCAGTCTGATCCAGTCGCGGTTTCTCTTCGCGCGGGCAGTGCTTCCTAGTATTTCCTCCGGTGAGATATGGTTCTTAGCCTGCCACTCGGCGAAGGGTGATTGCACCTCCATGAGCATCTTCTTATTTACATGGTACACGCGGTCGACTAGAGGGTCGTTGGTGAGGTGATGAAGGATATTCTGTTGGAACTCGTTTACGACGAACGCAATCTGAAGGTCAGGTCTCCGTTTCCGGTAGAAGTATGACTCGTGGAGGTATGTGCCGATTCTCTCCTTGCGGAGTGTCCATTTCGTGGAAATTAGTAGCCGGAAGTCGCGTGGCGTGAATAAGACTAGATCAGGTCTCGAATGGTAGCCTACCGGAGCGAACTCAAATCCCTGCAACGTGCGCAGGTCGGGTGTGCGGCTCGGGCTGCTGTCGCAGAGCTTCTCGATGATTATTTGTAGGACGGTCTCGAACGAGGTGCCGGTCATGTTAGGGTCGCGCATATCGCTCGGCGCATGACCTTGTCGTACACGTTCGAGGTTGTATGCCTTTCCGATGTGGTTAACCACCTGAAAAGGGTCGCACTGGTTACTTTCTATTAGCTCTTCGGCTAGGTAGTTTGCCGCTCGCTCCGACATTGCCTTTCCGGAAGCCTTCTTTAGCTCGCTGGATTCGACTAGGTGAAAATAGTGCTTACCGGCGATCTTCTGGTGCCACATCGAAATTGCATAGACATATCGCCAGGCTGTCGTTGGAGTGAGCGGTCCAAGTATCGGGGGTAGCGTCTCTTCGATGAGACCAATTGTTGTGTCGCGATACCATCCTTTGGGAATGGAGAAATTCGGGGCCACAAATCTTCCTCTCGGTCGGGTGACCGGAATCTACGTCGCGCTTTGCGGCGATCCTAACTGATCCTGGCTCGCAGTTGTCTTTCAGCGAAAGAGAGATGCCGTGCGTGGTCTGCTTGACCCCGAAAAGCACGCCACTCTCCGAGCTTGTAAATGGCATGCCCGCTGCGCGATCCAGTGAGGATCTCGAAGTCTCGGCTGAGGAAATAGATTCGACGCTCGATTTCTTCATCGGCCATCGTTCCACCAAGGTCGCGGCGCAGGCCAGCGATGGAGACGAAGCCAGCTCGTTCTCTGAGCGCCTTGTAGACCTCGTCGTGGAACTCCGGAGCGGTGCGTTCTGTGGGAGCGTTCGCCTCGCCTTCCTTGCGCAGGGCTGTGGCGATGGACTCGCCGACTGAGCGTGCAACGGGCGGAGGGAAGGCGTTGCCGATCTGTCGGTAGATCGCAGTCTTCTTGCCGCGAGCGGGGCCGAAGTCCCAGTAGTACTCTTCGGATTGCTTGTGGTCCCAACCTTGGAGGCGCGCGATCATGGCGTTGGTCAACTTGGGCACGTGAGATGCCGGGGTGTCGCTGGTAGGAGCGTCATTCGCGACGCCGAACCCGTCGACGCTTAGTTGCATCCAGGCTCGTTTCGCCCGGGTGGGACCGAGATCTGGGCCGCCGTGCTTCTTCGAGCCGCCTACAATTGTGGGCGCGATTCTGTTAGCCTTCTTTGCCCAGGCGGACGCGCCGCGCCAACCGTTGGAAGCCATGAGCGGCTTTAGCGCTTCGCCTACTGTTGGCGCGGGAGCGGTTGGATCGGGCCACGAAAAATACGGTGCAAATTCTTCCTTTAGTGCAACCAGAATGAATCTGGGCCGGAGCTGCGGAACACCGAAATCGCGTGCTTCCAGAAGGCGCCAGTCGGCCTTGTATCCGAGTTCAGTGAGTCGGTCGAGGACTGCCTGGCGGTAGCCAGCGAAGCGGGGCATGGAGAGGCCGCGAACGTTCTCGAGCAGGATCGCGTCGGGATGCATACGCCCGGCTGCTTCGATCGCCCAGGCGAACAAGTCACGCTCGTCCTCCGCTCCCTTCTGCTGTCCGGCGATCGAGAACGGAGGACATGGCACGCCGCCGGCAAGGAGGCTGACGCCTCGGTACTCCTCGGGCGACCAGACGGACTCGTCGGCAACGTCCCCGGTGACTACCTTCGGCTGTTCCAAGCCCTCATCGTCTGCTAGACGTCGAAGGTTCCGGGCAAGGGTTGCTGCTGCGTCGTCGTCGAGTTCGACTGCAAGCACGTGACGGAATCCTGCGAGGTGCAGGCCCAGGCTCTGCCCGCCTGCACCTGCGCATATCTCGACCACCGTGAGGTCATCGTGGTGTTGCTCGCTCATGATGCTGATATCTTGCCACTCGCGCCTGACAAGTTTGGGATGAGCGTGCGGATGTCCGGTGTGTCTACCTCCGCTGGGATCGCTCGCCGTACCACTCGGTGGGGAAGGGCTTGGCGTGAGCAGGATCGACGGGCATCAAGGCTAGGTCTCCGCCGTCCTTCCCGACAGCGACTGGTCCGCTCCAATCTGGGTCTGCCGGCGCGACGTACGCCGAGACGTACTCCGTGCGCCGTGGCACTGGGAGCGCAAGTTGTCGGGCTGCGCGGGCTTGCCACTCGTACGCACCGCTCAAAACCACGATTCCCTCGGGCGCGAGAGGATCGCGGGCGCCGCCCTGTCCTCCGCGTAGGCGTCGCGTTGGGTCAAGCTGCGTGGCTGCGGTGCAGACAGCGGCGCGGCTCACGATCTTGCCCGGTGCCCGGCGGAACAGCTCACAAATTCGCGCGGTGCCGCCTTTTGGGGCAAAAATTGCCTCGATATCTTTGTTTGGAAGATGGAGGAAAACGTTGGGTGGGAGGTCGGCGTCGTTGCAGAGCCAGTGAATATGGGTTCGGCCCTCCGCGGACAGCGTTCGTTTGGCGTCGCGATTCGTTCCTAAGCCCAGCCACTCTTCGCGAGCTCTGACCATTCCAATTGAGAAGGTGGAATCCACGTCGCTGGCAGTTATTACCATGCATAGCCGACCGACTGCCTCGGGTGGGAGCATCCATCCGCCGCTTCTCTGGCTATACTTCGCGTCGACCTCATGACCAGCGATTTGGTAGTCGAGCTTGTTGCCGTCTGCGAATTTGAATTCGCGCTGCAGGTTGATCTCGATGAGTGTGCCGAAATGGGTCTTCTCGGTCTTGAATAGCTGGTCCCAGCGGTAGCGTGTCGTTCGGACCCCATCGTAGAGTTGGTCAAATGTATCGCGCAACACCTGCGCGGTTCGTTCTCCCTCGGGGTCCAGGTGCCGTAGCTCGGCAACTACGTCGTTGAGGTCAGGATCATCCAGTTCCACACCGAGAGGGTAGCCCGGCGCTCTCCGTCAGCCTACGGCTTCCGTGTGGTTTCGGTGGTGGGCACACTCGACTGAACGGAGCGCTGTATGTCACCGACGACTGCGCTCACGTCCTCGTGCTCCCAGTAGCGAAGAACGCGCCAGCCTGCACTTTGGAGCTGCTTGGTGGTATCGGCGTCTCGGGCAATGTTCCCCGCGATCTTGTCGGGCCAGTAGTCGGCGTTGTGATTGAAACTTGACCGGCCGTGCTCGGGGCAGCCGTGCCAGAAGCACCCGTCAATGAACACCGCGACCCGCGCGCGGGTGAAGACGATGTCGGCTCGTCGTCGCAGGGCCGGTTCAGGGGCGATCCCGACTCGGTAGCGGAGGCCAAGGGCATGTAGCGCGCTGCGGATACGGAGTTCGGGCTTGGTGTCACGTGACCGGTTGGCTTGCATGTTGCGGCGCCTTCCGGGGCTTGAAGCCCACGATTCTGGCGGCGACTGTTGTGGCACAGGTCCAGGTTACAAGTCGTTTCTGCGAAGTCTGTCCAGCGACGAACAGAGAGGTGGGGGCACCGTCGGGCGTGGGGACGTAACGTAGGGGCCGAGTGTGAACCACCATGAGGAAGAGGGAAGACCGGGCGATGACCAGCAACGATGCTAAGGCGAACATCGGAGTCGTGGGGATGGCGGTGATGGGCTCGAACCTGGCCCGCAACCTGGCGTCCAGGGAGGGCAACACGGTGGCGATCTACAACCGCTCGCCCGAGAAGACCCGCGAGGTCGCCAAGAACCATCCCGAGGCGAACTTCGTGGCGTCCGAGACCATCGACGACTTCGTCGCCAGCCTCGCCAAGCCGCGCACCGCGATCATCATGGTGCAGGCGGGCGCGGGCACGGACGCGGTGATCGACCAGCTCAAGGAGCGGTTCGAGCCGGGCGACATTATAGTCGACGGCGGCAACGCGAACTTCCACGACACGATCGCGCGTGAGGCGCGCATCGCACCGTCGGGCATCCACTTCGTCGGCGCCGGCATCTCCGGCGGCGAGGAGGGGGCACTGAAGGGCCCGTCGATCATGCCCGGCGGCACCCCGGAGTCCTACGAGACGCTGGGCCCGATCCTCGCGTCGATCGCCGCGGTCGCGGAGGGGGAGCCGTGCGTGACCCACGTGGGCACCGACGGCGCCGGCCACTTCGTCAAGATGATCCACAACGGCATCGAGTACGCCGATATGGAGCTCATCGGCGAGGCCTACGACCTGCTACGCAACGTCGCCGGCTACACGCCCGCGCAGATCTCGGACATCTTCAAGACCTGGAACGAGGGGCCGCTCAACAGCTACCTCATCGAGATCACGATCGACATCCTCAAGCACGTCGACGCGGAGACCGGCAAGCCCTTCGTCGACATCGTCACCGACCAGGCCGGCAGCAAGGGCACCGGCGTCTGGACCGTGCAGACCGCCCTCGACCTGGGCGTGCCGGTCGGCGGCGTCGCGGAGGCCGTCTTCGCTCGCGCCGTCTCCTCCAAGCGCAACCAGCGCGACGCCGTCCAGGCCCTGGGCATCGCCCGCCCGAGCGCCCCGCAGGTGGACGAGAGCTTTGTCGACGACGTCGCGAAGGCCCTCTACGCCTCCAAGATGGTGGCCTACGCCCAGGGTTTCGACGCGATCATCGCCGGCGCCGAGAAGTACGGCTGGAACATCGACAAGGGCGCCGTCGCCAAGATCTGGCGCGGCGGCTGCATCATCCGGGCCCAGTTCCTCAACGTCCTCGCCGACGCCTACGAGACCAATCCGAATCTCGCCACGCTCCTGGAGGCCCCGTACTTCGCGCAGGCCATCCGCGACGGCGAGGCCGCGTGGCGCCGCGTCGTCATCACCGCCACCCAGGCCGCCGTGCCGATCCCGGGCTTCGCGACGGCGCTGAGCTACTTCGACTCGCTCAACGTCGACCGTCTGCCCGCCGCGCTCGTCCAGGGCCAGCGCGACTTCTTCGGCGCCCACACCTACAAGCGCGTCGACAAGCCGGGCACCTTCCACACCCTGTGGTCCGGCGACCGCAGCGAGGTCCAGACGGACTGATCATCCACCTCGCCGCGAGGGGCGTGACCGAACCGGTCGCGCCCCTCGCGCGTCCGCGGGTACAGTCAGGGCAGTGCTTCTCGCGAAGCCACCCGAGCCGTCCGGCGCCCGCGTCGCCACCGACGGCGCATGAGGGCAAGGTCCATCGGATCCGCGAACCGAATCGCTCACCCATCTGCGGTGGCGCTGGACGCGGGGCTCAGCCACCGGACGGACGGTGAACCCATGACTGCGAACTCTGCCCTCAAGCGCACCGCTCGTGCCTACGCACAACTCCACGGCATCGCCTACCGCACCGCGCTGACCCTTGTGCGGCAGCAGGGCCGCGATGACTTCCCGCTGCTCGCGACCCGAGTACTCATCGAGGCGATCGAAGGTTGCGGCATCCGCCACTGGGCGGGTGTCGATGCCTGGGACGGCTGGTCCCGGGCCACAATTACCGACCTCGGCGGCGAGAGTTTCGTGCTCACCATCGAGACGGTGACGCCGGCGCTGCGAGAATTCCTCCATCGGAACCCCGCCGCCGGTCCGCTGGACATCGACAGCTATCTCGCCGACGAATTCGTGCAGGAAGGTCTGTTCGGCATGGTCATCTATCGGCCCGGCGTTGGTCGCGGCCCCCGGACCGCGCACACGCGGAGCTAGGCCAGCACCCGCCGGATCGCCTCGCAGATCGCGTCGACGAGGGCGTCGTCGGGGCCGGGGCCGAGGGCACCGTCGGAGCGTAGGCCGATGACGGACTCAACGAGCCGGAAGGGGAGGAGGGTCCGCGGGTCGTCGGCATCGCCGACGGTGCCGCCTGCCAGCGTCCGGTAGTGCGCGGCCAGCTCCGCCCGGTCGGCGCGGAACTCGGCGAACTCGTCGGCCGCCAGCTCGGGCAGGTGATACAGCGCGCCCAGGTTGTAGCGGGCCGCCACCAACTGGCCGGCATCCGCGCGGGCCAACTGGAGCAACCGGTCGAGCGGGTCGCCGTCGGTCGAGACCACGGAGCGGGCGAGCGCGAGCGGTGCCTGCACCGTCGCCTCCAGCAGCGCGGTCAGGATCTCGCCCTTGGTGGGGAAGTAGTGGTACAGCGAGGCCTGACGGATGCCCACCGCCTCGGCGATCTGCCTGGTCGACGTGGCCGCGTAGCCGCGCTGGGTGAACAGTTCGGCCGCGGCGTCGAGGATCTCGTCGATCGTCGTCGCCCCGGGCCGGCGCGGATCGTTGGACCGCGGACGCCCGCGTCTACCTGCGGTTTCCGCGCCGTCGTTCTCCTCCATCACAGCGGCCAGGCTACCCGCCACGAAACATGTTCGTAGCGCCGGTTTTCCCAGTCGCAACCGCGGGGCAATCGGGACGACCCGGGAGAGGAGTTTTCTATCAACTGACAGATAGAGCTCCGACCGGGAAGCCGCCCATGACAACCACTCAAGCCCGACACCATGATTCGGACGATCTGGCCCAGCTCGGCTACCAGCCGCAGTTGCGCCGCTCGCTCGGGACGTTCGCGTCGTTCGCCGCCGGGTTCTCGTTCGTATCCATCCTCACCACCATCTTCCAGCTGTTCGGCCTCGGCTACTCGCTCGGTGGTGCGGCCTTCTTCTGGACCTGGCCGATCGTCTACCTCGGCCAGTTCCTCGTGGCGCTGTGCTTCGCCGAGATGGCCGCCCGCTACCCGATCTCCGGCGCGATCTACCAGTGGTCGCGGCGCCTCGGCGGCGAGGTGGTCGGCTGGTTCGGCGGCTGGTTCATGATCCTCGCGCAGATCGTCACGGCCGCCGCCGCCGCGATCGCCCTGCAGGTGGTTCTCCCCACCGTCTGGTCGGGATTCCAGATCATCGGCGACGACGCCTCCCTCACCAGCCCCAGCGGCGCCGCCAACGCCGTTCTGCTCGGCACCGTGCTCCTCGTTGTCACCACCACGATCAACTGCATCGGCGTGCACTGGATGAGCCGGATCAACGCCATCGGCGTCACCTGCGAACTCGTCGGCGTGGCCGCCGTGATCGGCGCCCTCGCCATGCACGCCCGGCGCGGCCCGGACGTCGTCTTCGACACCACCCACGTGACATCGTCGGGATCCGGCGGCTACCTCGGCGCCTTCATCGTCTCGGGCCTCATGGCCGCCTATGTGATGGTGGGCTTCGGCTCGGCCGGCGAGCTCGCGGAGGAGACCGTCAACCCGCGGCGGGTCGCGCCGCGCACCATCCGATTCGCGCTCACCGCCTCGGCGGTCGGCGGCGGCCTCATGCTGATCACCGCCCTCATGGCCGCACCGACGCTGGGGGAGGAGCTCGCCGCCGGCGGCCTGCCCTACGTCCTCCAGTCGGTCCTGGGCTCGTTCTGGGGCAAGGTCCTCCTGGTCGACGTGGCCGTGGCCGTCTTCATCTGCACCCTCGCGATCCAGACCGCGTGCAGCCGCCTCATCTTCTCGATGGCACGCGACCACCGGCTCCCGTTCTCGGAGCAGCTCTCCCGCGTGAACCCGCGCACCCAGGCGCCCGTCGCGCCGTCGGTGCTCATCGGAGTGCTGTGCGTCGCGGTCCTGCTGGTGAACGTGGGCAACCCCGCGATCTTCGCGACCCTCGCCAGCGTCTGCATCGTCCTGATCTACCTCGCCTACCTGTCGGTGACGGTGCCCATGCTCTACCAGCGCCTCCGCGGGTGGCCGCACGGTGCGCAGGTCCGCGACGCCGACGGGAAGCCGGTCTTCAGCCTCGGTCGCTGGGGCCTGCCGATCAACGTGGCCGCCGTGCTGTACGGCGGGGCGATGGTGGTCAACCTCGCCTGGCCGCGGGCTGAGATCTACGACCCTGCAGGCCAATCCCCGCTGCTGCAGTGGGCCGGCCCGATCACCGTCGCGGTGGCCGTCATCGCGGGCATCGCCTGCTTCCCCCACCGCGCGCACCCCCGCCCCGTCACCCCCGTCCTCCCGAACCTCTCCGCTCCGAAAGGCATCTGACGTGACCGCCATCGCCGAGACCACCGCCACCACCCAGGGCGCCCGCGACCACGCCCGCGCCCAGGCCGACACCCGCGTCGAGGGCATGCCGACGGTGCCCGCGACCGCCTGGCCCGACCCGCCCGCCGGGGTCCGCGCCGACGAGCTCACCTGGGCGGAGACCGTTCCGGGAGGCCGCTACACGAGCAAGGTGCTGGCCCGCGGCACCCGCCTCCGCCTGACCGACGTCACCGGTACCGCCTGCGCGAACATCCTCCTCTGGCGCGCCGACGCACCCTGGGAGCGGCTCAACGTGGCCGACACCGTCAAGGTGCCCTGGCAGGCCTACCTCGGTGCGGGGCACCCGCTGCTCTCCGACCAGGGGCGCGTGCTCGCTACCGTCGTCGCCGACGGCTCCGGTCACCACGACGCCCTGTGCGGCACCACGACGCTCGCCACCAACACCGCCAAATACGGAGCGGGCGAAGCGCATTCTGCCAGCCCGGCGGGTCGCGAGCTGCTCGTTCTTGCCGCCGCCAAGCACGGGCTCGCGCCCACCGATGTGGCCCCGTCGGTCTCGTTCTTCCACGGCGTCGCCGTGACCGCCGACGGTGCCCTCGCCTCCACCGGCAGTGCGGGCCCGGGGAAGGCGGTGGAGCTGGTGCTGCATCTGCCGTGCGTCGTCGCCGTCGCGAACACCGCCCACCCGCTCGACCCGTCGCCGACCTTCGACACGGGCCTGCTCGAGGTGCTGGCCTGGCGCGCCGACCACGACCTGGCCGACCTGATCACTGACTCCGACACCGAACCCGAATACCAGCGCGCCGTGGCGAACTCCGAGGACGCCCACCGCGCCGCGCACTGATCGCCCACCGCAGAACTGAGGACTGAACATGATCGCCACCGTCACCCCGCGGGCGCCCTGGTCAGGCATCGTCCCCGCCGGCCACACCCTCACTATGACCGACCTGCACGGCAACCAGGCCGTGGACACCCTCTTCTACGGCGCGCACGACCACGGCATCCGGTACAGCGCGCAGCAGACGATCCTCGGCCAGGGCAACATCTTCCTGGGCACGGGAACCGTGATCCGCGACCAGGAATCGCGCCCGATGATGACCATCGTCGACGACGAGGTCGGGCACCACGACACCCTCGGCGGCGCCTGCTCGCAGGAGTCCAACACGCTCCGCTACGGCCACCACACCAAGCACCAGCACGCCTGCGTCGAGAACTTCCTCATCGAGGGCAGCCGGCACGGCCTGGGCAAGCGGGACCTGGTGGGCAACGTCAACTTCTACATGTACGTCCCCGTCGATCCCGACGGCACGCTCGGCATCGTCGACGGGCTCTCCGCCCCGGGGAAGAAGGTGGTGCTGCGCGCCGAGATCGACACCCTGGTCCTGATCTCCAACTGCCCGCAGATCAACAACCCGTGCAACGGCTTCGACCCCACCGCCGTCGAACTCGAGATCTCGGAGGCCGCAGCATGAGCACCCTCACCGTCGTCCGCCCCGGCCCCATGACCACCGTCCAGGACTGGCCCGGCCGCGCCGGCTATTGGTCGATCGGGGTGCCGCCGTCCGGACCCATGGACGACCTCTCCTTCCGGCTCGCCAACCTCGCCGTCGGCAACGACGAGGGCGCACCGGGATTCGAGTGCACCCTCGGCGGGCTCGCCGTCACCGTCGACGAGGCCACCACCGTCGCGATCACCGGCGCCCCCGTCACGGTCACCGTCGACGGGACGCCCGTCCCCGCCTGGGCGCCGGTCGAGCTCCTGCCGGGCCAGCAGCTCGCCGTCGGCGGGACCGGCTCGCTCGGTATGCGGGTCTACCTCGCCGTGCGCGGCGGCGTGGTGGTGCCCGACTACCTGGGCAGCGCCGCCACATTCACGCTGGGCAGGTTCGGCGGCCACGACGGCCGGATCCTCGCCGCCGGTGACGAACTGCCGATCGGCCCCGAGCCCGCGGTGCCGCCGCGCCGCATCCTCGACGACGAGGTGCCCGCGTTCACCACCCAGTGGCAGCTGGCAGTCACGGTCGGTCCGCATTCCGCACCCGAGTACTTCACCGACGCCGACATCGCGACCCTCTACGAGACCGCGTACGAGGTGCACTTCAACTCGGACCGCACCGGTGTCCGGCTCATCGGCCCCAAACCCGAGTGGGCGCGCGCCGACGGCGGAGAGGCCGGCTTGCACCCGTCGAACATCCACGACAACGCGTACTCCGTGGGCGCGCTGGACTTCACCGGCGACACCCCGATCCTGCTCGGCCCCGACGGACCGAGCCTGGGCGGCTTCGTCTGCCCCGTTACCGTCACCGCCGCCGACCGGTGGAAGCTGGGGCAGCTCCGTCCCGGCGACGGCGTGCGTTTCGTCCCCGTCCGCGCCGCCGCCGCGGCCTCGCCCGGGGACTTCGGTACCGCCCGCCGCGCGAACCTGCCCGTCGTGCTATCCGCCGGTGGCGACCCCGACGACGGCGTCCTCGCCCGGTCGACGACCGCGGACGGCGAGACCACCGTGACCTACCGCCGCTCCGGGGACGACAACATCCTGGTCGAATACGGCGCCATGACCCTGGACCTGGAGTCGCGGGCGCGCGTTCACGCCCTGGAGCAGCGGCTGCGTGCCGAATCACCGCGCGGCCTGGTCGATCTCACCGCAGGTGTGCGCAGCCTGCAGGTGAAGTTCGACCCCACCGCGCTGCGCCAGCCCGCCGTCCTGGACTGGATCCGGGAGGCGGAGTCGCAGCTGCCCGCCGCCGACGACATGATCGTGCCGAGCCGCACCGTCTCGCTGCCGCTGTCCTGGGACGACCCGAGCACCCGCGAGGCGATCGAGCGGTACGTCCTCGGCGTGCGCGGCGATGCGCCCTGGTGCCCGTGGAACATCGAGTTCATCCGCCGCATGAACGGCCTCGGCTCGGTCGAGGACGTGCACCGGATCGTCTTCGACGCCTCCTATCTCGTGCTCGGCCTCGGCGACGTGTACCTCGGTGCGCCCGTGGCGGTTCCGCTGGACCCGCGGCATCGTCTGGTGACCACCAAGTACAACCCTGCGCGAACCTGGACGCCCGAGAACGCGGTCGGCATCGGCGGTGCCTACCTGTGCATCTACGGCATGGAGGGCCCCGGCGGGTACCAGTTCGTCGGCCGCACCACGCAGGTGTGGAACCACCGCCACCCGCACGCCGCCGGCGGCTTCGAACCCGAACATCCTTGGCTGCTGCGGCACTTCGACCGGATCAGCTGGTACCCCGTCAGCACCGAGGAGCTCGCGGACCTGCGCGCCGACACCGCCGCCGGCCGCGGCACCGTCGACATCACGCCCGGGTCCTTCTCCCTCTCGGCGCACCGCGCCTTCCTGGCGCGCGAGGCCGACGACATCGCCCGGGTGCGGTCGGCGATGGAGATCGCCCGCGACGAGGAACGCGGCCGCTGGGCGGCCGCCGGCGAATTCACGAGGAGCGCAGCATGACCCGCATCGCCGACACCTACCGGCGCATCGCCGCCGACGACCGGCCCGAGATCTTCCTCGCCCTGCGCCCCGAGGCCGAGGTCGCCGCCGAGTACGCGGAGTCCCTCGCCGCGGGCGGGCCGCTCGCCGGAATCGTCCTGGCGGTCAAGGACAACGTGGACGTGGCCGGCCTGCCCACCACCGCCGCGTGCCCCGGTTACGCCTACGTGCCCGAGGCGGACGCCGCCGCCGTGGCGGCCCTGCGCGCCGCGGGCGCGGTGGTGATCGGCAAGACGAACCTCGATCAGTTCGCCACCGGCCTCGTCGGCACCCGCAGCCCCTACGGCGCGGTGCGGGACTCCCGACGGCCCGACCATGTCTCCGGCGGGTCGAGCTCCGGCTCGGCCGTCGCCGTGGCCCTCGACTACGCCGACATCGCGATCGGCACCGACACCGCGGGATCGGGTCGCGTGCCCGCCGGCCTGCAGGGCATCGTCGGGATCAAGCCCACGATCGGCACCGTCAGCACCGACGGGGTGGTGCCCGCCTGCGCGTCCTACGACTGCGTCACCGTCTTCGCCCGCGACGTCGCCACCGCGAACCGCGCCATGGCGGTCATGGGCACCACCGGCACCCGCGGGTGGGCCGCCGACACCCCGTTCGCCGCCGCGCCGGACGCGACACTCGCGGTTCCGGCGGAGCTTCCGGCCCTGCCCGGTGCCTGGCGCGAGGCCTTCGACGGTGCCGTCGCCCGCGCCGAGGCGGCCGGACTGCGGGTCAAACCCGTCGACATCTCCGAGCTCCTCGCCGCGGCGAAGCTGCTCTACGACGGTGCCCTCGTCGCCGAGCGGTACAGCGCCGTCGGGGAGTTCATCACCGCCGCCGGCGACGACGCCGGACTGGACCCCACGGTGGCCGCCATCGTCCGGGCCGCGGGGGAGTTGCCCGCGCACCGTCTGGCCTCCGACCAGGCGGACCTGCGCGCCATCGCCGCGCGGGCCGCCGCGCTGTTCGACGGCTTCGCCGGCCTGATGGTGCCCACCGCACCGCGGCACCCCACGCTCGCCGAGGTCGCCGCCGACCCGGTCGGGGTGAACGCGGAGCTGGGCACGTACACGAACTTCTGCAACCTCCTCGACCTGTGCGGCGTCGCGGTGCCCGCGGGCGAGACCGCCGATGGAGCGCAGTTCGGGATCACGGTGCTGGCTCCCGCGGGCCACGACGGGGTCGCGCTCGACCTGGCCGGCCGCATCACCGGCGCGCCGCCGGTGCCGCCGTGGACCCTCGGTCCCGCCGGCGCGGTCGAGCTGGCCGTCTTCGGAGCGCACTTGCGGGGGCAGCCGCTCGAGCACGAACTGACCTCGCTCGGGGCCTACTGGGCGGGGGAGATCCGGACCGTGCCGGAGTACCGGCTGGTGGAACTCGCGACGGTGCCGCCGAAGCCGGGCCTGGTGCACGACGACGGGGACGGCCGCGCGATCCGCGGCGAGCTCTGGCGGCTCGCACCCGCGGCACTGGGGACCTTCCTCACCCGATTGCCGGCGCCGATGACCCTCGGCTCCGTGCTGCTCGACGACGGCCGCGCGGTGGTGGGCTTCGGCTGCCAGGCCTCGGCAGTGGCCGACGCCCGCGAACTCGACGTGGAGTACTGGCTCGACCGCCGTACCGGATGACCTGTCCGACAAGGGCTTCGGTTGTCCGTCCGACTTCCGCGCGTTTTGCGCGTTCTGTTCTTTACCAATATTTTCTGTTCCGGTAAGACGTCGTAGGTGCGGCGTTAGTCTGGCGTTCTCATCAGCTCGACGAGGAGGTCGGATTCGTGGACGGCTCGGACGACGCGGGGCAGGCGAAAGCCCCACCGGGGCAAAGGAACATCATCGCCCTGGCGATCTATGCGATCATCGCCGCCGTGGTGGTCTCCACCGCGGTGTACTACTCCTTCCAGCGTGGCGGGCTCTCCGCCGATATCCGCAACAAGGCCACGCTGATCGCGCCCGCCGGCGCGGGCGGCGGTTGGGACCTCGTCATGCGCGAGGCGCAGGCGATCATGCGGGACAAGAAGATCGCCACGAACGTTCAGGTGGTGAACGTACCGGGGGCCGCCGGCACCATCGGGCTGGCGCGGCTGCACTCGATGGAGGGCCGCGGCGATGTCGTGATGGTCGGTGGCACAGGCCTCGTCGCCGGCGTCCAACAGACGAAGTCCGCGGTGAAGATCACCGATGTCACCCCCATCGCGCGGCTCTTCGAGGAGTACGACCTCCTCGTGGTTCCCGCGGATTCCCCGTACAAGAGTGTCGCGGACCTCGTGGCCGCGTGGAAGCAGAACCCGAAGGCGATCGCGTTCACCGGCGGCGGCAGCTTCGACCAGCTGGTGATGGCGCAGTTCGCCAAGGCCGCGGGCATCAACCCGGCGCAGACCACCTACATCCCCAAGGCGGGCGGCGGTGAGGTGGCGCAGGCACTGGTCACCCACACCGCTGCGGCGGCGTTCTCCGGCTACGCCGATCTCATCGACCAGGTCCAGTCGGGTCGGCTCCGCGCCCTCGCCATCGCCTCGAAGGAACCGGTCCCCGGGGTGGACACGCCCACGCTGGTGCAGTCGGGATTCGATGTGACGCTGGCCAACTGGCGCGCACTGTGGACGCCCCCGGGTACGAGTGAAGCCGATGCGAAGACCATCCGTGACGTCTTCCACGAGGTGGTGCAGACGCCCGAGTGGAAGGACGCCGAGAAGAACAACAAGTGGACGCCCGCCTGGCTCGAGGGACCCGAACTGGCCACCTTCATCACCGAGCAGGACCGCGTGATCGCAGAACTGTACAAGGAGCTGGGCAAATGACCACGCACGGAAACGCCACCGCGGCGGCGGCACCGTCGGGCATCGGCAGCGGGCGCGGCGCACTGATCGTTCCCGCCATCCTCGCCGTGGCGAGCACCCTCGTGGTGATCGGCAACGTCACGATGACCGTTCAGTCCAAAGACAGTCCGGGCCCCACCTTCTTCCCGTGGGTCCTCGCCGTCGTGGGCTACGCCCTCGCGGTCGGGCTTGCTGTGCACTACCTGCGCGAGCCCGACGAGCTCGCCCGGGAGGAGAGGACCCACCGCACCTACACCGACTGGGTGTCGGCGGGCTGGATCATCGGCGGACTGCTCGCGTTCGCGGTGCTGCTGCCCGTGCTCGGCTGGATCCTCGCCGCGGCGCTGCTGTTCTGGTGCGTGACCCGCGCCTTCGACAGCGGGCGTCCGCTGTTCGACATCTCGGTGGGTCTGCTCCTGTCGAGTCTCGTCTTCCTCATCTTCGGCGTCCTGCTGGATGTGCCGCTCCCGTCCGGAATTCTGGGAGGTCTGTGAACCATGGAGCAATTCGGACTTCTACTGAGCGGGTTCGGCGGTGCGTTGTCGCCGACGAACCTGATGTGGGTGGTGATCGGCTGCCTCCTCGGCACTGCCGTCGGCGTCCTCCCCGGCCTCGGCTCGTCGATGGCGGTGGCGCTGCTGCTCCCGATGACCTTCGCGCTCGACCCCACCGCCGCGTTCATCCTGTTCTCCGGTGTGTACTTCGGCGGCCTGTTCGGTGACTCCACGATGGCGATCCTGATGAACACGCCCGGGCAGGCGTCGTCGATCGCGTCGACCTTCGAGGGCCATCAGATGGCGAAGGCGGGCCGAGCGCCCCAGGCGCTGGCCACCGCGGCGATCGGCGCGTTCATCGGCGGCACCATAGCTTCGATCCTCGTGGTCTTCCTGGCGCCGTTCATGGCGGAGGTCTCCACCAAGTTCGGCCCTGCCGAGTACTTCGCGCTCTCGCTCCTGGCCTTCGGCGCCATCTCGTCGGTGGTCTCCGAGTCCGTCCTCAAGGGCCTGACCTCGCTGGTGCTGGGCCTGATGTTCGCGACGGTCGGCATCGACGAGATCTCAGGCACGGAACGCTTCACGTTCGGCTCCTCGAACCTCTTCGACGGCATCTCCCTGGTGATCGTGGCCGTCGGCATGCTCGCCCTGGGTGAGATCCTGATGGTCGCCGGCCGCTTCCGCCGGGACACCAAACCCGCCGCCCTCGGCGCCAAGGCCGGCCGCGCCTGGCTGTCCAAGGCGGAGTTCGTCGAGGCCCTGCCGGCGTGGGGGCGCGGCACCGCGATCGGCCTGCCCTTCGGCGTCATCCCCGTCGGCGGCTCGGAGGTTCCCACCTTCCTCGCCTACGACGTGGAGCGTCGCCTCGACCGGCGCCGCAAGTTCCCGATGTTCGGCAAGGGCGCGATCCGCGGCCTGGCCGCGCCCGAGGCGGCCGGCAACTCGACCACCGGCATGGCGATGGGCGCGCTCCTGTCGCTCGGCCTGCCGGTGTCGGCGACCGCCGCCATCATGCTCGCCGCGTTCCGGCAGTACGGCCTGCAGCCCGGGCCGCTACTGTTCGACAACTCGCCGGACCTGGTGTGGGCGCTGCTCGCCAGCTTCTTCCTCGCCATGGTGGTGCTGCTGATCATCAACCTGCCGTTCGCGCAGCTGTGGGCGAAGTTGCTGCTCATTCCGGCGCCGTACCTGTACGGCAGCATCGTGGTCTTCTGCGGGCTCGGCATCTACGCCACCGCCCCGTCGATGTTCGACCTGCTGCTGTTCCTCGCGATCGGCCTGCTGGCCTTCGCCTTCAAGCGGTACGACGTGCCGATCGCCCCGCTGCTCATCGGCATGGTCCTCGGGCCGCTCGCCGAGACCAGCATGCGCGACGCCCTGCTCTCGTCCAACGGGAACTACGCGGTGTTCGTCCACTCGCCGATCGCGATCGCCCTGTACAGCCTCCTGATCCTCGTGCTCCTGCTCAAGGCGCGCCAGATCGTCCGCTCCCGTACCCAGAAGGATGTGTGATTCCATGACCGTTCTCGTCGCCCACTCGACCACCCCGGAGAGTGCCGCCGCGCTCGACGCCGCCTACGCGGAAGCGGAGCGCAGGCAGGAGCCGCTCGTCGTCTTCGTCCTCGACGGTGCCGACCCCGATGTCGCGGCCGGCACGGCCCGCGGCCTCGACGTCGCGATCCAACACCCGAAGGAGTTCGAGAAGGACCCGGTGGGCGGGGTGGTCGACGCCGCGACCGCGCTCAACGCCTCGGTGCTCGTGATCGGGATCAAGCACCGCACGGCGACCGGCAAGCTGCTGTTCGGCTCGTCTGCGCAGCGGATCCTGCTCGACGCCACCTGCCCGGTGCTGGCGGTGAAGGTCGAGCAGGGCTGATACTGCCGCGCGGGACGGCGGGCACGCCCGTACCGGTCGAGTTGGGCCCAACGCTTTCGCCGTCCCGTCCGAGCGCGGTACCCTGTTGGAAATGATGTTCGATAGACGGTGCGCCGTCCGACGAAGGGAATTCCGATGGCGGTACAGGCCCTCTTCCTGAAGGCGGGCTCCGCGCTCGTGACCGGCCTCGTCGGCGCCGCGGCGTACGACGCGACCAAGCGGGCGCTGGCCAAGGCGCCGCTCCGCGAGGGGGCCGTCGCCGCGACCGCGCTGGGACTCAAGGGAAGCCGTAAGGCCGAGGAGGTCGCCGAGAACGTGCGGCTGAACGCCGCGGACATCCTGGCCGAGGCCAAGGAGCGCATCGGCGAGGAATCGACCCCGCCGGCGACCGCCGTGGCGCACGATCACGACCACTGATGACCAGTCTGTCCGAGCCGGCGGGCAGGATCGTCTCCCGCGCCGCGGGGCGCGTCCGTCTGGTTCTCGACGATCTCGTCGGGGCGTCCCCGCAGCGATGCATCGCCGTCGAGGATGCCGTGCTCGCGATCCCGGGGGTGCGGGCGGCGCACGCCTACAGCCGCACCGGCTCGCTGGTGGTCTGGCACCGCAGTGACGTCGATCCGGCGCAGCTCACCGCCGCGGCTGCGGAGGGACTCGTCGCCGATACCGCGCTCGTCGTCCGCCACACCCCGCACGCGGCGGACGTGACGAACGCTGACCTGGTCCGGATGGGCCTGGGAGCGGCCGCGTTGGTGCTGCTCGGCGTTCGACGGTACGCCTTCCGCAGGCCGCCGCTTCTCGGCCCGGGAACGCGCACCGCGGCCACGGCGATCACCATCTTCACCGGCTATCCCTTCCTGCGCGGGGCGCTGCGTTCGCTGCGCGGCGGCCGGGCCGGAACCGATGCGCTGGTCTCCGCGGCCACGATCGCGAGCCTGCTCCTCCGCGAGAACGTCGTCGCGCTGACCGTGCTGTGGCTGCTCAACATCGGCGAGTTCCTGCAGGACCTCACGCTGCGCCGCACCCGTCGCGCGATCTCGGACCTGCTGCGGGGGAACACCGACACGGCCTGGTTGCGCCTCGACGGTGCCGAGGTGCAGGTGCCGATCGATACGCTCGCGGTCGGCGATCTGGTCATCGTGCACGACCACGTGGCGGTGCCGGTGGACGGGCTCGTCGTCGAGGGGCTCGCCGTCGTCGACCAGGCGGCGCTGACGGGGGAGACCCTTCCCGTCACCGTCGAACCCGGTGCGACCGTGCACGCCGGCGCGGTCGTCGTCTCCGGACGGCTCGTCGTGCGTGCCACGGCCGTCGGCGCCGACACGGCGATCGGCCGCATCATCCGGCGAGTCGAGGAGGCGGAGCGGGATCGGGCGCCGATCCAGACCGTGGGCGACAACTTCTCCCGCCGATTCGTCCCCGCATCCTTCCTCCTGTCCGGGGCCACACTGCTGCTCACCCGCGACCTGCGCCGGGCGATGACGATGCTGCTCATCGCGTGCCCGTGCGCCGTGGGACTGTCGACCCCCACCGCGATCAGCGGAGCGATCGGCAACGGTGCGCGCCGCGGGATCCTCATCAAGGGCGGCTCGCACCTGGAGGCCGCCGGTTCGGTCACGGCGGTGGTCTTCGACAAGACCGGCACGCTCACCACCGGCCGCCCGGTGGTGACGAACGTCGTCTCCTTCCGCGAGGACTGGACCCCGGAGCAGGTGCTCGCGCACGCGGCCAGCTCCGAGATCCACTCCCGGCATCCGTTGGCGGAGGCGGTCATCCGTTCCACGGAGGAACGGCACATCGAGATCCCGAGCCACGCCGAGTGCGAGGTGATCGTCGGACTGGGCATGCGAACGCAGGCCGCGGACGGCCGGGTGCTCCTGCTCGGCAGCCCGGCGCTCCTCGAGCAGCACGGCGTCGCCGTGGACGCCGACGCCGAGCGGTGGGTCCACCGGCTCCGCGCCGAGTGCGAGACGCCGCTGCTCCTCGCGGTCGACGGTGCGCTGACCGGTCTCGTCAGCCTGCGCGACGAGGTCCGTCCCGAGGCCGCCGAGACCCTGGACGCCGTCGCCGCCGCGGGGATCGGCACCGTCGTCATGCTCACGGGCGACCATCCGGCGACGGCCGCCGCCATCGCCGCCGAACTCGGGATCACCGACTGGCGCGCCGAGGTGATGCCCGAGGACAAGCTGGCCACCGTCCGGGCCCTGCAGGCGCAGGGCCACGTGGTCGCGATGGTCGGTGACGGGGTCAACGACGCGCCGGCGCTCGCCGCGGCGGACGTGGGGATCGCGATGGGGCTCGCGGGCACCGACGTGGCGGTGGAGACCGCCGACGTGGCGCTCGCCGGAGACGATCTGCGCAACGTCCTCGACGTCGTCGATCTCGGCCGCCGGGCCGTCGACGTGATCCGGCAGAACTACGGCATGGCCATCGCGGTCAACTCGGTCGGGCTGCTCGTCGGTGCCGGGGGCGCGCTCTCGCCCGTCCTGGCCGCGATCCTGCACAACGCGTCGTCCGTCGCGGTGGTGCTCAACAGCTCCCGGCTGATCCGGTACCGGCTCGCGCAGCCGGACCGCCAGGGTGCACGGCGCAGCGGGGAACGTTAACTTCGTGTTTCCAGGCTGTTGCGCCTGACGAACCGGCTTGACTGCCGCCGGGGCAAGCGATTTGAGTTACCTCTCATGCATCTGTTGCCCCGCGAGCAGGACAAACTGCTCATCGTGGTGGCCGCGGACCTGGCGCGCCGCCGCCAGGCCCGTGGTCTCAAGCTGAACCACCCCGAGGCCGTCGCCGTCATCACCTACGAGCTGGTGGAGGGCGCCCGCGACGGGCGCACCGTGGCAGATCTCATGGCCTACGGCGCCACCATCCTCACCCGCGACGACGTCATGGAGGGCGTGCCGGAGATGATCCACGACGTCCAGGTCGAGGCCACCTTTCCGGACGGGACCAAGCTCGTCACCGTCCACCACCCGATCCGATAGGCGCGAGAGATGATCCCCGGAGAACTCCGCCTCGCCGCCGCGCCGATCCGGTGCAACGACGAACGGCCCACGCGCACGGTCCGCGTCGTGAACACGGGCGACCGCCCCGTCCAGGTGGGCTCGCACTTCCACTTCGCCGAGGTCAACCCTGCCCTCGACTTCGACCGGACGAAGGCCCACGGGCACCGTCTGGACATTCCGTCCGGGACCGCCGTCCGGTTCGAGCCCGGCGACGGGAAGACGGTGCGCCTGGTCGCCCTGGCGGGGACCCGTGAGGTGCACGGGCTCGCGAACCGCGTCAACGGCCCGCTCGACCGGAACGGAACCACGTCATGAGCTTCGAACTGAGCCGCCGCGAGTACTCGGACCTGTACGGCCCGACGGTCGGCGATGCCGTGCGCCTCGCCGACACGGAGCTCTTCGCCGTGGTCGAGAAGGACTACACGGTGTACGGGGAGGAGGTGGTCTTCGGCGGCGGCAAGGTGATCCGGGACGGCATGGGCGAGAACGGCGTGCTCACCCGCGAGCACGACATCCCCGACACCGTCATCACCAACGCCCTGATCATCGACCACACCGGCATCGTCAAAGCCGATGTGGCGCTGCGCGACGGGCACATCCTGAAGATCGGCAAGGCGGGCAACCCGCAGATCGCCGACGGGGTGACCATCACCATCGGCGCCGCCACCGAGATCATCGCCGGGGAGGGGTGCATCCTCACCGCGGGTGGCATCGACACGCACATCCACTTCATCAGTGCTCAGCAGATCGACACCGCGCTCAACTCCGGGGTCACCACCATGATCGGCGGCGGCACCGGCCCCGCCTCCGGCACCAACGCGACCACCGTGACGCCCGGGCCCTGGCACATCGCCCGCATGCTGCAGGCGCTCGATGGCGTGCCGATGAACATCGGCCTCCTCGGCAAGGGGCACGGGGGCGCGACGGAGCCACTGGCCGAACAGATCCGGGCCGGCGCCATCGGTCTCAAGGTGCACGAGGACTGGGGCTCGACCACCGCCTCCATCGACAACTCCCTGCGCGTGGCCGACGAGTACGACGTGCAGGTCGCCATCCACACGGACACCCTCAACGAGTGCGGCTTCCTCGAGGACACGGTGGCCGCCATCGACGGCCGCGTGATCCACACCTTTCACACCGAGGGCGCCGGCGGTGGTCATGCGCCCGACATCATCGCCATTGCGGGTCACCCGAACGTGTTGCCCGCGTCGACGAATCCGACGCTGCCGTTCACCCGCAACACCATCGTCGAGCACCTCGACATGCTCATGGTGTGCCACCATCTCAACGCAGACATCCCCGAGGACGTGGCCTTCGCCGACTCGCGGATCCGTCCCGAGACGATCGCGGCCGAGGGCGTGCTGCACGACATGGGCATCATCTCCATCACGTCGTCGGACTCCCAGGCCATGGGCCGCGTCGGCGAGGTGATCACCCGCACTTGGCAGCTCGCCGACACCATGAAGCGGCAGCGCGGGCCGCTCGACGACGATGCGGAGCGGTTCTCGGGCACCGGCGACAACGCCCGGATCAAGCGGTACATCGCGAAGTACACGATCAATCCGGCTCTCGCGCAAGGCATCGCCGAATACGTCGGCAGCGTCGAGGAGGGCAAGTTCGCCGACCTCGTGCTGTGGAACCCCGCCTTCTTCGGGGTCAAACCGGACCTCGTGATCAAGGGCGGCCAGATCGCCACCGCCCTCATGGGCGACGCCAACGCCTCCATCCCGACGCCGCAGCCCCGCACCATGCGGCCGCAGTTCGGAGCGATGGGCACGGCGGTGCACGATGCGGCGATCACCTTCCTCTCCGCCGCCGCCGTCGAATCCGGCGTGGCGGCCGATCTCGGCCTGCGCAAACGCACGCTGCCCGTCCGCGGGATCCGCACGCTCCGCAAGAGCGACCTGCCGCACAACGGCGCGACGCCGGACATCACCGTCGACCCCGAGACCTACGTCGTGGCCGTCGACGGGACCCCGGTCCGCTCCGAACCCGCGGAGTCCTTGCCCATGACTCAGCGCTACTTCCTGTTCTGAAAGGCGAGACGTGATCATCGAGACCATCACCGGCAACCTCGCCGACCTGGCACCGTCCGACCTCGACGGCGTGCACGTCGAGCGCGTGCCACTCGCGGGCGCCGACCTGGTCAAGCGGATCCAACGGGTCCGCACCGACCACGACCGCGAGATCGGGCTGCGCCTCGCCGCGCCCGCGGGACCCGACGGCGACCTGCGCGACGGAGACATCCTGCACCGCGACGAGGACAACATCATCGCCGTGCAGGTGCTCGCCACCGACGTCCTGGTGATCGCGCCACGCAGCATCACCGAGATGGGCCGCACCGCACACGGACTCGGCAACCGGCACCTGCAGGCACAGTTCTTCGACGCCGATTCCGAGTACGGCGCGGAGGTGATGGTGGTGCAGTACGACCACACGGTCGAGGACTACCTCGCGCACCACGGCGTGCCCTTCGCGCGGCAGGACCGCGTGCTGCCCACGCCCTTCCGGCACGCGGGGCACACGCACTGATGACGTGCGTGCCGACCTCCCCGTCGTACCTGCTGCCGCTCCTGCAACTGAGCGACTCCGCCCTCCCGACGGGGGCTTTCAGCCACTCCTTCGGGATGGAGGCCTACCTCGCCGACGGCACGATCGCTGACGAGACGACCTTCGCGGACTGGCTGCACGCCTACGTCTCCCGCCAGCTCGCCTACACGGACGGCCTCGCGATCCGGATGGCCTACGACGCTCTGCGTCTCGGCGACCTCGAGGCCGTCTGGACGCTCGACCGCCTCCTCGCGGCCCTCACCCTGCCCGAACAGGTGCGTACCGCCGCGGCCACGATCGGGCGGCGGACCGCGGACGTCGGCACCGTCGTGGCCCCCGAGTCGTCCCTCGCCGACTACCGCGCAGAGCTCGATGCGGGCCGCTGCCACGGGCATCCGGCCGTCGCCTTCGCCTTGTTCGCGCACGCGGTGGGCGCACCGCCCGCCGCCGCGATCGAGGCGCACCTCTTCGCCGCCGTCACCTCGCTCACGCAGAACGCGGTGCGCGCCATACCGATCGGCCAGACAGCAGGCCAGCGGGTGCAGCGTGCGATGCACGACGTGGTGGCCGAGGCCGTCGCGACCGTGATGACCCTGACCCACCACGACCTGGGCGCCGCATCCCCTGGGCTGGAGATCGCCCAGATGCGGCACCGGCGCCAGCGGGCGCGAATGTTCATGAGCTAGGAGGAGTTCCCATGACCACGATCCGGATCGGCGTCGGCGGCCCCGTCGGGGCGGGCAAGACGCAGCTGGTGGAGCGGATCACCCGGCACCTCGCCGACGAGGTGTCGATGGCCGCGATCACCAACGACATCTACACCACCGAGGACGCGAAGATCCTGGCGCGCAACAGCGTCCTGCCCGGCGACCGCATCGTCGGGATCGAGACCGGCGGCTGCCCGCACACCGCCATCCGCGAGGACACGTCGATGAACGAGGCCGCCGTCGCGCGGCTCGTCGCCCTGCACCCCGACCTGCAGATCGTCTTCATCGAGAGCGGCGGCGACAACCTCTCGGCGACCTTCAGCCCCGAACTGGTGGACTTCTCGATCTATCTCATCGACGTGGCGCAGGGTGAGGAGATCCCGCGCAAAGCCGGCCAGGGCATGATCAAGTCGGACCTGTTCGTGATCAACAAGACCGACCTCGCGCCGTATGTGGGTGCCGACCTGTCCGTGATGGCCGCGGATTCGAAGGTCTTCCGCGGTGAGAAGCCGTTCTGCATGACGAACCTCAAGACCGATGAGGGCCTGGACGGCGTGCTCGAGTGGATCCGGCGCGACGTCCTCATGCTCGACCTCGCGTGAACGGTGCCATCGAGCCCGCGCTCACCGGCGAACTCGCCCTGACCCTCGCGCCGCGAGGTCGGCGCACCGTCGCCGTGGCCCAGCGGCACGCGGGCACGCTGCAGACCCTGCGGCCGATGTACCTCGACGACTCCGGCCAGGTCACCTACCACGTGGTCAACCCCGGAGGAGGGTGCCTGCGCGGCGACACGTACGCCATCGACATCGACCTGGAGGCCGGCGCCCACGTGCTGGTGACGACGCAGTCGGCGACGAAGGTCTACCGGACGCCCGACGGCGCCGCCGCGCAGCACATGCGGATTCGTCTCGGCGCCGGTGCCGTCCTCGAGTACGTGCCCGATGCGCTGATCCTCTACCGCGAGGCCACCTACCGGCAGACCTGCACCGTCGATCTGGACGAATCGGCGTCGCTCGTTCTCGCCGAGATCGTCACCCCCGGCTGGTCGCCCGACGGGGCGCGATTCCGCTACGACGAGTTGCGGATGCGCACCGAGATCCACCGCGGCGGTGCGCTGCTCGCCGTCGACAACCTGCTCATCGAGCCGGGCAGGGCGGATCCGTCCGGCATCGGCTTCCTCGACGGGCACACGCACGTCGGTTCGCTCACCGCCGTCGACCCGCGGATCGACGAGGCACTGCTCGACGAGGTGCACGCGCTGACCGAGACCGCCGGCACCGTCCGAAGTGGGCTGACCGCACTCGCCGGGCCGGGATTCGTCCTGCGCTGCCTCGGTGACGACACGGCCGAGCTGGCGGGCCTGCTCGACACGATCACCGCGCTGCTCCGTTCCCGGTGGACGGGACAGGCGCCCATGAACCTGCGAAAGTACTGAGGGTGGAATCCATGACCGACGCGAGCAACGCGCACCGTCTGCGCACGGCCTGGGCCGCCCTCGGGCCCGGAGACCGGCGATCACTGTTCGGCATGTCCGCGACCGTGATCGCGCTGCACGTCATCGGTTTCGGCGCCCTCGTCCTGCTGATCGCGCCCGGCCACTACCGGATCGGCAACGGCGGCGAGTTCACCATCGGCATCGGCCTGTTGGCCTACACCTTCGGGCTGCGGCACGCCTTCGACGCCGATCACATCGCCGCGATCGACAACACCACGCGCAAGCTGCTGGCCGACCGGGAGGGGCTGATGGCTGCAGGGGAGCGCAACCCGCGTAGGCCGCTCTCGGTGGGGTTCTGGTTCTCGCTCGGGCACTCGACCGTCGTCTTCGGTCTTGCAGCGCTGCTCGCGTTCGGCGTCCGTGCCCTCGCCGGCCCCGTCGAGGACGAGAACTCGACGATGCAGACCGTGCTCGGCTTCATCGGTACCTCCGTCTCCGGGGTCTTCCTGTGGATCCTCGGCATCATCAACCTGGTGGTGCTCATCGGCATCGTGAAGGTCTTCCGGGACATGCGCTCCGGGCGCTACGACGAGGCGGAGCTCGAGGGCCGGCTGAACGAGCGCGGCTTCATGAGCCGCCTGCTGCGCGGCGTCTCCGGCTCGGTCCGTAAGCCCTGGCACATCTACCCGATCGGGGTGCTGTTCGGCCTCGGCTTCGACACCGCGACCGAGGTGGGCCTGCTCGTCCTCGCGGGCGGCATGGCCGCGTTCACCCTGCCCTTCTACTGCATCCTCGTGCTGCCGGTGCTGTTCGCGGCGGGGATGTCGCTGCTGGACACCATCGACGGCGTCTTCATGAACGCCGCCTACGGCTGGGCCTTCGCCAAGCCGGTCCGCAAGGTCTACTACAACATCACCATCACTTCGCTCTCCGTCGCCGTCGCCTTGGCGATCGGCACCGTCGAACTGCTCGGCGTGTTGGCCGAGCGGGCGCACGTCGAGTCCGGGCCGCTCGCCTGGGTCGCGTCGATCGACCTGGACTACGCGGGCTTCGTCATCGTCGGGCTGTTCGTCGCGGTCTGGGCTGCGGCGCTATTGATCTGGCGGTTCGGCCGGATCGAGGATCGCTGGACCGCCCGCTGAGTTAGCCTCTCTCGGGTGAGCGGAATCGAGGTCAGGCCGGCGAGTGTCTTCGAGGACGTGGCGACGGTGCTGGGCCCCAAGAAGCAGACCTCCAGCAACTGCTTCTGCCTCTCCTACCGCATCGGCTCGAAGGAGAACCAGGCGCTGCGGGGGCCGGAGCGCTTCGAGCGGGTCAAGGGGCTGTGTGCGGAGGATCCGCCGCCCGGCGTCCTCGCCTACGACGGTGCCGAACCCGTCGGCTGGGCGGCGATCCATCCGCGCTCGGACACGAGCTTCGCGACCAACCGGCGGATCCCACAGGTGGACGATCACGAGGACCCGTGGTCACTGTGGTGCGTGCGGGTGCGGCCCGGCCACCGCAAGCAGGGGATCAGTCACGAGTTGGTCGCCGGCGCCGTCGAGTTCGCGCGGGCGAACGGTGCCTCCGTGATCGAGGCGTACCCCGTCGATAACCGGGGCGCGAAGGTCGACCTGACGATGGCCTACGTCGGCACCCGCGCGCTCTTCGAGCGCGCGGGATTCGAGTACGTCATGGACACCACGTCGGTGCTGAACGGCTTCACGCGGGTGCTGATGCGGTACCGGATCGCCGCGTAGCAGTCAGCGCCAGCCGAGGGCGGGTGCCACGTCTTTGACCAGGGATTCGAGCAGGCGGGTGTTGTACTCCACGCCCAGCTGATTCGGCACCGTCACCAGCAGGGTGTCGGCCTCGGCGATGGCCTCGTCGTCGCGGAGCTGCTCGACGAGTTCGTCCGGCTCCCCGGCGTAGGTGCGGCCGAAGACGGCGCGGAAGTCGTCGATGACACCGAACTGGTCGTCGCCGGAGCGCTCGTGGCCGAAGTAGGCGCGGCTCTCGTCGTCGATGATCGGCATGATGCTGCGGCTCACCGAGACCCGCGGCGCGTGATCGTGCCCCGCCTCGGCCCACGCCTCGCGGAACTTCCGGATCTGCGTCGCCTGCTGCACGTGGAAGGGCTCGCCCGACTCGTCGGTCTTGAGCGTCGAGCTCATCAGGTTCATGCCGAGCTTCGCGGCCCACTCCGCGGTCGCGTCGGACGCGGCGCCCCACCAGATCCGGTTCCGGAGCGTCGGGGAGTGCGGCTCCACTCGGAGCAGCCCCGGCGGGTTGGGGAACATCGGGCGCGGGTTCGGCTGGGCGAAGCCGCCGCCCTCGAGCACTTTGAGCAGGACCTCGGTGTGCTCGCGGCCCATCTCGGCGTCGGTCCTACCCTCGGCCGGCTGGTAGCCGAAGTACTTGTAGCCCTCGATCACCTGCTCGGGCGATCCGCGGCTCACGCCGAGCTGCAGCCGCTCGCCGGCGATGAGGTCGGCGGCGCCGGCGTCTTCGGCCATGTACAGCGGATTCTCGTACCGCATATCGATGACGCCGGTGCCGATCTCGATCCGCGAGGTCCTTGCGCCGACCGCGGCGAGCAACGGGAAGGGCGAGCCCAGCTGCCGGGCGAAGTGGTGCACGCGGAAGTAGGCGCCGTCGGCGCCCACCTCCTCCGCGGCCACGGCGAGATCGATCGACTGGTGCAGGACGTCGGCCGCGGTGCGGGTGCGGGAGCCGGGCGAATCCGACCAGTGGCCGAAGGACAGGAAGCCGATCTTCTTCATGGCCGCTACAACTCCGGACCACGGTCCGAATATTCCGCGGACCGGAGGGCCGGGGAGCGGTGCCGGGGCAGGGTGAGGCCGGCGACGGGCTCGTCGCCGAGCAGGTGCGATTCGACGAGGCCTGGGACGTCATCGACGGTGACCCGCCCGTACCAGGCATCGTCGGGCTGCACGGTGACCACGGGCGCGTGATTGCAGGGGAACTGGCAGCCGGTGACGGTGACCAGCGCGTCGTCGTCGCCGAGGCCGGCGCGTCGCAGTTCGGCGTCGAAGGCCGCAGCCAGCGCTGACCCACCGAGCGCCGAACAGCGCGGCCCGCGGCAGATCAGCACCTGATGCCGGTGCCGCGGCACGTCCTCCCACGCCGCTGAGTGCAGTGGGGCCGCGTCCGCCGTCATAGGCGGCCCGCCCGCGGCGATCGCGGCGGCGAGCAGGCCAGGGTCGGGTGCGTCGAGCAGTTGCGGGGAGAGCCGGATGGTCGGCGCACCGTCGTAGCCCCGGAGCCAGTGCGCGGCGACCCGGCGCAACCAGGACCGCTTCGGGCCGGGCTGCGCCCATCCCGCGCCGATGAGCAGGACGTCCGAGGCGCCGCGGTCGGCCACCGCGGTCAGGACGTCGACCAACGCGGGGTCGTGGACCTGCAGGAACGCGGGCTCCGCGGCGGCCTCGCGGGCCAGCGCGGTGAGCTCGTCCGGGGCGACGCCCGCGGACATGCCGACGAGGATCGCCGTCACGGGAGCGACCGGATGCCGTCGGCGACGCGACGGGCACCGTCGAGCAGCCGGACGCCGGACGTGGTCTCCGAGAACGGGACGACGACGAAGCGGTTCTCGCGGACGGCGCGCAGCTGGCTCAGCGCCGGATCCCTGCGTGCCTGGTCGATCCGCTCCTGCGCGGGATTGCCGATCGCGTCCGCGACCACGATGACGTCCGGATTCGAACCGACCACGTTCTCCAGCGAGACGTCGGCCCAGTTACCGGGCAGGTGCGCGAAGACGTTCACGCCGCCGACGGACTCGATCACCAGCTGCGGGGTGCCCTTGCCGGCGCCGACGAACAGGTTGGCGCTGCCGTAGTCCCACCAGAAGATCCGTTGCCCCTTGGCCGCGTCCTTCAGCATGGGGCTGCGCAGTTCCGCCTTCTGCTCCGCGATCAGCTTCCGCGCCGCGGCGTCGGTCCCGAAGGCCGTGCCCGCGGCGGTGAGCTCGTCCCAGATCAGGTCCCACGAGGCGCGGTCGGGCTTGCGCGCGCAGCCCGCAGGGGCGAGCAGGGTGGCGATGCCCTGCCCCTGCAGCTTCGCGCGATCGCCGGCGTTCTTCTCGCTGAACGCGGAGTTGTACGAGGCGTAGACCAGGTCCGGCCGTACCGAGAGCATCTTCTCCTGCGTCGGGTACTTCGCGGCCAGCACCGGGATCTTCGCGTACTCGGCCTGGAAGCGCGGCGCGACCGCATCGTCGAGGTAGGCGGTGCCCGCCATCCGCCCGGCCGCGCCGAGCGCGAGCGCCACCTCGGTCGCGCCCTGGTTCAGGGTGACGATGCGCCGCGGCTCGGCCCTCACCTCGGAGGCGAAATCACAGGTGGTGACGGTGACGGGGAAGTGCCCGGAGGCGCTCGGCGCCGCCGGGTCCGACGGTGCCGAGCTACAGCCGGTGAGGAGGAGGGTGGCGCCGATCGGCAGGGCGAGGGACCGGAGGAGGGCACTGGGCCGCATGGTGGGGCTCGATTCGTCGGCCTCCCGTGCGCGGGGTCGGCGGTGGACACATCCGAGCCGGCCGGTATCGGACTCGAGGCTCGTGCCTCACACCGTTGCGCGCCAGTCCCGGATTCCCACCGGGTTCCCAGAACCGCCTCGACGGTGACGGTATCAGGTGGGATCAGGTGAGCGTGTCGACGCGATCGCGGAGGAACTGCGCCAGACGGTCCGTGGTCTTGTCGTCGAAGCCGATCTCCTCGCATCGGTCGATGTACGCCGGTGCGCCCGCGACGAGTGCATCGAGCATTCGGTCGACCGCCCGGCGACGCAGGCCGAGACGTTCACCACCGTCGAGGAAGTGTTGTCGGGTGAGCCGGTTGTTGCGCCCGTAGAAGGTGAGCGCCATGGGGTCTCGCCAGCGCAGGTACGGCTGGGTGCAGAGCAGATCGTATGCGGGAGTGGGCTGCCACATACCCGACGGTGCGTGGATGGACAGGTTCTTCCCGTGCAGATCCCCGTTGCCGATCAACCAGGAGAAGGCGACCGTCCGCAGGAGTTCGAGGAGCGCCGCGGGGCGGGAGCCGCCGCCGCGCTCGCAGGTCTCGGCGAGCTGCGCGAGGACGGATTCCGTCTTCACCCGGTACTTCGACGCGGGGTAGACGTCCATGACCTGGCAGGCATCCTCCTGGGCGATCCGGGTCGCGCCGGAGCGGTCGAAGCGCTCGACGAGGAGGCCCGTGGTGCCCTGAGCGTCCGAGATCAAGCGGGTTCGCGCGGTGCGAATCCCCAGCGAGGCCGCCATCGACATGAAGAAGTGTTCGTTCTCGATGAGCCGCGGGAATCGTTCCGGCGGAGCCAACTTGAGGATCGCCGCGCCGGAGCGCGTTTTCGCGGGCGTCGACCACAGCGCCGAACTCACCTTGGGCTGGACGCCCGCCAACGCGATCGGATCAGCGGCGAAGGAGGTCGACATCGTCGCGAAGACCCCGCGGAGGTCCTCGGCATCGTCGGGATCGACCATCGGCTGGACGGACGACGGCGGCGTGCCCGAGGGCGTGACCCGGACGTTGCCGATGGTGTCGGAACCGACCGCGAGGAGCAGGGTGAACTGGTCGTCGGCGGAGGTCTTCGCCGCGTTCATCACGACTCCCAACCGAACGCCCTCGGGGAGGAGGCCGGCGAGAAAGGCGGGGACGGTCCCCGCGGTCGTCCGGTAGGTCAGGGTGGTTCGGGGAAGTGTCCACGCGATGGCGCCCGACCGGCCGACGGGCTCGGTCACGGGGTAGGCGAGGGTCACCAGGTCGCGACGATCGCGGCGCAGTGTCGCGACGATCGTGTCGTCGACGTAGACGTCCGCGGCATCGATCGCGCGCAGGTCCGGGACCGCGATCATCGGTCCGCGCCGGTCGTGGTCAGGCGGACGTCGAGGCCGAGGGCGTCCAGGATGTCGAGGAACGCGGACAGCGAGACGGAGGTGCGGCCGTACTCCAGGGCTTGGACGGTGGACCGCGAGACGCCGGCGAGATCGGCCAAGGTCTGCTGGGTGAGGCCAAGCGCGACCCGGCGCGCAGCGAGCTCGGCCGCTATGCCTGAAGATTCAGGCATAGCGGCTCGGGTTCCCGGTTCGGTACGGCGCGGACGAGGCATGGCGCTCCTATGCGTTCAAAACTGAGCATAGGGCTGCGCACCGCCGCTGGGCAAGCATCGCCGGGCTTCTATGCGTAGGATTTCATGCATAGAAGCCCAGACATCGCCGCGCCGCCCCGGGCCCGGAGCACGCGTCACACGGTGGTGTAGCCGCCGTCGATCACGATGTTCTCGCCGGTGATCATCGCGGCGGAGTCCGACGCGAGGAAGCCGATGAGGTCCGCCACCTCGCCGGGGAGCGCGAAGCGCCCGACCGGGATCGCGCTACGGGCGCGATCGCCCTTCTCGCCCGCCCACGCGGCCTTGCCCAGGGGCGTCTCCACGACGGTGGGGGAGACGGCGTTCACGGTGACGCCGTGCGGCGCCCACTCGAGCGAGAGCGTCCGCGTCATGCCCAGGATCGCCGCCTTGCTGGCGCTGTACGCCACGTGCTGGTCGAGTCCTACCAGCGCCGCCTGCGAGGCGAGGTTGATGATGCGCCCGTACCCGGCCTCGACCATCAGCCGGCCCGCGGCCTGCGCCATGAAGAACGAGGCGTTGAGGTTGATCTCGATGGTGGCGAGCCAGCGATCGGCGGGCACGTCCACGGCGGGGTCGAGCAGGGCGACGCCCGCCGAGTTCACCAGGACGTCCGGCCTGCCCACCACGCCGACGGCCTCGTCGATCACGGCCGCGGCGGCCGCGGGATCGCGCAGGTCGCGGGAGATCCCGTGGTGCGCGGCATCGGAGCTCGGGAGTTCCCCCATCAGCTCCGAGACGCGGTCCGAGACGTCCACGCCGACCACCCGCGCGCCGCGAGCGGCGAAGTGGTCGGCCACGGTGTAGCCGATGCCGCTCGCGGCGCCGGTCACCACGACCACCTTGGATGCGAATGCGTCGTCCATGGGGATCAGCACTCGTATCCGGAGATCGCGGCGACCTTCTCGGCGGACGGGCTCGAGGTGTCGAAGCGGTAGTCGAGCCACTCGCCCACAAGGCGTTTCGCCAGTTCGACGCCCACGACCCGCTGCCCCAGGCAGAGGACCTGGGCGTTGTTCGACAGCACGCTGCGTTCGACGGAGAAACTGTCGTGCGCGGTGACGGCGCGGATGCCGTGCACCTTGTTGGCGGCGATGGCGACACCGAGGCCGGTGCCGCAGACGAGCAGGGCACGGTCGGCGGCACCGTCGGCCACCTGACGCGCCGCGGACACCGCGACGTGCGGGTAGGGGGTGTGCCCGTCGGCGTCGACGCCGACGTCGGCGACGACCTCGGCCCGGGGATCGTCCTGCAACAGCTGCTTGAGGATCTCCTTGTAGTCGTAGCCGGCGTCGTCGCTGCCGACCACCACGCGCAGGGGTTGATCTGCCATGTTCGGTTCCTTTCCGGTCAGGATGCTTCAGTCGTGTGGTCGCCGAGCGCGGTGACGATCAGCCCGAAGGAGGTCGCTCCCGGGTCGGGAGTGCCGACGCTGCGCTCGGCCAGCGGCCGGGCGCGCCCCCGCTTCGGCGTCAGCGCCGCCGTCGCCGCACCGGCCTCGGTCGCGATCCGCGCGGCCTCGGCCCAGGCCCGGGCGAGGGGATCGCCCTCCTCGACGCCGGCGGCGAGCGCATCGGCGAACGGCAGGAGCGCGTCGACGAGGGTCTTGTCGCCGAGGGAGGCACCGCCGAGCTCGGTCATCGCGTCGGCGAAGGCCCGCACCGCGGCGACGGCGTCGGCCGGGGAGAAGGACTCGGCACCGTCGGACAGGGACGCACCGGCGGCCTCGAGGCCCGCGCCCCAGAGGATTCCGGACGTCCCGCCGGCCTTCGCCGCCCACTGGCGGCCGGCGCGCCGCAGGATGCGGGCGGGGCCGGCGCCCTCGAGACCGTCCGTCGCGGCGACGGCCGCGTCGATGCCGCGCCGCATGCCGCGGCCGTGGTCACCGTCACCGGCGATGGCGTCCAGGTCGCCCAGGCGCTGCTCGTGCTCGGCGATGGTCGCCGCGACCGTGCGCAGCCCGGCGAGCACGGTTGCGCCGAGCGACGCCGCGGCCGGCGAAGCGGTCTCGTTCTCGTCCTGCTGATCTGCCTCGGCGCCCGCCTCGGCCGGGGTGAGGCCCTCGATCCGGGCCGGGTCCTTGCGGTACGCGGGCGTGTACGCGGGCGCTTGCCAGAGCTCCTCGAGCTCCTCGTCCAGCCACATCAGCGTGAGCGAGACGCCGCCCATGTCGAGGCTGGTCACCAGCTCGCCGACCTCGACCCCGACCGGGGTGACGCCCGCGTCGCGGAGCAGTCGCGACACGGCGTTCCAGAGGATGAAGAGCTCTTCGTACTTGGTGGTGCCCAGGCCGTTGACGATGACCGCGGCCCGGCCCGAGGCACCGTCGGGCCGCTCGGCGAGGAGGCCGTCCACGAGGAGGCGGGCCAGCTCGTCGGCCGCCACCAGCGGCGCGTCCCGCACGCCGGGCTCGCCGTGGATGCCCAGCCCGACGCCCATCTGGCCGTCGGGCACCCGGAACAGGGGCGTGTCGGCGCCCGGCATCGTGCACCCGGAGAACGCCGTTCCGTAGGAGCGGGTGCGGTCGTTGGCCGATCGCGCGGCGCGCTCGACGTCATCGAGGCTCGCGCCGGCCGCGGCCGCCGCGCCCGCCACCTTGAAGACCGTGAAGTCGCCGGCGATGCCGCGCCGCAGGTCCGGGTCGGGGGCCGAGGCGATGTCGTCGGTCACCAGCACGATGCGGGTGTCGATGCCCTCGCGGCGCAGCTGCGCGGCCGCGATCCCGAAGTTCATCACGTCGCCGGCGTAGTTGCCGAACATGAGGACCACGCCCATGCCCTGGTCGGCGGCCTTCGCCACCGAGTAGACCTGTGCGGCGGACGGCGAGGTGAAGACGTTCCCCACCACGGCGCCGCTGGCGAAACCGGGACCGACCAGGCCCGCGAACGCGGGGTAGTGGCCGCAGCCGCCGCCGATCACCACGGCCACCTGGGGCGTGGGACCGCGATGGGCGACGACGCCGCCCGCGACGCCGGAGAGCCGATCCGAATACAGGTCGACGAAACCCGCGAGCTGGTCCTCCGCGAACTCGGCGGGGTCGTTGAAGATCTTCGTCATGATGTCCTACTCGTGCTGTCCGGGGAGGCCCTCGTAGGCGATGTCGCCCGTCTCGAGGTTCTTGTCGATGAGTGCGGGGAGTCCGGCGAGGAAGGCGTCGCGGTCGGTCACCACGTGCCCGAGGACCGCGCCGACGGTGTCCCGCGTGACCGGCGGCATGGTGTACGTCAGGTGCTTGCGGACGGGCCTGCCGCGGGCGATCCGCGCCGCGACGGCCAGACCGGCCGCCAGTTCGACGGTGCCGTGCTGCAGCGATGTGCCGACCAGCTGGCCCGACTCGACCGCGCGGAGGCCGTCCTCGATGCCGTCGATGCCGGCGACCTTGACCCCGGTCCTGCCCGCCTCGCGCAGCGCCTGGAGCGCCCCGAGGGCCATGTCGTCGTTCTGCGAGACCACGGCGGTGATCTGGTCACCGAATGCGGAGATCCAGTTCTTCATCTTGTTGACGGCCTGATCGCGCTTCCAGTTCGCGGTGTCCTTCGCAAGCACCTTGATGTCCGGGTGCTGGGCCAGGACCTTCGTGATGCCCTTGCCGCGATTGAGCTGCGGCGAACTGCCCAGCGGGCCCTCCAGGACCACCACCTGGCCCTTCCCGCCGATGGCGTCGACGATCTGCCGGGCGAGCTGCTCGCCCGCCGCCTCGTCGTCCGGCTGCACGCTGGCGGCCAGCTGGGACCCGGTGAGGGCGGTGTTGACGTCGATCACCGGGATGCCCTTCTCCTGGGCGCGCTTCACCTGGGGTTGGAGCGAATCAGCCTGGACGGGAACGACGATGATCGCGTCCACCCGCGCGTTGATCATCTGCTCCACCTGGTTCGCCTGGGTGGAGACGTCGCCGTTCGCGGACGTCCAGTGCAGCCTGATCCCGTTGGCCTTCGCGTAGGTCTGCATGCCCTCGCGGCCCTGCGCGATGAACGAGGACATGTCGTAGACGGTGACGCCGACGGTGAGGACCTTCTGGCCGTCGGGGCCCACGGCGTTGCGGGTCGGATCGCCCATGCCGCATGCGGACAGGGGCAGCAGGCACGCCACCGCCACGGCGAGGGCGCCGAGTCTGGTGAGAAACCGGGGCATGAGGATTCCTTCTGTGCGGGAGGGGGATTCGTCGTCGATCCGAGCGGGCGGCGGGCCCGGCGGGGCGCCGCTCACTGCTTTCGCTTGTTGGCCCAGATGTCGAGGGCGACGGCGGCGACGATGATCACGCCCTTGATCACGTTCTGCCAGAACGACGGCACGAGGAGCAGGTCGAGTCCGTTGTTGATGGTCTGGATGAGCAGCAGGCCGATGGCGGTGCCCCAGATCGTGCCGCGGCCACCCATGAGGGAGGCGCCGCCGATCACCACTGCGGCGATCGCGTCGAGCTCGTACCCCTGACCGAGGTTCGGGGCGCCGGTGATCACGCGGGAGGCGAGGAGCAGACCGGAGAGCCCGGCCAGGAGACCCGAGATCAGGTACACCGAGAACAGCACGCCCTTGGTGCGGACACCGGCGATCTTGGCCGCCAGCGGGTTCCCGCCCACGGCGTAGATCCGCAGGCCGTAGCTGGTGCGGTGCATGACGAAGGCGAAGACCGCGAGAGCCACCAGCATGAGCAGCACCGGGATCGTGATGCCGAGGATCTTGGTGTTGGCGAAGTCGCCGAACGAGTCGGGCAGGCCGTTGATCGGCGCGCCGTCACCGATGACGTAGGCGATGCCGGACGCGAAGGTGAGCATGCCGAGGGTGGCGATGAACGGGGGAACGTTCAAGCGGCTCACTGCGAAGCCGTTGATCCCGCCGGCGACGAGGCCCGTCAGGACCGCCGCGCCGAGGACGACGAGCGGGTTCGCGGAGATGTTCTTGGCGGTGTACGCGCTCGCCATGGCGCTCGCGGCGATGACGCTGCCGACGGAGAGGTCGATGCCGCCCGTGAGGATGACCAGGGTCTGGCCCAGCGCGATCAGGGCGAACGGCGCGGCGGCGATGAGGATGCTGCCCGCGTTGTCGATGGTGGCGAATCGCGCGCTGCGATAGGCGAAGTAGGCGACGATCAGCACCATGACCACGACCATGATGTGGCTGGAGAGCCAGTTCCGGGTGGCGACGAGGGCCGCACCGGGCGTCTGCTTCGGTGGTGCGGTGACGGAGGTCATGAACGGTTCTCCTTGTTCTGCGAGTGGCCAGCGGCGTGACGGAAGATGACGTCCTGGATGTCGGGGTCGGACAGCCGCTCGCGGCCTAGTTCGGTGACCACCGATCCCTCGCGCATCACCAGGACGCGGTGCGAGAGGCTGAGGACTTCGGGCATGTCGGACGAGGCCATGACGACCGCCATGCCGGCCGATGAGAGGTCCGTGATGTTCCGGTAGATCTCGTTGCGGGCACCGACGTCGACGCCACGGGTGGGCTCGTCGAGCAGCAGGGCCTCGACCTTGTCGGTGAGCCACCGTCCCAGCACGACCTTCTGCTGGTTCCCGCCGGAGAGCTCCCCGAGGTGCTGTTGCAGGCCCGCGCTCTTCAGTCGCATCGACTCCATCACGGTGGTCACCTCCCGCCGGGCGGAGCGGCGCGCGACGACGCCGAGCCGGCTGAACCTGCTCAGCCGGGGGAGGACCGCGTTGTCCAGGATCGAGAGGGTGAGTACGGCCCCCGCGCCCTTCCGGTCCTCCGGAACGATGGCGACGCCGCCCTCGATGGACCGGACCGGATCGCCCGCCCGCAGTTCCCGGCCGCCGACGCGGACGGTCCCCGCCACCGGGTTGCGGATCCCGTAGATGCACTCGATCAGCTCCGTGCGGCCGGCGCCGACGAGCCCGGCGAGCCCGACGATCTCGCCGCGGTGCACGGTGAACGTGATCGGGTCGGCGCCGGGGGTGGTCACCACACCGTCGACCTCGAGGACGGGTTCGTCGCCGGCGTCCGGAAGATCGGGGAAGAGGTTCTCCAGTTCGCGGCCGATCATCGCGGTCACGATCTCGTCGTCGGTGATGTCCTCGAGCGCGCTGTCGGTGATCAGGACCCCGTCCCGGAGGACGACGACGCGGTCCGCCATCGCGCGGATCTCCTCCATCTTGTGGGTCGTGAACATGATCGCCACGCCCGAGTCGCGGAGGTTCTCGACGACCTCGACCAGCCGCGCGACCTCGCGGCGTGCGATCGCGCTGGTGGGCTCGTCGAGGAGGAGCACCCGCGCACCGCGGCCGGTCGCCTTGATGATCTCCACGATCTGGCGGATGCCCACCGGGAGCGAGCCCATGCGGGTGGTCGGGGAGACGTCCAGACCGAACGACTCCAGTTGCTCCCGGGCCGCCGCGATCATCGAACGCCGGTCGAGGGTGCCGAACCGGGTCTTGTGCTCGACGCCGACGTAGAGGTTCTCGTAGACCGTGAGGTCGTCGATCGAGGCCAGCTCCTGGGGCACGATCGCGACGCCGTGCTCGGTCGCGGCGCGGGTGTCGCCGTGGGGCAGGCGGACACCGTCCACCTCCACCGTCCCCTGGTCGGGGCGGTACTGGCCCGACGCTATCTTCATCAGGGTCGACTTGCCGGCGCCGTTCTCGCCGGCGAGCGCGGTGACGGTACCGGGGTACAGGCGGACGTCGGCGCCCTTGAGCACCGGGATCCCGCCGAACGACATGTGGATGCCCGTGCAGCTGATCGCGCTGCCGCCCTGTGAATCCTGCGCCATCCGCTACTCCTCGACGTGGGGATGAGATGCGGGTCACGTTAGAGCCCGCGTACTCAATCGTGCAATCAGCATGCTCTGATGAGCACGCCTTGATGTGGCGGACGTTCTGTGCTCAGATGTGCACGGAGAGGGGATCGGATGGACGAGGAACCCGGGCCCAGCCGGATGTTGCAGCTCGCGCACGTCGCGACCGAGCACTACATCCGCGGCCGTACGCGCATCGAGATCGCCGAGAGCATGCGGCTGAGCAGGTTCAAGGTGGGGCGCCTGCTCGACGAGGCGATCCGCACTGGCATCGTGACCTTCCAGATCGCCAGTCCCTCCCGGATCAGCCTCGACGCGTCGATGCGGCTCAAGGAACGGTTCGGGCTCGACCACGCGGTGGCGGTCGTCGTCTCGGAGGACGCGCCGGCCGAGCTGCAGCGGTCGCTGGGCGACACCGCCGCCGACCTGTTGCGGGAGATCTTGACCGCGGACGACGTCCTCGGGGTCACGTCCGGCCGGACCCTCAACGCGATGGCGCGCTCCTTGCCCACGCTGCCGTGCGGCCAGGTGGTGCAGCTGGCGGGCGTCGCGGGCCCGATCCAGCACACCGGGCTCGAGGTGATGCGCAGGCTCAGCACGCTCGAGTCCGTCCGCCCGTGGCCGATCTACTCGTCGCTGGTGATGAGCGATCGGCAGGCCGCGGCCGGCGTCCTGCGCCAACCGGATGTGCGACAGACCTTCTCGCGTTTCCCGCGGGTCTCGGTGGCCGTGATGGCCATCGGCTCCTGGGTCCCGCAGGACTCGATGATGTGCGACAACCGCGCGCTGACCCCGCGCGACAAGGAGGCCCTCCTCGCACGGGGCGTGGTCGCGGAGACCGCCGCGACGCTCGTCACCGACGCGGGCCAGGTGATCCACGACATCGACGACCGCACCATCGCCATCTCCGAGCAGCAGCTCAGGTCCATCGAGACCCGCATCGCCGTCGCCGGCGGGGCGAGCAAGACGAGGGCGATCCGGGCGGTCCTGACGGCGGGGCTACTCACCGGGCTCGTGACCGACACCGGCACCGTTGAGCGATTGCTGGCGGCCTGACCGGTGGCCGTAGGAGCCCTCGTAGCCGGCGTGGATTCGTCCACGCAGCAGTGCAAGCTCGTCGTCGTGGAGGCGGGGACGGGCACCGTCGTCGACAGCGTGTCCGTCCCGCATCCGGACGGCACCGAGATCGATCCCCGGCGGTGGGCCGAGGCGCTCGACGCGACCGGTGCGGCGCTACGCACCGATATCGCCGCCGTTTCGGTGGCCGCGCAACAGCACGGCGCGGTCTTCCTCGACGCGGCGCACGAGCCGGTGCGCGACGCGGTCCTGTGGAACGACCTGCGCGCCGCCGACGCCGCGAGGCGCCTTCGTGCCGAACGCGGGGACGGGTGGTGGCTCGGGGAGGTCGGCCTCCTGCCGGCGGCGACGCATCCGGTGGCGAAGCTGCGGTGGCTCAGCGAGAGCGAACCGGCGGCGGCCGCCGCCGTCGCTACTGTATCGATGCCCCACGACTACCTCACCTGGCACCTCGGCGGTCGCGGTGAGCTGGTCACTGACCGCTCCGATGCGTCCGCGACCGGATACTTCTCCCTCGCCGCGGGGGACTGGAACGGGGAGGCTCTCGGCTCGGCCCTGGGCCGGGACGTCGCGCTGCCGCGCGTCGCGGGCACTGCGGAACGGGTGGGGCGAACGCCGGGCGGGGCGGTGATCGGCCCCGGCTGCGGCGACAATCCCGCCGCGGCACTGGCTCTGGGGGCGGGCCGGGGCGATGCGGTGCTGTCCATCGGGACATCGCTGACGGTGTCCGTGGCGACGCCCGGATCCGTGGCCGACCCCTCCGGCGAGATCGACGACATGCTTGCGGCGGACGCCTTCCACCGGCCGCTGGCGGTGTCCCTGAACGGGGCGAGGACTCTCGTGGCCACCGCGAAGCTGCTCGGGGTGGGCCTGCGCGAGCTGTCCGTGCTCGCCCGCTCCGGGCGGCCCGACGCCGACGGACTGACCTTTCTCGCCACGCTCGACGGGGAGCGGGGCGGGGCGTCGGAAGCGGGCGCGCTGGTGGGGATGACCAGGCGGAACATGGTGCCCCGCAATCTCGCCCGCGCGGCGGTTCTCGCACTGGCCGATACCGCGGCGCAGTTCCTCGACCGCTTCGGCCAGTGCGGCGTCGACGTCGGCCGGGTGATCGCCGTGGGCGGCGGGAGCCGCTCCGATTCGGTGTGCCAGGCGGTCGCGGACCTGACCCGCCGCGTCGTCGTCCGACCGCCGACGAGCGAGTACGCCGCGCTCGGCGCCGCCCGGCAGGCCGCGTGGACCCTGACCGGCGAGCTGCCCGGGTGGGCCCCGGCGACGAGCGGGCGGACGTTCGCCCCTGCGCCGGAGGAGAAATGGATGGCGGAGGTCCGCCGCCGCCGGCGGGCGGCGCAGCCCTCGCGGTGAGGACGCGCCGCCCTCACGGAACGTCGGTCCGAGCGTCAGGACCGCAGCTCCCGGACCGCGGCGATCGCGCTGAGCGCGACCGCCCACCCGGCGAGCACGACCAGGGCGAGCCACGGCGACCACGTCGCGGTCCGTGCCGGGACGCCGATCGTCGCGAACTGCGCACTGGTGGCCGGCAGCCACACCGCCAGCGCCCGCCCGAAGGGCAGCGCCGGCACGGCGATCGCCTCCACCAGGAACCACCAGCCGAGCACGGCGCCGACCGCCGCCGTGCTCGACGGGACGAGGTGGCCGACCGCGAGGCCGAGAACGGCCAGCAGTGCGCCCGCGATCGGCGCGCGCACCAGGAGATGCACCACCTCGGTGCCGGGGGCGGGCAACCCGGTGACCAGTGCGGCGCCGGTCGCCAGGGTCGCGCTCAGCAGGCCGGCCGCACCGCCCGCCGCCCCTGCGACCAGGGTCTTCGCACCGTATCCGAGCATGCGCCGCGGGAGCAGCATGCGCGTCAGCGCCAGCGTGCCGTGCTCGCGATCGAGACCGATCAGCAGCGCTCCGGCCACGGCGACGAGGGCGCCGCCGACCAGGCCGAAGCCGTAGGCGGCGGTCGTCACCGTCGGCCGGTGGAAGACCGGCGCGAAGACGCCGACCACCACGGTGACCACCGCGGCCACGGCGATAGCGCCGCCGAGCGCCGCGCGGACACCGCGGGAGGTCAGTGCCTTCCGGGCTTCCGCGGCCACGGAACGCCGGACGGCGCCGGGCGGCGGAGCGAGCGCCGTGGCGAGCGGAGGGGGACCGGCACCGTCGACGCCCGTGCACCGGAAGTAGAGCTCCTCGAGCCCGGACCGGCCCGGCGGGGCCGTGTCGACGAGGGCGTCGAGCGGCGCGTCCACGACCACGCGGCCCTCGTGCAGCAGGACGATCCGGTCGGCGGTCTGCTCCAACTCGCCGAGCAGGTGCGAGGACAGCAGCACCGTCCGTCCCTCGTCGGCGAGGGCGCGCAGCGTGCGGCGGATCCACGCGATGGCCTCCGGGTCGAGACCGTTGACGGGCTCGTCGAGCACGATGACCGGCGGGTCGCCGAGCACCGCGCCCGCGATCGCGAGGCGCTGCCGCATGCCGAGCGAGAATCCACCGACGGGCCGGTCGGCCACCTCCTGCAGGCCGACCAGCTCCAGCGCACCGTCGACGCGCCCGTCCGGGAGGCCGATCGCGGCGGCCATCCACCGCAGGTGCTCCCGGGCGGTCCGTGTCGGTGACGCCCAGCCGGCGTCGAGGAGGACCCCGACCGTCCGGCCGGGGTTGGGGAGGTCGGCGTACCGTCGGCCGTCGACGGTGACCGTCCCGGCCGACGGGCGCTCCAGCCCGGCGATCAGCCGCAGCGTGGTCGACTTCCCGGCGCCGTTCGGGCCGATCAGTCCCGTGACCAGGCCCGACGGTGCGGTGAAGGACAGGTCCTCGACGGCCACCGTCGGGCCGTAGTGGACGCTGACCCCGGAGAGTTCGATCACCGCGGCTTCGCTGCGACGGCCGGCCCGGGCTTGGCCGGACGCGCGGTCGTCGGCTGCACCGCGCCGGTGCCCCTGCCGCCGGCGGCGAGGTCCGCGAGTGCGGCGAGCCCGCCGGTCGCGATGGCCGACCACCTGCCGGTCTGCAGACCGATGAGCACCTGATCCTCCCAGGCCACGAGGCACGCGCCGGCGGGGCTCGCGGCCACCTTCTGGAGGGCGGGCGCGGCGTCGTCACCGGCTTGGGTCAGCGCCTCGATCACCTTCGGCCGGTACTGCGCGTACAGGGGCTTGATCGCGTCGTAGACGGCCTGCTCCGCGGCGTTGAGAGCGCCGACGGGGCCCGCGAGTGCGGGCTGCGACCGCTCGATGACGGGCTTGATCGCGGCCAGGAAGGGGCCGAACAGGCTGAGCACCGGGTCGTAGGCCTGACCGGCCGCGAAGGCCTCGTCGGTGAACGCCCCGGCGGCGGGCGCGAGCAGGATGAGCGAGGCCAACCCGCCCTTCTCCCGGGGCTTGGGCCAGCCGAGCGGGCACTGGATGTCGGCCGGGTTCACGCCCGGGGCGCCGGTGGGAGCGGAGGTCGTGGCTTTCGCGGGCGCGGCGATGCTCGGCACCGGCGTGGTGGTCGCCGGTGCGGTGGTTCCCGGCACCGGGGTCGGACGCGGCGAGGGGGTCGGCGCGGCGGTGGCGCTCGTCGCGGCGGGAACCGTCACCGCGAGGACGGCGGCGACGGCGGCACGGGCGAGCGCGGGCGGGATGCGGGTCATGGTGCCTTCTTCGGTGCGGAGGAACGGGACGGATCGGGCTGCCCGGATCCGGTGGGCGGGAGGCCGGGTTCGAAGACGCCTTCGAGGTGCCAGACGCCGGTGAAGTCGTTGAACGGCCCGCCCTGGATGTGGCTGGTCCAGTCGAGCGTGAAGTGCCGGGTCGCGGGATCGAAGGTGCCGGTCGCGGCGGGACCGGTGGATTTCGCCGCGGCGGGCTGGGCGAGCCAGCGCTGCGAGACCACGTCCCAGGCCCTCGCCACCTGCTCCTGGCCCGCCGCTGCGGCGTCGGTGCGCGGCACGGGTTTCGGCGCGCCCTGGTTGAACTCCTGGTTGTTCCAGGACGCCGCCCACGCCGAGACGTCCGCGGTCAACCGCGTCCCGGTCCGCGTGACCGAGGGTGCGGGCAGGGCGGCGCGGGTCTGCGGGTCCACGGCGTTCGTGGAGATGCCGAACAGCACGTCGAAGAACTTCGTCGGCGCGATCACCGACCCGGACAGCGAATCGCCATTGCGGAAACCGGGTTTCGCCTCGGACTGGTAGGCCCCGGTGCGCAGGCCGCCGGCGGTGCCGGGGCGCAGGGCGGTCACGCGGCCCTCGTCGATCGGCGAGTTGGCGTTGTTCACGAACGGCCCGTCGGCCGTGCCGCCGACGATCGCCATCCGGAAGTAGGTGCCGGTCGGCTTCCCGTCGGCGAAACCGCCGGGGGTGAACCGGAACAGCCCGACGAGGGGCTCGGGACCGTCCGGCTGCGCCGGTGCCGGCGTGCCGCAGGCCGCGGATGTCGCCGCGACCAGGGCCACCAGCGCAAGGGAGAGCGGCCGCCGGGCGACGGGGCGGGTGGTCGGGTGGGGCGTCACGGCAGGGCCTTTCGTCGGGTCCCGACCAGCGCGCCCGCCACGACGACGCCGAGGGCGAGCTCCGCCCACGGCAGGACCGCGAAGGTCCCGCCGGGTGTCGGAACGGCGGCATTGGTCGAGGCCAGGCGCCGGTAGTCGGGGAGGTTGTCGTTGATGGTGCCGGTGAGTGAGGCGAGGTCGGAGGAGACCGTCTGCCAGGAGGCGGTGAAGGCGCGGATCTCCGGCGTGCGGCGCACCCCGGTGCCGCGGTCGATCTCGCCGACCGCCCCCACCAGCGCGAGGAAGTCGTGCTGCAGGCGCACCACCTGCTGCTCGGTCATGATCGGCGCGAACCGGTCGATCACCCGGCCCGCGGCCCGGGCACCGTCGACGAGCCCGGAGGCGAACGGATGCACGAGCAGGACCACCGCGCACAGCGCCGCGGCGGTGGCCGCCCACCGGCGCGTCGGCGCCGAGCGGGAGCGCAGGAGCACCGTCGCCGCGACCGCCAGCACGATCCCCAGGAGCAGGAGCAGCTGGGGGAGGGTGCGCAGGCCGCGGATGCGGGTGAGGGCGTCGACGTCGGGCTGTGCGGCCCGCGCGGACGTGAGGAGCTCGCGGGCGTTGCGCTCGACCTCGCGCGAGCCGCTCGCGTAGCCGGCGGTGCGCGGCGCCCCGGTCAGCCGCCCCGCCGCGGACTCCACCCGAACGGCGTCCCCGAACCGGGCGATCGCGTCGACGTCACCGTCGAGCCGGTCCAGGGCGGCGGGTGTCAGCTGCGGCGCGAAGGCGTCGAGCATCTTCGTCGCGCCGGCGGTCGTGGTGGGCAGGCCGCCCGCCACCGAGCCGAGCACTAGGGCCAGCCCGGCGACGAGCAGGAGCCACGCGGGTGGGCGGCGCGGGGACGCCGTCTCCGCCGTGCGGGTCGGCGCCACGGCGCGCAGCCGGGGGACGTCGCCGAGCAGCGTGCCCGTCGCTACTTGCTGTACGTACCGGTGAGATGCCACAGGCCGGTGAAGTTGTTGAACGGGCCGCCGACGATCTGACTGGTCCAGGTGAGGGTGTAGGTGGAACCGTCGATCGAGCCCGTGATGCGGCTGGTCTTGCCAGGGAGGCCGCCGCCGGGCTTGGGCGCGCCCTGGTTGAAGACCTGGCCGTTCCAGGCGACGCCGAACGCGGAGAGGTCGCCCGACAACGAGGAGCCGGTGCGGGTGATCGTGGGGACGGCGGTCGCCGAGCCGGTCTGCGGGTCGACGGCCTTGGTCGAGGTCACGAAGTCGGAGCCGAAGAAGGTGCGCGCCGATGTGACCTGTCCCTGGTACGAGCCCGAGGTCAGCGATCCGGACAGCGGCGTGATCGTCTTGTCGGCGTTGGGCGAGTTGCCGTTCGCGAGGAACGGGCCCGACGCGGAGCCGCTTGGGAGGATCATCCGGAAGTACGAGCCGGAGTCGATCGAGAACGTGCCGGTCAGGGTGTCGGCGTGCGCCGCGGGCGCGGCGACGACTCCGGCAGCTGCGGCCGCGGTCGCTGCCACCGCGGCGACGAAGGTCCGGCGGGGAAGAGTGCGCATGGGGCGATCTCGCTTTCGATGGTGATGGAGGAACCCGATGGAACGAGAACGCTAGTTGCGGTCCTTTGCCCCGCGAAGAGTTCGGATCAGCGCGATCCGGGATCCGTGATCTCGATCGCAGGCGGCGGCGACGGTTCCGGGGTGCGGATCGCGCGGCGCGGCGGTGCGGATCGTGCGTGGCGCGGGCGGCGGGAGGGGCGCCCACTACAGTCGAAGCGTGAGTACTTCCACCATCGCGATCCTCATCGCCGTCGCCGTCATCCTCGTGGTCCTGGTGGCTCTGGCCACCGGCTTCTACCTGAACAAGCGGCGGCGGGTATCGCTGAAGGACGAGACTCCGGAGCCGAAGAGCATCGACAAGTCGGGCGGCTACAAGGCGGGCGGGGGCTTCACCTTCAGTGAGGGCACCCGCGAGGCCGAGGCCGTGCCGCTGGTCCCGAAGGCGCCGCCCGCGCCGAAGACGGCGCCCGCCCCGGAACCGGAGCCGAAGGTCTCGCTCGAGGACCTGCAGGAGACGCCCGAGCAGGAGACGGCCGAGGCCGCGCAGGCGCAGGCCGATGCGCGGGTCGCCGATGCCGAGGAGATCGAACCGGGCATCGCGAACGTCGCGCCCGAGGCGCCCACAGAGATCGAGCTGATCGAGGACGCGGCCCCGGCGGAGACGCCCGTCGTCCCCGAGACCCCCGTCGAGCCCGAGCCCGAGACCCCCGCTGAGCCCGAGGCGCCGGCGGAGCCGGAGGTGCACGCCGAGCCCGTGGCTCCCGCGGCCCCGGCGGTCACTGCTGAGCCGGCGGCACCGTCGGCCCCGCAGCTGGACGAGATCGCCCCGACGGCGGGGCGCCTGGACCGGCTCAAGGGCCGGCTCGCCCGCTCCCAGTCCACGGTCGGCGCCTCGCTGCTCGGCCTCCTCGGCGCGGGTGACCTGGACGAGGAGTCGTGGGAGGAGATCGAGGACACACTGCTGCTCGCCGACCTCGGCACGCCGACCACGATGACCGTCGTCGAGAAGCTGCGCGATCGGATCGCCACGCAGGGCGTCGCCAGTGCGGCGGAGGCCCGGGCACTGCTGCGCCAGGTCCTGGTCGAGGAGGCGCATCCCGAGTACGACCGCAGCATCAGGGCCCTGCCGCACGCGGGGGCGCCGTCGGTGCTGCTGGTGGTGGGGGTCAACGGCACCGGCAAGACCACGACGACCGGCAAGCTGGCGCGCGTGCTCGTCGCCGACGGGCGGCGGGTGCTGCTCGGCGCCGCCGACACCTTCCGCGCCGCCGCCGCCGACCAGCTGCAGACCTGGGCCGAGCGCGTCGGCGCCGAGGTCGTCCGCGGCAAGGAGGGCGCCGACCCGGCCGCCGTGGGCTTCGACGCCGTCGCCAAGGGCACCGAGCAGGGCGTGGACGTGGTGCTCATCGACACCGCCGGCCGCCTGCACACCAAGACGGGACTCATGGACGAGCTGGACAAGGTCAAGCGCGTCGTCGAGAAGAAGGCCAAGGTCGACGAGGTGCTGCTGGTCCTCGATGCGACCATCGGCCAGAACGGGCTCGCACAGGCCAAGGTCTTCGCCGAGGTCGTCGACATCACCGGCGTCGTGCTGACCAAGCTGGACGGCACCGCCAAGGGCGGCATCGTCTACGCCGTGCAGCACGAGCTGGGCGTGCCGGTCAAGCTCGTGGGCCTGGGCGAGGGTGCCGACGACCTGGCGCCGTTCGAACCCGCCGCGTTCGTGGACGCTCTGCTCGGGTAGGCGCCCGGATAGGCACGACGACACCCGGGGAATCGGCGCGACGCCGGTCCCCGGGTGTCGTCGTTTCAGCGCACGGAGTGACCCTGGACACACGCACCCGTCCGACTTATACTCATGAGAATAATCGTGTCGGTCAATTTCTAAGGAGAGCTGCAGTTGGCCACGAAAGACCAGGAAGGCGCGGGTGTGGACCCCGTCGCTCTGTTGACGGAGGAGACCGAGGTGGTCACCGAGGCGCTCGATCGCTGGGCGGCCGTCAGCGGGGAGCGGCGGTTCCTGTTCGACGGTGACCGCGACGTGGAATGGACGTACCGGCGGTTCGCGGACGCGACCGACTCGATCGCGGGGAATCTCGCCGCCTTCGGGATCGGGCAGGGGGATCGCGTCAGCGTCTTCCTCGAGGACTCCGTGACGACGATCCTCTGGATGTTCGGCATCTGGAAGTCCGGCGCGGTGTACTGCCCGATCAATCCCGCGTACACGGGAAGCCTGCTGAGCTACCAGCTCGAGGACACGAGCCCCGGCCTAGTGGTGACCGAGTCGTCCCTGGTCGAGCGGGTGGCGGACGTTCGGTCCGCGCTCGGGAAGGACGTCGCCGTCGTGCTGGCCGCGGTGGAGTCCGATGAGCTTGCGGCGTCGGCGTCCATCGAGGTCGTCGGCGGGGCCCGGTTCCTCGAGCCCGCGGCCGCACCGGTGCTCAGGATCGGCTACGCGGACACCGCCAACATCATCTACACCTCCGGCACCACGGGGCGCTCGAAGGGCGTGGTGCAGAGCCACCGGTGGATGAACCAGTACACGTTGCCGGCGCGCCGGCTCACGACCACCGAGGACGTGATCTACAGCGATCTCCCGATGTTCCACGTCGGCGCCGCGATGTACAACGTGGCCCGTGCGGCCTGGGCCGGCGCCTCGGTCGCGGTGTGGCGCAAGTTCAGTTCGTCGGAGTTCTGGAACCGCGTCGAGTCCTCGGGAGCCACGATCGCGACGTTGATGGGCGTCATGGTGCCCTGGCTGATGAACGCCCCGGCGCGGCCCGACGACCACGTGAACACGCTCAACAAGGTCCACATGCAGCCGCTGCCGAACGATCATCACGAGGTCGCACGCCGCTTCGGGTTCGACTACATCACCACCGGATTCGGTCAGACCGAGGCCGGCCTGGCGATGCTGGGCCTCATCGAGGAGTGCCGGCCGGGGGAGGGGACACCCGCGAGCCACTACCGCGGCCACACCCACGAGGAGCTCAACGAGCGCCTGCGGTCGATCGGCATACCGGTGATCGACGGGCGCACGATCGACGAGCGAGGGTTGATGGGCGGGCCGTCGCCCTTCATCGAGGCCGCGGTCCACGACCCCGAGGGCTACCCGTGCCCGCCGGGGGTCCCCGGTGAGCTCGTCGTGCGCCCGAAGGCACCGTCGGTGATCGCCGACGGGTACCTGCGCAAGCCCGAGTACACCGTGCAGGCCTGGCGGAACCTCTGGTTCCACACGGGAGACGCGGTGTGGCGGCGCGAGGACGGCATGTGGTTCTTCCTCGACCGGATGGGCGACCGGATCCGGCGCCGCGGCGAGAACATCTCCAGCCAGCATCTCGAGGAGCTCGTCGCCGAGTACCCGGGCGTGACCCTGGCCGCAGCCATGCCGATCCCCAGCGCCGACGGCTCCGAGGACGACATCGCGGTCTACGTCCAGGGCGACGACCTCGACGCCGACTCGATCCTCGAATGGGCCAGGACCAGCATCCCCGCGTTCATGTGCCCCAGCCGGATCATCGTCGCCGATTCTCTGCCGACCACCCCGACCGGCAAGATCCAGCGATTCAAACTCCGTGAGCGGTTGCTCGCGGACACCACCTCTGACCGTCAATGACGAGAACGGACACGACGAACCCCATGACATCCCCCTCCACCGGGGCTCCCCGCAGACTCATGGTCGCCGGGCTGCTCAGTAGTGCTCTCGAGTGGTACGACTTCTTCATCTACGGCACCGCGGCCGCACTCGTCTTCGGGAAGTTGTTCTTCCCCAACGTCTCCGGTCCGGTGGGCATCCTGGCATCGTTCGCCACCTTCTGGGCGGGGTTCATCGCGCGCCCGATCGGCGGCGTGATCCTCGGCTCGCTCGGTGATCGCATCGGACGCAAGCCCGTCCTGCTCATCAGCCTGGTCATGATGGCGAGCGCGACGATCCTCATCGGTATGCTCCCGACCGCCGCCACGGTCGGGATCCTCGCCCCGGTGCTGCTCGTGCTCCTCCGGTTCGCCCAGGGCATCGCCGTCGGCGGCCAGTGGGGCGGTGCGGTCCTGCTCCTGACCGAGAGTTCGGGGCCGCGGCATCGCGGCCAGGCCGGGACCTTCGGCCAGATGGGCGCGCCGCTGGGTTTCGTTCTCGGCAGCCTGGTCTTCATCCTCGTCAGCTTCTCGACGACGACCGCGCAGTTCCAGTCCTGGGGCTGGCGCATCCCGTTCCTGGCGAGCGTCCTGCTGGTGCCCATCGTGCTGTTCATCCACTACCGGATCGAGGACAGCCCCGAGTTCCGCAAGCTCAAGGAGTCGAAGGAGCAGACCACGACCGTCGAGGCGGCGCCGATGCGGGAAGTGGTGCGCAACAACCTGGGGCGTGTGCTCACCTGCGCGGGCCTGCTCTTCGCCTGCAACGCCATCTCGTACGTGATCATGACGGGTGTCCTCGCCTACGGCGTCAATCATCTCTCGATGAACCGGAGCGAACTGCTGACCGTTGCGCTGGTCGCCGCCGTCGGCATGATCGTCACGGTCTACTGCAGTGGTGCCGCCTCCGACCGCTACGGCCGCCGGCCGGTGATCATCGTGGGCGCGGTACTGGTCAGTCTGTGGACCTTCCCGTTCTTCTGGCTGGTCAACACCGCGAACATCTGGTTGGTGGGCGTCGCGTCGATCGTCGGTTTCGCCCTCGCCGGCATCACCTTCGGCCCGGTGGCGGCGTTCATCGCGGAGCTCTTCCCGCCCCGGCTGCGGTTCTCGGGTGCGACGCTCGCCTATCAGACGGCGGCGATCCTGGTCAGCGGATCGACGCCGTTCGTGATGACCGCCCTCATCGAGGCGACCGGCGGAACCGCCGCGGTGTCGGGATTCCTGTTGGCGATGGCGTTGGTGACGCTCTGTGCGGCCGTCGTGCTTCCGGAAACCCTCGACCGGAAGGGCGCAGGTGCGGTGGCGTCGTCCGCGACCGCACCCGGGGTGCACGACAGTGGGCAGGATTCGGCTCCATTGCCGTCGTGACACAGGCCTCCCGCTGGTTTATACTTATGCGTATAAACCAGCGGGAAGGTTTCGAAGATGGCGAGCAACGGACCGGTCGAGGTCGGCCTGCGTGGAAGCGTAGTCCGCGATCCCGAGCATCGGGAGAACCAGCGTCGCGAAATCCTCAAGGCGGCGGCGCGGGTGTTCGCGCGGAAGGGATACGAGTCCAGCACCATGGTGGACATCGCCAACGAGATGGGCGTCAGCAAGGGGATCCTCTACTACCAGTTCCGCAGTAAGCAGGAACTGATCGTGGCCACCCGCGTCGCCGCCTCCGGCGCGGCCCTGCATCGGCTCGAAGAGATCGTCGCGAGGCCGGACTCGGTGGTCGACAGGATGGCGGCCGCGCTGAAGAACCTGATCGAATCGAACTTCGACGAGCTCGCCCGGCACGTCATCCTGATCGCCACCAACTTCGGCCTCGACGAGGAGCACGCGGCGGAAGTCCGCCGCACCGAACGCGAGTACGAGCGCCTGATCCGGGATCTCCTGACCGAGGGGATCGCCGACGGCTCGTTCGTCGACGCCGACACCCGCCTGACCACCTTCACATTGATCCGCGGGGCCCAGACCCCGGCCATCTGGTACCGCCCCGACCGCGGTCTCACCCAGGACGAGGTCGTGGTCGGACTGACCGATCAGCTCATGCGCAGCATTCTCGCCCCGGCGCTCCCCGCCGGGGCCTCCGATACACCGTAAGGACCTTCACCGCCATGACCGAAGCAGCACGGGTACTCATCGCCAACCGGGGCGAGATAGCGATCCGCATCGTTCGCGCGATCCACGAGACCGGAGGTGCCGCGATCGCGGTGCACCCGGCGGACGACGAGGACTCGTTGCACGTCCGGACCGCGGACGAGGCCGTGCTGCTCCCCGGCGCCGGCACCGCCGCGTATCTGGACATCGAGGCCGTGGTCGCCGCGGCGGTGGCCGCGGGGGCGCGAGCGGTGCATCCGGGCTACGGGTTCCTCAGCGAGAACGCCGACTTCGCCCGTCGATGCGCGGCGGCGGGCCTGACGTTCATCGGCCCCGCGCCGGAGACGCTGGACCTGTTCGGCGACAAGGCGCGGGCCCGTGACTACGCGATCGAGCGCGGCGTGCCCGTGCTGCCCGGCACCACGACGGCGACGTCGCTCGACGAGGCGCAGAGCTTCGCGGCCCGACACGGTGCGGTGATGGTCAAGGCCCTCGCCGGTGGCGGCGGCCGGGGGATGCGAGCGGTTCTCGACCCCGCCTCCCTGCCGGACGCGTACGCCGAGGCGAGTGCCGAGGCGCTCCGCGCCTTCGGGGCGGGCGAGGTCTACGTCGAGAAGCTGCTGACCGCGCCCCAGCACATCGAGGTGCAGATCCTCGGCGACGGCACGGGCGCGGTCATCGCGCTCGGCGAGCGCGACTGCAGCATCCAACGCCGGCACCAGAAGCTGGTCGAGGTGGCCCCGAGCCCCTGGCTCGACGAGGCCCTGCGCGCCCGTCTGGTCGAGGCCGCGACGACCCTGGCGAAGGGCGTCTCGTACTCCGGCCTCGGTACCTTCGAGTTCCTCGTCGAAGGCGGCGAGTTCTGGTTCATGGAGGCCAATCCGCGCGTTCAGGTCGAACACACCGTGACCGAGGAGGTCACCGGCGTGGACCTGGTCGCGGCGCAGCTGGCGGTCGCCGGCGGAGCGACCCTCGAGAACCTGGGCCTGACCGAGCCCCCCGCGCCGCGTGGTGTCGCGATCCAGGTCCGGGTCAACGCGGAGACGCTCGGTCCGGACGGTGCCCCGGCCCCCAGCGCGGGTCTGCTGCGCCGCTTCGAGATGCCCTCCGGTCCCGGGGTGCGCGTCGATACCTACGGCTACCGGGGTTACCGCACCAGTCCGCGCTACGACTCCCTGCTCGCGAAGGTGATCGTGCACGGCGAGGACCTCGCGCGGGCGAGCGCGCGTACGGTCGGGGCGCTGGAGGAACTCGCGATCGACGGTGTCGCCACGAACGCCGATCTGTTGCACGGGATCGTCTCCTCGGACGGGTTCCGGACGGCTCCGTGGGACACCGGATTCATGGCGCGCAACATCGACGCGCTGGCCGGGCACGCGCGGCCGGCCGGTGCCCACGAAGGTGACGAGGGCGGCGAGGGCGAGCAGGTCCTCGTCGACCTACCGGAGGGCGCGATCGCCGTGACGGCCCCCATGCCGGGAGTCGTCCTGAGCATCGCCGTGGCCGCCGGCGACGTCGTCGGCGCGGGCGGGATCGTCGCCGTGGTGGAGGCGATGAAGATGGAGGTCGCCGTCCGCGCGGAGAGCCCGCTCCGCGTCGAGAAGATACTGACCCAGGTGGGTGACCTGATCGAGGCCGGGTCGGTGCTCGCCTACGGTTCGGCGGCGGACGCGACGGACAGCGCGACGGCGCACTCGCCGCAGACCGAGGAGCGCGACGACTGGTCGCAGGAGGTCGCGGAGATCGACCGGCGCCGGCGTGCCGCGCTCGGCATGGGCGGTCCCGACAAGGTGGCCAGGCAGCACGCGAACGGCAAGCTCGATGCGCGAGCACGGGTCGAGGCGATCAGCGATCCCGGAACCTTCATCGAGATCGGGGCCCTCGCCGGATTCACGGCTCACGGCGACGGTGACGAGCCCGAGTTCACCCCCGCCAACTTCGTCGCGGGCACCGCGAAGATCGACGGCCGCAAGGTGGTCCTGGGCGTCGACGACTTCACGCTGCGCGCCGGCTCCGGAGACGCGGCGATCCACGACAAACAGATCTTCGCCGAGCGCTACGCGAACGAGATGCGCCTGCCCGTCGTGCGCCTCCTGGACGGGGCGAGCGGAGGCGGATCCGTGAAGATGATCGCCGAGGCGGGCTACACCTACGTGCCGGTCAATCCGGGCTGGGACGCGGTCGTCGACAACCTGTCGACGGTTCCGGTGGTATCCGCCGGCCTGGGCCCCGTCGTCGGTCTCGGTGCGGCGCGGATGGTCATGTCGCACTTGGCGATCCTCGTCGAGGGCGTGGGGCAGATGTTCACGGCCGGGCCGCCCATCGTGCTCGGCGGAACCGGGGAGCGCCTGACGAAGGAGGAACTCGGTGGTGCCGGTGTCCACCGGGACAACGGCGCCGTCGAACGGATCGTCGCGGACGAGGAGGCCGCGTTCGCGGTGATCCGCGCGTTCCTGTCCTACCTGCCGCGGAGCGTGTACGAACTACCCCCGGTGACGGCGTCGTCCGACGCGCCGGATCGCCGGGAGGAGTACCTGCTCGGCGCCGTTCCCCGTAATCCGCGGCGCGCCTACGACGTCACCGCGATCCTGGACGCGGTCTTCGACGCGGGCTCCGTGTTCCGGTACGCGGAGTACGGCGGGGGCACCGTGACGGCTCTGGCTCGGCTGGACGGCCACCCCGTCGGCGTGATCGCGGCCGACCCGGAGCTCGGCGCGACGATGTCCACCGAGGGGGCGCTGGCGGTCACCCGGCTGGTCGACCTCTGCGAGACCTTCCACCTGCCGATCGTCAGCCTGACGGACCAGGCGGGGATGACGATCGGCTCCGCCGCCGAGCGCGACGCGACGATCCGGCACGGAGCCCGCGCCATCACGGCCGTCTACCAGGCCCGTGTGCCGCAGGCGGAACTCATCGTGCGGCGCGTCTTCGGCGTCGGCGGCGCCGGCATCATCAACCGGCACCGGGCCGGACGGAGTTGGGCGTGGCCGTCGGGCACATGGGGCTCGCTCCCGTCGCGCGGCGGGATCGAGGCCGCGTTCCGATCGCAGATCGAGCGGGCCGACGACCCGGCTGCGGAGCTCGCGCGCCTGTCCGCGGAACTGGAGGCGGTCTCCTCGCCCCTGCGGACCGCGGAGCGGTTCGGCGTGCAGGACATGATCGACCCCCGCGACAGCCGGCCTCTGCTGTGCGACTGGGTCCACGACGCGTACCGACTGCTCCCCGACAAGCTCGGAAGGCCGGCCTTCGGTACGCGGCCCTGAGCCCGGCCGGCGGGTGCAGCTGAGCCCGGCCGGCGGCGGGTGGCGCGGTGACCGGGGCTCGGTAACAACTCCGTAACCGGAGGTGTTCACCGCGCCCGGACCGGTTACACACGGGCAACACGGGCGCCTCGGCTGGGAAACCACGGGCACAGAAGCTGTTCTCACTCGCGCCGCAAAGGCGGCGCGCCCGAGGAGGTTTCGCCGTGCTCTTGGCTTCAGTACCCGACGAATTGTTCGGGAAAGTGGACACCGGTACCACCGCGTGGATGCTGATGTCCGCCGCGCTGGTGCTGCTCATGACACCCGCGCTCGCGTTCTTCTACGGCGGGCTCTCCCGCCAGAAGTCCGTGCTCAACATGATGATGATGTCGATCGGCTCGCTGGGCGTCGTCTCCGTGATCTACGTGCTGTGGGGCTACTCGACGTCGTTCTCCGGCGAGGGCAACTACCTCGGCCTGTTCGACAACCCGCTCAAGTACTTCGGCCTGAACCAGCTGACGGAGACGAAGACCTCCGGCTCGGACACGCTCGTGGTGCTCAACGCCGCAGGCAGCGGCCTTCCGGCGATCGTCTTCGCCGGGTTCCAGCTGACCTTCGCCGTGATCACCGTCGCGCTGATCTCGGGCGCTCTGGCCGAGCGCGTGAAGTTCGGGACGTGGCTGGTGTTCACGGCCGTCTGGACCACGATCGTCTACCTGCCGCTCGCCCACATGGTGTGGGGCGGCGGCCTGCTCTCCGGCGCTGAGGGCGGCATCGCCGCCAAGCTGTTCGGCACCACCGACGGCCACGCCACCGTGGCGCCGATCGACTTCGCCGGCGGCACCGTCGTGCACATCAACGCAGGTATCGCCGGTCTCGTGCTCGCGATCATCGTCGGCAAGCGTCTCGGCTTCGGCAAGCACTCGTACCGTCCGCACAACATCCCGTTCGTGATGCTCGGTGCCGCGCTGCTGTGGTTCGGCTGGTTCGGCTTCAACGCCGGCTCGGCGGGTACCGCCAACGCCACCGCCGGCCTCGCCTGGATCAACACGACCGCCGCGACCGCCGCCGCGATGCTCGGCTGGCTCGCCGTGGAGAAGTTCCGCGACGGCCACGCCACCACCGTCGGTGCTGCGTCGGGCGTCGTCGCCGGCCTGGTCGCGATCACCCCGGCCTGCGCGAACGTGACCCCTGTGGGTGCGCTCATCCTGGGCGTCGTGGCAGGTGTGGCCGCCGCCTTCGGTGTGGGCCTGAAGTCGAAGTTCGGCTTCGACGACTCGCTCGACGTGGTCGGCGTGCACCTGGTGGCCGGCGTGATCGGCACCGTCGCCCTGGGCTTCCTGGCCAAGGACACCGGCCTGTTCTACGGCGGCGACTACAAGCAGTTGGTGGTGCAGGTGGTCATCGCGGCCGCCGCCCTGGCGTTCACGGCGGTCCTCACCGTGGTCATCGCCTTCGCGCTCAAGCCGCTCGGCTGGCGCGTCGACAAGGAGGGCGAGGCCGACGGCATCGACAACTCCGAGCACGCTGAAACGGCGTACGACCTGGTCTGAGGCGACCGGAACTAAGCTGGATCCGTCCACCGACCCACAGAAGGAAACTCTTATGAAGCTGGTCACCGCGATCGTCAAGCCCTTCACGCTCGAGGACGTGAAGGCGGGCCTCGAACAGGCCGGGATCCTCGGGATGACCGTCAGCGAGGTGCAGGGCTACGGCCGGCAGAAGGGGCACACCGAGGTGTACCGCGGCGCCGAGTACTCCGTGGACTTCGTGCCGAAGGTCCGCATCGAGGTGGTGGTCGACGATGCCGTCGTCGACAGCGTCGTCGATGTGATCGTCGCCGGTGCCCGCACCGGCAAGATCGGTGACGGCAAGGTCTGGGTCACCCCCGTCGAGTCCGTCGTGCGCGTGCGCACCGGCGAACGCGGCAACGAGGCCCTGTAGAGCGCCGAATGACGATGCCGGACAGGGCGACCGCGCCGCACAGGGAGAGCGCACCGGAGGCCGTGCCGGGCGGGGCGAAGGAACTCGTCGCCGCCCGGGCCCGGCTGCTCGACCGCGCGGCGGGGCACCACCGCCTCGACCCCGCGGCGCTGCGCGGCGCGCTCGCCGATCTGGCGGAGGTATGGCTGACCACCCACGGGACGGCCGCCGGGATCGGGCCCGACAGCGGGCTCGCCCTCGTCGCCGTGGGCGGTCTCGGCCGGAGGGAGCTGCTCCCGCACAGCGACTTCGACCTGCTCCTCGTGCACGACGACGGGCTCGACCCCGCGCACGTCACGGCGGTCGCGGAGAGCATCTGGTATCCGCTGTGGGACGCGCACATCAAGCTCGACCACAGCGTCCGCACGGTGCCCGAGGCGGTCCGCGTCGCCCGGTCCGATCTCACCGCGGCGCTGGGACTGCTCGACGCCCGGCACATCGTCGGCGACGAGGAGATCACCAACCTGCTGATCAGCGGCGTGCGCAGGCAGTGGCGCGCCGATATCCGCACCCGCGTCGACGATCTCGCCGACCAGGCCCGCGAGCGGTGGCGCCGCTCGGGGGAGATCGCCCACCGCGCCGAGCCCGACCTCAAGAACGGCCGGGGCGGCATGCGCGACGTCCAGCTGCTGCAGGCGCTCTCGCTCGCCCAGCTCGCCGACGGGATCCCGACACCGTCGGCGACCCCGGGCGGAACCACGGGCAACGACCTGGCCGCGGCCTACGGGCGTCTGCTCGACGTGCGCACCGAGCTGCACCGCATCTCGGGCCGCGCCCGCGATGCGGTGCGCGCGCAGGAGGCCGACGAGATCGGTGCCGCCCTGCGCCTCGGCGACCGGTTCGACCTCGCCCGCACCATCAGCGACAGCGGCCGCACCGTCGCCTACGCCGTGGACGTGGGCATCCGGACGGCGCAGAACGCCGTGCCCCGCCGCGGATTCGCGCGGCTCCGGCGCCCGCCGGTGCGCCGGCCCCTCGCCGAGGGCGTCGTCGAGCACGCCGGCGAGGTGACCCTCGCCCGGGACGCCCGCCCCGACCGCGACTCGGGGCTGACGGTGCGCGTGGCCGCTGCGGCCGCCGCGTCCGGGCTGCCCCTGTCGGCGTCCACCCTGGGCCGCCTCGCCGAGGTCGCCCCCGCTCCGCGCAGCCCCTGGCCCGCGGAGACCGTCGCCGACCTGCTCGCGCTGCTCGGCGCGGGGCGCGGCGCGGTGCCCGTGATCGAGGCCCTCGACCGCACCGGCCTGTGGGGCCGGCTGCTGCCGGAGTGGGGCGCCGTCCGGGATCTGCCGCCGCGCGACGCCGTGCACACCTGGACCGTCGACCGGCACCTGATGGAGACCGCGGCCCACGCGGCCACTCGCGCCACCGACGTGGCCCGCCCCGACCTGCTCGTCCTCGGTGCGCTGCTGCACGACCTGGGCAAGGGGCGCGGCGGCGACCACAGCGTGATCGGCGCCGAACTCGCCGAGGCCATCGCGGCCCGGCTCGGGCTCTCCGCGGCCGACACCGAGCTCCTCGCCGCGATGGTGCGGCACCACCTGCTGCTCCCGGCCGTCGCGACCCGTCGCGACCTGGACGATCCCGCCACCATCGAGATGGTCGCGGACAAGGTCGGCCGCGATCCGGTCCTGCTGGAACTGCTGCACGCCCTCGCCGAGGCGGACTCGCTCGCGACCGGGCCCGGGGTCTGGGGCGAATGGAAGTCGCGGCTCATCGGCGAGCTGGTCCGGCGGACCAGCCGCGTGCTGGCGGGGGAGCCGGCGCCGCAGCCCGCGCCCGTGCCCGACGACGTCGCGGCGCTCGCCGCCGCGGGCGGCACCCACGTGAAGATCACGCCGGCGACCGCGCTCGGCCCGCACACCTTCACCGTGGTCGTCGTCGGACCCGACCGCCGCGGCGTGCTCGCCCGGATGGCCGCGGTGCTCGCCCTCGCCGGCCTGCGGGTGCAGAGCGCTACCGTCGCCGGGGTGGGGGAGTCCGCCGTGAACACCTTCCTGGTGGTTCCCACCTTCGGCGACCCGCCCGATCCCGCGCTGGTGCGGCAGCGGCTCCTCGCCGCCTTCGACGGGGCCGACGTGCTCGCCGAGCTCCGCGACCGCGAGCGTGCGGCGAAGGCCCCCGTCGACGGGAGTGCCGCCGCGCCCCCGCTGCGGGTGGCGGCTCCGCCGCGCCTGCGCTGGTTCGACGAGGCCCCCGGCACCGTCGTCCTCGAGGTCCGCGCCGGGGACACTCCGGGCCTGCTCGCGCGGGTCGCCGGGGCGCTCGACGACGCGGGGATCGACGTGCGCTGGGCCAGGGTGGCCACGCTCGGCGCGACCGCGGTCGACGTCTTCTGCCTCAGCGACCCCGGCGATGGTGCCGCGCTCCGGGCGAGCGCCGAGGAGGCGGTGCTGGCCGTCCTGCCGGAAGCCGTGCCGCCCGCACCACCGGAGGACGGGCAGACGCAGGGCTTTCGGTAGGCTGAGGCAATGTTCGAATCCCTCTCCGATCGGCTCACCGGCGCGCTCAAGGACCTGCGCGGCAAGGGCCGGCTGACCGACGCCGACATCGACTCGACGGCCCGCGAGATCCGGCTCGCGCTGCTCGAGGCCGACGTCGCGCTGCCCGTCGTCCGCGCCTTCGTTGCGCGGGTCAAGGAGCGGGCCAAGGGGCACGAGGTCTCGGCCGCGCTCAACCCGGCGCAGCAGATCGTCAAGATCGTCAACGAGGAGCTCGTCGGGATCCTCGGCGGCGAGACCCGCCGCCTGAACCTGGCGAAGACCCCGCCGACGGTGATCATGCTCGCCGGCCTGCAGGGCGCGGGTAAGACGACGCTCGCCGGCAAGCTCGCGCACTTCCTCAAGAAGCAGGGGCACACGCCCATGCTCGTGGCCTGTGACCTGCAGCGTCCCGGCGCCGTCGACCAGCTCAAGATCGTCGGCGAGCGCGCGGGCGTGCCCACCTACGCGCCGCACCCCGGCACCTCCGTCGGCGGCGAGGGCACGCTCGGCGTCAGTGCCGCGGACCCCGTCGAGGTCGCGCGCGGCGGCATCGCCGAGGCGAAGGCCAAGCAGCACGACGTGGTCATCGTCGACACCGCCGGCCGCCTCGGCATCGACGAGGAGCTCATGGGCCAGGCCCGGGCGATCCGCGACGCCGTGGATCCCGACGAGGTCCTCTTCGTCCTCGACGCCATGATCGGCCAGGACGCGGTGACCACCGCCCAGGCCTTCGCCGACGGCGTCGACTTCACCGGCGTGGTGCTCACCAAGCTCGACGGCGACGCCCGCGGCGGCGCCGCGCTGTCGGTCCGGGAGATCACCGGCAAGCCGATCCTGTTCGCGTCCACCGGCGAGAAGCTCGACGACTTCGACGTCTTCCACCCGGACCGGATGAGCTCGCGGATCCTCGGCATGGGCGATGTGCTCTCGCTCATCGAGCAGGCCGAGCAGCACATGGACCAGCAGAAGGCGGAGGAGGCGGCCGCCAAGATCACCTCCGGCGAGCTGACCCTCGAGGACTTCCTCGACCAGATGCTGATGATCCGCAAGATGGGCCCCATCGGGAACCTGCTGGGTATGCTGCCCGGCGCGGGCCAGATGAAGGACGCCCTCGCCGCGGTCGACGACAGCCAGCTCGACCGGATCCAGGCCATCATCCGCGGCATGACGCCCGCCGAGCGCGCCGACCCGAAGATCATCAACGCCTCCCGCCGCCTGCGTATCGCCAAGGGTTCGGGCGTCACCGTCACCGAGGTCAACCAGCTGGTGGACCGGTTCTTCGAGGCGCGCAAGATGATGTCGCAGATGGCCGGCTTCGGCGGCGGCCCCAAGCGGCTGTCCAAGCGCAAGCAGAAGGGCAAGCAGGGCAAGAAGAACAACCGCGCCCGGCAGTCCGGGCCCTCGGCGCCGCGCATGGGCGGCGGCTTCCCGGGGATGCCCGGCCTGCCCGCCGGCATGGACCTCTCCGGCATGCCGCAGGGGCTCAACCAGCTGCCGCCCGGCCTCGAGGGGATCGACATGGCGGCCCTTGAGGAGCAGCTCCGGAAGAAGCGGTAGCCGGGTTACAGTGCGGGAATGAGCGATCTGCACTTCACCGGCGTCGTCCTGCCCGGCGGCGACGGCGAGTTCTGGGTGTCCGACGGTGCCGTGCACCTGTCGGATCCGGGCGGCTCCGCGACCGAGCTGCGCGGTTTCGCGGTTCCCGGGTACGTGGACGCGCACTGCCACGTCGGCATCGTCGCGGACGGTGAACCGGACCTGGTGCGTGGCCGCGCGCTGGCGCTCGAGGACGTCGCCGTGGGCGTCACCGTCATCCGTGAACCCGGCTCCGACCTCGACACCTCGCCGCTCGACGGGCAGCCGGGCCTACCGCGGTTCGTCCGGATGGGCCGGCACATCGCACTGGTCAAGAGGTACACGCGGGGACTCGGCGAGCAGCTCGACGATCCGTCGCAGCTCGTGGAGGCCGTCCGGCGCCGGGCGGCCGAGGGGCATCCGTGGATCAAGCTGGTCGGGGACTGGATCGACCGGTCCGTGGGGGATCTCGCGCCGCTCTGGCCCGACGACGTGCTCGCCGACGCGGTCGCGGTGGCCCACGACGCGGGCGCCCGGATCACCGCGCACGTCTTCGGCGAGGACGCGCTCCCCGGCCTGCTGGCCGCCGGGGTCGACGCGATCGAGCACGGCTCGGGGCTGACGGCCGACACCATCGAGACCATGGTCGAGAAGGGGATCGGGCTGGTGCCGACCATGATCCAGATCGAGAACTTCCCGTCGATCGCCGCCCCGGCGGAGGAGAAGTTCCCCACCTACCACCGCCACATGATGGCGCTGTACGACCGGCGGAAGGCCACCTTCCGCGCCGCCTGGGAGGCCGGCGTCGCCATGTACGCCGGCACCGACGCCGGGGGATTCAACGTGCACGGCGCCCTGCCCCGCGAGATCGAGGCGCTCGCCACCGTCATGCCGCCCGAGGAGGCCATCGCCGCCGCGTCGTGGCGCGCGCGGCAATGGCTCGGCTTCGCCGGCATCGACGACGGTGCCCCCGCCGACCTGGTGATCTACGACGAGGACCCGCGCGTCGCCCTCGCGCACGGGGGCCTGCCGGCACCGTCGGCCGTGGTGGTGCGGGGTGAGCTCGGCTGAGGTCGAGCACTGTTCCCTAGCGGGACGTGCAGCGCCACGGCGCGCCGTGCATTCCCCATGTCCACGGACGTAGGGAGGTGGCCGCCCCTCTAGGGGGAGCCGGCTGGGCGGCGCTTCGCCGGGCGGGGGCGGCCGACCCACCACTGCGCCTTCGGGGCGCGGCTCAGGAGTTCGACGATGCCGAGCGTGAGCACGATCGTCGCCACGTAGGCCACGGCCGTGCCGAACGGCGACGGGAGCACCGTCGTGAGCCAGGGCGAGCCATCGGCCGCGCGGGGGAGCAGCAGCGTCGACAGCACCATCACGTGCACCAGGAAGACGCCGAAGGAGCGTTGGGCGCCGTACGAGGCGAAGCGGGTCAGGCGGGGCAGACGGTGCCGGTGCCGCGCCAGCAGGAGGCCCACGGTGTAGACCGCCGCGACCAGCGCGACGTACAGCACGAAGTTCGCGGGCTGGAAGACGGCGGACGCCACGATCGGCGCCGTCTCGTCGTCCAACCGCACGCGGTAGAGGACCTGCGCGCCCACGGCCGTCAGGGCAGCGATCCCGAAGACCAGCGGCGCGTGCCGCAGGAGCACGCCCTCGATCCGCTCCCGGTGGAAGGCCGCGATCACGCCCAGCAGGATGAAGAACTGGTACGGGACGACGGTGGCGTACAGGTGCCAGAAGTTCTCGCCCCACCAGCCGGTGGTCGGGTTCCAGTAGGTGGCCGCCACGTAGATGCCCACCTGCAGTACGGCGCTGACCAGCAGGACGCGGCCGTGGTAGCGGCGAGTGCGCTCGACGAACGCGAAGATCAGCGGGAACAGCACATAGATCTGCAGCGTGACGAAGATGAAGTAGAGCTGGTAACCGTTGAGGCCGCCCCACTTGAGGTTGTTCCAGAAGTCGCCGAGGCTGTGCGGGATCCGGCCCGCCTCGCCCGCGACGATCATGTCGTACACCCAGTAGGCGAACGCCCAGAGCACGAACGGGGTGATCACCAGGGTCAGCCGCTTGCGCCAGAACTGCACCGGGCTCATCCGCGCACCGCGTTCGACGATCCCGTAGGCGAGCACCAGGCCGGTCAGCGCGAAGAAGGCGTTGCGCGTGAAGTGGAGGTTCATCGCGATCGCGTTCGTGACGGTGCCGTTGACCTCGTCGTTGGTATTGGTCAGCGTGTGGATGAAGACCACGAGGAGGAACGTGATGGTGCGGACGAAGTCGAGCTGGTGGAGGTAGCCGCCGCGCGACGGGGCGGCCGCCGCGTTCCCGGTGGCTACCGGGGACGTCGTGGGTCGATCCAGGTGCGTGGCCATGAGTTCGAGTCTGCAGTCCGTTCCTGCGAGGGGGCTGAACGCCGCCTGGCAGTGGTCTACACCGGGCTGACGGTGCACCGCGCAGGCGACAACGCGACGAAGTTTACCCGCTGGTAACCAGCGTGCCCCGCACCATCGGCTCATCAGTGGCGCGTGTCACGCGAGGGCGACCGTCCGATTTCCAGGCTACCGGGCGGGCGGCGGCGGTGCCCGCAGCCGCGTGTCCCGTCGCGGCCGCACGGCGATTTCGCGCGGCTCGCAGGGCATGGCAGAATGGACCGCTGCTGACCGGCAGCGGCTGAGATACCGCCCGGCGGTCACGCAACCAGACGGCAAAACCGGGTGCGCTCATCCTGACGCATCGCTGAATTGCACACGTGACTACACACCACGAGGAGACGCCACCATGGCTGTCAAGATCAAGCTCACGCGGCTCGGCAAGATCCGCAACCCCCAGTACCGCGTCGTGATCGCCGACTCGCGCACCCGCCGCAACGGCCGCGCGATCGAGTCGATCGGCAAGTACCACCCCAAGGAGGAGCCGTCGCTCATCGCGATCGACTCCGAGCGGGTCCAGTACTGGCTGGGCGTCGGCGCGCAGCCGACCGAGCCCGTGCTCGCCCTGCTGAAGATCACCGGTGACTGGCAGAAGTTCAAGGGCCTCCCGGGCGCCGAGGGCACCCTGAAGACCGCCCCCGAGAAGCCGTCCAAGCTGGACCTGTTCAACGCCGCGCTCGCCGAGGCCGATAAGGAGCCCTCCGCGGCCGCCACCACGCCCAAGAAGAAGGCGGAGAAGAAGGCCGACGAGGCTGACGCCGCCGCCGAGGCTCCGGCCGAGGGCGAGTAAATGAGCGCCGTCGTCGCCGATGCCGTCGAGCACCTCGTGCGCGGCATCGTGTCGAACCCGGACGACGTCCGCGTCGACCTGATCACCGGCCGTCGCGGCCGCGTCATCGAGGTCCACGTGAACCCGGACGATCTGGGCAAGGTGATCGGCCGCAGCGGCCGCACCGCCACCGCCCTGCGCACCCTCGTCACCGGCATCGGCGGCAAGGGCATCCGGATCGACGTCGTCGACACCGATCGGGTTCGCTGACGAAGATGGAGCTCGTGATCGGCCGCGTCGCCAAGTCGCACGGCATCCGCGGCGAGATCGTCGTGGAGGTGCGCACCGATTCCCCCGAGCTCCGCTTCGCGGACGGCGCCGTCCTCACCGGCCGGCCCCCCCGCGAGAAGCAGAACCGGACGTACACCGTGACGGCCTCCCGGAACCATTCCGGGAGGCTGTTGGTGCGCCTGCAGGGCGTGGACGACCGCACCGCCGCCGACGAACTGCGCGGCACCCTCTTCTACATCGACTCCGCCGACGTGGAGCCGAGCGACGATCCCGACGAGTTCTACGACCACGAGCTCGAGGGCCTCGCGGTCCGCACCGTCGGGGGCGAGGACGTGGGCACGATCGCCGAGGTCCTGCACCCGCCAGGCGGTGAGCTGCTGTCCGTCAAGGCTCCCGACGGCCGCGAGATCCTCATCCCCTTCGTCACCGCGATCGTCCCCGTCGTCGACGTGGCCGGGGGCTTCATCACCGTCGACCCGCCAGAGGGTCTCCTGGACCCCGAATAATGCGGATCGACGTCGTCACCATCTTCCCCGAGTACCTCGCGCCCCTGCGGCAGGCGCTGCTCGGGAAGGCCGTCGACAAGGGCCTGCTCGAGTTCGGCGTGCACGACCTGCGGGACTGGACCCACGACGTGCACAAGGCCGTCGACGACTCGCCCTACGGCGGCGGGCCGGGCATGGTCATGAAGCCCACCGTCTGGGGCCCGGCGCTCGACGACGTCTGCCCCGACGACGCCCTGCTCGTGGTCCCGACGCCCGCGGGTGTCCCGTTCACCCAGGCCATGGCCCACGAGTGGGCGCGCGAGGAGCACATCGTCTTCGCGTGCGGCCGCTACGAGGGCATCGACCAGCGCGTCATCGACGATGCCGCGCGGCGCGTGCGCGTGGTCGAGGTGTCCATCGGCGACTACGTGCTCATCGGGGGCGAGGTCGCCGTGCTCGTCATGGTCGAGGCCTTCGGCCGACTCATCCCCGGGGTGCTCGGCAACAAGCTCAGTCATCAGGACGACTCCTTCTCCGACGGTGCCGGCGGGCTCCTGGAGGGGCCCTCCTACACGCGCCCCGAGACCTGGCGCGACCTGACGGTGCCGCCCGTCCTGCTCTCGGGCGACCACGCCAAGGTCGCGCAGTGGCGCCGCGAGCAGTCCCTCGCGCGGACGGCGGAGCGTCGGCCGGACCTGCTGCCACCCGCGGAGGACTGACCCGGTCCGGTCGGACGCCGGGGCGATGTCGTCCGAATCGGCACGGGGATCGCACGGTCGCGGCATGATGGAGGGCGAGCGGGCGTGGGGGCGTCCGCGGATTCGGGGGAATCATGGCTCGACTCAGCGGTGCCGCCGCGTTGCTCGCCGAGGTCGAGCGGCGCGAGGCCGAACTCGCCCGGCTCGACGAGGAGTTCCGCACGGCGACGGTGACCGCGCGCTCGCCGGACCGGGCCGTCGCGGTCACCGTCGACGTCCGGGGGCACGTCGTGGCGGTGGAGCTGGCGCCCGGCACCCCGCGGGCGCACCCGCCGGAACGCCTGGGGCCCTTGATCGTCGAGCTGGCCGCGCGGGCCGGCAGCACCCTTCGGGAGCACTACGAGCGGCGCGCCGCCCTGACCCGGGTGCCGCAGTGATCTTCGAACTGGACCCCGCGGCGTGGGAGCGGGAGGCGCGCACCGTCGACGCCCTCGCGGAGGCCCTGCGCCCGCCCGGCCCCCTGCCCCTGCCCGACGATCAGTACGCGCGGGCCCTCGGCGCGGTGCCAGCGGAGTCCGATGCGGCGGCCGCGGACGTGCACGCCGCGGCGGTGGCCGACCTGCGGGCGCTCGCGGAGCGGATCCGCTGCCGCGCGCGGGAGTGCGCGGGCACCGACCTCGCCGCGGCGCGCGCGATCGAGGCGCTCGCATGACGGGTCCGTCGTTCTGGCCGCAGGAACCCGGCCCTTTCGCCGCGAGCGGCGAGCAGTACGTCGCCGCGCACGACGAGGCCCGGCGGATCGCCGCGCGGCTCGGGGTGGGGGCACCGTCGGCGGGCCTGCTGGCGGCCGCCGAGCTGGACGGGGCCCGGGCCGCCTTCCACGCCGGCTACGCGCGCCTCGTCGACGACACCCGGGCCCGGATGACCGAGGTCGCGGCGCGGACCGCGCTGGCGCGGCTCGAGGTCAGGGGACGGAACCCACCCGGCGACCCGGGCGCCGAGCAGGCCGCGGAGGTGGCGGAGGAGCGGGGTCGGGCGGAGACGGAGGACGTGGCGGAGGAGGCCCGCCGGCGCTCCGCCGAGCTCGCCGCCGGCCACGGCGCCGCGGTCGGTGGGATGGGGCCGATGACCGCGCTGGGGGCGCTCGGCCGGGCCGACGGCGTACACCGTGCCGCGCACTACACCGTGCCCGCGGCGGCGCCCGCCGACCTCGACGTGCGGCTGCGGGAGCTGTGCGGCTCGGTGACCGGGCCTGCGCGGCAGTGGGTTCGGATGGCCGTCGGGGAGGTCGTCGACGAGAACGGGCGGCCGTGGCGGCTGATCGGCACCACCGAGCTCGACGGCTATCTGCGGCCGGGGGTGGTCCTGCGGGACGGGGAGCTCGCTGCCGGGAACGAGGTCTGGCCGGAGTTGTCGATCGCCACCTTCTGCGCCGCGCACGGCTTCGCGCCTGGGCCCGTCGTCGGCGCGGTGGAGCCGCCGCCCGACGTGTGCCAGCACCTGCGCGACGCCGGCTTCACACCCACCTGGACCACCGACGCCTGGAGCACGACCTGGGAGGATGCCGATGCACCGCTCGACTAGCCTGTCCGACCTCGCCGAGGCCGTCGCCGCCGTGCCCGCCGGGCAGCGGCACGCCGCGGGCGTCGCGCTCGTCGCCGGGGCGCTGGACCGCGCCGCCGACCCGGCCCTGGACGCCGCGGGCGAGGTGCTCGTCGACGAGCGGCGCGCGCCCGGCTCCCGGAGGGGCGGCGCGGACGCCCTGGCCGCGACCGCCGAACGGCTCGACCGGGACGCCCACGCCCGTCGGCTCGACGGCGACCACACCGGCTACATCCTGGGCTTCCAGTCCGCCCGGGCGATGTCGGCGCTGTACTTCCTCGTGCGCGACGGCGGCGCCGGATTGGCCGACGTGGCGTACGAGGCGGTCATGGTCTGCGGCGCCACGGAGCCGGTGATCGCCGAACTCGTCGGTGCCCGCCGGTAGGGTGGCCGCGTGAATTCGAGCGCGCCCAGCAAGTCCGTATCCGCCCGCATCGCCGAGGAACTCTCGGTGGGGGAGAACCAGGTGGCGGCGGCTATCCAGCTGCTGGACGAGGGGTCGACCGTGCCCTTCATCGCCCGCTACCGCAAGGAGATCACGGGCAGCCTCGACGACGCGCAGCTGCGGCAGCTCGAGGAGCGCCTCGGCTACCTGCGCGAACTCGACGACCGTCGCGCGGCCGTGATCGCGTCCATCGAGGAGCAGGGCAAGCTGACCCCGCAGCTGCGGGAGGCGCTGCTCGCCGCGGAGACGAAGGCCCGCGTCGAGGACATCTACCTGCCGTACAAGGTCAAGCGCCGCACCAAGGCGCAGATCGCCCGGGAGAACGGGCTGCAGCCGCTCGCGGAGCGCCTGCTGGCCGATCCCACGCTGGTCCCGGAGGAGACCGCGGCCGAGTTCCTCGGCGAGAACGTCGCCGATGCGGCGGCCGCGCTCGAGGGCGCGCGGCACATCCTCGTCGAGCGGGCGGCCGAGGACGCCGAGCTCGTGGGTTCCGTCCGGGAGAAGTTCTGGTCGGACTCGACGCTGCGGACGGGCCTGCGCGAGGGCGCGGATCCGGCCAAGGCCCAGAAGTTCCGCGACTACTTCGAGTTCTCCGAGCCGCTGGAGCAGATGCCCTCGCACCGCGTGCTCGCGGTGCTGCGCGGGGAGAAGGAGGAGGTGCTCTCCCTGCAGTTCGACGGCGGCGAGGACGCGTCCTACGAGGGCATGGTCGCCGCGACGCTGGGGGTGCGCAACGAGGGCCGGCCGGCCGACAAGTGGCTCGGCACGGTCGTGCGCTGGGCGTGGCGCACCAAGCTGATGGTCTCGGCCACCGTCGATGCCCGGACCCGGCTGCGCCAGCGCGCGGAGGACGACGCGGTGCACGTCTTCGCCACCAACCTCAAGGACCTGCTGCTCGCCGCGCCCGCCGGCACCCGGCCGACCCTGGGCCTGGACCCGGGCTTCCGCAACGGCGTCAAGACCGCCGTCGTCGACGGGACCGGCAAGGTGCTCGACACTCTGATCATCTATCCGCACCAGCCGCAGAACCAGTGGGACAAGAGCAAGGCGCTCCTCGCGGCGCTGATCGCGCGGCACGACGTGGAACTGGTCGCGATCGGTAACGGTACCGCCTCCCGCGAGACCGACGCGCTGACGACGGAGCTCCTGGCGGAGATTCGCAAGGCCGGTGGGAAGGTGCCCGCGAAGGCCGTGGTGAGCGAGGCGGGCGCGTCGATCTACTCCGCGTCGGAGTACGCCTCGCAGGAGCTGCCCGACATGGACGTCTCGCTGCGCGGCGCCGTCTCCATCGCCCGCCGGCTGCAGGATCCGCTCGCCGAGCTGGTGAAGATCGATCCGAAGTCGATCGGCGTCGGCCAGTACCAGCACGACGTCTCGCAGGCGAGCCTCGCGCGAAGTCTGGACGCCGTGGTGGAGGACGCGGTGAACGCGGTCGGTGTGGACCTGAACACCGCGTCGGTGCCGCTGCTGGCGCGGGTCTCGGGCGTCTCCGAGACACTGGCCGCGGCGATCGTCGCCCATCGCGACCGGGCCGGCGCCTTCCGCAGCCGCTCCGGCCTGCTCGACGTCCCGCGGCTCGGGCCGAAGGCCTTCGAGCAGTGCGCGGGCTTCCTGCGGATCCGCGGCGGCGACGACCCGCTGGACGCCTCCGGCGTGCACCCCGAGGCCTACCCCGTGGTGCGGAGGATCCTGGACCGCTCCGGCCTGCAGCTGGCCGAGCTCATCGGCAACAGCGCCGCTCTGGCGAAACTCCGCCCGGCGGACATCGCGGCCGAGTTGGACGACGAACGGTTCGGCGTCCCGACGGTGACCGACATCCTCGCCGAGCTCGACAAGCCCGGTCGCGACCCGCGTCCCGCCTTCGCCACCGCGACCTTCGCCGCCGGCGTCGAGAAGGTCTCCGATCTCAAGCCCGGGATGGTGCTCGAGGGCGTGGTCACCAATGTCGCCGCCTTCGGCGCGTTCGTCGACGTGGGCGTGCACCAGGACGGCCTCGTGCACGTCTCGGCCATGTCCGACCGGTACGTCTCCGATCCGCACGAGGTGGTCAAGTCCGGCCAGGTCGTCAAGGTCAAGGTGGTCGACGTGGACGTCGAGCGCCAGCGGATCGGCCTGTCCCTGCGCCTGAACGACGACGCGGCGCCGAAGGAGCGCGGCCCGCGCGGCGGGGGAGCGCGCGGACAGGGCGGGCAGAACCGTGGCGGCCAGCAGCGCGGCCAGGGCCAGCAGCGCGCGCAGGGGCAGCGCGGCGGCCAGAACCGGTCGTCGCGCGGTGGGCGGGAACAGGCACCGTCGGGCTCGATGGCGGATGCGCTCCGCCAGGCCGGCTTCGGCAAGTAGTTCCCGCGCACGCGCCCCGTGCGCGGGAATCATCCGCGCATGCGGCGCGTGCGCGTGCGCCCGTATCGGCGGCGGCGTTCTTACCTGGGGCGACGGTGCTCGGCGCTAGGTTGGAGGGATGTCCGGCTGGTTCGCGCACGACGTCATCGAGGGGGGACGGCTGCCGCTGTTCGCCTTCTGCGTCGGGCTGATCGTGGGCTTCGTGGGCATCCGGGTCAGTGTCCGGCTGATCCGGGCCAACGTGCGGTGGTGGTTCCGCAACCTCACGCCCGGTGGTCTGCACGTGCATCACATGGTCTTCGGGGTGGTCCTCTGCCTGGGGTCGGCGATCGGATTGATCGCGAACTTCGACAAGGCCACCCAGACCACGGCGGCGGTCCTGGCGGGCGTCTTCGGCGTCGGGGCGGCGCTGATCCTCGACGAGTTCGCGCTGATCCTCTACCTGCGGGACGTGTACTGGCAGGAGGAGGGGCGCGCGTCGGTCGACGCGGTCTTCGTGGCGATCGCCATGAGCGGCCTGCTGCTGCTCGGGCTGCGGCCGCTCGACCTGGTGGACGTCGCCGGCTTCCACGACTCGCCGGAGCGCGCCGCGCAGATCGGCTTCGGGCTGATCAGCCTCGCCACGGCGGCGATCGTCCTGCTCAAGGGCAAGATCTGGACCGGCCTGATCGGGCTGTTCTTCTTCCCCTTGCTGCTGATCGGGGCTATCCGGTTGTCCCGGCCGGGCGCGCCGTGGGCCCGCTGGCGGTACGGGCAGGAGTCCCGGCGCATGCACCGCGCCCTGAGCCGGGAACGCCGGCTACGCCGCCCGCTGATCCGGGCGAAGATCGCGGTGCAGGACCTGATGGCGGGCCGCCCGGATCTGCTGCCGAACCTGCGGGAGGACGCGGAGAAGGAGCTGGACCGCACCGTCGTGCCGGCGCCCGCACCGCCCCGTCGGCCTCGATCGATGGCTCGGCGCCTGACGATTTCGAAAAACCGGCGGCGATCTGGCACAATTAACAGGTTGCCCGGGCTGCGTGCTGCCCGGGTGTATCCGGTTGCGGAGCAGCCGGCACGCCAGGAGTACGAACCGGTCGAACCCCCGCGGCAGTAGTCGCGACGGGCCGCCAGGGTCCTCTGCTCGCGAAGACATGTAAGAAACGGATGATCCAGCGATGAACACGCTCGACTTCATTGACCAGCAGTCCCTGCGCAGCGATGTGCCCGACTTCCGCCCCGGCGACACCCTTGACGTGCACGTCAAGGTCATCGAGGGCAGCAAGGAGCGCGTCCAGGTGTTCAAGGGCGTCGTGATCCGCCGCCAGGGCGGCGGCGTGCGCGAGACCTTCACCGTGCGCAAGGTGTCCTTCGGCGTCGGTGTGGAGCGCACCTTCCCCGTGCACTCCCCGAACATCGCCAAGATCGACGTCCTCACCCGTGGTGACGTCCGTCGCGCGAAGCTGTACTACCTGCGCGACCTCCGCGGTAAGGCCGCGAAGATCAAGGAGAAGCGCTGATCCCAGCGCTCGGCGAAGGGCCCCGACCAGCTGCGATGGCAGCGGTCGGGGCCCTTGCTCATTCTCGGGTCCGGCGATCCGGCCCGTCGGTGCGCCCGCTCTGAAGCAGGGCGCGGATGGCGCCGCCGAGTTCCGCGGCCGACGGTGCGGATTCGGGTGCGATGTACCACTGCAGGGCGAACCCGTTGACCAGTGCGAGGACGAGAGAACCCACTGGGAGATCGTCGTCGGAGACGTCCTCGGGGCCCTTGTCGAGGACGAGGGCGGCAAGGCTCCGCCGGCCCTCGTCGTGCGACCGGTGGATCTGCTGCCGGACATCGGGGGAGAACTCGGCCTCGGTGAGGGCCTGGAGGCTGGAGACCAGGGTGCTGCGCCGATCCGGGAAGCTGGTGGCGAGGCTGTCGACGAACCGTTCGAGACGTGACAGGGGGAGGTCGCTGTCCTGAGGCTGCATCGCCTCCTCGACGGCGGCGCCCCAGTCTTCGAAGCACTCGATCAGCGCCGTGTTGAGGAGCGCGTCCTTCGAGCCGAAGTAGTAGCCGATCGACGCCAGGTTCGCCCCGGACGCCGCGGTGATGTCACGTGCAGTGGTGCGCCCGTACCCCCGCTCGATGATGCACTGCTTCGCCCCCCTGATCAGGTCGTCTCGCTGACTCATATCCGCAGCATACCCTCGCGATCATACGCTTGTTCTATACAAATGTATTAGACGTATGTATGGTGCGGGTATGGCAGACAACGCACCCCAGAATCAGCTCCCCGGCCCGCGCGCGTCGGCCCGGGACTGGATCGGCATGGCCGCCCTGGTCCTCCCGGCGCTCCTTGCCTCCATGGACCTATCGGTCCTGTTCATGGCCATCCCCTGGATCAGCGCCGAGCTGGCGCCGAGCAGCACTCAGCAGCTGTGGATCATGGACGTCTACGGCTTCGTCATGGCCGGCCTGCTGATCACCATGGGCAGCATCGGGGACCGCATAGGCCGCAGGAGAATGCTGCTGATCGGGGCGATCGCTTTCGGCGTGGCCTCGATGCTGGCGGCGTTCGCCTGGTAGGCGGAGGTGCTGATCGCGGCACGGGCCCTGCTCGGCATCGGCGCGGCGACCCTCGCCCCGTCGACGCTCTCGCTGATCCGGGGCATGTTCGAGGACCGGAATCAGCGCCGCGCCGCCGTGGGTATCTGGACGGCCGCCTTCACCGGTGGGATGGCCGTCGGCCCTCTCGTCGGCGGGATCCTTCTCGAGCGCTTCTCCTGGGGTTCGGTCTTCCTCATCAACGTCCCCGTGATGATCCTCCTGCTGATCGTCGCGCCGCTCCTGATCCGTGAGTCCCGCGATCCGGGCGCCGGAGCGTTCGACCTGCTCGGTGCGGCACTCTCCCTCGCGGCGGTGCTTCCGATCATCTACGGACTCAAGAAGGTGGTCGCCGACGGTGTCCGCTGGCAGTACCCGATCATCCTCCTCGTCGGTGTCGCCTTCGCTGGTCTGTTCCTGCTGCGCCAGCTGAAGTCCTCGTCGCCGATGATCGACGTGAGGTTGTTCGCGCGGGCAGCGTTCACCGCGTCGATCGTGGCCAACTCGACGGTCGTCTTCGCCACGGCCGGGATGGGGTTGATGGCCGTCACGTTCATCCAGATGGTGCTGGGGTACGGGCCGTTCGACGCCGCTCTGTGGATGCTGCCGGCGGTCGGCGGAAGCGTGCTCGGCGCAGTCACGGCGTCGATGCTGGGTCGTACGGTCCGCCCGGCGATCCTCGTCGCAGCGGGCCTCGCGATCTCCGCTGCGGGCTTCTTCTGGGTCGGCACGATCGACCCGGGCTCCGGCGTCGGCGTCCTGATCGCCGCGTACGCCCTGCTCACCTTCGGCGTCGGGATCACCTCGACGCTCGCCACCAACCTCGTGCTCACCACGGCGCCCCCGGAGAAGGCCGGTGCCGCGTCGGCGATCTCCGAGACGAGCGCGGAGTTCGGCGGGGCCCTCGGAATCGCGGTGCTGGGCACGCTGTCCGCCGCCGTCTACCGCGATCAGATGCAGGACCGGGTCCCGGAAACGCTCGGTGACGCCGGGCGGGAAGCCGCCGAAGACACCATCGGCGGCGCCGTGGCCGTCGCCGGACGCGGCGCCGACGACGTCGCCGGGCGGTTGCTCGCCGACTCCTTCGCGGCGTACACGCACGGCTTCAACCTCGCGGCCATCGCCGGCGGCGCCCTTGTTGTGCTGGTCGGCGTGCTCGCCGGTATCGCCCTGCGGCGGGTCGGCCCCGACCAGGACGCGGCCGCGAGCGCGCCGGCCGCACGCGTCGAGGTGTAAGGGGCCGTGGCACCGTCGGGAGACGGGTCAGGGCTTGGGCGCCTGGGTCTCGGCGCATTCGGCGAGCACCGCTGCCAGCCCCTCCCGCAGGTCCCGGACGAACAGATCGGACACCTCGAGCGACGGAAAGTGGCCGCCGCGATCGGGCGAGCGCCACCGGACGATGCGCCGGTACCTCCGCTCCGACCACGGGCGCGGGTACTTCTCGATATCGCGTGGATAGATCGTGATCGCGGTCGGCACCTCGACGCGGAGGTCCGGGTCGAGCGAGGCATGGCTCTCGGCGTAGATGCGTGCGGCCGAGGCGCCGGTCCGGGTGAGCCAGTACAGGGTGACGTCATCCAGGATCCGGTCACGCGGGATGGTCTCGAAGGGAGTGTTCTCGGTGTCCGACCACTCGGCGAACTTGTCGAGGATCCACGCGAGCAGACCGACCGGGGAGTCGACGAGCGCGTAGCCGATGGTCTGCGGCCGCGTGGCCTGCTGCTTGGCGTAGCCCGCGCGGTTCGTCCAGAAGTCCTCGGTCTCCGCCGCCCACCGGCGTTCCTCCGGCGTGAGGCCGTCCGTTGTCATGCCGGGCGGCCCCTCGGCGAACGTGGTGTGGATTCCGAGGACGTGGTCCGGAAACCGGCCAGCCAGCACCGTCGTGATGTTCCCGCCCCAGTCCCCGCCGTGCGCCAGGAAGCGCGGGTAGCCGAGCCGCCCCATCAGCTCGACCCACGTCGCGGCGATCTTCTCGGTCCCCCATCCTGTGACGGACGGCTTGTCGCTGAACCCGAACCCGGGGAGCGACGGGATCACCACGTGGAAGGCGGGCGCCCCTTCGTCGGCCGGATCGGCCAGTTCGTCCGCGAGGTCGACGAACTCCGCGACGCTCCCCGGCCACCCGTGGGTCATGATCAGCGGCATCGCGTCGGCGCGCGCCGACCTCCGGTGCAGGAAATGGATCCCGAGCCCGTCGACGGTCGTGCGGAACTGCCCGATCCGGCGCAGGCGATCCTCGAACGCGCGCCAGTCGTAGTCGGTGCGCCAGTACCCGACGAGGTCGACGAGGTCGGCGAGCGGAACCCCTTGATCCCACCGGCGCCGCCCCACCGCGGTGCCGCACACGGTCTCAGGCTCGGGGAGCCGTGCCGCTCCCAACCGCGAGCGCAGATCCGTGATGTCCGCGTCATCGACGCGGACATCGAACGTCTCGATGTCATCGGAACGGAGCACGACCGACCTCCTGAACGTTGCCGGACCGGCTTCATGCTGAACCGCCTATACCGGTTCTATCACCGTGAGTGCCTCGCCGACAACCGGCTATGATGGTTCCATGGCGCCCTTTCTCGACTTCCGCCTCGGTGGCATCTTGGCCACGAGCTTCACCGCGACGCTCACGGAGCGCGCGGGTGATCCCGTGGAACGGATTCCGACGGCGCAGCGGCTCGCCGACTGGTTCGACGCCGTGGGACTACCGGTCGGCTCCTGCACGGACGGCGATAGGGCACGCGCGGTGGAACTGCGCGAGGCGATCCACCGCGCGGCGACCGCCGCCGCCGGCGACGAGCCCCTTCCGCCACGGGCGGTCCGCGTCATCAACGCACACAGCGCCCGAGGCAGGGCCACCGCCGCGCTGACGCCGCACCGCGAACGCCGATGGCGGCTGACGAGGGGCGCCGAGACCGGCGACGCCCTCGGCGTGGTCGCCGCGGATGCCATTGCACTCCTCAGCGGCGAACGCGACGGACGCTGGGCGCTGTGCGCATCACCCACCTGCCGGGCCGCGTTCTTCGACACCAGCCGCAGCCGCAGCCGCCGCTGGTGCGAGATGAACACGTGCGGCAACAAGGAGAAGAAGGCGCGCTACAACGCCGCGCACGGTGTCCCTACGACGCGGTGATCGAACCCGTTGCCGATGCCGCGTCGCCGTGGATCCCGGACAGGACGTGTTCGGTCCGGAGACGGATGCCCGCTCGGCTCTGCAGCTCGGCGGCCGGAACTTCGCTCCGCCTGCTCGGTACTGTGTACTCGTGCCCGAGCAGACGAACTCCCCGGAGAACCCCGATTCCACCGACGGTGGCGAGACGGCCGCGCACCGTCGGACGGGCGGGCGGCACGCGGCCTCCGAACCCGGCCCGGCACCGTCGGGCGACGCGGGTGAGAAGGACGGCGCCGGTGCGAAGAAGGACAAGAAGACGAACTGGCCCCTGGAGGTCGGCGCGATCGTCCTGGTGGCCCTCGTCCTGAGCTTCTGCCTGCAGACCTTCGTCGGGCGGCAGTGGTACGTGCCGTCGGAGTCGATGGAGCCGACGCTGATCGGCTGCGCGGGCTGCACCGGCGACCGGATCGTCACGCAGAAGATCAGCTACTTCACCGGCGATCCCGAGCCGGGCGACGTCATCGTCTTCAAGGGGCCGACGGAGTCCTGGGGGCTGGCGCCCGTGCAGCCGGTGCGCTCGGAGAACACGGTGATCCGCGGGGTGCAGGAGGCCCTCTCGTACGTGGGCCTGCAGCCGCCCAACGAGAACGACCTGGTCAAGCGCGTCATCGCGGTCGGCGGCCAGACGATCGAGTGCCGCCCCCAGACCGGCGTCACCGTGAACGGCAAGAAGCTGGTCGAGCCCTATCTGGCGGAGACCGCCAAGAAGTTCGCCAAGGATCAGGACGCCTGCTGGGGCCGGCCCTTCGGCCCGATCACGGTCCCGGACAGCAACGTCTTCGTGATGGGCGACAATCGCATGGCGTCGGCGGACTCGCGGTACCACCTCGAGGACGAGCTGCAGGGCACCGTGCCCAAGGCCGACATCCGCGGCAAGGTGGCCGCGATCATCTACCCGTTCAGCCGGTGGCAGACGGTGAAGTCGATCAACCCGCAGCAGGGCTAGACGCACATGCGCGACCGATGGCCCCCGCGGCCCGTGGTCCGGGCGTCGTCGGGACTGAGCACCCTCGAGACGGTCTTGGCCCGGGCGGGGCTGGGGCCCGTCGCGGGGATCGACGAGGCCGGACGCGGCGCCTGTGCCGGTCCGATGACGGTGGCGGCGTGCATCCTGCCGAGCCGCATCCCGGCGTCGCTGGTGCGTCTCGACGATTCGAAGAAGCTCACCGAGGCCGCGCGCGAGGAGTTGTATCCGAAGATCTTCGAACTCGCCGTGAGCTGGTCGGTGGTCTCGATCCCGGCCCCGGAGATCGACCGGATCGGGCTGCACGTCGCGAACATCGTGGGTATGCGCCGCGCCGTCGCGGGCCTGCAGGTGCGGCCGGGGTACGTGCTCATCGACGGCTTCACCGTGCCCGGACTGGGCGTGCCGTCGCTGCCGGTGATCGGCGGCGACGCGTCGGCGTCGTGCATCGCCGCGGCCAGCGTGCTGGCGAAGGTGACCCGCGACCGCGTCATGACGGAACTGGACGGCGACTTCCCCGGGTACGGTTTCGCGGTGCACAAGGGCTACTCGACGGCGGTGCACATGGCGGCGCTGGGGGAGCTGGGCCCGAGCAGTCAGCACCGCATGCGGTACCAGAACGTGCGGGCCGCGCTGGCCGCGTCGGCGGGGAGTTCCGCCGCGGCGCGGTAATCTGGAGCGGTTACGACGTCAGACATCAGGTGAGGAGGACTTTCCGTGAGCGCAGAGGATCTCGAGAAGTACGAGACCGCGATGGAGCTCTCCATGTACCGCGAGTACAAGGACGTGCTGAGCCAGTTCACCTACGTGGTGGAGACGGAGCGCCGGTTCTACCTCGCCAACGGGGTCGACCTGATCCCGCGCAACGCGGACGGCGAGGTCTACTTCGAGGTGCGGATGACCGACGCCTGGGTGTGGGACATGTACCGGCCGGCGCGCTTCCTCAAGCAGGCGCGAGTGGTCACGTTCAAGGACGTCAACATCGAGGAGCTGGACAAACCGGAGCTCCGGCTCCCCGAGTGAGCTCCGTTCTCCACAGATTTGCGTACATAACCTTTTCTCTCCACAGGCACCGCCTTCCCGGGCGGTGCCTGTGGTGTGCCGGGGGCACGATCGGCACATGGGGAACAACGAGACGGGGCGCGCGGGCGAAGATCTGGTCTGCGACTACCTGACGGACCGCGGGTGGACGGTACTGGCGCGGAACTGGCGGTTCTCGGGCGGGGGCCTGCGCGGTGAGCTGGACGTGATCGCCCGCGCGCCGGACGGCCTGCTCGCGATCGTCGAGGTGAAGACGCGCACGGGCACCGCCTTCGGTTCCGGTTTCGACGCGGTCACGCCCCGCAAGGTCGCCCGGTTGCGCGCGCTCACTTCGCGCTGGCTGGCGGAGACGGAGGGTGCCTTCGCGCAGGTCCGGATCGACGTGGCCTCCGTCTTCACCCCGCCCGGCGGGCCCGTGACCCTCGAGTACCGGTCGGGGGTGGCGTGATGTCCGCGCTGAGCAAGGTGCATTCGGTCGCGATCACGGGCGTCGACGGTGCCGTGGTCGAGATCGAGGGCTGCATCGGCGCCGGTCTCCCGGCCGTGCACCTCGTGGGGCTGCCCGACACCGTGCTCAAGGAGTCCCGCGACCGGATCCGCGCCGCCATCGTCAACGTGGGGATCCGATTCCCGGATACGCGGGTGACGATCGCCCTCTCACCCGCGACGCTGCCGAAAGTCGGGTCGATCTACGATCTTCCCCTCGCGGTGGCGATACTCGTCGCCGCGGAGCGGGTTCCCATCGGGCGGGTCGACGGGGCCGTCCTGCTGGGGGAGCTCGCCCTCGACGGCCGGGTCCGCGGGGTGCGCGGCGTGCTGCCGGCGGTGCTGGCCGCGAAGGAGGCGGGGTTCAGCCGCGCGGTGGTCCCGATCGCCAACCTCGACGAGGCGGGCCTGATCGACGGCATCGAGGTGCTCGGAGCGGCGCACCTGTCCGAGGTGGTGGCGTGGCTCGCGGGGGAGCGGGAGCTGGCCGTCCCCGAGCCGCTCGCGGCGTACGAGTGCGATCCGACGGTGGCGGACCTGGCCGACGTGGTGGGGCAGCCGGAGGCGAAGTACGCGCTGGAGGTGGCCGCCGCGGGCGCGCACCACGTCATGATGACCGGGCCGCCGGGCATCGGGAAGACGATGCTGGCCTCGCGGCTCCCGGGGATCATGCCGGCGCTGGGGCGGCAGGAGGCGCTCGAGGTGAGCGCGATCCACTCGATCGCCGGGAACCTGCGCGCCGACCGCCCCCTGATCACGGTGCCGCCCTTCGTGGCACCGCACCAGACCTCCTCGGTGAGTGCCCTGGTCGGCGGCGGGACCGGCCTGGCCCGGCCCGGTGCGGTCTCCCTCGCCCACCGGGGCGTGCTCTTCCTGGACGAGTGCGCCGAGATGGGGCCGCGGTCGCTCGAGGCGCTGCGGACCCCGTTGGAGGAGGGCCGGATCCGGCTCGCCCGCCGCGACGGGGTGGTCGAGTACCCGGCGCGCTTCCTGTTGGTGCTGGCCGCGAACCCGTGCCCCTGCGCGCCGGCGCGGAACGCCGACTGCATCTGCACCTCGACGGCCCGCCGCCGCTATCTGGGCCGGCTGTCCGGGCCGCTGCTCGACCGGGTGGACCTGTGGGTGCGGATGGAACCGCCCGGCACGGGCGCCCTGCACGCGGACGGCCCCGCGGAGGAGACCACGGCGACGGTGCGCGCCCGGGTCCGCAGAGCGCGGGAGGCCGCCGCGGCGCGGTGGGGCGACGAGGGCTGGCTCACCAATTCGGAGGTCCCGGGTGTGGTACTGCGCCGCCGGTTCCGGCTCTCGGCGGCGGCGCTGCGCCCACTCGAGCTGTACCTGCGCACCGGGAAGATCACGGCCCGCGGCGCGGACCGCTGCCTCCGGCTGTCGTGGACTCTCGCGGACCTGCTCGGACTCGACAAACCGGGCGAGGCCCAAGTGGTGCAGGCACTGCAGTTCCGGGACAAGGAGTGATGATGGCGGACGAGGCACGACACGCGTGGGCGTACCTGAGCCGGGTGGCCGAGCCGCCCTGCGCGCCGCTGGTCGGTCTGATCGAGGAGGTGGGGCCGGTCGCCGCGGCGGACATGGTGCGCCGGCAGGAGTTCGCGGCGGGCTTCGAGGACGTGGCGGACGGCACCGTCGGGCGGGCGCGGACCGACAGGGCGGAGGCCGATCTCGCGCACATCGCGCGCCTCGGCGGCAGACTCGTGACCCCCGACGACGAGGAATGGCCCGAGCAGGTCCTGCGCCGGCTCGCCGAGCGGACGCCCTCTGAGGACACCGAGCACGAGGACGAGGTGCGCGAACTGCGGCCGGTCGCGCTGTGGGTCGTCGGCGGCGGACGATTGGACGAACTGCTGCAGCGGTCGGTGGCGATGGTGGGGACGCGGGCACCGTCGAGCTACGGGGAGCGGGTGGCGGACGACTTCGCCGGGGACCTCGTGGCCGAGGGCTTCACGATCGTCTCCGGCGGCGCCTACGGCATCGACGGCGTCGCGCACCGCGCCGCGCTCGCCGCCGGCGGGCCGACGGTGGCCTTCGTGGCCGGCGGCCTGGACCGGCCCTATCCCGCCGGGCACGCGGGGCTGTTCCGGCGCGTCGCCGAGTCGGGGCTGCTCGTCTCCGAGTACCCGCCGGGCGTCGTTCCGGCGCGACACCGGTTCCTCAACCGCAACCGGATCGTGGGCACGGCCACCGGGGGAGTCGTGGTCGTGGAGGCGGGGTTCCGGTCGGGCACCAAGAACACCGCCACGTGGGCCCGGCGCCGCGGGGTGCCGGTGTGCGCCGTGCCCGGCCCGGTCACGGCCGTCACCTCGGTGACCTGCCATCAACTGATCCGTGAGGGTGCCGTGCTGGTGACCCGCTCGGCGGAGGTGATCGAGGAGGTGGGGCGGATCGGTGAGCTCGCGGCCGAGCTCGCCGTTCCCGCGCGCCCGACCGACGGCCTCGGTGCGCACGCCCTACGGGTGCACGACGCGCTGCCCGCCAGGGCGGCGCTCCCGGTGTCGGAGATCGCGGTGCTCGCCGGATTGCCGGCCCGTGTGGTGATGGGCGAGCTCGCGCTGCTCGAAACCAGGGGGCTGGTACGCCGCGACGGCGGTTCGTGGCGCCTGGCGCGGGAGGACGAGGCGTCGTGAGCGCGTGCGGTATCCGGGGCGGCGGGCTACGTGCTGTGAGCCACGGCGTTCTCCGGCGCGATCAGCCGGCCGTTCTTCATCAGGTCCGGGTCGGTGCACGAGGAGAGGTCGAAGCAACACGGGCGGCGCTTGCCCGAGCGCATCTTCGAGATCGTCACGTCCACCCGCTTCGCGCGGGTCGCCGGGCTCTTCGTGGCGCCGATCCACCGGACCCACTCCCACCGGGCCATCGGGGTGATGTCGGTCCACATGTCGATGGTGTCCGGGGCGGCGTCGAGCGCTGCCCGCAGGTCGTCGGGCACCGTCGGCTCGGGCCAGTCCTTCGTCGGTGAGATCTCCAGCGCGACCACGTCGCCCGCCGTCACCGGGGCATCGTCGAGGGCGATCCAGTGGCCCTTCCGGCCGTCCGGCTCGACCACGGTGCGGAAGTCACCGCCGTCCAGGCTGCCGACCACCGCGACCTGTCCCCGCGATGGGAGCGCGGCGCTGGCCTCGGCCGGTAGCCGGACGAGGGTCCGCCCGCCCACTGTCTCGGCGACCGCGGTGAACCGGATGGGGGTGGCGCTGTAGCTGCACATCATTGCCTCCTCGTAGCTGGTGCGTCGGCCTGTTCTCGACACTACGAGCTCGGCCCCGCACCGGCTTCTCGATTCGTGACCGATCCGGCGCCGGGTCCGAGGTGAGGGTATCCTTCACGTCAGCGCGGACCCGGTGAGTGTTCTCGCCGCGGGAACTCCCCGTGCCGGTCGAGTGGGGAGCGCAGAGCACAGTGACGGATATCGGAACGCCCACCGGCACCGGCGCGAGGCGGCGTACACAGGTCCTCACCGGCTCGGTGGGGCACCTGGTCGAGTACTTCGACTGGAGCGCGGACTCCTTCCTCGCCATCTACTTCTCCCGGCAGTTCTTCCCCGGTGACGCGGAGTCCGTCGTTCCCCTGCTCGCCACCTTCACCGTCTTCGCCGTCGGCTTCCTCGCGCGGCCCATCGGCGGCGTGCTGATGGGCCGGATGGCCGACCGGTACGGGCGGCGGCCGACCCTGGCCGTCGGGGTCGCGATGATGGGGCTGGGCAGCCTGATGATCGGCCTCGCCCCGACGTACGCGCAGGTGGGAGTCCTCGCCCCGGTGATCCTGGTGGTGGCGCGGCTGATCCAGGGGCTCTCCACGGGCGGCGAGCTCTCCACGGCGACGGCCTTCCTCGTCGAGTCCGCGCCCGCCGGCCGTCGTGGTGCCTACGGCAGCATCGTCAACGTCGGCTCGAGCATCGGCAAGGTGCTGTGCCTGCTCGCCATCACCCTGCTCGTCCGGACCGTCGGGGTCGACGCCATGGCCGACTGGGCCTGGCGCGTCCCGTTCCTCGTGGGCGCGGCCCTGGCGGTGGTCGCGTGGTGGATCAGGCGCAGCGCCGCGGAGACCCTCGTGGGGACGGGCGAGCTCACGGCCGGGGCGAGCCCGTACCGCGAGATCCTCGCCGGGCACCGTGCGGACTTTGGCCGCGCCTTCGTCCTCGCCTCGGCGACCGCGGCGGTCTTCTACGCGTGGAGCACCTTCGTCCCCACCTGGGCGATCCTCACCGCCGGGCTGAACAAGGAGAGCGCCGTGACGATCTCGGCGATCGCCTTCGTCGTCTACGGCCTCATCCAGATCCCGCTGGGCATGCTCTCGGACCGGATCGGGCGCAGGCCCATGATGTACGCCTCGCTGATCGCCGGAGCGGTGTGCACGGTGCCCCTGTTCCTGGTGATCTCGGACGGCTTCCTCACCGTGTTGGCCGTGCAGTGCGCGGGCATGGGAATCACGGCCCTGATGATGGCCTGCCTCGGCACCGCGCTCGCGGAGATGTTCCCCGCGCGGATCCGCGTCCTCGCCACTGGCACCGCCTTCGCGCTCGCCACCGCGATCTTCGGCGGCACGGTTCCCGCGATCGGCACGGCCCTGCACGAGCGCGGTCTGGACCTGGTGTTCCCGCTTTACCTGGTGCTGCTGCACCTCGTCGCGCTACCCGTCGTGTACCGCTGCCGCGAGACGGCGCACGCACCGCTCCCGGATTGACACCCGCCCTCGGCCTACGCTGGAGCCATGACCGAGGCGCTGGCGGAGTACGAGAGGTACCTGCGGCTCGAGCGCGGCCGCAGCGAGCACACGGTGCGCGCGTACCTCGCGGACCTGACCTCCCTGCTGGCCTTCGCGGAGGAGCGGGGGGTGGCGGCGCACCGTCTGGACCTGGCGACGCTCCGGGCCTGGCTGGGGGAGCGGGCCGCCTCCGGTGCCGCGCGGACCACCCTGGCGCGCCAGGCATCGTCGGCCCGTGCCTACACCGCCTGGGCCGCCCGGCGCGGCCACCTGGACTCCGACCCGGGCGTACGGCTCAAAGCCCCGCGGGCGCGCCGCACGCTGCCCACGGTCCTCTCCGCCGACGATGCCGGGCAGGCGCTCACGAACGCGACCTCCGGGGCGGCGGAGGGCGATCCGATAGCCGTCCGGGACCTCGCGATTGCGGAGATCCTGTACGCCACGGGGATTCGCGTGAGCGAGCTGTGCGGCCTCGATCTCGGCTCGGTCGACCACGGGCGCCGCGTGCTCACCGTGATCGGCAAGGGGGACAAGGAACGGATCGTGCCCTTCGGGGCGCCCGCCGGGGCCGCGCTGCGGCGCTGGCTCGACGAGGCCCGGCCGGCCCTGGTGACCGAGCGGTCCGGCCATGCCCTGTTCCTCGGCGCCCGCGGCGGGCGGCTCGATCCGCGGCAGGCGCGCACCGTCGTGCACCAGGTGACCGGCTCGGTGCCGGGCGGTCGCGAGGTGGCGCCGCACGCGCTCCGGCACACCGCCGCCACCCACCTCCTCGACGGTGGCGCCGACCTGCGCGTCGTACAGGAGCTCCTCGGACACTCGTCCCTGGCGACCACGCAGCTCTACACCCACGTGAGCGTCGCCCGGCTGCGGGCCGCGCATGAGCAGGCGCACCCGCGCGCCTGAACCGGTTCCGTACGGTGGGGGCCATGCGCCCGACCGGACTGGAAGCCCTGGCCGAATCCGAAGTGCGGCGCGGTGCCGGTGGCCGCGTCCGGCGCCCGGCGGGCTCCACCGACGCCGATATCGCCTACGCGCGTCCGGCGCCGTCGAACCCGATCCCGCTCGTAGTGCTGCCGGGCGGACCGGGAATGGCCTCCCTGGTGCCGTACCGCGCCTTTCGCCGACGGGCGGCGGCGCGCGGTTTCGACGTGGTGATGATGGAGCACCGCGGGGTCGGAGCGTCGCGACGGGATCAGGCCGGGCGGGACCTGCCGCGCGACGCGGTCACCATCGGGGCGGTGGTCGACGACCTGGCCGCCGTGCTCGACGACGCCGGTATCGCCCGCGCCGTGATCTACGGGTGTTCCTACGGCACGGCCCTCGCGCAGGTCTTCGGCGCGCGACATCCGGATCGGGTCGCGGGCATGGTGCTGGACTCGACGATGCTCGACGTCGAGGGCGACCTGGTGATGACCCGGGCGTACCGGCGGGAACTCCTCCTGACCGGTGACGGCCCGATCGCCGCGCTGGTCCGGGGCCTGATCGACGGTGGCGTCGCCCCGATCGACGAGGTCGGGCACGTCGCACAGGTGGTCTACGAGTTCAGCGGGCCCGCGGTGCTGGAACGGTTGCTGCGGGAGCGGGCCCGCGGCCGTGGCCTGCGGGCCTGGCGCGCCATCGCCGGACTCGGAGCGGACGAGGTCGCGGGGACCGGGCGGCGGTTCGTGATCGAACCGGACCTGGTGGAGGACATCAGCCACGCCGAGCTCGGGGCGTCGTACGCGCCGGACGGGCTACCGCTGGATCCACAGGCGATGTTCGTCCGCGACGACGCCCCGGCCTTCCGCGGCGAACCCGAAGACCTGCTGGCGCGACTGCCCACGTTCGCGTGGCCCACCGCCGTCGTCTCCGGCGATAGGGACCTGCGGACGCCGCGGCCGGTGGCCGAACGCGCCGTCGGACTCCTGCCCGACGGGGTACTGGTGCCTCTTGCCGACACCGGTCACAGCGCGCTGGACACCCATCGGCTGGCGGGGCTCGCCGTCGCCCGGGGCGTAGCCGAGGGCACCCATCACCTGCTTCCGGCCCTGGCCCGCGACATCGCCGCCCTGCCCCGCGAGGGCGCCTCGGGCGCGCTCGGCCGGCTGATCCGCGCGGGGCTCGCCGTCGACCTGGCGCTGCCGGGCGGTACCCGCCCGGGTGAAGACTAGTCGCGCCAGTTCCGCTCGAAGGGCAGGCGCCAGGCGTTCGGAGCGATCAGCTGGTGGATCGAGTTCGGGCCCCACGAGCCCGGCTCGTACTGGCGCACCGGCGGCGGATCGTCGAGCAGCGGGATCGACCGCTCCCAGAGCGATTCGATGCCCTCGGCCGTGGTGAACAGCGTGTGGTCACCGTTGATGGCGTCGAGGATGAGCCGCTCGTAGGCCTCCAGGACGTCGTCGGCCTGATCGGTGTGCTCGGTGGAGAACTGCATCGCCAGCTTCGACAGGCGCATGCCCGGACCGGGCCGCTTGCCGTAGAAGGAGAGCGAGACCTTGGACTCGTCCGCGAGGTCGAAGGTGAGGTGGTCGGGGCCCTGCTGGCCGATGCCCGAGCCGGCCGGGAACATCGACTTCGGCGCCTCCTTGAAGGCGATGGAGATGATCCGCATCCCCTGGGCCATCTTCTTGCCGGTGCGCAGGTAGAACGGTACGCCGGCCCAGCGCCAGTTGTCGATCCGCGCCTTGAGCGCGATGAAGGTCTCGGTGTCGGACTCCGGGTCGACGCCCTTCTCCTGCCGGTAGCCGGCGTACTGGCCGCGGATCACGTCCTCGGGCTGGATCGGTTCGAGCGACCGGAAGACCTTGTTCTTCTCCTCCGAGATCGCGCGCGGTTCCAGGGCGGTGGGCGGCTCCATCGCGACGAAGGCCATCACCTGGAACAGATGGGTGACCACCATGTCCTTGTACGCGCCGGTCGGCTCGTAGAACGCGGCGCGCGCGTCGAGTCCCAGCGACTCCGGGATGTCGATCTGGACGTGGTCGATGAAATTGCGGTTCCAGATCGGTTCGAAGAGCCCGTTGGCGAACCGGAAGGCCAGGATGTTCTGCGCCGCCTCCTTGCCGAGGAAGTGGTCGATCCGGAAGATCTGCTTCTCTTTGAAGGTCTTGTGGACCTCGTCGTTGAGGGCCAGTGCCGATTCCAGGTCCTCGCCGAAGGGCTTCTCCATGACGACCCGCGAGCGTTCCACCAGGTTCGCCGCATCGAGCGTCGCGATCACCTTGGTCGCGGCCTTCGGCGGCACACTGAGGTAGTAGAGGCGGCGCACCCGCTCCACGTCGCCCTCGGCGTCGACGTCGGCGAGTTCCTTCTCCTTCTCCGCGACGGCGGCGGCCAGGACCTCGGGGCCGGCGGAGGTGTTGACGTAGGACAGCTTGGGGGCGAACTGTTCCCACTGCGCAGCGGTCAGCTTGCGGGCGCCGAGATCGTCGATGGCCTTCTTGGCGAAGGCGCGGAACTCGTCGTCGGTCATGTCGTCGAGGCTGGTGCCGATGACCCGCATGTCCGGGGCGAGCCCGGAGACGGCGAGGTAGCCGAGGCCGCAGAGGAGCTTGCGCCGCGAGAGGTCGCCGGTGGCACCGAACAGCACCACCAGCGTGGGGGCCTCCTGCGGCGGCTTGCGGGAGCGCCGCGTGGAGCCGCTGGGGTAGGCGATCGACTGGGCCTCCTGCAGCCGTTCCGCGGTGGTGGAACCGTCTCCCGTGTCCGACGGTGCGCTGTCTCGGGTGTGTTCGTCCGTCACGGCACCATCGTCGCACTCGTGTCCGGTACGTGTCGGGTTACCCGGTCAACCGGTGTACGCCGCCGGGTTGAATCGCAGTTCGAGGGGGCGGGGAGGGCTTCGCAACAGCTAGGCGACAGAGCTGCCGACGCCCGGTTCGTAGCGGGCGAGGTCGCTTTCGGTGAGGAATCGCACGCCGGGATGCGCCTCGGTGAGCATGGTGCGGGCGCGGGCCAGGTACTGCTCGACGAGCGTCTTGTTGTCGCGGTTGCCTTCGACGTCGAGGGCGACGGGGTATTCGGGCAGCCACGATGAGGTGTCGCGCGTGTAACCGCGGGCCCACTCGTCCTCGCCGTCGAACTCGGGAAGATCGTCGAGCACGGCAGCGGCGGCGGCGACCTGTTCCTCGGTCACGCCGCCGACCTTCAGCGTCCGCTCATAGGCTCCCACGTCGCCATGATACTGCGATCGCACCGAGGTTTGAAGGGACGATCATGACGAGTTCGTCGAGGTTGACACCGTGTTTCTCGACTGCGGCCCGAAGTTCGCCCACCGCCTGGCCAGGGGCGACTGTTGTGGCCCGGGCGTCGACCACGCCGCGACGGCACTTGACGGCGATCTCCTCGACGTTGTCGAGCATGGTCAGGTGGTTGTAGCCGCGCACGACTGTGGGATCGAGCTTCTTGAACTCGACGGGCTCGTTCCCCACCACCGTGATCGAGTCGGGTGGGCGGCGCTTCTTGAACTCCCGCACCGATCGGACCCGAACCCCTTTCTCCTGCAGGAACTCGGCGATCGCGCGTTCGTCGTCATTGAAGTACTTCCACCGCTCCGCGTCGGTGTCCGGAGCGATGGCGTTGAAACGGACCAGTTCGCAATAGCTCAGCACGATGGACGGATCCGTCTGTGTGCCACTGGGCGTGGCAGTGACGTGAACGTCGGCGGGCAGAACCCAGTCCATCGCGGGGGCATCGTCCGGGCCGGTGAGCGGGGGCGGCAGCGTCACGGAGCATCCGCATCGGGCAGCAGTCGCACCGGGGCGGCGCCGACGAGCAGGAGCGGGTTGTAGTACTGCGCCGCCCTGCCCGCGCCGCGCCGCAGCCCCCAGTGCAGGCACGCTGTGGTGGGGCAGCCCTCGTGGCCGGCTGCGACCCGGCCCAGCGGGGATCCGCGACCCACCTCGTCGCCGGCGCGGACAGCGGGTTCGTCGATCGGCTCGTACGTGGTCAGCAGGCCGTTCGGGTGCAGGACCGAGACCACGACCCGATCGTCGACCCGTCCCACGTGGTGCACCCGTCCGGCGCCGGCGGCGTAGACGATCTGGCCGGCGGCGGCCGCGAGGTCGGCACCGCGGTGGCCGGGCTGCCACCGCTTCTCCGGGTTCGCGAACAGGCGGGCGACCGCCGGCCGCGGGTCGAGCGGCCAGTCGTAGTCTCCCGCAGCGCCGGCCGGGGGCGCGCCGAGCAGGAGGACGAGGAGGACCAGGGCGGAGCGGACCGTCGTGCGCATGCTCCGACGGTGCCGCACGGCACCGTCGGGAACGGGGCCCGGGCGGCCTGCATGTGGAGGAAAACGCGTTATCCACAAGGCGGGTGCGGAGCGCCGTTTCGGACCCCGGTCCACCGATCGTCGGGCGTACACTGCGCCCCATGACCGCCGTGCCGCAGCATCCCGAACGGATGTCGCTGGAGCAGTGGTGTGCCTTGGGGGAGGACACATCCGCGCGGTTCGTTGCTTATCGCGCCGAGACCGTGCGCGGAGCGTTCACGTCCACGGTGCCCTGTCCGCTGCGGATCGACCTGGACGCGCTGTTCCCGCCGGACTGACCTACCCTCCGCGGCCTCGGGGCGTGGTCCGCCTCGAAGGACGGCCCGGTGCTCACTCGCCCTCGTCGTGCTTGCGGGCCGCGTTCCGGCGCCACTCGTCGATCTTGCGGCCGACCCCGGTCGCGACGTCGGTGACGCCCTGGCCGACGGTGTTCACCGCCGAGGCGCCGAAGTCGCGCAGGGTGGTGATCAGCGGGTCGGCGGAGGCGTCGAAGCCGTCCTTGTAGCCGCGCGCCGCGGCCTTGAACTCCTCGGCGGTGCTCGCCGTGTCGTCGTCGGCCCGGCGGGGGTAGTCGCCGCCGAGGATGCGGCCGTAGTCCCCGCGCTCGACCCACCTGTTCAGGTCGGCGGCGCGCAGCACCGAGAAGGGGTGCGACCGGAGTTCCAGGTTGAGCAGCTTGAGCACGCCGTCGCGCAGATCGCCGGTGCGCTCGTACTCGGCGGCCTGGGCGAGGAAGCGCTGCGTGTCCATCTCGGAGAGCCGGGTGCCGCCGGCCGTCTTCATGTGCACGCGCAGCGCGACATCGGGGTCCTGCACGCACAGCAGGCCCGCACGGTCGCCGGAGAGTTCCGACTTGCGCTGCCACTCCATGAGCGCCGCGACGATGGCGCGCAGCGCCCACCCGCCGATCGGGACCCAGCCGAAGCTGCCCGCGAGCCGCAGCAGGTGCATGAGCATCGTGCGGTAGACGGCGTGCCCGGACAGTGCGTGGCCGAGCTCGTGGCCGACGACGAAGCGCTGCTCCTCCGCGTCGAGCAGCTCGAGCAGGCCCGTGGTGAGCACGATGAAGGGCCGGTCCATGCCGATGGTCATGGCGTTCACGGTCGGGTCCTGCACGACGTACAGTTCGGGCGTCGACGGGGCGTCCAGGACCCGGACGCAGTCCTCGAGAAGGTCGTGCAGGTGCGGGAACTGCCGGTCGTCCACGCGCACGCCGGAGGCGAGGTAGAGGAGACGGTGCTGGCGCTCGCGCAGCAGCGCCGAGATCGCCTTGAGCACGGTGTCGAAGCCCTTGAGGTTGCGCAGGGCGACGAGCGCGGCCCGATCTGCGGGGTGCTCCCACGCGCGAGTGCTGATTCCGGGTAGCGAACGGTAGCTCCGAGCGACTGAATCGGTCATACTGCCACGTTACCGACTCGCGGTTGGGAACCGCTTGGCGATTACGAAGGACACCGCGGCGCCCACGGCGCAGAAGACCATCACCGACCCCAGGACGACGGGGTTCCCGCCGGCACCGGCGAACAGCGCCGCGACTCCACCCAGGCCCATCCGTGCCGCGCCCAGCGCCGCTGAGGCGGTCCCCGCGAGGTCGCCGTGATCGCGCAGGGCGAGCGCGGCCACCGTCGGCATGACCAGACCGAGGCTCGAGACCGTGACGAACAACGAGACGATCACCAGCGGCGGGTGCCCGATCGTCAGGGCGACGAGCGAGGCCGCGGCACCGGCCACCATGCACGCGAGCCCGATCCGCAGCAGCGTCGCCAAGGGCACCCTGCCGACCAGTCGCCCGCCGACGAGGTTCGTCACGAGCAGGCCCACCGCGTTCGCCGAGAAGACCAGGCTGAACTCCGCCGCGGAGTAGCCGTAGTGGCTCTGGAAGACGAACGCGGAGGTGGAGACGTAGGCGAACAGGACCGCGAAGGCGAGGCCGCTGGTCAGCGTCAGCGCGACGACCCGGCGGTCCCGGGCCAGGATGGCGAAGGCGCCCGTGACGGATCCCCAGCCGGTCGGCCGGCGGTCCGCCGCCGGCAGCGTCTCGGGTACCGCCGCGGCGGCGACCACCAGCAGCGCGACGCCGAGCCCCGCGAGCACCACGAACAGCCCCCGCCAGTCGGTGAACCGCAGCAGCTGCGCGCCCGCGAGGGGCGCGACGATCGGCGCGATCCCGCCCACCGCCATGAGGGTGGAGATCATCCGTGCGGCGGCGGCACCGTCGAACAGGTCTCGGACGATGGCCAGGCTCAGGACGATCCCCGTCGCGCCCGCGGCGCCCTGCAGTATGCGCGCGACGTCCAGCAGGTACACCGACGGTGCGACCGCGCACAGCAGCGAGCTCGCCACGAACAGCGCCATCCCGACGATCAGCGGTCGGCGCCGCCCGATCGAATCCGAGAGCGGTCCCACGAGGATCTGGCCGATGGCGAGGCCGAGGAGGCACGCGGTGAGCGTGCCCTGGATCGCGGGCTGGGAGGCGCTGAGATCGTCGGCCGCGGCGGGAAGGGCGGGGAGGTAGAGGTCCGTGGTGATCGGCCCGAACGCCGACAGCGAGCCCAGGATGAGGGCCAGGCGGAGCTCTCCTGGGGGTTTTCGGGAGTCCTCGCGGGATCGTTGCACCCGTCAATCCAATCGCAGGTGCACAGTAGGGCGAAATCCGGGCCGAGCGGCATTCCGCTCAGCGTGAGCGAAAGGGAACACCGACGTCGCGCGAATCGTTGACCACCGACATGTCCTCCGTGCAAAGCCCATCGCGCGTGCCCGCGCTGCTGAAGAACTTCGGCTTCCAGATCATCGTCGGCCTCATCGCCGGCGTCCTCCTGGGCCTGCTCGCCCGCAGCATGGCGCCCGCCGCCGACGGTAACGTCAACTGGCTGGTCGGCACGCTCAAGACGATCGGTTCGAGCTACGTCAAGCTGCTCACCGTCGCCGTCGTGCCGCTCGTGGTGACCGCGGTCATCGCCTCGATCGCCAACCTGCGCAACGTGACCAACGCCGCGCGCCTGGCCGGCAAGACGCTGCTGTGGTTCGCCATCACCGCGTTCATCTCGGTGATCGTCGGTATCGTCCTCGGCCTGGTGCTGCAGCCCGGCGCGCACACCACCGTGACCGGCGCGGGCAAGGCACCGTCGAGCATGGGTTCCTGGTGGGCCTTCCTGACGGGGCTCGTCCCGTCCAACTTCCTCGGCCTGCAGGCCAAGGCCTCCGACGGTGCCGTCTCGCTCAGCTTCAACGTGCTGCAGGTCCTCGTGGTGGCCGCCGCGATCGGCATCGCCGCGCTCAAGGTGGGGGCGAAGGCGGAGCCCTTCATCGCCTTCAACGCCTCGCTGCTGGCGATCATCCAGAAGGTGCTGTGGTGGATCATCCGCCTCGCGCCGCTCGGCACCGCCGCCCTCATCGGCACCGCCGTCGCCACCTACGGCTGGGACGCCATCGGCTCGCTCGGCGTCTTCACCGGCGCGATCTACCTGGGGCTGTTGATCGTGGGCTTCGTGGTGTACCCGGCCATCATCCGGGCGCACGGGCTCTCGGTGAGGCAGTTCTTCAGCGGCGTCTGGCCGGCCGCGCAGCTCGGTTTCGTCTCCCGCAGCTCGATCGGCACGCTGCCCGTGACCGAGCGGGTCACCGAGCGGAACCTCGGCGTGCCGCGCGAGTACGCCTCGTTCGCGGTGCCGCTGGGCGCGACCACCAAGATGGACGGTTGCGCGGCGATCTACCCGGCGATCGCAGCGATCTTCGTGGCGCAGTTCTTCCACATCCCCCTCGGCATCACCGACTACCTGCTCATCGTGATCGTCTCGGTGATCGGTTCCGCCGCCACCGCGGGCACCACCGGCGCGACGGTGATGCTCACGCTCACCCTGTCGACCCTCGGGCTGCCGCTCGCGGGTGTGGGCCTGTTGCTGGCCGTCGAGCCCATCGTCGACATGGGCCGCACCGCGCTCAACGTGACAGGCCAGGCGCTCGTCCCCACCATCGTCGCCAAGCAGGAGGGCATCCTCGACGAGGATGCGTACAACGCCCCGCGCACGGACGTCTACGCCGACGAGTCCGAGGAGCCCGCGCCCGTCGCGGCCTGATCAGGCGGGCGCGAAGGGCGCCGGCGGCTGGCCCTCCCAGATCCGGCGCGAGCGTTCCTCCGGATAGGGCGCGGTAGTCGACGGGGCGTCGAGGAGGCGGGTGCTCCGGCGGTCGGCGTCGTAGCGGGGCCAGCCCGGATCGCCGCTGGCGCAGAACCGCACCCAGGCGTGGAGCAGCTCGCCCGAGACCGCGCGTGCCCCGGCCGGGGCGTTCTCGCCGAAGAACAGGCGCCCCGTCGGGGAGTCCAGCGTCCCGAAGGCCAGCGGGATGTCGATGCTGTGGCAGGCGCCGTAGACCTCGGACTCCCAGCGGATCTCGAACAGGAACGACGTGCCGCCGGCCGCGGCGTTCGCCTCGGCGAGCAGCACCGTAGGCATGCGGAAGGTGGCGTCCGAGTAGACGGTCTCCACCAGCTCGTCCGCCGTCGTGTCCGGATATGCGGCACGGTACTCGGCGGGCCCGCCGGGGGCGAAGACCTCGAGCGCGTTGGCCGCGTCCTGGTCCGTGAACGTGCCGCGGACGCCCATCATGATGCTGAACAGCCGGAACTCGTCGCGCATGTGCCCGGCGAGCAGGTCGATGCCCGCGGCGGCGCCGGAGCCGAGCGCGTCCCACGGGGTCCGCGGCAGCAGGTCACCGTCGATGATCGGGCAGACGACGATGCCGAGGCGGGCGAGGCGGCCCCATTCGTCCTTGTGCGCGGGGGAGTCGATGCAGAGGGCGGTGACCTCCTCGGCGAGTCGCTGCGGTGGAACCTCCGCGAACCCCGCTGCGTTGGGCGTGACGCCGAGGCGCTCCGCGAGCGCGGCCGTGACCTCGCGCGCCAGCGCCGGGGTGATGTGCATCCCGGGGGCCGAGTGGGTGATGGCCCGCCGGAACAGTGGCCGCGCTCGCGGGATCGCGAGCAGCGCGGCGACCGACCCCGCGCCGCCCGAGGTGCCTGCGATGGTGACCGCATCGGGGTCGCCGCCGAACGCGGCGATGTTCCGGTTGATCCACTCGAGCGCGGCGATCTGGTCGAGCAGGCCCCGGTTCGACGGTGCGCCGTCCAGCAGCGCGAAGCCCTCGGCACCCATCCGGCACTGCACGCTCACCACGACGAGCCCTTGGGCCGCGAGGGCGGTGGGATCGAACATCGGGTCGGCCGCGCTCCCGGCCATGTACCCGCCGCAGCAGATCCACACCAGGACGGGCAGCCCGGACCGGTCGGGGTCCGGTGTGCAGACGTTGACGGTGAGCCAGTTCGGATCGTCGGACGCGTCCGCCTGCGGACCGGGCCCGGACTGCGGCGGCGGGGGACCGAAGTCGGCCGCCGGTCGCACGCCCTCCCAGTGCGGAACGGGTGCGGGGGCGGCGAAGCGCAGCGGTCCGACGGGCGGCTGCGCGTAGGGGATGCCCCGAAAGGTCGCGACGCCTCCGATGCGCCTTCCCTCGACGACGCCCTCCGCCGTCCTGATCCTCGGTTGCTCCTGCATGTCGGCCTCCTTCGGGTCGGCGTGTCGTCCCCTCCGACGTTATCAGCCAGTTGTATTATTTCAAGTGTATTGGAACGACCGGGAGGAATCGCCGTGCCGAAACAGGTCGATCACCGGGAGCGCCGCGAGGCGATCGCGCGGGCGCTGTGGCGCGTGGTGGACGCCTCGGGCGTGCTCCGGCTGAGCCTGCGCGAGGTCGCGAAGGAGGCCGGGATGTCGCACGGCCAGGTCCAGCACTACTTCGCCTCCCGCCGGGAACTGCTCGCCTTCGCCATGGACTTCGCCGCGGAGCAGAGCGCGGCGCGCGTGGCCGCCGGGCTGGCGCGCCTCGGGGCGGATCCGCACCCGCGCGACGTGCTGCGCCTGGTGCTCGTCGAGATGCTTCCCCTGCACCCGGATTCGCGCGCGACCAGCCGGATGAACGCCGCCTACGTCCTCGAGGCGCTGCACGACGAGGACGTCCGCGCCCGGACCCGCGAGGGGATGAGCCGCGGCCGGGCGCAGGTCGAGCAGCTGGTGCGTGGTGCGATCGCCGACGGCCGGATCGCGGGGGACCGGGCACCGTCGACCGAGACGGACAGGCTGCTCGCGCTGACCGGCCTGACGCCCCTCCTGGAGCTGGGGGTCATCGCGCCGGACGACGCCCTCGCCGCGATCGACCGTCATCTCGACGAGCTCTTCGTGCGCTGACCCGCCGGCGCGGGGTGATCTTTGTGGCGAGATTACTTGTGAGTAACGAAAGCTCGCCGATACAGCCCGGTTTCTTGACCCACCCTTTATCGTTGCTCGCATGTCCGACCTGCTGGCCGCCCTGAACGAGTACGTGTGGAGTCCCGCCCTGATCTACCTGTGCCTCGGGGTCGGCGTCTTCTTCTCGATCCGCTCGAGACTGGTGCAGGTGCGCCAGATCCCCGCGATGCTGGGGCAGCTGGCGCGCGGCGAGAAGTCCGCCTCGGGTGTGAGTTCGTTCCAGGCGCTCGCGATGTCGCTGGCCGGGCGCGTGGGCACCGGCAACATCGCCGGTGTCGCCACCGCGATCGCCTTCGGCGGCCCCGGCGCCGTGCTGTGGATGTGGGTCATGGCCTTCCTCGGCGCGTCCACCTCGTTCGTCGAGTGCACGCTCGGCCAGATCTACAAGGAGCGGGACCAGCTCACGGGGGAGTACCGCGGCGGCCCCGCCTACTACTTCCGGCGGGCGTTCGCGCACACCCGGTTCGCCGCCGTCGGCAACGTCTACGGGCTCCTGTTCGCCGCGGTCACCGTCGTCGCGTGCGGCCTGCTCATGCCGATGGTCCAGTCGAATTCGATGGCCGTCGCGATGGAGGGCGCCTGGGGGATCGAGCCGTGGATCGCCGCGGTCGGCATCGTGATCGTGCTCGCCTTCGTCATCATCGGCGGGGTCAAGCGCATCGCGACCTTCGCCTCGATCGTGGTGCCGTTCATGGCGATCGTCTACATCTTCGCGGCCCTGGTCATCATGGCGTTCAACCTGGAGTCGGTCCCGGGCGTCTTCGGCCTCATCGTCAGCGACGCCTTCGACCTCTCGGCCGGCTTCGGCGCGCTGATCGGCACCGCGGTGATGTGGGGTGTCAAGCGCGGCATCTACTCCAACGAGGCCGGCCAGGGCACCGGCCCGCACGCCGCCGCCGCGGCCGAGGTCAGCCACCCCGCCAAGCAGGGGCTCGCGCAGGCCTTCGCCGTCTACGTCGACACGCTGTTCGTGTGCTCGGCCACCGCGTTCATCATCCTCAGCACCGGCGCCTACCGGGTCTTCGAGGGGGATTCGGCCTCGGGCCGGGTGCTCCGGGACGGCGGGGCGCTGACCGGTGACCCGGAGGTGGGGCCCGCGTACGCGCAGCAGGGCTTCGACACCGTCTTCAACGGCGCCGGGGCGACCTTCATCGCGGTCTCGCTCGCGTTCTTCTGCTTCACCACGATCGTGGCCTACTACTACATGGCCGAGACCAATCTCCGGTTCCTCATGGGCCGCGCGGCGACCGCCGTCGTGCCGGTGATCGGCACGCCGCTCGGCCGGGTCCTGACCATGGCGCTGCAGATCCTGATCCTGGTGTCGGTGACGATCGGCGCCGTGTCCACCGCGAAGGACGCGTGGGCGATGGGCGACCTGGGCGTCGGGCTCATGGCCTGGCTCAACGTCATCGGCATCCTGGTCCTGCAGAACGCCGCCTTCAAGGCCCTGCGCGACTACGAGCGGCAGAAGAAGCTCGGCATCGACCCGCAGTTCGACCCGGCATCGCTCGGTATCGCCAATGCGACCTTCTGGGAGCGGCGCGCGGCCGACCGTCGCCCCGACCCCGTCGACGCCTGACGCGTGCGGCACCGTCGACCTGGGGGAACGCCACGATTTCGCAGGTCGACGGTGCGGGCGTACACTGATCCCTGCGCTCCGTCCCGATGGCGGAGTGACTACGCGTGTTCCCCAGCGCCCATGGCGTGCCGTACAGCGCGGTCTCCTTCCCCGAAGGAGTGCAGTGCGGCGGAGCACCAGGACACCGCGCATCGCCTCTCGTCCGCTGACCAGCGGAAACGAGGGCCGTCGCGGCGTGAACAACTGCAACTACGAAAGAGGCATCATGGCTGTCGTCACCATGAAGCAGCTGCTGGACAGCGGCGCGCACTTCGGTCACCAGACCCGTCGGTGGAACCCGAAGATGAAGCGTTTCATCTTCACCGACCGCAACGGCATCTACATCATCGATCTGCAGCAGACGCTGACCTACATCGACAAGGCCTACGAGTTCGTCAAGGAGACCGTCGCCCACGGTGGCACCGTCCTCTTCGTCGGTACCAAGAAGCAGGCCCAGGAGTCGATCGCCGAAGAGGCCACCCGCGTCGGCATGCCCTACGTGAACCAGCGCTGGCTGGGCGGCATGCTCACCAACTTCCAGACGGTCCACAAGCGTCTTCAGCGCATGAAGGAGCTGGAGACCATGGAGCAGACTGGTGGCTTCGAGGGTCGCACCAAGAAGGAAATCCTCATGCTCACGCGTGAGAAGAACAAGCTCGAGCGCACCCTCGGCGGCATCCGCGACATGGCCAAGGTCCCCTCGGCCATCTGGGTCGTGGACACCAACAAGGAGCACATCGCCGTGGGCGAGGCCCGCAAGCTGGGCATCCCGGTCATCGCGATCCTCGACACCAACTGCGATCCCGACCTCGTCGACTACCCGATCCCGGGTAACGACGACGCGATCCGCTCCGCCGCTCTGCTGACCAAGGTCGTGGCCTCCGCCGTGGCCGAGGGCGTGCAGGCCCGCGCGGGCGTCGCCACCGGCGATGCCAAGCCCGAGGCCGGCGCCGGCGAGCCCCTCGCCGAGTGGGAGCAGGAGCTGCTGGAGTCCGCCACCGTCGCCGCCGAGGCCCCCGCGGCCGAGGCTGCGGCCACCGAGGCCCCGGCCGCCGAGTAACAGTTCTTCCTACCAAGCTAAGGAGCCGCATACATGGCGAACTACACCGCCGCTGACGTCAAGCGTCTCCGCGACCTCACCGGGTCGGGGATGATGGACTGCAAGAACGCGCTCACCGAGACCGACGGTGACTTCGACAAGGCCGTCGAGGTGCTGCGCATCAAGGGCGCGAAGGACGTCGGCAAGCGTGCCGGCCGTTCCACCGCCGAGGGCCTCGTGGCCGCCAAGGACGGCGTGCTGATCGAGCTCAACTCCGAGACCGACTTCGTCGCGAAGAACGCGGAGTTCCAGGAGCTGGCCGACGCGATCGTCTCGGCCGCCGCCGCGTCGGACGCCGCCACCGTCGAGGCCGTTCTCGAGCTGCCCCTCGAGGGCGAGACCGTCGCGTCGCGCATCGAGGCCGCCTCCGCCAAGCTGGGTGAGAAGCTCGTGCTGCGCCGCATCGCGCGCTACGACGGCCCCGTCGCCGTCTACCTGCACAAGCGCAGCTCGGACCTGCCGCCCGCCGTGGGCGTGCTGGTCTCGTTCGAGGGCGAGGGTGACACCGCCGCCGAGGCCGCTCGCGGCGCCGGCATGCAGGTCGCCGCGCTCAAGGCGCGCTACGCCAGCCGGGACGAGGTTCCGGCCGACGTCATCGAGAACGAGCGTCGCATCGCCGAGGAGACCGCGCGTGCCGAGGGCAAGCCGGAGCAGGCGCTGCCGAAGATCATCGAGGGCAAGACGATCGCGTACTACAAGGACACCGTCCTTCCCGATCAGCCGTCGGTGACCGACAGCAAGAAGTCCGTCCAGCAGGTGCTGGACGAGGCGGGCGCGAAGGTCCTCGCCTTCACCCGTTTCGAGGTCGGCCAGGAGTAACTCCTCCCGTCTCCGCGCACGAGGCCCGCACCGATCGCGATCGGTGCGGGCCTCGTCGTGTTCGCTCCGGGGCGTGCGGAAATCTTCAAGCCCGACGGTGCCGTCGGCTGTCAGTCTTGAGGCATGAACACGACACGCAAAGACGTCAACATCTGGCCGGGAATCACCTACGACGATGCGCTCGCCGCGCGGGAATGGCTGCGGCGCCTCGGTTTCGAGGAGGGCATCCTCGTCGAGGGCGATGGTGACGGGGAGGTGGTGCACTCCGAGATGCTCTGGCCCGACGGGGGCCGGGTCATGATCCACTCCGCCTGCAAGCAGGACTCGACCTTCTCCTCGCCGACGGGCAGCGCCAACATCTACGTCGTCGTCACCGACCCCGACGCCGTCTACGCCCGCGCCACCGGACTCGGCGCCCGCCTGGTGCGGGACATGGCCGAGGAGGACTATGGGTCACGAGGATTCTCCGTCGCCGATCCGGAGGGCAACAGGTGGAGTTTCGGTACCTACGCGGGGTGAGTGCACCCGGGATCGCCCGGGCGGTCGCCTACGACATCAGCGGCGCCGCGCCGGGCACCCACCTCGCGGTGCCCTCGCCGACGCTCACGATGATCGTCGACCTCGGCGACGGCCTCGACCTCACCGGCCCGGGCCTGCCCGAGCCCACGACCTTCCGGCTGTGCCTCTCGGGCATGCATCCCGCGCCCTATCTGGTCCACCACGACGGTGCGCAGCTCGGCGTGCAGGTCGACGTCCGGCCGAGCCTCGTCCGCGCGCTGACGGGCGCTCCGGCGGCGGAACTCGGGGGAGCGGCCGTCGAACTCGAGGATCTCGTGCCGGGGCTCGCCGGCGAACTCTACGGCAGGGTCGCGGCCGCACCGCCGGCCCGTCGAGAGGCCGTCGCGGCGGCGGTGCTCGCCCGCCGGGCGACCTCCGGCCGCGAGGTACAGCCCGACGCCGCGGCGGCCTGGGCCCACCTCGCGGCCCGGGAGGGCAGGGTCACCGTCGCCGAGCTGGTCGAGCGGTCCGGCTGGTCGGCACGGTACCTCGCGATGAGGTTCACCGCCGAGTTCGGGATGGGGATCAAGCAGGCGGCGCGGCTGATGCGGTTCGACGCGGCGCGCCGCGCGCTCGAGGCGGGGGTCCCCGCCGCCGACGTCGCGGTCCGCGCCGGCTACGCCGACCAGGCCCATTTCAGCCGCGAGGTCCGCGCTTTCGTCGGCCACGCACCGTCGGCCTACCTCGCGCGTCGCAGGAGCGAGTTCACGCCTGTGTAGTCTCGCCGAGGTGTCCTGGATCCGGCGCGCGATCGCGATCGCCCTCGTCGCGTGCCTCGCCCTCGCGCTGGGGGCGTCGGCGCGCATCGGGGGCGGCAGCGGCTACGTGCACTACCAGAGCAACCCCATCAACTACATCCCCGATCTCCCCGGGGGCGCCCAGTACGTCTCGATGGGGGACAGCTACGCGGCGTCCGGCTCGCGCGTCAAGATGCGGCCGATGGACCTGTGCGCCCGCAACGGCGACGACCTCGGCCACGTCCTCGCCCAACGCCTGCAGCCCTACTCCTTCACCGACCGGGCGTGCTCGGGCGCGACGCTCGACGACCTGACGCAGCCCTCGCCGAAGCCCAACACGTCTCCGCAGCTCTACGGGGTGGGGCCGTTCACGCGGCTGGTGACCATCGTCATCGGCGCGAACTCGCTGGGCTTCGGCAACATCGTCGTGCACTGCTTCGGCGATCCGGACGACCGCTGCGCCGCCTCCGCCACCCAGGACCTCCCCGGCTCGCAGGGCTGGAACTTCGTGCGCGCCCAGTACGCCGCCACCGTCGACGCCATCAAGAAGGCGGCCGCGCCGGACGTGCGGGTCGTCCTCGTCGGCTACCTCCCGTTGTTCCCGCTCGACGGTGCCCCTGACCCCGCCTGCCTCGACCGGGCCGGGATCCCCGCGGAGAACGTCGACCACTGGCGCACCTGGTACCGCAGCGTCGACCGGCTGATCCGCGAGGTCGCCGCGGACCGTCGGGTGATGTACGTCCGGCCGCCCATGGACCGCACCGCGTGCGACCCGGACCCGTACGTCCGGCTGGGTGGGATCAAGCTCAAGGCGCAGGAGCCGGACGCCAACGGACTGCATCCGACGGCCGCCGGACAGCGGGCCCTGGGCAACCTGATCGAGGACCGGCTCCGAGGATCCGCGCCGCCCGCATAGGATGGTCGGCGTGACGGACACGGCCCAGGAACAGCAGACGGATCAGGACGCGACGGAGCAACAGGCGCGGCACGGCTACAAGCGCGTGCTGCTCAAGCTGGGCGGCGAGATGTTCGGCGGCGGCGAGGTGGGGCTCGACCCCGACGTGGTGACGACGGTCGCGCAGCAGATCGCCCAGGTCTCGCGCAGCGGCCACGAGATCGCGGTGGTCATCGGCGGCGGCAACTTCTTCCGCGGCGCCGAACTGCAGAACCGCGGCATGGACCGCGCCCGCTCGGACTACATGGGCATGCTCGGCACCGTGATGAACTGCCTCGCCCTGCAGGACTTCCTCCAGAAGGAAGGCGTCGACACGCGCGTGCAGACCGCCATCACCATGGGCCAGGTCGCCGAGCCCTACCTGCCCCTGCGCGCCAAGCGGCACCTGGAGAAGGGGCGCGTCGTGATCTTCGGCGCCGGCATGGGCATGCCCTACTTCTCGACCGACACCACCGCCGCGCAGCGGGCGCTGGAGATCGGTGCCGAGGTCGTGCTGATGGCCAAGGCCGTCGACGGCGTCTACGACAGCGACCCGCGCACCAACCCCGACGCGGAGCTCTTCGACGAGATCACGCACCGCGCCGCGCTGGAGAAGGGCCTGAAGGTGGCCGACGCGACCGCCTTCAGCCTCTGCATGGACAACAAGATGCCGATGCTGGTGTTCAATCTCCTGGAGGAGGGGAACATCGCCCGCGCCGTCGCGGGGGAGAAGATCGGCACCCTCGTCCGGCCCTGACGCCGGACACCACCACTGAAATTTTCACAGCAAAGGACGTGTGACCCAAGTGATCGACGAAACGCTCTTCGACGCCGAGGAGAAGATGGAGAAGGCCGTCTCGGTGGCCCGGGAGGACTTCCAGTCGATCCGCACCGGTCGCGCGAACCCGGCGATGTTCAACAAGGTGGTCGTGGACTACTACGGCTCGCCCACCCCCATCACCCAGATCAGCTCGATCACCACGCCCGAGGCGCGGCTCGTGGTGATCAAGCCCTACGAGGCGAACCAGCTCGGCAACATCGAGACGGCGATCCGCAACTCGGACCTGGGCGTCAACCCCACCAACGACGGCCAGCTCATCCGCGTGGGCATCCCGCAGCTGACCGAGGAGCGCCGCAAGGACCTGGTCAAGCAGGTCAAGGGCAAGGGCGAGGACGCCAAGGTCGCCATCCGCAACGTGCGCCGCAAGGCCAACGACCAGCTGGCCAAGATCGCCAAGGACGGCGACGCCGGCGAGGACGACGTGGCTCGCGCCGAGAAGGAACTCGACAAGACGACGGCCAAGTACGTCGCCCAGGTCGAGGAACTCGTGGCGCGCAAGGAAGCCGATCTGATGGAGGTCTAGCCGTGCCGGAAACCCCCGACTCGGTCGGTGCCGACAGTTCCGTCCCGGGCGCGCCCGAGGCACCGTCGGAGCCCGGGAAGCGGAAGATCAGCGCCGGGCGCAACCTTCCGGCGGCCATCGGCGTCGGCGTCAGCCTCGGCGCCCTCATCGTGGCGATCCTGTACTTCGCGCCGCACCTGTGGGTGCCGCTCGTCGCCGCGGCCGTCGCCGTGGCCACCTGGGAGGTGGTCAAGCGGTTCCGCGCCGCGGGCACCAACCTGGAGCTGTGGCCGATGCTCATCGGCGGGCAGGCCATCATCTGGCTGAGCTGGCCGCTGGGACCGGAGGGGGTGCTGGCGGCCTTCGTCGCGACCGTGCTCGTCGCGATGATCTGGCGGCTGCTCGGGCACCGGAGCACCGCGGAGCCGAACTCCTTCACCCGCGACATCTCGACCACCGTCTTCGTCCTCGCCTGGGTTCCGCTGTTCGCGTCCTTCGGCGCGATGCTGGTGCTCCCCGAGGAACGCGGCCCGCAGCGGGTGGCCGCGCTGATCATCCTCGTGGTCTGCTCGGACGTCGGCGGCTACGCCTCGGGGGTGCTCTTCGGCAAGCACCCGATGGTGCCCGCGATCAGCCCCAAGAAGTCCTGGGAGGGCTTCGCCGGGTCGATGGTGGCCGGCGCGATCGGGGCCGTGCTGGTGCTCGAGTTCCTGCTCGACGTCCCGCCGCTGTGGGGTCTGCTGCTCGGCCCCGTGGTGGTGATCACCGCGACGCTCGGTGACCTGCTCGAATCCCAGGTCAAGCGCGACCTGGGGATCAAGGACATGGGCACACTGTTGCCCGGGCACGGCGGCATCATGGACCGTCTCGACTCGCTGCTGCCCAGCGCGGTCGTGGTCTGGGCGGCGCTGGCCGCGTTGATGGGAACGTAGCGCCTACCGCCGGCCCGTCAGTGCAGGTGGCGCACGGCTTCGCGGAGCGGTCGCGGGGTGATGCCCTCGCGCCGCCGCGCCTTGCGGCGGGTCACGATGACGCCGACCAGCGCGATCGCCCACAGCGGGTACTGGGCCAGCCACGCCGCGCGGAAGCCGTCGAAGGTCAGGCCCGCGCCCGCGCCCATGACCGCGCCCATCACCTGGATCAGCACCAGGCTCGCGAGGAAGCCGCCGATGTTGACCATGCCCTGGGCGGTGCCCAGCACCCGGGTCGTGTTGAACGTGCGGGCGTAGTCGAAGCCGATCGCGGAACTGGGGCCGCCGACGGCGATCACGAGCACCAGCAGCGTCAGCAGCCACACGGGCGAGGGCTCGTCGCGGACCAGGACGATCGTCCACAGCGCCGCGCTGGCGAGGATGATCGTGATCACCATCCACGAGCGGCGCACCGGGAACCGGCCCGTGAGGAAGCCGATGATCGGGCCGGACGCCAGCGTCGCCAGCACGCCGAAGCTGACCACGGCGCCCGCCTCGTTCGAGGTGAGGCCCTGGGCCCTCGTCAGGTACGGCACGCCCCACATGAGCATGAACGCGGTCACCGAGAACATCGTGCCCATGTGTGTGAAGAAGCCCAGCCGGGTACCCGGATGCATCCACGTCGCGCGGAGGATCCCGGGGATCTCGGCGACCTTCACCGTCAGGTGCGGGGCCGTCCGTCCGGCCGGGGCGTTGCGGACCGTCGCGAGCACGGCGATCGCGGTGAACAGGCTGAGCGCGGCCGCGGACGAGTACGCCGCACTCCACCCGCTGCGGTGCAGCAGGGCGGCGAAGGGCACCGCCGAGAGCACCTGCCCCAGCTGCCCCGTCATGCCCGTCAACTGGGTGATCAGCGGGGTGCGGCGCACCGGGAACCACGCCGGGACCAGGCGCAGCACCGAGACGAAGGTGAGGGCGTCGCCGCTCCCGACGGCGACGCGCCCCGCGATGGCGAGCGGCAGCGATTCGGTGAGGCCGAGCGCCAGCTGGCCCAGCGCCATCAGCAGGGCGCCGCTCACGATCAGCCGGCGTGAGCCGAACCGGTCCAGCATCAGGCCCGCGGGGATCTGCATCACCGCGTAGACGGTGAGCTGCAGCACCACGAACGCCGACAGGGTGGCGGGGGCGGCGGCGAACCGTTCACCGGCCTCGGTGCCGGAGACGCCGAAGGACGTCCTCTGCAGCACCGCGACGACGTAGGCGAAGGTCGCCACCGACCAGATGATCCATGCACGCACGAACTACATTGTTTCACCGTCGTCGGCCGGACCGGACCGCGGCCCGGTCTTGCCGACAAAGCGGGATTAATCCTGGAGCTTCTTTTTAGCGCAGTGCAGC
>NZ_JBYPZI010000010.1:182088-208227 GCF_057815145.1 Tsukamurella sp. II2bb
AGCCCCCCCCCCCACCCACCCCTTCTTTTTCTCCTCTCTCTCCCCCCCCCCCCCCCCCCCCCCCCCCCCCCCCCCCGACGCGGGATCAGTCCTGGAGCTTCTTCGCGGCGCGGCGCAGCTGCAGGATCCGGAGGGCGCCGGCGAGCCCGACGAGCAGCGCGCCGCCGATCGCGGCGATGAGTAGTGAGACGCCGAGCGGCAGGGTGGTCTTCCAGAAGATCAGGCTGATCTCGGTGTTCGCCTGGTTCTGCACGATGAAGACGAGCAGGAGCAGCAGGATGACGGCGCCGCCGACGAGCCCGGACCACAGCGCCGCCGACCGGGTGTGCTTGACCTGTTCGTAGGCATCGCGCGTGTCGACGCCCCGCTTCGACGCCGGCGCCGGTGCCGGTGCCCCTGCCGGGCGCCCGCGTCCGGAGTCGGCGGGCGCCTCCTCGGGTGCGACGTCCGGTGCGGGGATCGCCACCGCGTCCTCGCCGGCCGCAGCGCCGTCTTCGTCCTTCGCCATGGCGCACATCCTGCCACGGCGGGGCGCGCACCGTGCGTTGTGACGCGGCGACAGTACTCCCGCCCCGGGGCTGGGACGGACGCCACTACCCGCGCCGGACACGACGCGGAAGTGTGGAGGGCATCCGATCGAGAGCGAGGTTATCCGCCCATGACCGTGGAATCGACGACCGAGCGCGCCGCGCGCCGGGACCCCATCGGCGACGCAGCTGATGCCGCAGCCCGCTGGGCACGGCTCGGCTTCCGTGCGTATCTGTGGGGCTACCCCGCCGTGATCACGGCGCGCACGCGGGACTACGCCACCGACCCGACGAGGGGCGACGGCTTCCCGCCGAACACGTTCTCGCACAGTGCGGCGCTGTACACCCACGAGGACCGCCTGATCGTCAAGCCCAACAACGACACCGTCTACTCCTGGGCGTGGGTGGACCTGTCCGCGGGCCCGGTGACGCTGACCGTGCCGCCGGTGACCCGCTATCACAGCTTCCAGCTGATGGACGCGTACACCAACACCTTCGCCTACGTGGGAACCCGCGCAACCGGATCGGACGGGGGCGAGTACCTCCTGGTCGGCCCGCGCGCGGACGGCGAGAGCTCGCCGGGGGCGACGGTGCTGCGCTCGCCCACCGATCACGTCTGGCTCTTCGGACGGACGCTGGTGGACGGGCCCGAGGACCTCGCCGCGGCGAGGGCGATCGCGGAGAGCTACCGCCTGACGGGGCCCCGCGTGGCGCCCCCGACCGGACCGGCACCGTCGCCCCACACGGTCCAGGAGGCGGGCCTCCGCTTCTTCGACGAGCTGTGCGCCGTGCTCGCCTCCGATCCGCCGCCGGCGCACGACGACGAGTTCGTGGCGGAGCTGGCCGGATCAGGCATCGCCGCCGGGCGGGTCCCCAGCGCGGAGATCACCGACCCGGTGGCCCGGGCGATGCTGGGCGGCGCCGTCGGGGCCGCGCATGCGTGGCTCGAATCGTACGGCGGCGCGACGGCCCGGCCGGGGTGGAGCTACAGCACCCGGCTCGGGGACTACGGCCGCAACACCCTCCTGCGGGCGGCCATCGCGCTGCGCGGACTCGGCGCGCTCACCGCGGACGAGGCGATCTACCCGACCAGCAAGTACGACGCCGACGGCGAGCGACTCGTGGGAAGCCACGAATACGTGCTGCGATTCGGCGCGGACGAACTGCCACCCGTCGACCCCGAGCACGGATTCTGGTCCATCACGATGTACGACCAGGAGAACTTCCTGGTCGAGAACCCGATCGGGCGGTACTCGATCGGGGATCGCACGCCGGGCCTGATCCGCGGCGCCGACGGTGCCCTGGAGATCCGGATCTCCGCCCAGGCTCCCGCCGACGGCACCGCGAACTGGCTGCCCGCGCCCGAGGGCCCCTTCGAGGTGACCATGCGCTGCTACCTACCGAGCGGATCCCTCCTGGCGGGGGACTACGCGATCCCGGCCCTGCGTCGCTGCTGAGGGGCCGGCGCGCCGCTCACCCGCGCGGGGACGGCGCGGGGTCGCACCATCCCCGCGCCGGATCCACCGCGATCGCGACGGTGATGAGGTCCTCCGCGCGGTGCACGTCCAGCCCGGTGAGGGTGCGGATCCGGGTGAGGCGGTTGTCGACCGTGTTCGGATGGACCCCCAGGGCATCGGCCGTGGCGCGACGGTCCATCCCGGAGTCCAGGTAGGCGCGACACGTCTGCGTGAGCTCGGGCCGCTCGATGATAGGTGCGCATCGGCGCAGGAGCGTGGCGAGCCCGGAGCTCGGATGGGTCAGGTGCAGGGGAAGCGCCACGTCCTCGAGGGTCACCGCGCGTCCGCGCATGCCGCGGCGCAGGGCGGTCCGCAGCGCGTCCGAGGCGGCCGAGGCGGCGCGCGGCACGTCCGCCACGGACTCGGCCGCGACGACCGCGACGGTGACCTCCGCGCCGGCGGCGCTGCTCAGGTCGCCGGCGAGCGCCGTCCAGTCGACCGCCTCCGGCGCGCTGATCGCCCGCACCGCGTTCTGCCGGACGTCCAGCAGCCACAGGCCCGTCACCACGCGCTCGATCCGCCCGCGGATCCGGAGCGCCTTGCGCCGCGCCGCGAGTGCGCGGGCGGATTCGTCGGGCGCGTTGTCCTCCGCGGAGCTCCGGGTCACGTCGGCCAACACCACGACGGGCTGCGCGGGTGCGCCGGCGGCGTCACCGTCGGAGTGGACCCCCGCGAACAGCGCGTCCAGGCTCTCGGAGTCCCGATTGCTGTCCGCCGCCGCGAGGGCCGTCGCGTGCAGGGTGTACGAGGCGGAGGCCTCCCGGAGGACCTCGTCGTAGACGGTCCGCAGCGCGACGAGGAGCGGCCCGGCATCCGCCTCCGTGGCGGGCACCTGCTCGCGCACCCGTTCGTCGAGGACCGCCATCGCCACCTGCCAGCACCGGAGGTACTCCCGGACGGGCAACCCCTCGGCGGACCGCTCGGCACCGCGGTCGAGCACGTGCGACAGGGCGCCGGGGACGTCCGCCTGCTCGCCGAGCACTGCGCTGCACGCCACCTCCACGAAGACGCGGAGGGTGTGCGCACTCTCCCGGAACAGGTGCTCTGGCAGATCGCCCCCGGCGTAGAACAGCGAGGTCTCCGCGTATCGCGTCATGGCGGTCCGGGAGATCGAGTGCGCGCTCCTCCGCAGGTCGAGCAGGATCCGCGTCGTAGTGTCAGACCACACGGTGCAGCAATCCCTTCCGTCGACGTCTCGACCGTGACGCGCGCAGCGCGCCCGATCAGTCCGAAGCCCGGGTGCCGGCGGCCGGGATCCGTCGTACCGACGGTACGCGGTAGCGCCCCTCGAGGACGGGAGCCTGCGGAAGGTACAGGCGCAGAGTCAACTGGAAGCGGCCCGCCGGTGCGGGCAACCAGTTCGCGGTGTCCTCGGGACGTTCGTGGGCGATGAGGATCTCGAGCGAGCCGTCGGGCTCGTACCGGACTCCGGGGGTGCGGTCGCCGATCGCGAAGCGATCGATCGGATTCGCGGTGAGGAAGTCGTGCTCGTCGTACATGGTCAGGGACCAGAACCCGTCCACGGGAGGCAACTCGTCCGGTGCGAAGCGCAGGACGTACCGCTCCCGGCCGTCGAACCGCCGGCCGTCGGCGTCGGCGCCCGCGTTGGCGTACACGGCCTCCTCGGCGGTGAGTGCGCCGAGCGCGTTGCGGGCGACGACGGAGCGGAGCATGTGGTCACCGTCGTACCGGCCGACCGCGAGGTCGTACTCCCAGTCCCCACCGACCGAGGACAGTCCGCGATCGCTCGCCGCGATCACGGCGTGCGCGGCGTTCGCTCCGGCCACGAGGCCGGCCCGGACCGCGGCGTCGCCGAGCTCCCGGCTCGGCACCCGGCCGACGCCGATCCCCGCCGCGGCGAGGCGCGCCACGAGCGGGGCGTCGGCGGCCGCCGGCGGGTTGCCCGCCAGGGCGGCGGACAACTCGTCGAAGAAGCCGATCCCCGCCTCGGAGACGGTGTGCGGGGACGGGGCGGGGCCGGTGATGGGCGTGGGCACCGCCGGGCCGGTCACCTCGATCGCCTTCGCGATCTCCTGCGCCGCCGGGAGATCCTCGGGGCCCTCGACGAGCACGCGCCCCAGCATCCACACCGTGTCGGTGGGCGCCGTCAGCACGTGCGGTCCGGGCGCGACCGTCCCGTCGCCGGGCCCGGCGATCGTGTACGTGCCGGCGCCCGTACCGGTCTCCCGCGTGCCGATGTATCCCCAGGTCTCCGTGTAGGCGTCGAGGAACTGCAGCCCGTAGTAGCGCTCGATGGCGGGGACCGAGATCGTCACGGGGCCCGCGCTGAGATCGAGCCAGGCGATCACGTAGATCGTGTCGTTGTTCGGCTTGACCACCTCGTGGTCGCGGTCGGTGAGCAGTCGCGGGATCGCGGAGGCGGTGTTGAGCCGACTCGGCCTGCGGCGGGTCGGATCGATCAGGGTGTTGCGCGTCCTGAGCATCAGCACGAGCGGGTAGCCCCACAGATAGGCGTCGAATCCGAGGCGGAAGGCGGTGGTCGCGGTCTCCGCGGCCTGTGCGGCCTCGTCGCTGCGGGCGGTGGTCGGGGGTGTCATCGTCGTCCTTTCACGTCGGGGGTGTTCGAGGTTTCTTCGGAAATGGTCAGTGGATACGGAGTAGCGAGGTCAGGGCGAGGACGATGCCGAGCAGGGCCAGTACGAGGACGATCGCGACGGTGACGCGCAGGAGGCGCCACAGGCCGTCGATCCCGGGGGCCCGGTCACGGCCCCGCGGGAGCATCGCGACGCCGGTCACGGCGACGGCGATGGCGGTCGTGAGCGCCGCCGCCGAGACGGCGGGGTGCCGGGAGTGCAGGCCGACGAAGCCGATGCCGAGCGCGGCGAGGTATCCGGCCAGGTAGGTGCGTTGCCAGGCCAGCGCCGTCCGCTGGGGCTGGAGCCCGGGGTCACCGGTCATGTCACGCTCCGGACCACTGCACGGCGGCGAGGACGCAGAGTCCCGCGGCCGCGACCACGATCCCCACGACGAGCCAGGCCAGGTGCACCGGGGCGGGCAGTGCGGCCTTGAGGCGCAGCGCGCGCTCGTTCTGGGACCACCGGCGCAGAGCGACGACCGCGAGCACCGCGCCCGCGAGGCACGCCGCGGCCGAGACCGCGTAGAGCGGCGCCGGGATCGTCGACAGCCCCGCCACGGTCGTCAGCGTGACCCCGCCCGCCACCAGTGCCAGGGCGGTACGGATCCAGGCGAGCGCCGTGCGCTCGTTGGCGAGGGAGAACCGGACGTCCGGCTCCTCGCCGACCCCGTACACCCGGTGCGGGCGACGGGTCGGCGAGTCGGCCGGGTGGAGCGGAGTGCTCATGCCGCCGTGGTCTCGCACGCGGCGACGAGCCGGCGCGCATCGCGCTGCGGGTGGGCGCAGAGGTACGCGACCACGGCGCCCGCGATCATGATGATGCCGACGACCATGAAGCCGTAGCCGTAACCCTGTGCCTTGCTGGAGGTTCCGGAGACCAGCCAGCCGATCAGTAGCGGGGCGGCTGCGCCGCCCAGGCTGTAGATAGCGACGATCGTGCTCATCACCGAGGCGCGCTGCTTGGCCGGGACGACGTCCGAGAGCAGGGAGAAGGCGAGCCCCCAGGCGGCGGTGTTCAGCGAGAAGGCGAGGGTGATGAAGACGATCTGCAGGGCGCCCGCGGGCAGGACGGTGAACACGATCATGGACACGCCACCGCCGAGGAGGAGCGCCGCGGCGAGCGCGCCGCGGGCCATCCGCGAGGAGACCCCGCGCAGGAGCAGGCGGCCGGAGACCAGGCCGGCGAGGAAGGTGAAGATCACCGCGGCCGCGAACGGCAGAGCGACGAGGTAGCCGGTCTCGGTCGCGCTGTAGTGCAGGCCCTGGCGCAGGTACACCGGCAGCCAGCTGACCTTGAGCGAGGTGGCCCAGTACGAGCAGAAGGCGAAGAAGGCGGTGCCGAAGACGGTGGGCAGCACCCAGATCATGCGCAGCGGAGCGGTTTCGGGGAGCTGCGTGGCGGCCTTGACCTCACCGTCGGTCTCGTCCGCCTTCGCGTTCGCGGCGGGTCCCTCGCGGCCGATCAGGAGCCACAGCGCCATCCAGATCACGCCGAGCACGATCAGCACCTGGAAGCAGGCCTGCCATCCCCACTTCTGCATGACCCAGGTCAGTGCGGGGGCGGCGATCAGCGGGCCGAGGGAGGCGCCCATGATCACCACGGAGGACGGCAGGGAACGGCGCTTCGGGACGAACCAGGTGTGTGTGATCTGTTGGGCGAGAGCCGCGGCGGGGCCTTCGGCGAAGCCGAGCAGCATGCGGGCCGCGACGAGGATCGCGAACGACGCCGTGAAGATGCCGGTGAGCGGGATCAGGCTGACCACCCACAGGGCGACGAGACCGGTGAGCAGCCAGCGTGCGCTGACCCGGCCGCCGAGAGCGCCGAGCACGAGCGCGCCGACGGCGAAGGGCCAGAAGAAGACGCTCTGCAGGAGGCCGTACTGCGCGGAGGAGATGCCGAGGTCGTGCTGGAGTTCGACGCCCACGATGCCGACGACGGACTTGTCCGCGAAGTTCACGAGCATGAACAGCATCAGGGTGATGGTGACGAACCATCCGCGCCGACGGAGGGAGGCGCTGTCGGCGAGTGCGTCGTCGAGGCCGGCGATGCGGACCTCGGGGGTGGGGGAGGAGGACATGGTGTCGTGCTTCCTGATTCGGAGTGGGGAGGGGGGGAGGCGTCAGCCGACGGTGAGCGCGCCGAGGACGCGGTCCGTATCGGCCCCGAGTGCGGGAACCGATCCGCCGTCGGCGGTCCGGGGCACGCTCGTGGCGCTGTAGGGGAGGCCGGGAATGGTGTAGTGCTCGCCGTCCGGTGTGACGGCCTCGACGAAGATGCCCGACGCGACCACGTCGCCCGCGGTGCGGGCCTGGTCGTACGAGCGGACGGCGCCCGAAACGACGTTGGCGGCGGTGAGCCGCTCGAGGGCGGTCTCGGTCGGGAGGTCGCGGAAGAACCGTGCCAGCTCGGCGAGCAACTCGGGGCGATGCGCCACGCGGGACGGGTTGTCGCGGAACCGGGGATCGTCGACGAGGCCGGGCATCCCGGCGAGGGCGCACAGGGCCGCGAACTTCTCCTCGGTGTAGGCCGAGACGACGATCGAGCCGTCGGCGGTGGTGAACAGGTCGGCCGCCGGCGCGACGCTGGGCTGGCCGTTGCCCTGCCGCACGGGCTTCATCCCGACCGAGTAGTCGGCCCAGTTGACCGCCTGCAGGTTCACGGCCACGTCCAGCAGCGAGACCTCGATGTGGTCGCCGGCGCCGGTGCGCTCCCTGCGGAAGAGCGAGGCCAGAATGGCCTGGGCGAGAACGTAGGTCGTCGCGTGGTCGATCACCGGCACGCCGACGCGCTGCGGCTCGCGGTCGGGCTCCCCGGTGACGTGCATCAGCCCGGACTCCGCCTGCGCCGCGATGTCCAGACCGGGGCGCTGCGCGGAGGGGCCCGTCTTCCCGAAGCCGGTGACCTCGGCGAGGATCACGGTCGGATTGAGCTCGCGGATGTTCTTCTCCGACAGGCCGAGTCGGTCGAGCGCGCCGGGGCGCAGGTTGCTGACCACGACGTCCGCGCTCCGGATGAGAGCGCGCGCCCGGTCGAGCCCGGCCTCCGACTTGAGGTCGAGGACGACGGAGCTCTTGCGGCGGTTGTAGGCGCGGATGATCGCCTCGCCGTAGGACCCGATCGACCGGGCCTGGTCGCCGTTCGGGTTCTCGACCTTGATCACCTCCGCGCCCAGGTCCGCGAGGGTCTGGGTCGCGCCCGGGGCGGCGATGTACTGACCGAAGTCGATGACTCGGATTCCGTGCAGCGGAGGCTGATCGGCGGTGTTGTTCGGCATGAGGTCCCTTGCTGTGTGGATCGTGGACCACCTCACGTGGCCCGCGTCTCAGCATGTCCCACGTGTGACCGAGGCGACATCGCCGTACGTCACATTCGCCGCGCCGCTACTTGTGACGAATCACAACCCTTCCGCGGTACCGGGTTCCATGATCGCGGAGATCACGGCAGGACGATGTCGAATCCGGGACGCGGCTGATCGAGCACGGCGACGAGCTCGGTGAGAAGGCGCTCGGAACCCGTGACGGTCACCTCGCCGGAGGCGAGAAGATCGTCGGCGGAGTCGCCGGAGATCAACCGCGCCAGCCCCGTCCGGGTGATCGTGACGGCTGCGTCGGCCGCCGGAAGGTCCGGCAGCCCCGTCGGGTCGTAGTGGGTCAGCACGCCGTTGCGCAGTTCGACCCGCCGCCGGTCCTCGGCGCCGACGGTCCACTCGGACACGGCGGTGACCTCCGCAGCCTTGACGCCGTCGAGGCGGATGGCGAGGGTGTCGAAGAGCTGCTCCGTGGTGAGTCCGCTGAGCATCGCGGGGGAGCTGCCCCGCCGGGGGGAGGGCAGCGTTCCGTTCCGCAGTTCCCACGCCCCGCTCAGGTAGAAGTTGCGCCACGTCGCGTTCTCGGTGGCGTAGGCGAGCTGCTCGAACGCGGCGGCCTGCAGGCGCTTGGCGGCGGTGTTCTCCGGATCCGCGAAGAGCACGTAGTCCGCGACCTGGCTCGCCCACCGGAAGTCGCCCTCGTCGTAGGCCTCCCGCGCGACCCGCAGCGCCGCCTCCGCCCCGCCCATCGCGCGGACGTGGCGCTGTGCCGACGCGACCGGCGAATGCTGCCAGAGGTGCGCCGGGTTGCCGTCGAACCAGCCCATGTACCGCTGGTAGATCGCCTTGACGTTGTGGCTGACCGATCCGTAGTACCCGCGGGTGGCCCAGTTCCGTTCCAGCGCCGGGGGAAGCGTGATCATCTCGGCGATCTCGGACCCGACGTATCCCTGGTTGAGCAGCCGCAGGGTCTGGTCGTGCAGGTAGGCGTACATGTCGCGCTGGAGCGAGAGGTATTCGAGGACGTTCTCCCGCCCCCACGTGGGCCAGTGGTGCGAGCCGAAGGAGGTGTCGGTCCGGCGGCCGAACAGGGTGATCGCCTCGGTCAGGTAGCGGGCCCAGATCCGGGCGTCGCGGACGAGTGCGCCCCGCAGGGTGAGCACGTTGTGCATCGTGTGGGAGGCGTTCTCCGCCATGCACAGCGTGCGCGTGTCGGGGAAGTACATGTTCATCTCGGACGGCGCCTCGGTGCCGGGCGTCATCTGGAACTCGATCGTCACCCCGTCGAGGACCAGCCGTTGGCCCGTGTGCGTGACGTCGATCGTCGGGGGGATGAGGCCCACGGTGCCGCTCGACGTGGTCTGGCCGAGGCCGGATCCCACGGCGCCCAGCGGGCCGCGCGGCAGGCGCGAACCGTACATGTACGTCGCGCGGCGCGTCATCGCGGTTCCGGCGTAGACGTTCTCCGCGACGGCGTGCTCCAGGAAACCCGCGGGGGCGACGACCGGGCACCGTCGGGCCCGTACGTCGTCGGCGGACACCACTCCCGCCGCTCCGCCGAAGTGGTCCACGTGCGAATGCGAGTAGATCAGCCCGGTCACGGGGCGGTCGCCGCGGTGCTCCCGGTACAGGCGCAAGCCGGCCGCGGCGGTCTCCGCGGAGACGAGGGGATCGATGACGACGACCCCGCTCTCGCCCTCGATCAGCGTCATCGCGGACAGATCGAAGCCGCGGATCTGATAGAACCCCGGGACCACCTCGTAGAGCCCCTGGCGGCTGTTGAGCCGGCTCTGGCGCCACAGGCTCGGGTTGACCGACTCCGGGCACGGCCCGTCGAGGAAGGCGTACGAGTCGTTGTCCCAGACGGTGCGCCCCCGCGCATCGGTGATGACGCCGGGGTCGAGCGCGGCGATGAAGCCGCGGTCGGCATCGTCGAAGTCCCGCACGTCGTCGAAGGGGAGGCCCTCCCGCGTCCGCTCGTGGGACTGCGCGACGTGCGTGGTCGGAAGCGATTGGTCGTCGCTGGACATCGGATCCGGTGTCGTCGTGGTCATGTGGCTCCATCTCGCTGCGGCGTCGTGTCGCTGGAGTGTGCACCACGTTCCCCCGCGAGACCAGTGGCCGCGGTCACAACCGGCGGGGCCCGCGGTTGTGACGGCGGGCGATGGGGGCGTTCGCGGCCCGGGCATGGGACGATGGAGGGGTTATGAGCACCTCTCTTCCCCTGGTATTCGACGCACCCAAGCGCGGCAAGCCGCCGCGCCACCTCGCCGACCTCACCGACGACGAGCTGAAGACGGCGGTGAAGGACCTCGGCCTGCCCGCGTTCCGCGCGAACCAGCTCGCCCGGCACTACTACGGTCGGCTCGAGGCCGACGCCGCCACGATGACCGACCTGCCCGCGAGCGCGCGGGGCACCGTCGGCGAGGCACTGCTGCCCGAGCTGATGACGCCCGTCCGGCACATCGCCACCGACAGCGGCACCACCCGTAAGACGCTCTGGCGGCTGCACGACGGGACGCTGCTCGAGTCCGTGCTCATGCGGTACACGGATCGCGCCACGCTGTGCATCTCCAGCCAGGCCGGTTGCGGCATGGCCTGCCCGTTCTGCGCCACCGGCCAGGGCGGCCTCGACCGGAACCTGTCCACCGCGGAGATCGTGGACCAGGTGCGCAGTGCCGCGCGGGCCATGGCCGACGGCGACGTGGCCGGCGGCCCGGGGCGCCTGTCCAACGTGGTCTTCATGGGCATGGGGGAGCCGCTCGCGAACTACAAGCGGGTGGTGCAGGCCGTGCGCCGGATCACCGCGCCGGCGCCCGAGGGACTGGGGATCTCGCAGCGCCACGTCACCGTCAGCACCGTCGGGCTGGCGCCCGCGATCCGCAAGCTCGCCGACGAGGGACTGTCGGTGACGCTCGCCGTCTCACTGCACACGCCCGACGACGAGCTCCGCGACACTCTGGTGCCGGTCAACAACAGGTGGAGCGTCGCGGAGGTGCTGGACGCGGCGCGCTACTACGCCGACAAGACGGGGCGCCGCGTGTCCATCGAGTACGCCCTGATCCGCGATGTGAACGATCAGCCGTGGCGGGCCGACATGCTGGGGGAGAAGCTGCGCAAGAAGCTGGGGCAGTTCGCGCACGTCAACCTGATCCCGCTGAACCCGACGCCGGGCAGCGAGTGGGACGCGTCCCCGAAGGACCGGCAGGACGAGTTCGTGCGCCGGGTGATCGCGCAGGGCGTCTCGTGCACCGTGCGCGATACCCGGGGCCAGGAGATCGCGGCGGCCTGCGGTCAGCTGGCCGCCGAGGAGAAGTAGAAGCTCAGTACTTCCACTTCTTGCGGCGGCTGGTCAGCCACTGCACCAGGATCGTGCCGACGATCAGCACGGCGAAGCCGATGAGATAGGCGTCCTCGGTCAGGCCGGTGTGGTTGCCGTGGACCATGAACACCAGCAGGCCGGCGAAGAGGATTCCGGCGATGCGGGCGGCGTTCGGGGCGGTGCCGCTCCAGCCCCAGTCGCGCGAAGGTACGTCGGCCTCGTCGACCTTCGAGGTGGTCTGACGCTCCAGGTCGGTGGTTGCCACTCGGTTCTCCTCATCGCTTCGGCTGAGCACCGGGCCGGGCCCGGGATACGGGTGAATCCTATCCCGCTACGACCGTGCGTCGTACGAGGGGCGGGAAATCCTCGGTACCGTGGCGCGGTGATCTTCCATCTGGCGCTCGTGTCCGATTGGGACGCGGCCCGCACCGCGGGCGAATACACCGTATCCACCCGCGGCGCGTCGCTCGCGGACGTGGGCTTCGTGCACTGCTCCACGGCGGAGCAGTGGCGCGGCGTCCGCGAGCGGTTCTACGCCGATCTGCCCGCCGAGCAGCTCGTCCTGCTGTCCATCGACCCGACGGGGCTCGACGTGCGGTACGAGCCCCCGGCGCCGGGAGCGGAGCGAGCGGGCCGAGTCGACGCCGCGCCGGGAGCGGAGCGAGCGGGCCGAGTCGACGCCGCGCCGGGAGCGGAGGAGCTGTTCCCGCACGTCTACGGCCCGATCCCGGTGTCCGCGGTGGTCCGCGCCGAGGCTCTGCCGATGTACGCGTTTCCGGACTACTGGAGTGAGGCCGATCTGGACGTGCTGCCGGACGACGGGCACCGCTACGAGATCGTGGACGGGAGCTTGCTCATGACTCCACCGCCGTCGCAGGGGCACCAGAGTATCGGGGGGAATCTGTTCATGGCCCTCCGCCTCGCCATGCCACGGGGCTTCCGCGGGCTGTACGAGGTCGGCGTTCGGGTGCCGGGCGGCAACTTCATCCCCGACATCGTGGTCCTGAAGCCCGGCGCCGCCAGGGTTGCCGTGTGGAGCGAGTCCGAGGACGTCGCGCTCGTCGTGGAGATCGCGTCCCGCTCCACCCGGGTCACCGACCGCACTCTCAAGGCCGCCAAGTACGCGGAGGCCGGGATCCCCGCCTACTGGCGGGTCGACGCGGACGGCACCGTCGTCATCCACACGGCGCCCGGGGACGGGGATTACGGGCACGCGCAGGTCGTGCGGCCCGGTGAATCCGTGCGCGTGGAGTACCCGTTCCCCGTCGACATCGTCCCCGAGTCGCTCGTGGACTGATCGCCGAGCCCGCGCGTCAGCCGCCGAACACCGCCTCGCGGAGCACGTGCTTGGTGAGCTTGCCGGAGGGGTTGCGGGGCATCTCGTCGAGCAGCACCAGCTCGCGGGGGATCTTGTACCGGGCGAGCTTGTCGGCCAGGGACGCGCGCAGCTCGTCGAGTTCGATCGTGACGCCGGGCGCCGGGACGATCACGGCCACGACGGTCTCGCCCCACTGCTCGTGCGGGCGGCCGATGACGGCCACGTCGATCACGTCCGCGCGCGGCCGGATGGCCTCCTCCACCTCCTGCGAGTAGACGTTCTCGCCGCCGGTGATGATCACGTCCTTCGTGCGGTCGACGATGTAGACGTAGCCGTCGTCGTCGACCCGGCCCACGTCGCCGCTGCGGTACCAGCGGCCGGCGAAGACCTCGGCCGTGGCCGCCTCGTTGTCCAGGTAGCCGAGCATCCGGGTGTCGCCGGCCAGCCAGATCTCGCCGGTCTCGCCCGGGCCGGCGTCGGTGCCGTCCTCCTTGACCACCCGCATATCGGTGCCGGGCGCGGCGGCGCGGCCGATGGAACCGGCCTTGGTGATCTGCTCGGACGGCAGCAGGGCGGTGCCGGTCGGGCCCATCTCGGTCATTCCGTAGGCCTGGTAGAACCGGTCCGACCGGTACGCCTCCTGGAGTTGGCGGGCCACTTCCGCGCCGATCGGGGCGCCGCCGTACACCCAGTGCTGCATGGCGCTGAGGTCGATCTCGGCGATGTCCACGCCCGCGGCCGCGGCGGCCTGCAGCGGTGCGATGAAGGCGATCGGCGCGCCGAACACCGAGGTCACCCTGTGCTCGGCCAGGGTGTGCAGGAACGGCAGCGGCTGGTACTCCCGCATCAGGACGGTGGTGCAGCCGAGGAAGATCGCGGGCAGCAGCCACACGTTGAGCGGCGCGGCGTGCCAGATCGGCATGGCGATGAGGATCTTGTGGTCGCGGTCGAGGGCGTACGAGTTGGCGCTGTAGCTCGCCACGGTGGTGATGCCGCGGTGGCTGTGCACGCAGCCCTTGGGTGCGCTGGTGGTCCCGGAGGTGTACAGGATCTGGGCGATGGCGTTCTCGTCGCCCGGCTCGCAGTCCCAGGGCTCGGCGGCGGTGACCAGGGCGTCGAAGTCGTCTCCGGGCGCGGGCGCATCGGCGTCGCCGGCTCCGGTGGTCTCGGTGCGCAGCCAGGTGACCGACGGGGCGCCGGCGCGCGCGGTCTCGGCGAGGTCCGCGGAGACGACGCCGACCCGCACGCCACTGTGCGCGATGGTGTACTCGACCTCGGCGGGGGAGAGTTTGTGGTTGACCGGCACCAGCGTGGCTCCGGCCCGCCAGGCGCCGAACGCCGCGATCACGAAACCGGGGCAGTTGTAGGTCATGACCCCGACCCGGTCTCCGGGCCGGACGCCGGCGTCGCGGAGCACCGCCGCCGCGCGCTTCGAGGCGGCGAGCAGGCCCGCGTAGTCGAGCCGGCCGGTGGCGCTCACCAGCGCGTCCTTCGCGGGGTACTTGCGGGCGGTGCCCTCGAGCATGGTGGTCAGATCCACGGTCTTCCTCGTTCTCGGTTTCGGCGTCCTCATCCCGATCCGGGCGCGGTGTTGCCGCGGAGGGGGATGCGTTCTACAGTGCGGACGCAAGGATTGAATCATGGTTCAGGGTTTGGCGGGAGGGGTTCGCGGGAGATGGCATACCGGGAGACCGAGCGCACCCGCGCCGCCCGCGACGAGCGCCGCGCCGCGCTGCTGACCGAGGCCGGGGTCCTGGTCGCGACCGGCGGCTTCGGCGCCGCCACGGTGAAGGCGATCGCGACGCGCTCCGGCATGAGCGTCGGCTCCGTGTACTCCCACTTCGACGGCCGCAGTGAACTGCTCGCCGCGGTCTTCCGGCTCGGCGCCGATCGCGAGCTGGCCGCCGTGCGCACCGCGGTCGCTGAGGCCGACGGTGCCGCGGCGCAGCTCGCCGCCCTGGTGCGGACGTTCGCCCACCGCGCCGTCCGCGGCCGCCGGATGGCCTGGTCGCTGCTGTTCGAGCCGGTGGACCCGGCGATCGACGCGGAGCGACTGCGCTACCGCGCGCGGTATCACGACCTGCTGCACGCGATCCTGCGCGCGGGCATCGAGACGGGGGAGTTCCCCGACCAGGATGTGCCGATCACCGCGTCGGCGCTGAACGGCGCGATCAGCGAGGCCCTCCTCGGCCGGCTTAAACCCGACCCGGCCACCGCCCCGTCGGGCACCGACGAGCGCGCCATCGAGGCCATCGTGCGGTTCTGCTTCCTCGGCGTCGGCTACCCGCTCGGCGGTTGACATCGGCGGGGCGACTCGCGACTGTAGGGGCATGCCGCCGATCCGGGGCTCGGCCCTCGCCAGCTTCTCCCGGTTGGTCATCGAATCAGGCGGGGACACCCGCGTGCTGGCCGCCGCCGCGAGATTCCCGCACGACGATCTCGAGGCCCCGGACCGCACCATCTCGTTGTCCGCTGGCTGCCGGCTGCTCGACGTCGCCGCGACCGAACTCGACCTTCCCGATTTCGGTCGGCGGCTGGCCCGCTACCAGGGACTCGATCTCCTGGGTGTGCTCGGTATGGCCGCGCGGAGCGCGACCACCGTCGGCGACGCCTTCGACGTCTTCGAGAAGTTCATGGCCGCGCACTCTCCCGCCATCTCGGCCCGGATGATCGCGGATGTGGACCCCGCGTTCCATCGGTTCGAGTTCGAGTACGTCCCGAATCCGCCACCGGGCCAGGAGCAGGCCATCGAGATGTCCCTCGGGAACGTGTTGACCGTGCTGCGCGTGTTCCTCGGCGAGCGCTACTGCCCGGCGGCGGTGTACATCCCGCATCCGGCGCTCACGCCGCCCGTCGACTATCGCACCTATTACGGCTGCCGGCCGTCGTTCAACGCGCCGGTGGCCGGGTTCCGGGTCCGGAGCGAGGACCTGCGGAGGCCACTGGCCGCGGATCCCGTGGTGCATCGCGTGGCGATCGATCACCTGCTGGAATCGGTGGGGGAGTACACCGCGCCGCTCAGCGTGGTGGTGCGCAGCGCGGTCCGGAACGCGCTGCCCACCGAACCCGTGGGGCTCAGCGACATCGCCGCGCAACTGGGTGTGCATCCGAAGACGCTGCAGCGGCGGCTCGCGGCGGAGGACAGCACCTTCCGGGACCTGGTCGACGATGTCCGGCGAGATTCCGCACACCGCTTGTTGACCGGGACCGATCTCGGCCTGGAGTCCGTGGGGCGCCGGCTGGGGTACGCCGAGCAGAGTGTTCTCACCCGATCGTGCCGGCGGTGGTTCGGTGTCACGCCCGCCGAATACCGGGCATCGGTTCCGGCCGGGAGCGGGTCGGCACCGTCGGGCGCGGGGGCTGGATAGGGTATCCAGGGTGAGCACCCGCGTCCTCATCCTCGGCAGCACCGGTTCCATCGGCACGCAGGCGCTGGAGGTGATCGCCGAGAACCCGGACCGGTTCGAGGTGGTCGGCCTCGGCGCCGGCGGCGGCAACCCGGAGCTGCTCGCGCGGCAGGCCCGCGCGACCGGCCTCGACGGTGCCCGGATCGGCATCGCCGACCCGTCCCGCGTCGCCGGCTTCGACGGTGCTCTGACCGGCCCCGAAGCGATGACCCGCCTCGTCGAGACCGTCGAAGCCGACGTGGTGCTCAACGGCGTCGTCGGAAGCCTCGGCCTCGGTCCGACCCTCGCGGCCCTCGACAGCGGTGCGCGGCTCGCGTTGGCGAACAAGGAGTCCCTGGTCGCGGGCGGTTCCCTGGTGCTGGCCCGCGCGGCCGAGGGGCAGATCGTCCCCGTCGACTCCGAGCACTCCGCGATCGCGCAGTGCCTGCGGGGCGGGGCACCGTCGGAGGTGGACCGGCTGGTCCTGACCGCCTCCGGCGGCCCGTTCTACGGCCGGACCCGCGCCGAGCTCGGCGACGTCACCCCCGAGCAGGCGGCGCAACACCCGACGTGGTCGATGGGTCGGATGATCACCCTCAACTCCGCCACGCTCGTGAACAAGGCGCTCGAGGTCATCGAGGCGCACCTGCTCTTCGGCGTGCCCTACGACCGCATCGACGTCACCGTGCACCGGCAGTCCGTGGTGCATTCGATGGTCACCTTCGTCGACGGGGCCACGATCGCGAAAGCCTCGCCGCCGTCGATGAAGCTGCCGATCGCGCTGGCGCTCGGCTGGCCGGACCGGGTGCCCGGGGCATCGTCGGCCTGCGACTTCACCCGGGCGCACACGTGGACCTTCGCCCCCGTGGACGAGGAGGCCTTCCCCGCGATCGCCGTCGCCCGCGACGCCGGCACCCGCGGCGGCAGCCTCACCGCCGTCTTCAACGCCGCCAACGAGGTGGTGGCGCAGGCCTTCCTGGACGGCCGCACGTCCTTCCTCGCCATCGTCGACACGGTCGCGCAGGTCGTCGCCGACGGTGCCCAGTGGCGGGCCGAGCCGCGCGACGTCGCGGACGTGCTCGCCGCGGAGGAGTGGGCGCGCCGGCGCGCCGCGGAACTGGTGGGGATCGCCTGACGGTGCCGGGCGTGACCGGATCGTTCCGGAGACCGGCGCGAACGGGCCTGGTCCGGCCCGACGAACGGCACGATGCTGGACACCATGAACGCACTCCTCGTGATCGATGTCCAGAAGTCCTTCGTCGCCCGTGAATCGTGGTCCGAGGTGTCCAACCCGGACATCGTCGACGACGTGAATCGCCTGGTGGCGGCCGCCCGAGCGAAGGGCGATCCTGTGATCTGGATCCTGCACGCCGCCCCCGGCGCGGGCGGCCCCTTCGACCCCGAGTCGGGCCTGGTCGCCCTGCAGGAGGGGCTGGCGCCGTCGGCCGGCGAACCGGTGCTGACCAAGACCTCCCGCAACTCCTTCACCACCACCCGGCTCGGCCAGATCCTGCAGTCCTCCGGCGTCCGCGGCGTGACGATCACCGGCATCCAGACCGAGCAGTGCTGCGAGACGACGGCGCGCGTCGCGGCCGACCTCGGGTACGACGTGACCTTCGTGACGGAGGCGACCGCGACCTTCCCGATCGTCCGGCCGGACACCGGCGCCGTCCTGCCCACGGCGGCGGTGATCGAACGGACCGAGTTCGCGCTGGCGGGCCGGTTCGCCACCATCGCGACGCTCGACGACGTGGCCTGACGTGCGAGACTGCGGATCGTGACGACGATCGCGTTCCTGCTGCTCCCGGACGTGCACGTGCTGGACGTCGCCGGCCCGGCGCACGCCTTCGGGGTCGCGCACGATCTCGGCCACGACTACCGCCTGCGGTACGTGGGGGAGTCGGCGCAGGTCCGCAGTCACCAGGGGCTGCCGCTCGGAGCCGAGACCGAGCTGCCGCTGCTCGGGCCGCGCGACGTGATCGTGGTCCCGGGCTGGCGGACCGGCACCGGCGCCGTGCCGGCGTCGGCGGCAGCACTGCGCTGGACGTCGGCGCACCACGACCGCGGCGGCACGGTGATGTCGGTGTGCGCCGGCGCCTTCGCCCTCGGCGCGGCGGGTCTGCTCGACGGCCGGCGGTGCACGACCCACCACGTGCACTGCGACACGCTCGCGCGGCGGCACCCGAGCGCGCAGGTGATCCGCGACGTGCTGCACGTGACCGACGGGCGGATCCGCACCTCGGCCGGGGTGGCGAGCGGCATCGACGCGACGCTGGGGCTGCTCGCGGACCGGCACGGACCGGCCGTCGCCGCGCGGGTCGCGCGGGCGATGGTCGTCTACGCCCGCCGGAACGGTCACGCTCCGCAGCGGTCCGTGATGTTGGCGCACCGCGATCACGTCAACGATGCGGTGCACCGGGCGCTCGACGCGATCGACAGCGGCTTCTCCGCGCCCCTGCCGCTGGCGGAACTGGCGGCGACCGCCGGCGTGAGCGCGCGCACGCTCACCCGGATGTTCGATGCGGAGGTGGGGATGACGCCACTGAGGTACCAGCAGGAGGTCCGGCTCGAGCACGCGTCGTTGCTGATCGAGCACGGCGCGACCGCCGAGTCCGCCGCCCGGACGGTCGGATTCTCGGATGCGCGGATGCTGCGCAGGTTGCGGCGCCGCGCGTCCGAGCCCGTCCGGCAGGCCTGATCCACCCGGTATCTTGGACGTCATGATGTACGCACTGGGCATCGCGGCGTTCGCGCTGTGCATCCTCGCGTCGATCGCGTGGCACGAGTGCGGGCACATGTGGGCGGCGCAGGCGACCGGTATGAAGGTCCGCCGCTACTTCGTCGGCTTCGGGCCCACCCTGTGGTCGGTGCGGCGCCCGAAGACGGAGGACGGCATCGAGTACGGCGTCAAGGCGCTGCCGCTCGGAGGCTTCTGCGACATCGCCGGGATGACGCTGATGGACGAGCTGAAGACGCCCGTCGAGCGGCAGAAGGCGATGTACAAGCAGGCCGCGTGGAAGCGGCTGTTCGTGCTCTTCGCCGGCCCGGGCATGAACTTCATCCTCGGCGCGCTGCTGATCTACGGCGTCGCGGTCACCGCGGGCCTGCCGTCGCTGACGGCGACGCCCCGCGCCGCCGTCGCCGCGACCGGTTGTGTCGCCGACGCCACCACCAAGCCCTCGAAGGATCAGCCGAGCCGCCCCGTCGGCGAGTGCCGTCCTAGCCCCGCGGCGCAGGCGGGCCTGCAGCGCGGCGACGTCATCGCCACCGTCAACGGCGCGGCGGTGAACGCGGACACCGTCTTCGACGCCCTGCAGGGCTCGAAGGGCGCGATCACGCTCGGCATCGAGCGGGACGGGAACGAGCGCACCGTCGTCATCGATCCCGTGACCAGCAAGAAGTGGCGCCCGTCCGCCGACGGGAAGGATCTCGTCGAGGTCTCCGGCCCCACGATCGGCATCAGCGTCGGCACCCTCGGGGTGGTCGAGCACTACAACCCGATCACCGCGATCGGCGGCACCGCGGCGTTCACCCTGGACCTCGGCCACAGGACGATCGTCGCCATCGGCCAGCTGCCGCAGAAGGTCCCGGCCCTGCTCGACGCGATCAAGGGGGAGGAGCGCGGGCTCGACACCCCGCAGTCCCTGGTCGGCGCGTCGATGATCGGCGGCGAGGTCGCCGAGCGGGACATGTGGAGCGTCTTCTTCCTGCTGCTCGCGGGCCTCAACCTCATGCTCGGCCTGATCAACCTGCTGCCGGTGCCGCCCTTCGACGGCGGGCACATGGCGGTGGTGATCTTCGAGAAGCTCCGCGACCTGATCACCGGACGCAAGGGCGGCCCCGTCGACTACATGAAGCTCGCGCCGGTGACCTACGTCGTCCTGGCGCTCGCGGGCGGGTACATGTTGCTCGTCCTGACAGCAGACATCGTCAATCCGATCAAGCTCTTCAACTGAACTGGAGTAGCAGGAAATGTCCGTAGGTTTGGGAATGCCGGCAGCCCCGGTCCCGACGCTCGCGCCCCGTCGAAAGACCCGTCAGCTCAGCGTGGGCGGGGTCGGCGTCGGCAGCGACAGCCCCATCTCGGTGCAGTCCATGTGCACCACCAAGACGCACGACGTGAACGCCACGCTGCAGCAGATCGCCGAGCTCACGGCCTCGGGCTGCGACATCGTGCGCGTGGCGTGCCCCCGGCAGGAGGACGCCGACGCGCTGCCGATCATCGCCAAGAAGGCGAACATCCCCGTGATCGCCGATATCCACTTCCAGCCGAAGTACATCTTCGCCGCGATCGACGCCGGCTGCGCCGCGGTGCGCGTGAACCCCGGCAACATCAAGGAGTTCGACGGCCGCGTGGGCGAGGTCGCGAAGGCGGCCGGCGCGGCGGGCATCCCGATCCGCATCGGGGTCAACGCCGGCTCGCTCGACAAGCGGCTCATGGAGAAGTACGGGAAGGCGACCCCGGAGGCGCTGGTCGAGTCCGCGCTGTGGGAGGCCTCGCTGTTCGAGGAGCACGGCTTCGGCGACATCAAGATCTCGGTCAAGCACAACGACCCGGTGATCATGGTGGAGGCGTACCGCCAGCTGGCGGCGCAGTGCGACTACCCGCTGCACCTCGGCGTGACCGAGGCCGGCCCCGCCTTCCAGGGCACGATCAAGAGCTCCGTCGCCTTCGGCGCGCTGCTCGCCGAGGGCATCGGCGATACGATCCGCGTCTCCCTCTCGGCGCCCCCGGCCGAGGAGATCAAGGTCGGCGACGCGATCCTGCAGTCGTTGAACCTGCGGCCCCGCAAGCTGGAGATCGTCTCCTGTCCGTCGTGCGGCCGTGCGCAGGTCGACGTGTACAAGCTGGCCAACGAGGTCACGGCCGGCCTCGAGGGCATGGAGGTACCGCTCCGCGTCGCCGTCATGGGCTGCGTCGTCAACGGTCCCGGCGAGGCGCGCGAGGCCGATCTCGGTGTGGCGTCGGGCAACGGCAAGGGCCAGATCTTCGTCAAGGGCGAGGTCATCAAGACCGTCCCCGAGTCGAAGATCGTCGAGACCCTGATCGAGGAAGCCCTGCGCATCGCGGAGGAGTCGGGGGATAGTGAGAGCGGGACGCCGGTCGTCACGGTGTCGTGATCGCGGGTCGCCGCGCTCGTGCGGGCCGTGTCAGGTGTGAGGAGGTCGCGGTGCTGAGGATGCTGCACGAGCGGCCGGTCCCGCCGCGGGACCTGCCCCGCGTGCTCGAGGTCCTCGACGCCGATCCCGTCGCCGCGTGCATGGTCGCCGGCCGCGTGCAGGAGTGCGGCACCGATCCCGGCCGCCTCGGCGGGGAACTGTGGACCCACCGCGGCGTCGCCGGCTCCCTCTGCTTCTCCGGCGCGAACCTCATGCCGCTGCGCGGCGACGTCGACGATCTGCGGTACTTCGCCGCGCGCGCGGCACGCGGGAACCGCAGCGCCGCGTCGGTCGTCGGGCGCTCCGAGCTGGTCCTGCCGCTGTGGGAGAGCCTCGACGGTGCGTGGGGGCCGGCCCGGGAGGTCCGGCCGGACCAGCCACTGATGACGATGCGCGAGCCGTCCCGGTTCGCCCACGCCGGGGTGCGGACGGCCCGCCTCGCCGAGCTCGACCGGTACCTCGAGGCCGCCGTCGCGATGTTCACCGCCGAGGTGGGGGTCGACCCGCGGGGCGCCGACGGGGGCCGCGCCTACCGGCGGCGGGTCGCCAACACCATTCTGTCGGGACGCGCCTACGTCCTCTTCGACGGTGCCCAGGTCGCCTTCAAAGCGGAGGTCGGCGCCGTCTCGCGCACCGTCGGGCAGATCCAGGGCGTGTGGGTCCGGCCCGACCTGCGCGGCCAGGGGCTCGGTGGTGCGGGCACCGCGGCCGTCGCCGAGGCGGTCCTGCGTTCCGGGCGGCTCCCCAGCTTGTACGTCAACAGCTTCAACGTCGCCGCGCGCCGCGCCTACGAACGGGTCGGCTTCCGTCAAGTGGCAACGTTCGCCACGGTTCTGCTTACCTAGTACCTCATGAACGCCTGGGGGTACGTGGTCGTCGTCGCGCTGATGGTCGTCGGTCTGCTGGGCATCGTCGTTCCCCTCCTGCCGGGGTCCTCCCTGGTCGCCCTCGGACTCCTGATCTGGGCGATCGCGACCGGCGGCGCCGCGTGGTGGGTCTTCGCCGCCGCGCTCGCGGCGATGGTGCTCGCCTGGGGCGTGAAGTACCTGTTGGGTGGCCGCACCATGGCTCGGGCCGGGGTGGGGAAGTGGTCTCTGGTGGCCGGCGGTGTGCTGGGCATCGTGGGCTTCTTCGTCATCCCCGTGATCGGGCTGCTCATCGGCTTCGTCGCCGGCACCTTCGCCGCCGAGGCGTTCCGGCTCCGGGACGCCCGTGCGGGCTGGACGGCGGCGCTCGCCGCGACCAAGGCGGCCGGCCTGCTGATCCTCATCGAGCTGGCCGGTGCCCTCCTGGCGGTGGGGATCTGGTTGTTGGCCGTCGTCGGCTGAGCTACGGCAGCGCGATACGCAGGGCGGTGCTGATCCGTTGCACCGTGATCGGCGACAGTGCCCCGAGGTCGTCTCGATTCCAGTGTATGGATTGCGCTCGTTCGTCAGAAGCACGCGGCGTAGCCCAGGTCGTCGGGGTCGTCGAGCGGGGACCTGCGTGCCGCCCGCGGCTCCCGCCGTGAACGGAACGGGTACTGCGGCTCGAATCCGCTCTCGAGCATGGCGATCACTCGATCGCGGAACCCGGTACCCGTCGAGGAACACCTGGCCGTAGCGATCGGCGCACCGCCACCGCCTCGGCCCGACCCGTCGTTCGACGGCCCGCCACCGTTCTGACAACCCGGAGATCAGCGTGGGCGCATCGGCGCTCCCAAGGATCCGTAGGGTGATGGCGTGAATGCGCACACGGCCGCACTGTTCGATCTCAGCGGGCGGACGGCGCTGGTCACCGGCGCGAGCTCCGGGATCGGAGCGGCGATCGCGGAGGCGCTCGGCGACGCCGGCGCGCGCGTCCTGCGCGCCGGGCGCGACCGCGGGCGGCTCGGACCCGACGGGATCAGCGCGGACCTCGCCCGCGGCACTGCCGAGTTGATCGCGCAGGTCGATGCGCGGACCGACACCGTCGACGTCCTCGTCAACTGCGCGGGCAGCAATCCCCGTCCGCCGCTCGCCGAGATCGACGACGCGCTCTACCGCGAGATCCTCGCCGTGAACCTCGACGCGCCGTTCCAGCTCGGGCAGCACTACGGGCCGCGGATGGCGGCGCGGGGCTGGGGGAGGATCATCAACGTCGCGTCCACGCAGGCGCACCGCGCCTTCGGCAACAGCGGCGCGTACGGCGTCGCGAAGGCCGGCATCGCCGGGCTCACCCGTTCCCAGTCCGAGGCGTGGGCACCGTCCGGCGTCACCGCGAACTCGCTGACGCCCGGCCTCGTGGCGACGCCGATGACAGCCGCGGTCCTCACCGATCCCGAGCGCGCCGAGTACTTCCGGCGCCGCGCCCACACGGGGACGCTCGGCGCACCGTCGGACTTCGCGGCCGCAGCGGTATTCCTGGCGGGGCCGGGCTCTGCCTTCGTCACCGGGCAGAACCTCTGCGTCGACGGTGGCCTCTCGGTCACCTGACGTCGGCCCCGTCAGCACCCACGATGTCCGCCCAGGAAGTCCCCGTACGAATCGGACGCACGGCCCGGCGATCGGTTCCCTGCGCGACTCGCGAGTCCGATTTCCGGGGAGCTTCGGCATGACCCGTCCGCTATGCCTATGCTTGGCGCACGAACGACCACCACCGGCTCCGGTTGCGCTCCAGTGAATTCCGCTAACGAAGCGGTTCGCTGCCGGAAATCAGTCGGTGCTGTTCGTGAACGAGGAGGATGCATGGCCGAGACCGCCGCCAATTCAGTAATCGCCGAACCGCTACCCGTCACCCGATCGCTGCCGTTCCCGCCGAAGGGCTCGGGCAGCGTGGCCGGCCGCACGCTCGCCGAGTCCACGTACTCGCCGAAGCCGCCGGAGAAGCACCTCCCCGCCGACGCGCCGAACGTGCTGGTCATCCTCATCGACGATGCCGGGCCCGCCCTGCCCAAGCCGCTCGGCGGCGTGATCGAGACCCCCACGCTGGAGCGCGTGCGCAACACGGGCCTGGGCTACAACCGGTTCCACACCACCGCCATGTGCTCGCCGACCCGCGCGTCGCTGCTCACCGGCCGCAACCACCACCACGTCGGATCCGGCCAGATCGCCGAGCTCGCCAACGACTGGGACGGCTACTCCGGCCACATCCCGAAGTCCAGCGCCACGGCCGCCGAGGTGCTCAAGAACTACGGTTACTCCACGGCCGCCTGGGGCAAGTGGCACAACACGCCTGCCGAGGAGACCACCGCTGCCGGTCCGTTCGAGAACTGGCCCACCGGCTACGGTTTCGAGTACTTCTACGGCTTCCTCGCGGGCGAGGCCTCGCAGTACGAGCCCAACCTGGTGCGCAACACCACCACGGTGCTGCCCCCGAAGACGCCGGAGGAGGGCTACCACCTCAGCGAGGACATCGCCGACGACGCGATGGGCTGGCTGCGGAACCACAAGGCGAACAGCCCGGACAAGCCCTTCTTCATGTACTGGGCCACCGGCGCCATCCACGGGCCGCACCACATCATGAAGGAGTGGGCGGACAAGTACAAGGGCAAGTTCGACGACGGCTGGGACGTCTACCGCGAGCGCGCGTTCGAGGCCGCGAAGGCCGCCGGCTGGATCCCCGAGTCCGCGGAACTGACCCCGCGCCCGGAGAGCCTGGCCGCCTGGGACGACATCCCCGAGCACCAGCGGCCCTTCCAGCGCCGCCTGATGGAGGTGTGCGCCGGCTTCGGCGAGCACGCGGACGTGCAGGCCGGCCGCCTGATCGACGAGGTCGAGCGCCTCGGCTACCTCGACAACACCATCGTCGTCTACATCTGGGGCGACAACGGCTCGTCGGGCGAGGGCCAGAACGGCACCATCTCCGAGCTGCTGGCGCAGAACGCGATCCCCACCACGGTGGACCAGCACATCGCCGCGCTGGAGGAGCTGGGCGGTCTCGACGTCCTGGGCTCGTCGGCGACCGACAACCAGTACCACGCAGCCTGGGCGTGGGCCGGCTCGTCGCCGTACCAGGGTATGAAGCTGTTGGCCTCGCACCTGGGCGGCACCCGCAACCCGATGTTCATCCAGTGGCCCGCGAAGATCTCCCACGACCCGGTGCCGCGCACCCACTTCACGCACGTCAACGACGTGGTGCCGACCATCTACGAGATGGTCGGGATCACGCCGCCGGACTCCGTCAACGGGATCCAACAGGATCGGATCGACGGCACCAGCTTCGCCTACTCGATCGACGATGCCTCGGCGGAGGAGCGGCACAAGGTCCAGTACTTCGAGGTGATGGGCAGCCGGTCGATCTACGAGGACGGCTGGATGGCGTCGGCGCTCGGCCCGCGGCTGCCGTGGGTGCCGGGTGCGCCCCCCGGCCTCGCCACCTGGACCCCGGACGCCGACGTCTGGGAGCTGTACAACCTGAACGAGGACTGGAGCCAGGCCCACAACCTGGCGGATCAGTACCCGGAGAAGGTCGCGCAGCTCAAGGAGGTCTTCGCGATCGAGGCGGCGAAGAACGACGTGCTCCCGGTGGGCGGCGGGCTCTGGGTCGCGGCGTACCACCCGGAGCTGCGGCTCGGCCCGAAGTACACCGAGTGGAACCTGTCCGGCGACACCGTGCGCATCCCCGAGTTCTGCGCGCCCGCGCTGGGCAACAAGCCGAACGTGGTCCGCATGCAGCTCACGCTGCCCGAGAAGGCCAACGGCGTGCTCTACAAGCTCGGCGGCTCGGGCGGCGGCCTGACCGCCTACTTCGAGGACGGCGTGCTGCACTACGAGTACAACCTGTTCCTGGTGCAGCGCACGAAGATCGCCTCCCCGGAGCCGATCCCCGCCGGTGAGGTGACCCTCGAGGTCGAGACCGCCTACGTGGGCGAGCCGCGCCCCGGCGGCCCGCTGTCGGTCTCGCTGCGGATCGACGGCACCGAGGTGGCGTCCGGCGAGGTGCCGGTCACCGCCGCGCTGCTGTTCTCGGCGAACGACTGCCTCGACATCGGCCGGGCGTACGGCGGCGCGGTCTCGCGGGCGTACCACGACAAGATGCCGTTCGC
>NZ_JBYPZI010000011.1:0-172863 GCF_057815145.1 Tsukamurella sp. II2bb
GCCGACCAGCATCGCGTCCAGGTCCTCGGGCGCCTCGAAGTAGTTCGGCTCGATCGACGGGTGCCAGTCGGGGTTGTCCGAGCGCAGCCGCAGCCTGCCGCGGCTGGCCACGTTCACGAGCGTGGGCCCGCAGACGAAGCCCCGCTTGGTGGGCTCGTGCAGCATGTTGTCGTAGAAGCCCGAGGCCATGACGTGGTACTGCAGGTCGGGCAGGTCGAGGTCCTCGCGGGAGCGGAAGAAGCCGCCGGCCTCGCCCGCGTTCGACGCCAGCGGCCCGGTCCCGCGGACCTTCCAGCGCAGCAGGTTCTGCAGGTTCTGCGCCTCCATCAGATCGGTGGTCCCGTGCGTCTCGAAGATCACCGGCACGATGGGGTGGTCCTGCAGGTTCTCGCCCACGCCCGACAGCGCGACGCGCACGTCGATGCCGTGCTCGGCGAGATGTTCGGCCGGTCCGATACCGGAGAGCATCAGCAGCTGCGGCGAATTCACCGCGCCGCCGCAGAGGATCACCTCGCGGCGCGCCTTCGCCGTGTGGTCGACCGCGCTCTGCCGGAAGACCACCCCGCAGGCGCGGTCACCGTCGAACTCGATGCGGCGGGCCGTGGCACCCAGCGCGACCGTGAGGTTGGGCCGCGACCGCGCCGGCTCGATGTAGGCCTTGTCGGTGGACCAGCGACGGCCGCCCTTGCAGGTGACCTGGTAGCGGCCCGCGCCCTCCTGCTCGGCGCCGTTGAAGTCGGGATTGCGGGCCATGCCGTGGCTCGCCGCGCTATCCACCCAGGCATCGACGAGGGGGTGGGTGTACACCCGGTCCTCGACGTTGAGCGGCCCCGTCGTGCCGTGGAACCGGTCGGTCAGGCTGGTGTTCCCCTCGGCCTTCTTGAAGTACGGCAGCACCTCGTCGTACGACCAGCCGGCCGCACCGTAGTCGTTCGCCCACGCATCGAAGTCACCGTGATTGCCACGGATGTAGATCATCGCGTTCATCGACGAGCAGCCGCCGAGCGCCTTCATCCGCGGCCAGTACGCGGGCCGGTCATCGAGGTGCTTCTGCGGCGTGGTGGTGTAGTTCCAGTCCCACTTCGTCTTGAACAGCGCGGAGAAGGCGAGCGGGATGTCGATCTCGTCCGCATCCGCCTCACCACCCGCCTCCAGGAGCAGTACGGACACTCCCGGATCCTCCGTCAGCCGCGCGGCCACCACCGCGCCCGCACTGCCGGCCCCCACCACAATGTAGTCGTACTCGTCTGCCGGCAAATCCGCTCCTCGCGTCGTTTTATTAGGTGCCCATAAGTTACTCGCAAGTCGGGTGGTCGTGCAGGGTTTGGAACAGGATCGACGGTGCGGTGCGGGCCGCGCGGTGCTGTCGGTGGGGAGCCCTGGTCAGGCGGCGACCGCCGGCGCGAGGCGCTTGAGCGCCGGGGCCAGGGCCAGCACCACGAGCCCGATGCCGATCGCGGTGCTGCCCAGGATCAGGAAGTACGGCGCCTCGTCGTTCTGGTCGTAGAAGGTCGCGAGCCGGCCCGCGAGTGCGGTGCCGAGGCTGATCGAGAGGAAGTTCAGGGCCACCATCTGCGTGGCGAAGGCACGTGGTGCGAGCTTCGTGGACACGCTCAGGCCGACCGGGGAGATGTACAGCTCGGCGAGCGCGAAGATCAGCATGATGCCGAGCAGGCCGACGAGCGGGGCGGTGTTCGCGCCGGCCGGCATGAGCAGGAACGCCAGGAAGGCGACACCGATGCCGATGGTGCCGATCGCGAACTTCACCGGGGTGCTGGGCTGGCGGGGGCCGAGCGTGGTCCACAGCGCCGCGAAGGCCGGGGCGAAGAGCAGGATGTACACCGGATCGACGGACTGGATCCAGGACGCGGGGAACTCCCAGCCGCCCACCGTGCGGTCCAGTCGTTCGTCGGCGTAGACGGCGACGAAGGTGAACATCTGCTGGAACAGCGCCCAGAACGCGACCTGGGCGAGGAACAGGGGGATGAAGACCGTGACTCCGCGCCGCTCGGCACCGTCGACCCGGCTGCTGCGCAGGAGGAAGACGAAGTAGCCCAGGGAGATGGCGGCCACCGCGAGAATCATCGCGTCGACGAGGTTCCCCGCGGTGATCACGCCGAGCAGGATCAGGGCGACGATGGCCGCGATCGCGATCACGGCGCCCGCGGCGACGCGCCGGATGTCGGTGCGGGAGGCGGGGTTCGGCACCTCCTGGCTGATCCGCGGGAGCATGCCGCGGGTGAGGGCGTACTGGATCAGGCCCAGCGCCATGCCGACGGCGGCGAGCCCGAAGCCCCAGTGGAAGCCCGCGGCGTCCTGGAGGTAGCCGGTGAGCAGTGGGCCGATGAACGCGCCCAGGTTGACCCCCATGTAGTAGAGGGAGAAGCCCGCATCCCGGCGGGTGTCGCCGGGCGGGTAGAGGTCGCCGACCACCTTCGTCGCGTTGCCCTTGACGCCGCCGGCACCGACGGCGACCAGGGCGAGTCCGATCGCCACGCCCGCCGCGCCGGGGATCGCCGCGAGCGCGATGTGCCCCGCCATCACCAGGCACGCTGAGTAGAACAGTGTGCGCTCGGCGCCGAGCAGGCGGTCGGAGATCCAGGCGCCCGCGATCGTGGAGAGGTAGACGAAACCGCCGTAGGCGCCGACGATGCCCAGCGACGTGGCCTGGTCGAAGCCGAGGCCGCCCTCGGACGCGGAGTAGTACAGGTAGTACGCGAGGATCGCCTGCATCCCGTAGAAGGAGAAGCGTTCCCACATCTCGACGCCGAACAGGTTGACCAGCGGCCACGGGTGCCCGAAGAAGCGGGTGTCCGGCTTGTAGCTGCCGGCGAACTGTGGGGTGCTCATTTTCCGATGAAACCACGTATTCGCGCCGCCGTCCGGGCCGTGATCGCCGGGTACGGCGGTCGTCCGGGTCAGCGAAGCAGATTGGTGCGAGCGACCTGCTCGCGCAGGAAGTGGAACTGGGTGTCCAGGCTGGCCTGCAGGTCGCGCAGTTCGTCGGCGTGGGCCTGGAACCGGCGGGTGTCGGCCTCGTTCCCGACGGCGTCGCGGTAGAGCTGGTCGAGGAGCTCGCGGTGAGCGCCCGTGGTGGTGCGGTCGAGCAGTTGCAGGTCGGTCAGCAGGGCTTCGACGGGGCGGAGCTCACCCAGGTACTCGGCGAGCGCGGCCACGTGGTCGCGGAGCGCGCTCTCGGCCATGCGGGCCGCCTGGGTGTATTCGTCGATGTGGTGGGCCAGTGCCGGAGACACGGAGGATCCGCCCGTCGGGCGCGGAGTATCGGTGCGCATCCGCCAGACGCGGTACGCCCGGTGGCTGATGTCCTGCAGCGTCGCGTCGAGATTGATGCGGACGCGATGCTGGTCGAGGAGCGGGTTGTTCCACGCCGGTGAGCGGCGGATCTCCTCGGTGAGGAGCACCGCGAGGCCGAGGAGGCGGGTCTCCACGCGGGTTGCCCCCGGCTCGGCTTCGGGGTTCCACGCCGGCGTGCGTTCGGCCTGGAAGGGCCACGGGTTCGCCGCGAGCCGCGCCTTCTCGCTCGCGGCGAGGTGTTTCCTGTGCTGCGTGAGCTGCCACGCGCGGAAGGCCGCGAGGCCCGATCCGACGAGAAGGAGCGCGATCAAGCCGGCGTCGACGGCCTGTCCCGCGGCGATCACCGCGATCGTGCCGAGTACCCAGAGCCACGGCGATATCCCCCAGCGAGGTGGCCGTTGTGGGATCGACGACAGGTACGCGGGGTTGTTGCTCGCCGTGTACCGGCGGAAGGCATCATCGATGGCTACCGGCCGCGTGGCGACCAGGTACGCCGACGCGTCGCGCGCAGCCACCTGCGCCTGTTCCCTCCCCACCAGAACCGCATCCGCCGCAGCGGTCACCCGCGCGGCGATCTCCTGTGGCACCGTCTCCGCCATCGCGACCTCCTCCCAGGGCCTACTTCGAATGTACCGATCGATCAGGTTGCGGCGCCGCCCGTCGCCCGCCAGTACGCGGTCAGCTCGGCGGGAGCCCAGCCGGGCCACGATGCAGCGCCGAACGGCATGCCGTCGGCGAGCACCGCTACCTTGCGTGGGCTCCCCTTACGGCTGTTGTCGTAGAACGTCGCTGTAGTCGCGAGCTGTGCGGCTTCCACGACATTCGCCCACAGTCGTCGGTAGCGATCGCGGATCTTCTCCTCGGGCACGGAATGGCCACCTGCGTTCACCCGGTGACGAACCCGCTCGACGGACATGTCCTCGATCACCATCACGACATGAAGGTGGACCACGTACCCGTGGTCGATCGCCTTGCGAATGAAGTCGACCTTCGACGGATGTGAGAACACCGTCTCCGCGATGAACGATCGGCCGTCTTTGATGAACGCGTCGCGGGTAGCCTCCGCGACCTTCGCTGCGTCGTACGACCGCGCCTCGGCGTCGTCCGGCCACCGACGTTTCGCAATGATGTCGGCGTTGACGAACGGGAAGCGCGGCATCAGCGGTTGGAGGGCCAACTCGACGAAAGTCGTTTTTCCGGCACCGTTGGGACCGACGACGAGATGGATCTCCTTCACTGCGGGTTCTCCGAGATGACGACTTCTGTGCCGTCGGGGTGGTACTCCACCATGCGCCCGTGGTCATCGAGCGCGACGGTGACGACGCCCCTATCAGCGAGGACGGTGCTGAAATCGATGTTCCTGAGCCGCTCGGCGATGGCGACACGAATCTCAGCGTCGTAAGCTCTTCCTTCCTCGGCGGACAGTGCGTCTACTCCGATGGCCCCGGCGAGTGCTGCTTCGACGCGTCGCCGTGAGGCCGAGTCGTGAATCGAGACCTCGCGGCCGATCCGTGCCCAGTGGTTGACTTGTTCGGCAGTCGAGCGACCCTCGCGCTCGCCCTCGACGCGGGCGTTCTCGAAGACATCGTCGGCGATACGGGTGGGGTGCGGCATCTGGACTCCTCAGGACGAGATCGAAGCGTGTAGCACTATGCTACGTCTGCTGGTGGTGCTCCGGCTACTGCGCACTTCGCGGTAGCCGGAGCACCGTGACGACTACTTCAGCGTCACCTTTGCGCCGCCCGAGAACATCGAGTCGTGCAGTTCGATGGTCGCCGGGGTGGCGTCCTTGGGCATGTCGAAGACGACCTTGACCTGGACAGTGTTGCCGGGATTGATGTTGTCCCACACCGGCACGTCGGAGTCGCCGAGCGCGATCTGGGCCATCGAGTCGGACTCGAAGGTGCGGCCCTGCGCGTCCTTGAGCTTCTGCGAGCTGGGGGAGAAGCTCTGCGGCTTGGTGCCGATGTTCTTCACCGTCATCGAGACGATCACGAACTGGCCCTGCGCCTTCTTCGCCAGGTACGGGTTGTCGCCGACGTTCGCCAGCCCGGCCTGGACCCCGGTGACCACGAACTCGAACTTGCCGTCACGGACCGGCGTGTTCAGGCCGGCCGTCTTGGGGTCGGCGGTCTTCGGGTCGGCCTTCTGCGCCGTGGTCGCGCCGGGAGCAGTACCCGCCGCCGCGCTCGCATCGTCCTTCTTCTCGCCGCCACCCGTGGCGACGCTGACGACCAGCAGGAACGCGATCACGGCCAGGACGATCCAGGGCCACTTGCGCTTCTTCTTCGCCGGCGGTGCGGGCGGCGCGGGGTACGGGTAGGGCTGACCGGCGTTGTACTGGCTCGGGTCGTACTGGCCGTTGTTGGGCTGGCCGGGCTGCAGCGGGAAGGGCTGCTGAGACATGACGAATCCTCATTTCTAGGGATGGGGGAATCACCGATCGGCGGGAAGTGCCGATCGGTATGAATCGAGCCGTTGCCGGCTCCGGTGATCAGGTGATGACGGTGCGCCGAATGCGGACCGTCAGGATCGGTGACTGAGAGCGTCGATCGGAATGGTGTTACGTGTGGTCATTTCATCCTCCCCAGGACCTGATGGAGAGAGCATCGCATCGACCACTGACAAGTTTTCGCATCGACCTCGATCACCCGTCAGCGCGGGTTCTCCGCGCAGGTCGCCTCGGTGGCGCGGACTCAGCCAAGGACGAACTTCTGCTGAATCCGCTCATTCATCAGCAGCACACCGAGCGCGTTGTCGCCGTCGATCCGGCGGTGCCGGTCGCACGTGCACGACCCCCACGTCTGATCGTGCCAGGAGTTGCCTTCGATCAGGATCGCGCCGCCGGTGGCGACGAGCCGTCGCGCGAGCTCGGCATCGTCGAACTTGGCGGCGAGCACATCGGCCATGACGTCGAACCGGATGCGGTCCCAGTCGTCGACCAGGGCGACTGAGCGGCCGATTCGTTTCGCCTCCGCCGGGGTCGGAGCTGTGCGGATCCGCTCGATGCTGCGTTCGTCCGTGGTCTTCGCGGACATGAAGGCGTGCTCGGCACTCGGAAAGGCCTTGCCGCGGAACTCGACTCGCGCCGGGTAGAAGTTCGAGAGGAAGTAGTGGTCTCCTCGGAAGTTATCGATCACGCGCATGATCAGGCCCCCTGCTCGGGCAGGCCGAACAGCGTTGGGGCCAGGTAGTCGTTCGGCTTGAAGTAGAGGCTGTCCGGTGCCGACAGGTACGCCACGACGTCCAGGTCGCCGGACGGTGTGAGGTGGTAGGTCAGCTCGCACGTGGACCCGGGACCGCCGCGGTACAGGTTGTCCACGGCGTTGGCGAAGACGTTGACCTGACCCAGAATGTTGTCACCGTCCACCGGAATGAACAGGAGGACGTCACGAGTCGGAGCTGCCACGAGAAAACCGTGCTCGGCTGCAGTGAGATGCTCCGCCGCGAACGTGGCTACGTACAGCAGCCTCGACGGTGCGAAGAAGTCGTCGAACTCGAACGCGATGACTGCCGCATGCGACCCGTCGATCTCGAGGTCGAGGAGATCCGGTGTGGGCACCGGCAGGCGGTGCAGATTGTTAACGGCGATCCGCCCGACCTCGTCGACAGTGCCCAAGTGTCCGAACAACGATGAATCGCGTAGCTCGGCGACGTGCGTCGGGTAGTCCGCTGCGAAGATGAGGGACAGACCTGGGAGGATTTCTGCCATCGGGTAGTCGGTGTCCGCGTCGGTCGGGACGGTGCTCCGAATGAGGCGAGGGTAGATGTTCGCCTCCGTAACGTCTGTGTCGTGCGCCTCGCGGAGGCGATCCATGTTCGCGATCCACGCGTCGACCTCCCTGTGCCACTGGTCCTCGGGGACGTTCGCCACATGGGCGGCCAGGTTGGCGAGCCCGCAGATCGCGTCGCCGATCCGGTAGGCATCGTGGTCGTGCGGGGTGTGCGGAAGTCCGCGCGCGGCGCAGACCTTCTCGACGGTGCCTCGGAGGGCGATCGTCTGCGCGCGTGTGAGCGGCTCGAGTGTGCTGAAGTCGGTCATGGTGGTTCCTCGGGTAGTGCGTGCGCGGCGCACCGCGGCCGGCCTCCTTCGGACCAGCCGACCAGGATGCCGCGCACGTCTGACAGGTTCCAGATCTCACCAGGTTGCGGCGATGCTTGTCGCGCGATTTTCGGCGATCTCGAGACTTGTCAGTGCCTCCGTGCATTCTGATCGGCTGCGCTGGAGGTACCGGCCCGGCGAAGGAGAACCATGTCCGCAGACGGCGCCCGGCCCACCGCTACAGTTGGCCGCGTGATCACGGGAGAGCTGAAGAACAAGATCGACCGCGTCTGGGACGCCTTCTGGTCCGGCGGGATCAGCAACCCGCTCGAGGTCATCGAGCAGATCACCTTCCTGCTGTTCATCCGGCGGCTGGACGAGTTGCAGGAGCAGAAGGAGAGCCGAGCGCAGTTCGTGGGCGGGGGCATCACCGACCCGATCTTCATGCCCGACCAGGAGCAGTTGCGGTGGTCGAGGTTCAAGAACCTCGCGCCGTCGGAGATGTACGACGTGGTGAGCAAGGAGGTCTTCCCGTTCCTGCAGGGCATCGGAGGAGACGGGTCCACGTACTCCGAGCACATGAAGGACGCCCGGTTTACGATCCCCACGCCGGCCCTGCTGGCGAAGGTCGTGGACATGCTCGGCGACATCCCGATGGAGAAGCGGGACACCAACGGCGACCTGTACGAGTACATGCTCTCGAAGCTGTCCGCGTCGGGCACCAACGGCCAGTTCCGCACGCCACGGCACATCATCCAGCTGATGGTCGATCTCATGGCGCCGAAGCCCGGCGACGAGATCTGCGATCCAGCCTGCGGCACGGCCGGCTTCCTCGTGGCGGCCAGCGAGTACATCCGCGAGCAGCACCCCCAGGCCATGTCGAACGCGGAGCAGCGGAATCACTTCCACCGCTCGATGTTTCACGGCTACGACTTCGACAGCACCATGCTCCGCATCGGCTCGATGAACATGCTGCTGCACGGCGTGGATCAGCCGGACATCCGCTACCGCGATTCCCTGTCCGAGGGCGCCAGCGGCGATGCCGAGAAGTACACGCTGATCCTCGCCAACCCGCCGTTCGCCGGCTCGCTCGACTACGAGTCGACGTCCAAGGACCTTCAGCGCATGGTCAAGACGAAGAAGACGGAACTCCTGTTCCTCGCGCTCTTCCTCAAGCTGCTCAAGCCCGGCGGCCGGGCCGCCGTCATCGTTCCCGACGGTGTCCTCTTCGGCAGCACCAAGGCACACAAGGACTTGCGTAAGGCGCTCGTCGAGGACCAGAAGCTCGACGGTGTAGTCAAGCTCCCTTCTGGTGTCTTCAAGCCCTACGCGGGTGTGTCGACGGCGATCCTGCTGTTCACCAAGACCGACTCCGGCGGCACCGACGAGGTCTGGTTCTACGACGTCACTGCCGACGGCTTCTCACTCGACGACAAGCGAAACCCCGTGGACGCCAATGACCTTCCTGAGGTCCGCGAACGTTGGACCGAGCGCGCTGGTGCCGAACGCGAGCGAGCCCGCACCGACAAGTCCTTCACCGTGCCGAAAGACGAGATCGTCGCGCAAAACTATGACCTCTCGATCAACCGCTACAAGGAGATCGAGTACGAGGAGATCGAGCACCGCTCGCCGCTGGAGATCATCGCCGAAATCGAGAAGCTCGAAGGAGAGATTGCAGGTGGACTGGCGGAACTGAAGGCGATGCTGTCATGAGGATGGTGCCACTTGGGGAAGTAGCAAAAGTGGTCTCGGGTGCGACCCCGAAGACAGGTAATCTCGAGTTCTGGGGTGGGGAAATACCGTGGGCTACGCCAGCGGATCTGAGTAGTCTGCCAGGTTCTTCGATATCTAAGACTCCGAGGAATCTTACGGTCGAAGGTCTTCGGAGTTGTGCAGCGTCGTTGCTGCCGCCTGGATCGGTGCTATTGAGTTCTCGAGCGCCGATCGGGTACGTTGCGATCAACAGTGTTCCTATGGCGACGAATCAGGGTTTTAAAAGCATGATCCCAGGAGAGAGTCTTTTTGGAAGATATCTTTACCATTGGTTGAAGTCGAACACTGCGTTACTGCAGGCGCTGGGTAACGGTGCAACATTTAAAGAACTATCGAAGCGAACTGTCGAATCGATCGAGCTGCCTCTGCCTTCGCTTGAGGAGCAACATCGTATCGCCACGATCCTTGATCGGTCATCTGACATCGTCGGTTCTTACCGTCGTCAAAACATGAAATGCGAGGAAGTCAAGACCTCGATATTCATCGAGATGTTCGGCGACCCTGTGCGTAATCAACTCGGCTGGGAGAGGGCGACTCTCGGCGATGGTGTCGCTGAGATGAAGTACGGTCCGCGCTTTCATGACGAGAAGTACGCTAATGAAGGAGTGCGGATTGTCAGAATTACTGACTTGGACTCAAGCGGCAAGTTGCGATTCGACTCTATGCCTCGCGTGTCGGTGTCCAATAGTGATCGGGCAAAGTATTTGCTGGAGCCTGGTGATATTGTGTTCGCCCGCACGGGTGCCACCGTGGGTAAAGTGGCTTTGATTGAAGCAGCGGATCCTCCCTGTATCGCGGGTGCCTACTTTATTCGAATGCGACTTAGGGGCAATCTTTTGCCGGGCTACGTGGTTGCGGCGCTGCGTACCCCCAGTATTCAGGCAATAATAGCGACGTTGTCCAGGCAGGCTGCGCAGCAGAATTTTAGCGGCCCAGGGTTGCGGGCGCTCCCATTGCCGATTCCGCCGATTGAGCTGCAACATCATTTTGTTGAGAAAATGAAGCGCATAGACAACATGTCGAGTTGGTGGCGTCAGCGGGAGGACTTGGCAGAGCAACTCGTTGGCGCGCTACGTCACCGGGCGTTTCGGGGTGTGCTCTGATGGTGATGCCGACCTGGGATGAGTTCATGGCGCCGGTGCTGCGTGAGCTGCAGTCTGGTCAGACCGTGAAGCGCCGCGACCTGGAGGAGCGTGTCGTCGCGGCCGAGCGGCTGTCGGAGGACGAACTGGCCGAAACATTGCCATCCGGCCAGCTGAGATACCGCAATCGGATTGGTTGGGCCACGTCGTACCTCGGGAGGGCGGGCGCGATCAGCCGGCCTACCCGAGGGCACTACGCGATCACTGACGCCGGACGGAAGCTCCTCGCCGATCACCCGAACGGGATCAGCGAGAAGGCGCTGCGCGCCTTCGTCGGCGATCCCAACGCGTCGCACACCTGGAAGGCGCTCCAAGGTATCGAGGCACGCGAAACCGCCATTACGTCCGATCCCGAGCCGGTGACCGCACTCGACCCCGAGGAACAGATCGCCGACGGCATCGGGCGGATCAACGCCACCGTCGCCGATGAACTCCTGACCCGGTTGCACGACAACAGCCCGACGTTCTTCGAGCAGACGGTGATCAACCTCCTGGTCGCGATGGGATACGGCGGCGCGGGCGGTAAGGCCACCGTCACCCGTGCTTCTAATGACGGCGGGATCGACGGAATCATCGACCAGGATGCGCTGGGGCTGAGCCGTGTCTACGTTCAGGCCAAGCGGTACGCACCCGACAACTCGGTGGGTCGGCCGGAGCTGCAGGCGTTCGTGGGCGCACTGAGCGGTAAAGCCGACGGCGGAGTCTTCATCACCACTGGCAAGTTCTCGAAGGGCGCCGTCGAGTACGCCGAGGTCGTGCCGACCCGCATCATCCTCATCGACGGTGCGCGACTCGCCGGCCTCATGATCCGCTACGGCGTGGGCGTGCAGGTCAAGCAGACACTGCAGATCGTCGAAGTCGACGAAGACTTCTTCGAGTAGCGGCATGGGAGCACCAGCATTCTATGTTCTGCGAGACGAGGAGGGGCTTCGTGCTCGTTTCGAGCGATCGGGCGCGTTCGGGGCAGCTCATGTCGCGACCGTCGGCGTCGACGATTTTCGTGGCTACCTCGAGTACCCAGTCTGCGCTGACCTAGCGGTCGATCAGTGGGAATCCTTGGAGGGAGGGATTCTGGTCGATGCGGTCACCAGAACAGTCGCCTGGCACACCGCGTTCTGGGACCTCGGGAGTGCACGTATCGAGTACGACGTGCTGCGCAGGGCGTATCCAGGGTGGACAGTCCAGTGGGCGGTCGAAGGGATGTGGTCTTTCGCCGACGTTCTGGGGATTCCTCGACAAGACGTGCGGCACCGTCAGGACATAGGACTGCAGGATCCGTACGACGAGAAGATCGGCGGTCCGTCGTGCGTCATGACCATTCGTGAATCGGGAGAACCGAGATCGATCGGCCTGCCGTATTATCTGTGCTCCGTCGCCGATGCGGTCAGAGTCGGTCCGGAGGTTGCGATGCAGTTGTGCGCAGAGGAATTCGATACCGAGGATGTCGAGTTCGGACTGTGCGTCGACGTAGATCGTCGCTCTGTGGCCTGGTGGACGTGCATGTGCGAAGAGGGCGTCTACCCTGCGGCGCAGGCGCTGTGGCCCGGATGGACTTTCACGTGCATAGGGGATGACTTCGAGCGGCACAACCGGTTCGCGGGACGGCGTATCGCAGAGTTGTACACCGAGTTGCAATGTGACGATCCGACGGTGTTGGCGGACCCGGTGCCATGTGTCCGGCCGGAGGGGCTGTCGTCCTACCGGTGACCGGGTAGGTTCAGTACCGAGCGGAAATGGAGACTGGATGGGGAACTTTGACTTCGTTCGCACCGCGCTGCCGTCGGTGTTCGGCGACTGCGCGCGGGCCGAGTCGTACCTGGTCTCGGACCCGCGGTCGGCGTGCTTCTACAGCCGCCGCGCCGTCGAGCACCTCGTGCACTACCTGTACGACCTGAACAAGATCCCCACGCCCTACAAGGACGATCTCGCGGCACGCATCGGCGACGCCAAGTTCAAGGCGATCGTGCCGCTCGGAGTCATTCAGAAGCTGACTCTCATCCGCAAGGTCGGCAACGCAGCCGTCCACGAGAACCGCGCCGTTCGCCCGGACCACGCGATCGCGTCGCTGCGCGAGCTGTTCCACGTCGTCGTCTGGGCGACCTTCAACCAGTCCAGCCATCCCGAGCTGGCCCCGACGAAGTCTCAGTTCGATCCCGCACTCGCGGCTCGGGCCGCGCCGCTGTCGCGGGCCGAGGTCGCGAAGCTCTCCGAGAAGTTCGCCCAACAGGATGCGGTCCTCGCGCGGGAGCGCGAGGAGAAGGAGGGGCTGCAGAGGGAACTGGAGGAGCTGCGCGCGCAGGTGGCCGCGGTACAGGCCGCCAAGCAGGCGACCGACGATCACGACTACGACGAGGCGCAGACCCGCGACGAATTCATCGACCTGCTTCTGGACGAGGCCTCATGGACGATCGGCACCGCGACGGGGCCCGGGCGCGTGACCACCGAGTTCGAAGTCACGGGAATGCCCAGTCCCACCGGCAAGGGTTACGTCGACTACGTACTCTGGGGCGCCGACGGTCGCCCGCTCGGACTCATCGAAGCCAAACGGACGAACAAGAGCCCCGAGGTGGGGCAGCAGCAGGCGAAGCTGTACGCGGACTGTCTCGAAGCACGGTTCGGTCAGCGACCCGTGATCTTCTACAGCAACGGGTACGAGCACTGGATCTGGGACGACGCGAGCGGGTACCCGCCGCGACCGGTCCAGGGCTTCTACACACCCGATGAACTCGGCCTCGTGGTGCAGCGACGAAGCACCCGGAAGACGCTCAGCGCCGTGCCGATCAGCAACGACATCGCGGGGCGCTACTACCAGACCCGAGCGATCAAGGCCGTCGACGACGCCTTCGAACAGAAGAACCGTCAGGTCCTGCTGGTGATGGCGACGGGCTCGGGCAAGACGCGCACCGTCATCGCCCTGGTCGACCAACTCATGCGCGCGAACTGGGCCAGGAGGGTCCTGTTCCTCGCCGACCGGACGGCACTGGTGCGGCAGGCGGTGAACGCCTTCAAGGCGAACCTGCCGGACGCGACCACCGTGAACCTGGTCACCGAGAAGGCGACCAACGGCCGCGTCTACGCCTCGACCTACCCGACCATGATGAACCTCATCAATTCCGTGGGCGAGTCGGGCCGGCGGTTCGGGCCCGGACACTTCGATCTCATCGTGATCGACGAGGCACACCGCTCCGTATACGCCAAGTACGGCGCCATCTTCGACTACTTCGACGGTCTGCTCGTCGGGCTCACCGCGACGCCGAAGGACGAGGTGGACCACAACACCTATCGGCTCTTCCATCTTGAAGACGGCGTCCCCACTGACGCCTACGACCTGGATGACGCCATCAACGATGGGTACCTCGTACCGGGGAAGAACGTCCCGGTCGGGACCAAGTTCATGCAGCAGGGCATCCGCTACGCCGATCTCTCGGAGGCGGAGAAAGAGCAGTGGGACTCCATCGACTGGGGTGACGGCGACGTCCCGGACGAGGTGGGTGCTGAGGAGCTCAACAAGTTCCTGTTCAACGAGGACACCGTCGACAAAGTGCTCGCCAGCCACCGGCGACTTCGTCGGCGAGATCCAGGTCCTCGGCACGCTCCGGGTGCCCCGCAACGATGGCGGACGGCCTCAAGGTGGCCGGCGGAGACCGGCTCGGTAAGTCGATCATCTTCGCCAAGAACCAGGCGCATGCCGAGTTCATTCAACAGCGGTTCGACCTGCAATGGCCCCATTACGCTGGGCAGTTCGCCCGCGTCATCACACACGGCTCTCCCTACGCCGAGAGCCTGATCGACGACTTCACTATCGCCGACAAGGCGCCGCACATCGCGATCTCCGTCGACATGCTCGATACCGGGATCGACGCGCCGGAGATCGTCAACCTCGTCTTCTTCAAGACCGTGCGCTCGAAGACGAAGTACATGCAGATGATGGGCCGTGGCACCCGCCTGTGTCCCGACCTATTCGGGCCTGGTGACCACAAGACGGAGTTCCTGGTGTTCGACTTCTGCGGGAACGACGAGTACTTCGGCTCCGGGCTGCCTGGGAGTGAGGGGAGTACGCAGAAGTCGCTATCGCAACGTCTGTTCGAGGCGCGGCTCGGTCTCGTCGTTCAGCTGAAGGACGCCGAGCCTGCGCTCCGGGCTTCGACCGTGGGCGCGCTGCACGAGTACGTCGCGGGAATGACAGCGGACAACTTCCTCGTGCGACCCCATCGGAAGGCCGTCGAACGGTTCAGTGAGCGGGGCGCGTGGGCGGAGCTCTCGGCAGAAGCGCAGGAGACGGTCCTCACCCTCGCGGGGCTCCCGTCGGGGGTGACCGACTCGGACGAGAAGGCCAAGCGGTTCGACCTCCTGATCCTCCGCGCGCAGCTCGCCTCCCTCGAGGGCGACGTCTCAACCTCGGACAGGGTCCGTGAAGCGGTTCAGGACATCGCAGCCTCCTTGCTGGCGAAAGCGAACATCCCCGTCGTGCAGGCTCAGATCGAACTGATCGATGCCGTCAGCGGAGACGAGTGGTGGGTCGACGTGACTCTGCCCATGCTGGAATCCGCCAGAATCAAGCTGCGATCGCTGGTTCAGCTCGTGGACGCTGTGGTGCGTAATCGCGTGTATACCGATTTCGAGGACGAACTGATCACTCGGATCGCCACTCACCTGCCGAGCGCAACGCCGGGTACGAATCCTGAACGGTTCAAGGCGAAGTCGTCGGCGTATCTCCGCGAGCACGAGGACAACGTGGCCCTGCAGCGCTTGCGTAGGAACCGGCAGCTGACTCCTGCCGACATCGAGGCCCTTGAGGGCATGCTGGTGTCGTCCGGTGCGAGCGATGTCGATCTTGCCTGGGCGCGCGAGCAGACCGGTGGCTTGGGCCTGTTCGTCCGCTCGCTGGTTGGTCTCGAGCGCTCGGCCGCTGTCGAAGCGTTCGGGCAGTACCTGGACGATTCGTCACACACTGTCGACCAGATCCGGTTCGTCGAGATGATCGTCGACGAGCTGTCCACGAACGGCTTCGTGGACCCCCGGCGACTGTGGGAGGATCCCTACACCGATAGGGCACCCGGGCCCGATCACGTGTTCCCGGGGGAGCAGGTCGGCGAGATCGTCACGATCCTCAAGCGGATCAAGGGCACCGCTGCGCCGGAGGCCGACGCGTCGTAGTCCGAATATCGTCAGCGTGGCGCCGTCTTCCGAGCCGCCGCGGAGCCCGTCGTGATCGTCGTGCGGTGATCGACCACCCGCTACCGCGGTCGCCCTTGCGGCGGTCCGGGCGTCCGTCACGACGGTTGCGTCCGGGTGTCCACCCCCACGGGGAGGGAGACGCGGTAACCGGAGTTCACATCGCCCGTGACGGTGGCCAACTGGTGCGCGGCACCGTCCTCGCCGAAGACGCCGTCGGAGGTTAGGGACACCCGACTCAAGGTCCGTACCGAGGCTTCGTAGCTGGGTGTGGAGTAGACGGCGTCGCACACGTTCTTCGGGAAGGCCAGCTGCGAGGTGGCGATCGCCCTGGTCGAATCGGTGATTTCCGCGCGGTCGCGGTAGACCTCGAAGTGGATGTGCGGCCACCGCCCCTGATAACACGCGGGGAAGATGCTGGAGAACCGGACCGTCCCGTCACCGTCGGCGATCTGCACGCCGCGCAGGTAGTTCTGGTCCGTCACCCCTTCGGAGTACAGCGAATACCGACCCTCGCGGTCGCAGTGCCACACGTACACCGCCGCGTCGGCGAAGGGCACGCCGTCCCGGGCGAGATCGCGCACGGTCAACTCGAGCGTGATCGGGACACCCTCGGCGGTACCGTCCATGTCGCCGAAGCTCGAGCGGATGTCGCTGCGGATCACTCCGGCCTGCTCCAGCACATCGGGTCCGTTCGACCCGTCGCCGGGATAGGGACCCGCCGTCTCGTCGGGGATCTCCGCCAGGCCGGTCGCGTCACCGGCCGTCGACGGTGCGGTGGAGGTCGAGGACGACTGCCCGGCCTCGGTGCTCGCGCCGGTCCCGCACGCGGCCAATCCCAGTCCGACGGTGCCGATCCCGAGCAGCGACAGCATTCGCCGACGGGTGGTCAGGGTGTCCAGGTCGAAGCCGAGGCCCTGGTCGACGACCTCAGCTTCGGGGCGGGGGAGGATTCGTCCGTGGTACGTGCGACGCATGGTCTCTCCAACTTTCTCGCTTCGGGCGGGGTTGCTCTCCGCGTCGAAATGAACGCTAACGACCGAATCGCCCCTTTGGCTCGGAAGTCGCTGTGAGAGCGCTGGGATGCCGGCAACGGCTACGAGCCCACCGCGACGGGGGGCAGGTACACAGCCGTGCCGTTCGGGGTCACCGTCGACGTGGAGCGTACGGCGAGGCCGGGCGTGCTTATGCCCCTGCGCGGGCGCTCAGGGCCGCGAGTGCGGAGGCGTACTTGGCGCGCAGGCGGTCCTGCGTCACGGAGTCCAGAAGGGCGAGGCGTGCGGGATCGGTGCTGTCGCCGATGTCCGCGAGCTTGACGGCCAGGGCGATCGGGTCGGTCCGGATCGCCGCGTAGTAGTCCTCGCTCGGCACGTCCTCCCGGCGGGTGAGCAGCCGGACGGCGGCGATCACCTCGTCGGGAATCCCCGCTGCGGCCAGCTCCTCCGCCGTCACGGACGTGTCCTCGAGGACATCGTGCAGAAGTGCGGTGGCGCGGTTCTCGGCCGTCTGAGGTCGCACCCGCGCCGCGACCCTGCGCGGATGGGTGATGTAGTCGTTCCCCGCCTTATCGGTCTGCCCTCGATGGGCAGTTTCGGCGATGGAATCGGCGATCGCGTCGATGGTCATGTCATGCCTCCCTCTTTCCTCACATACTGGGACAGGGGGCTGACAAGTCGGCTGTCGCTGTGGGAGCCGGTCGAACAGGGAGGCGCCCGCCTGAGTAGGTGTCCGCGCGGACACAGCGGTCGGACGATGTCATCACTCACCTCCGCTCGGTCCTGTCATCCCCGGGGTACGACGGCGCCGAGCGGAGCGTCGCGTATGGGACGGAGCCCCCGGGATCCTCAGCAGACCGGTACTCAGCCCGCCTTGGCCACCGCACGCGGCGCGAACGGGTCGGCGGGGAGGTCGAGGTGCTCGCGCAGGGTGCGGCCGGTGTACTCCTTGCGGAACAGTCCACGGCGCTGCAGTTCGGGCACCACGAAGTCGACGAAGTCGTTGAACGTTCCGGGGGAGCTGGCGGCGGAGAGGATGTAGCCGTCGGCCTCCCCGCCGGTGAAACCCTCCTCGATCTGATCCGCGATATCCGCCGCGGTGCCGACGAACTGGGGGAGCAGCACGCCCTGCGCGTAGAGCTTGCCGATGTCGCGCAGCGTCAGGTTGTCCCGCTCGGACAGGCGCCGGGCCACGTCGAACAGGCCCTGCGTGCCGCCGACGGTGACGTCCTCCACCGGCTTGTCGAGGTCGTACTGCGAGAAGTCGTGGTCGGTGTGGACGGACAGTGTGATCAGCCCGGAGACGGGATCGGCCAGCTCGTTGTGGAACTGTTGCTTCTCCCGCGCGATCGACTCGGTCTCGCCCACGAACGGGATGAACGAGGGGAAGATCTTCACGTCCTCGGGGCGCCGGCCGAAGTTCACCGCGCGGGACTTCACGTCGTCGTAGTAGGCCCGCCGACCCTCGGGCGTCGGATCGATCTCGAAGATCGCCTCCGCCCACTTCGCCGCGAAATCCTTGCCGCGACCCGAGGATCCGGCCTGGATCAGCACCGGTCGGCCCTGCGGCGACCGCGGGGTGGGCAGGGGACCGCGGGTGCGGAAGTGCTCCGACCGCCGGTCCACGGCGTGGATCCGGGCCGGATCGGCGAAGACGCCGGACTCCTTGTCCTGTACCAGCGCGTCCGGCTCCCACGACGCCCACAGCTCGACGGCGGTCTCGACGAACTCCTGCGCCCGCACGTACCGCAGGTCGTGCTCGAGGTGCTCGTCGTGCCCGAAGTTCAGCGCCTCCGACTGGCTCAGCGAGGTCACGATGTTCCACGCGATCCGCCCGCGGGTGATGTGGTCGAGGCTGGAGAAGATCCGGGCCAGCTCGAACGGGTGGAAGTACGTGGTGGACTTGGTGATCGCGATCCCGAGTCGCGACGTGACCGCGCCGATCGACGCGGCCACGATCGACGGGTCGAGAGTCGCCGAGGCCTGCGTCCCGCGGCGCAGCGACTCGTCGATGTCGTTTCCGAACCGCGTGGGGACGGAGAGCAGGTCGGCGAAGAAGAGGAAGTCGAACCGGCCGCGCTCCAGGATCCGTCCGATCCGGTGGTAGTACTCCGGCGTGAGGAACGCCGGATCGGAGGCGGGGTGGCGCCATGCGGCGTGCGAATGCGTGACGTGCGAGGCGATCTGGAATCCACCGAGGTGGAGCTGGCGGGTCATGGCGTTCCTTCCGTCGGGCGGTTCCCTGCAGTCTGTCCAGGCCCGACGGTGCCCGGAACCGTTGCGATCCCGGTGGCGCTAATGCCCGCGGGGAGCACCCAGAACTTGTCGGACGGTCGTCCTCTACCGGGACGACGGTGGAACGGTCCGGCTGGAGGTTTCGCAACCGGCGGGGTTCGACAGTGGAACGGGGCAGTTCACGGGCTGGACGGTCCGCGTGCTGCTCGACGACCGGCTACCGGGCGATCGCCGCCGCCCGCCCTCCGGCGTGGGAGCAGGGTTCGACCTGCGATTGATCGGTGCGGCCGCATGACCGGCAGGGCCGAGCTCGGCGAAATCGGGCCGCCACCGTCGGGTATGCGGTACCCATGGTGCATGCGCGAACGGATCCTGCCCCTGACCTCAACGATGCAAGACGAGCACCTGTCGCTGGCGACGCTGCTCCGCCACGCCACCACCTGGTACGCCGATGCGGCGGAGGTGGCCACGTGGACGCCTGAGAAGACCACCCGGATGAGCTTCCGCGAGATGGGCCACGAGGCGGCCCGGCTGGCGAACGCGCTCACGGCCCTCGGCGTGGTGCCGGGCGATCGAGTCGGCACGTTCCAGTGGAACAACAACGAGCACATGACCGCCTACGTCGCCATCCCGGCGATGGGTGCGGTCCTGCACACGATCAACATCCGGCTCTTTCCCGAGCAGATCACCTACATCGCCAACCACGCCGCCGACCGCGTGATCATCACCGACGGCAGCCTCATCCCGCAGCTCAACGCCGCCATCGGCGGTATGACCACGATCGAGCACGTGATCGTGGTGGACGGCGACAAGGGGCTGGTGGAGGCACCGTCGGGCGTGCAACTGCACGACTACCGCGACCTGCTCGACGCCCAGAACGACGAGTACGACTGGCCGGACATCGACGAGCGCGCGGCCGCGGCGGCCTGCTACACCTCCGGCACGACGGGCGACCCGAAGGGCGTCATGTACAGCCACCGCAGCATCTGGCTCCACTCCACCGCCGTCTGCGCGAGCTACGGCCTCGGCATGGGCCCGAACGACACGGTGCTGCCGATCGTGCCCATGTTCCACGCGATGAGCTGGGGCACGCCGTTCGGGGCGCTGATGTCCGGCGCGTCGCTGATCCTGCCCGACCGGTACCTGCAGCCCGAGCCCATGCTCCGGCTGTTGGCAGAGGAGAAGCCGACCCTCTCGGCCGCGGTCCCCGCGGTGTGGATCGGCATCGTCAACCACCTCGACCAGCACCCGCAGGACATCAGCCACTTGCGGCACATCGCCTGCGGCGGCTCGGCGGTCCCGCTCAGCCTCGCAAAGGCCCTCGACCGGCACGGCGTGCAGATCGTACAGGCGTGGGGAATGACGGAGACCTCGCCGCTCGCCAGCATCGCCTGGCCACCGCGCGGCGTCACCGGCGAGGACGCCTGGGCGTACCGGAACACGCAGGGACGGTTCCTCCCGGGCGTCGAGGGGCGCCTCGTCGACGACCTGGGCCAGGTCGTGCCCGCCGACGGCGTCTCCCAGGGTGAGGTGCAGGTCCGGGGCCCGTGGATCACCGGCAGCTACTACAGCCCCGACGGGGCCGAGCCCGTGGGCGGCGACAAGTTCGACGACGGCTGGTTGCGCACCGGCGATATCGGCAAGCTCACCGCGGACGGGTACGTGACGCTCGTGGACCGGTCCAAGGACGTCATCAAGTCCGGCGGCGAGTGGATCAGCTCCGTCGAACTGGAGAACGAGGTCATGGCGCACCCCGCGGTGCTCGAGGCCGTCGCCATCGGCGTGCCCGACCCGAAGTGGGACGAGCGCCCGCTGGTCGCGGTGGTGCTGCACCCCGGTGCGGAGGTCACCGTCGCCGACCTGCGGGAACATCTCAGCGGGAAGTTCGCGAAGTGGCAGATCCCGGACAACTGGGCGTTCATCGCCGAGGTCCCGAAGACCTCGGTCGGCAAGTTCGACAAGAAGGTCCTGCGGGCGCAGCACGCCGCAGGGGAGGTGGACGTGGTCCACGACTAGACCGGCGTGCCGCGGACGCCGCGGACCGTTCAGCAGGCTCCCAGGTCGTGTGGTGCTCACGCGCAGATCGGACCGTCAGGCTTCCACCATGACAACGATGAAGAAGATGATCGGATCAGCACTCCTCGGCGCCACCGTGATCGGTGGCCTCGCGACCATCGGTGCAGGCACCGCCGCGGCGGAGCCGAACCCGGCCCAGCCGGGCGCCGGGCAGGCTGCGAAGACCACCACCCCCGCTCCCCGCCCGAACGCCGGGCAGACCCCGAACCGGGTTCCGCAGCAGGCCGCGCCCCGCCCGAACGGGCAGAACCCGAACTGGCGGCCCGGGCCGGTGTACCGGCAGGGCGGGTGGCACACGCCGATCTGGGACAAGGGGCGCAACCACTGGGGCTTCTGGCTCGGGCCGGTGTGGATCCCGGTCGGCTGATCTCCCGCCTGCCGATGCCAGGACTTGTCGGCCACCCGTCCTAACCTGGACGGGTGGCCGATCCGCAGAGTTACCGTCCCGCACCGGGCTCCATTCCCACCCAGCCCGGCGTGTACAAGTTCCGGGACAAGCACGGCCGCGTCATCTACGTGGGCAAGGCGAAGTCCTTACGCAGCCGTCTCAACTCCTACTTCGCCGACGTCTACGGGCTGCACCCGCGCACCTACCAGATGGTCACCACCGCCGCGTCCGTCGAGTGGACCGTCGTCGGCACCGAGGTGGAGGCGCTGCAGCTCGAGTACAACTGGATCAAGGAGTTCGACCCCCAGTTCAACGTCCGCTACCGGGACGACAAGACCTACCCGATGCTGGCGGTCACCCTGAACGAGGAGTACCCGCGGCTGTACGTCTACCGCGGGCCGCGGCGCAAGGGGGTGCGCTACTTCGGGCCGTACAGCCACGCCTGGGCGATCCGCGAGACGCTCGACCTGCTGCTGCGCGTCTTCCCCGCCCGGACCTGCTCGGCCGGTGTCTTCAAGCGGCACAACCAGATGGGGCGTCCCTGCCTGCTGGGGTACATCGACAAGTGCTCGGCACCGTGCGTCGGGCGGGTCACCGCCGCCGAGCACCGGGAGATCGTCCTCGACTTCTGCGACTTCCTCGCCGGCAAGACCGACAACCTGATCAAGCACCTGGAGAGCGACATGCTCGCCGCCAGCGCCGAACTGGACTTCGAGCGCGCCGCCCGGCTCCGGGACGACGTCTCCGCGCTGCGCAAAGCCGTCGAGAAGCAGGCGGTGGTCCTCGGCGACGGCACCGACGCCGACGTCATCGCCTTCACCGCCGACGATCTCGAGGCCGCCGTCCAGATCTTCCACGTCCGCGGCGGCCGCGTGCGCGGCCAGCGCGGCTGGGTGGTCGAGAAGCCGGGTGACGCGGAGGGCAGCGAGAACGCCGACTTCATCGAGCAGTTCCTCACCCAGTTCTACGGCGAGGAGACGGACCGGGCCGCGCAGTCGGGCGAGGGCGCGGTCAACCCCGTTCCCCGTGAGGTGCTCGTGCCGGTGCTCCCCGAGGACGCGCAGGAGGTGCAGGACTGGCTCGAGGAACTCCGGGGCGGCAAGGTCTCCCTCCGCATCCCGCAGCGCGGCGACAAGCGCACGCTGATGGAGACCGTCGAGCGGAACGCCGCCGAGGCACTGCACCAGCACAAACTCAAACGCTCCGGGGACCTCACCGCACGGTCGGCCGCTCTGCAGGGCCTGCAGGACGCACTCGACCTCGACGAGGCCCCGCTGCGGATCGAGTGCGTCGACATCAGCCACATCCAGGGCTCCGACGTGGTGGCCTCGCTGGTCGTCTTCGAGGACGGCCTGGCGAAGCGGTCCGACTACCGGCACTACGGGATCAAGGAGGCCGCGGGCGACGGCCACAGCGACGACGTCGCCTCCATCGCCGAGGTCACCCGCCGCCGCTTCCTCCGCCACCGGGCCGACGTGCGGCAGGAGGAGAGCACGGGCGATCTCGCCGCCGGCGACAACGGGGGTGACCTCGCCCCGGAGGCCGCGATCGACCCCCAGACCGGGCGCCCGCGCCGGTTCGCGTACCCGCCGAACCTCTTCGTGGTCGACGGTGGCGCGCCGCAGGCCGCCGCCGCGCAGGAGGTGCTCGACGAACTCGGGGTCACGGACGTGGCCGTGGTAGGCCTCGCCAAGCGCCTCGAGGAGGTGTGGGTCCCCGGCGAGGAGGACCCCGTGATCCTGCCGCGCAGCTCGGACGCGCTGTTCCTGCTGCAGCGGGTGCGCGACGAGGCGCACCGGTTCGCGATCTCCTTCCACCGCAGCAAACGGTCCAAGCGCATGACCGTGAGCGCGCTCGACTCCATCCCGGGTCTCGGCGACACCCGCAAGGCGGCGCTGATCAAGCACTTCGGTTCCGTCGCCAAACTGCGCGAGGCGACCCTGGAGGAGATCGTGGAGGTGCCCGGCATCGGGCTCACCACCGCCCGGACGGTGCTCGACGGCCTGCGCACCGACAGCGCGTGAACGCCGCCGACGTGGTGGCGCAGGTCGCCCCCGTCCTCGTCTTCCTCCTCGCGATCACCGTCGTCGCCGAGATCGCGCAGCTGGCCGGCATCTTCGACGCGGTGGCGGTGCTCGCCGCCCGGCTCGGGCGCGGCAGCGTGCTCGGTCTCTGGCTCGGCGTGGTCGTCCTCGCCTGCGCCGCGACGATCGTCCTGAGCCTGGACACGACCGCGGTGCTGTTGACCCCCGTCGTCCTGGCGGCCGCCGGCCGGCTCGGGCTGGCACCCCTGCCCTTCGCGATGACCACGGTGTGGCTCGCGAACACGGCGTCGCTGCTGCTCCCCGTCTCCAACCTCACGAACCTCCTCGCCGTCTACCATCTCGACGGCGGCGTGCGGGCCTACCTCGGGCTCTCCTGGCGGCCCGCGCTGGCGGCGATCGCCGTGACCGTCGCCGTGCTGTGGCTGCTGCACCGTCGAGCCCTGCGCGGCCGGTACGTCGTTCCCGATGTCGACCCGCCGCCGGACCGCGTGCTGTTCGGCATCGCGGCCGCCGCCTGCCTGGCGCTGGGGCCGGCGTTCGTGCTCGGCGTCCCGCCCGCGGTGGCGTCGACGGTGGCCGCGCTCGCCCTGATCGTCGTGGTCGCGGTCCGTCGGCCCGAGCGGCTCCGGGAGCTCGACGTGCCCTGGCGCATGGTCCTGATCCTGGCGGGGGTCTTCACCGCGGTGCAGGTGGCGCTCGCCGCCGGGCTCGAAGGCGTCCTCCGCGAGGCGGCGGGGGCGGGCACGGCACCGTCGGACCTGCTGCGGCTCGCGGGGATCGGGGCGCTCGCCGCGAACGGCGTCAACAACCTGCCCGCCTACCTCGCCCTGGAGCCCACCGCCGCAGGGGACCCGGTCCGGCTCATGGCCCTGCTGATCGGTGTCGGCGTGGCGCCGGTCGTGACCCTGTGGGCCTCGCTCGCGACGCTGCTCTGGCGGGCGCGCTGCGCCCGCGCGGGCGTGCGGGTCTCCGCCCGGGCGTTCGCGGCGCACGGTCTGCTACTCGCTGTTCCCGCCACCGTGGCCGCGGTTCTCGTGCTGTGACGCGGTCACCCCGGCGCTTCCGCCGGTCCAGGACTTAGTGTAGCGTCGCCTTACTCCCGCCTGAGGTGAGTGATCTCGTTGCTCAAGAAAAGGATTCGACGATGTCGTTGCGCACGCGTTCCACCCTCGCCGCCGCCCTGGTGGCGATCGCCTCCCTCACAGTCACCGCCTGCGGCTCCAGCGGCGACGGTGCCGCACCGTCGAGCTCCGGAGCGGCGGGCTCCGGCACGGCGGGCGGCGAGCTGACCCTCTACAACGCCCAGCACGACACCCTCGCCAAGGAGTGGGTGGAGAAGTTCACCGCGGCGACCGGCATCAAGGTCACGATCCGGCAGGGTAAGGACTCCGAGCTCGCGCAGCAGATCATCGCCGAGGGCGACCGCTCGCCCGCCGACGTCTTCCTCACCGAGAACTCGCCCGCCATGACCCAGGTCGAGAACAAGGGCCTGTTCGCCGACGTCGATCCCGCCACGCTCGCGCAGGTGGACGCCGGCCTCAAGCCGTCGACGGGGAAGTGGACCGGCATCGCCGCCCGCTCCACCGTGCTGGTCTACGACAAGCGCAAGGTCACGCCCGAGCAGTTGCCGAAGTCGATGACCGATCTCGCGACCGCGGACTGGAAGGGTCGCTGGGGCGCCTCGCCGTCGGGCGCCGACTTCCAGGCCATCGTCTCGGCGTACCTGCAGCTCAAGGGCGAGCAGGCCACGAAGGACTGGCTGAAGGCGATGAAGGAGAACGCCAAGGCGTACAAGGGCAACGGCGCCGCGATGAAGGCCGTCAACGCCGGCGAGGTCGACACGGCGCTGATCTACCACTACTACTTCTACGGCGACCAGGCCAAGACCGCCGAGAACTCCGGCAACGTGGGCACGTACTACTTCAAGCACCAGGACCCGGGCGCCTTCGTCTCGATCTCCGGCGGTGGCGTGCTCAAGTCCTCGAAGAAGCAGGCGCAGGCGCAGCAGTTCCTGAAGTTCCTCACTTCCAAGGCGGGCCAGGAGGTGCTGGAGAAGGGCACCTCGTTCGAGTACCCGGTCGCCTCCGGCGTCCCTGCCAACCCGAAGCTCGTGCCGCTCGCCGACCTGCAGGCGCCGACCGTCGACCCGGCCAAGCTCAACGGCCCCGAGGTCGTGAAGCTCATGACCGAGGCGGGCCTGCTCTGAGGCTGCTCACCCTCGCGGCCGCCGCCATCGCGGCGGTCGCGGCGGTGCCGCTGGGCTTCGTCGTCTGGACGACGATCGACACCGGCTGGGCCGAATCGCTGCGCCTGGTCCTGCGGCCCCGTGTCGCCGAGCTCCTGACGAACACCGTGCTGCTCACCGTGGTCGCGGTGCCGCTGACCGTGATCGTCGGGGTGGCCGGTGCCTGGCTCGTCGAGCGCACCACGCTGTGGGGCCGCCGGGCGTGGTCGTTGCTGCTCGCCGCGCCGCTCGCGATCCCCGCCTTCGTCGGCAGCTACGGCTGGGTGTCGGCGATCCCGTCGCTCGCCGGACTCTGGTCCGGGGTGCTCATCGCCGTGCTCTTCTACTACCCGCTCGTCTACATCCCCGTCGCCGCGGCGCTGAGCCGGCTCGACCCCGCGCTGGAGGAGTCCGCCGCCGCGCTCGGCCTCGGCCGCTGGGCGGTCTTCGTGCGCGTGGTGCTCCCGCAGCTGCGGCTGGCCGCGCTCGGCGGCGCCGTGCTCGTGGCGCTGCACCTGCTCGCCGAGTACGGCGCGTTCGCGATGATCCGGTTCGACACCTTCACGACGGCGATCATGGTGCAGTACCAGTCGACCTTCAACGGCGCCGCCGGATCGATGCTGGCCGGGGTGCTCGCGGTCCTGTGCCTGCTCCTGCTCCTCGCCGAGGTGGCGGCCCGGGGGCGCGCCCGGTACGCCCGGGTGGGCTCCGGCGCGATCGCCGGACCCGAGCGGATCCCGCTGGGCGGGTACCAGATCGGAGCGCAGCTGGCGCTGCTGGCGCTCGTCGCCGCGGCGCTCGGGCTGCCGCTGTGGTTCGTGATCCGATGGACGGTGCTGGGCGCCGCCTCGACGGTGCCGCGCGATCTCCTCGACGCGCTGGGCACCTCGCTCGGCTACGGCGCCGTGACCGCGGTGCTCACCGTCGCGGTCGCCTTCCCCCTCGCCTACCTCGCCGTCCGGCGGCCGAACCGGATCACCCGCGCGCTCGAGGCGTCGACCTACGTGAGCAGCGCGATGCCGGGGATCGTCATCGGCCTCGCGCTGGTGACCGTCTCCATCCGCGTGGTTCCGGATCTCTACCAGAGCTCGACGGTGCTGGTGCTCGCTTACGTGATGCTGTTCCTGCCCCGCGCCGCCGTCGGGCTGCGGGCCGGGCTGGCGCAGGCACCGTCGTCGCTCGAGGAGGCGGCCCGCGCCCTCGGCGCGCCGCCCCCGGTCGCCTTCGCCCGCATCACCCTGCGGCTGACCGCACCCGCGTCCGCGGCCGGTGCCGCGCTGGTCTTCCTCGCGGTCACCAACGAGCTCACCGCGACGCTGATCCTCGCGCCCAACGGCACCCGCACGCTGGCGACCGAGTTCTGGGCCAAGAGCAGCGAGATCGACTACGCCGGCGCGGCGCCCTACGCGCTGGCGATGGTGCTGCTCTCGCTGCCCACCACGTACCTGCTCTTCCGGCAGTCCCGACGGGCCGCCGGACGCACCACCCGGACGAGAGGAGCCGCATGAGCGCCGAACTCGTGCTGCGCGGACTCACCAAGCGCTACGGCGGCGACACCGTCCTGCGCGATGTCGACCTGACGGTGCCCGCCGGATCCATCACCGCGGTGGTCGGTCCGTCCGGCTCCGGAAAGACCACGCTGCTGCGCCTCGTCGCCGGGTTCGTAAGGCCCGACGCCGGGTCGGTCCGGCTCGGAGACCGGGACCTGGCCTCCGAGACCGCGTGGGTCGCGGCGCACCGCCGGGGTGTCGGCTACGTCGCGCAGGACGGTGCGCTGTTCCCGCATCTGTCGGTCGCGCGCAACATCGCCTTCGGCCTCGGCGCCACGGTGCCGGTGCGGCGGCGTGCCGCGGCGGGGCGGGTCGCCGAGCTGTTGGAGACCGTCTCGCTGGACCCCGCGCTGGCGCGGCGCTATCCGCACGAGCTCTCCGGCGGCCAACAGCAGCGCGTGGCCCTCGCCCGGGCACTCGCGGGCCGCCCGCGGATCATGCTGCTCGACGAGTCCTTCTCCGCCCTCGACGCCGGCCTGCGGGTCGCGACGCGCGCCGCGGTCGCCGAGGTGCTCGGCGCGGCCGGTATCACGACGGTGCTGGTGACCCACGACCAGGCGGAGGCGCTGTCCTTCGCCGACCAGGTCGCGGTCTTGCGCGGCGGGGTCCTCGAGCAGGCCGGCCCGCCGGCGCGGGTCTACGCGCGCCCCGCGTCCGAGACCGTTGCGCGGTTCCTCGGCGACGTGGTCGTGCTCGAGGGCGAGATCGTCGGCGGGGCAGCGGAAACCGCTCTGGGGAGCCTGACGGTGGCCGACGGCACCGTCGGGAGGGCGCGACTGATGTTGCGGCCCGAGCAGATCCGGATCGCGGGGGAGGGTGTGCCCGCCACCGTCGAGCGGGTCGAGTTCTTCGGCCCGGACGCCACCGTGGGGCTGCGGATCGCCGATGGCACGACCATCGACATCCGGCACCCGAGCACGCAGCTGCCGACGCCCGGCGACGAGGTGCGGCTGCGGGTCGTCGGGCAGGCCGTCCGCCTCGGCGAGGGCGCGGCTCAGCGGTAGCCGAGCAGCGGGTCAGCCGCCGCCCAGCACGACTCCCTCGCGCCGGGGATCGACGCCGCCGGCGTCGACGTCGTCGCCCTGCTTGACGATGGCCGACAGCCCCGACACCTGCGGGGCGAGGTTGAGCTGGTGGCCGAGCGCCCGCAGATCCTCGACGACCTTGCGGCCCTCGTCGGTGGCCAGCACGGGGTGCGCGCTGTCCACGTTCGTCTTCGGCGTGTTCGCCGCGCCGAAGTTGGCCATGCCGACGGCCTGCTGCGGGTTCAGGTTCCAGTCGGTGAGGCCGATGATCGCCTTGATCACGAACTGGATGATGACGGCGCCGCCGGGGGAGCCGAGCGCGCCGACCATCTCGCCCCGGCCGCCGTCGGCGCCACGGGCGAAGAGGAGCGTGGGCGACATCGAGCTGCGCGGACGCTTGTTCGGCTGCACTCGGTTCGCCACCGGCCGGCCGGTGGCGTCGACGGGATCCGCGGAGAAGTCGGTGAGCTGGTTGTTGAGCAGGAAGCCGTCGACCATGTGGTACGAGCCGAAGGCCGACTCGATGGTAGTGGTCATCGACGCGACGTTGCCGTGCTTGTCGAGGATCGTGATGTGGCTGGTGCCGTGCTCCGGGGTGGTGGTCACACCCGGTGTGGCGGTGGGGAACTCGCCGGGCTTCGCGGTGCCCATCGGCTTGTTCCGGTCGATCAGCTTCGCGCGACCGGCCAGGTACGCCGGATCGACGAGTGCGGCCGGCGAACCGCCGGGCAGCGGGATGAAGTCGGGATCGGCGATGTACTTGTCGCGGTCCGCGTAGGCCAGCCGCTCGGCCTCCGAGATCAGGTGGATCGCCTCGGCGGTGGGGATGCCGCCGTCGGTCCCGGGATCGCCGCCGTGCACGGCGGCCGGGCCGAGCTTCGACAGGTCGAAGGAGTTCAGGATTCCCAGCGCCTGCGCCACGGTGATGCCGCCCGAGGACGGCGCGGGCATTCCGCACAGCTCGCGGGTGCGGTACGGCGTGCACACCGCCTCGCGGGTCTTGACGCTGTACTTCGCGAGGTCCTCGACCGTCATCGTGCCCGCGGTACGGCCACCGGTGGTGTCGCGCACCGAGGCGACGATCGCCTCCGCGATCGGCCCGGTGTAGAAGGCCTTCGCGCCCTCGGAGGCGATGGCGCCCAGGGTCTTCGCGTAGGCGGGGTTGGTGAGCTTGACGCCGGCCTTCTTCGGGGCACCGTCGGGCTCGAGGAAGTATCCCTTGAGATCGGCGTCGTTCGCGAAATTCTTCGCCTCCTCGGCGATGGCGCCGGCCAGGCGCGGGCTGATCTCGAAGCCGTCGTCGGCGATCTTCACGGCCGGATCGAAGAGCTCGCGCCAGGGCTTGTTCCCGTGCTCGCTCTGGACGGCCTCGAGCAGGCGCAGCGCCCCGGGCACGCCGATCGCCCTCCCCGACGCGCGGGCGTCGGGCTTGGGGGCGCTGTGGTCCTCGGGTGAGATCCAGCGCAGGTAGTTCTCGTCGGCGCTCGCGGGCGCCGTCTCCCTGCCGTCGTAGGCCTGGACCTTCTTCGTCTTCGCGTCGTAGTACAGCAGGAAGGCGCCGCCCGCGATCCCGGAGGACTGCGGTTCGACGAGGCCGAGCACCGTCTGCGCCGCGACGAGCGCGTCGGCCGCCGTGCCGCCCTTCGCGAGGACCTCACACGCCGCCTTCGTGGCGATCGGGTTCGCCGTGGCCGCGGCGTAGCCCTTGGTGCGGGTCACCGGCAGCCCCGACCGGTATCCGGAGGCGCCCTCGGGGTTGGTGCTGATGTCCCGGGGCCCCGTCGGGGATGCGGTGGCCGAGGGCCGGTACATCGTGCCGGTCGGGCTCGTGGCATCGCAGCCGCCCGCGGCGATCGGCACCGTCGACGGTCCGCCCGACGGCCCGCCGCCGTTTCCGGAGGTCCCGCACCCGGCGAGGGCGAGGGGGAGCACGAGTGCGGCTGCCGCCGCCGACCTGAGACGGAACACGATGCCCTCCAAGGAGTCGGTTCATCGCAACCTAACACCGGTCCTTGAGCCGCACGAACGGTTTCGGCGAGACCTCGCGCGGAGATCTCGGGCGAGAGCTCAGCGCTGCGAGGCGTCCGGCACCGTCGGCGGGCACGTGCCGCCCGGGTCGGTGGCCAGTTCGAAGTGCCACCACTCGTTGTCGAAGGTCCGGCACAGGCCCCACCGGTTCCCGTTCGCCTGCAGCCAGGCGGCGCCCTGCGCCGGTCCCACGTCGACGGCCCGGCCGCTGACGTGCGTGGACTCCGCCGGTGGGAGCACCCATCGCCGGGCCGCGGCGGGGGAGCCGTACCGCGCGATCCCGTCCTCCCACAGCCACTGCTGCTGGGACCAGGAGCGCTTGCCGGACGTGATGCGCAGCACCACCCCGCTCGACGCGGCCGCCCGGTACGCCGCCGAGTAGGCTTCCGCGAGGGCGGGATCGAGCCCGACGGTGCCGGGCACCGTCTCCGCCGACGCCGCGGGAGCGACCAGGGCGGACGCCGCCACGGCGAGGGCTGCGACGGTCACGGAGGCGTTGCGACGGACGGACATCGTGACGACTCTAGGCGGTCCGCCGCGCGGGAGCGACGGCCTGTCGAGACCACCGCGGGAACCGGCGGTGGTGGCTAGGCTGAGACGGTACCGACGAGCGAGGAGGAGGGTCCGTGAGCCCGACCGGGAATCCGGACGACCGAGCAGGGGAGCGGACCGTCGGCGAGCATCGCAGCGACGGGCCGATGGACGTGCTGCTCGTCACCGGCCTGTCCGGGGCCGGCCGCGGCACCGCGGCCAAGGTGCTCGAGGACCTCGGGTGGTACGTCGCCGACAATCTGCCGCCCGCGCTGATCAGCAACATGGTGGACATCTCGCTGGCCGACGAGTCACGGATCCACCGCCTGTGCATCGTGACCGACGTCCGCAGCCGCACCTTCACGGGCGACTTCGCGAACATCCGGCGGGAGTTGGCGGAGAAGGAGATCGAGCCCCGGGTGCTCTTCCTCGACGCCTCCGACGAGACGCTCATCCGCCGGTTCGAGCAGGTCCGCCGCAAGCACCCGCTGCAGGGCAGTGGGACGCTCGCCGAGGGCATCGCCGCGGAACGGCGGATCCTGCGGCCCATCCGCTCGACCGCGGACCTCGTGCTGGACACCTCGAACCTGTCGGTGGCGCGGCTGCGCGAGACCATCGAGAACTCCTTCCGCACGTTGCGGTCCGGCACGGTGACCGTCACCGTCGAATCCTTCGGCTTCAAGAACGGCATCCTGCTCGACGCGGACATGGTGCTCGACGTGCGCTTCCTGCCCAACCCGTTCTGGGTGCCCGAGCTGCGTCCGCTCAACGGACTCACCGGCGACGTCTCCGAGTACGTGCTGGGCCAGCCCGGCGCGTCCGACTTCCTCGACACCTATGTCCGGCTGCTCGACCCGGTGCTCGCCGGGTACCGGCGCGAGGGGAAGACCTACCTCACGGTGGGCGTCGGGTGCACCGGCGGCAAGCATCGCAGCGTTGCGATGACAGAGGAACTGGTACGCCGCCTCGCCGGCCGATCGGGCATCGAAGTCCGTGCCGCGCACCGGGATCTGGGGCTCGAATGAAGCCGCTGAGACTGGCCTCCCTGGGCGGGGGGCACGGACTGTTCGCGACGCTGCGTGCGGGGCGCGCCCTCGGCGCGGAGATCACCGCCATCGTCACCGTCGCCGACGACGGCGGGTCCTCGGGCCGACTGCGCAGGGAGCTCGGCATCATCCCGCCGGGCGACCTGCGCATGGCGCTCGCCGCCCTCATGCCCGACGACGACCGCGGCGAGTTCTGGGCCGGGATCCTGCAGCACCGCTTCGGCGGTGGCGGGGCGATGGCCGGACACCCCGTCGGGAACCTCCTGCTGGCCGGACTGTGCGAGGTGCTGGGCGACCCCGTCGACGCCCTCGACGCGATCGTCGACCGGTTCGGCGTCCAGGGGCGCGTGCTGCCGATGGTCCCGGGGCCGCTGCGGATCGAGGCGGACGTGACGGGGCTCGAGGACGATCCCCGGCTCTCCCGGGTGATCCGGGGGCAGGTCGCCGTCGCCGTGACCCCGGGCCAGGTCCGGCGGGTCCGGTTGTTGCCGCCGAATCCCAGCGCCTGCGTCGACGCCGTCGAGGCCATCCTGAGCGCCGACGTGGTGACGCTGGGCCCGGGATCGTGGTTCAGCTCGGTCATCCCGCACGTCCTCGTGCCCGAGCAGGTCGACGCGCTGCGGCGCACGTCCGCCCGGCGGGTCCTGATCCTCAATCTGGCCCCGGAACCGGAGGAGACGGGCGGGTACTCGCCGGAGCGGCACCTGCACGTGCTCGCCGCGCACGCTGACGGCCTGCGCTTCGACGACGTCATCGTCGACGCGCGGACGGTGCCCGTGGGGACGGAACGCGAGCACCTGATCCGGGCCACCGCGTTGCTGGGCGCGACGCCGCACTTCGTGGACGTCGGTGTCCCGGGGGCGCATCAGCACGACCCCGAGGCACTGGCAGCCGCGATAGCCGAAGTGGCCTACAGTGAACTCTCGGACCGCGAATAGCAACCCTTCGTCATCCATCCGAAGTAGTCGACATTTCCCTAGGAGGGGCCAGCAGTGGCGCTGACATCCCAGGTCAAGGACGAGCTCAGCAGGCTCTCCATTACCCAGGTAAGCGCGCGCCGCGCGGAGGTCGCCTCGTTGCTCCGGTTCGCGGGCGGGCTCCACATCCAGGGCGGACGGGTGATCGTCGAGGCCGAGGTGGACATGGGGATCACCGCCCGGCGGCTCCGCAAGGAGATCCTCGACCTGTACGGCTACAACTCCGACGTGCACGTGCTCAGCGCGGGTGGGCTGCGCAAGGCCGCCCGGTACATCGTCCGGGTGGTCAAGGACGGCGAGGCGCTGGCACGGCAGACGGGGCTGCTCGACATGCGCGGGCGGCCGGTGGTCGGCCTGCCGTCGCAGATCGTCGGCGGCTCGGTGCACGACGCCGAGGCCGCGTGGCGTGGCGCCTTCCTCGCGCACGGCTCCCTCACCGAACCCGGACGATCCAGCGCGCTCGAGGTCTCCTGCCCGGGGCCGGAGGTCGCGCTCGCCCTCGTGGGCTGCGCCCGCCGCCTCGGCGTCACCGCGAAGGCCCGCGAGGTGCGCGGCGCGGACCGGGTCGTGGTCCGGGACGGCGAGGCGATCGGTGCGCTGCTCACCCGGATGGGCGCCAACGACACCCGGCTCGTCTGGGAGGAGCGGCGCATGCGGCGCGAGGTCCGCGCCACCGCGAACCGTCTGGCCAATTTCGACGATGCGAATCTCCGCCGGTCCGCCCGCGCCGCGGTCGCGGCCGCAGCGCGGGTCGAGCGGGCGCTCGAGATCCTGGGCTCCGACGTGCCCGATCACCTGGCCCAGGCGGGCTCGCTGCGCGTGCAGCACCGTCAGGCCTCGCTCGAGGAACTCGGCCAGCTGGCCGATCCCCCCATGACCAAGGACGCCGTCGCCGGCCGGATCCGCCGCCTGCTGTCCATGGCAGACAAGCGCGCCGCCGCCGACGGGGTGCCGGACACCGAGTCCGCCGTCACCGCGGACATGCTCGACGAGGGCTGAGCGCCTCCGAAAGCCGAGCGAACGGGCACGATCGGCGACGACCGCAGAACTGGTAATAGCCAAGCGGTCGGGGTGTTCCACGGCTACCGTTGACGGGCAGGAATCCCTGACTCGAAGGAGCACAACAGTGACGGTTCGTGTAGGTATCAACGGGTTCGGCCGGATCGGCCGCAACTACTTCCGGGCGGTCGCCGCGCGGCAGGCGCTCGGCACGACGGATGTCGAGATCGTGGCGGTCAACGACCTGACCGATAATGCGATGCTGGCGCATCTGCTCAAGTTCGATTCGATCCTCGGCCGGCTGGACGTGGACGTGGTCGCCGATGGTGACTCGATCCGGGTGGGCGATCAGGTGATCAAGGCTCTGGAGGTCCGTGAGGGCCCGTCGGCGCTGCCCTGGGGCGACCTGGGTGTCGACGTGGTGGTGGAGTCGACGGGTATCTTCACCGCCCGGGAGAAGGCGCAGGGTCACCTGGATTCGGGTGCGAAGAAGGTGATCATCTCGGCGCCGGCGTCGGGTGAGGACATCACGATCGTGATGGGTGTCAACGACGACAAGTACGACGGCAGCCAGAACATCATCTCCAACGCCTCGTGCACCACGAACTGCCTGGGGCCGCTGGCGAAGGTGGTCAACGACGAGTTCGGGATCATCAGTGGCTTGATGACGACGGTGCATGCGTACACGCAGGATCAGAATCTGCAGGACGGTCCGCACAAGGATCCGCGTCGTGCCCGTGCGGCCGCGATCAACATCGTGCCGACCTCCACCGGTGCGGCGAAGGCGATCGGTCTCGTCCTGCCCGAGCTCAAGGGCAAGCTGGACGGCTACGCGTTGCGGGTGCCGATCCCCACGGGTTCGGTGACGGATCTGACGGTGCAGCTCGAGAAGCGGGCCACCGTCGACGAGATCAACGCCGCGCTCAAGGCCGCCGCGGAGGGCAAGCTCAAGGGCATCCTGAAGTACTACGACGTGCCGATCGTCTCCTCGGACATCGTGACCGACCCGCACAGCTCGCTGTTCGACGCCGGTTTGACCAAGGTGATCGACGATCAGGCTAAGGTCGTCTCCTGGTATGACAACGAATGGGGCTACAGCAACCGCCTCGTCGACCTGACTGATCTGGTAGGTAAATCGCTCTGATGACCGTTTCCACTCTTTCCGACCTGCTCTCCGAGGGCGTCGAGGGACGCACCGTCCTGGTCCGCAGTGACCTGAACGTGCCGCTCGACGACAACGGCGTCATCACCGACGCCGGTCGCATCGTCGCCTCGGTGCCCACCCTGAAGGCGCTCGCCGAGGCCGGCGCCAAGGTGATCGTCACGGCGCATCTGGGCCGTCCGAAGGGCGCCCCGGACCCGAAGTTCTCCCTCGCGCCCGTCGCGAAGGAACTGGCTGAGCGCCTGGGCCGCAACGTCCAGCTCGCCGGCGACGTCGTGGGCCAGGACGCGCTCGCGCGCGCCGAGGGCCTCACCGACGGTGACGTGCTCCTGCTGGAGAACGTGCGCTTCGATCCGCGCGAGACCAGCAAGGACGACGCCGAGCGCGAGGCGCTCGCCCGCGACCTCGCCGAGCTCGTCGACGTCTCCTCGCACGCCGGTGAGGGAGCCTTCGTCTCCGACGGTTTCGGCGTGGTGCACCGCAAGCAGGCGTCGGTCTTCGACGTCGCGAAGCTGCTCCCGGCGTACGCCGGAGGCCTCGTCGACGCCGAGGTCCGCGTGCTCGCGCAGCTGACCGAGAACCCGTCGCGGCCCTACGCCGTGGTGCTCGGCGGCTCGAAGGTCTCCGACAAGCTGGGGGTCATCCGCGCTCTCGCGCCGAAGGTCGACACGCTCGTCATCGGCGGCGGCATGGCCTTCACCTTCCTCGCCGCGCAGGGCTACTCCGTGGGCACCTCGCTGCTCCAGGAGGACCAGATCGACACCTGCAAGGCGCTGCTCGAGGAGTTCGGCGACGTTCTGCACCTTCCGGTCGACGTGGTGGTCGCCGACGCCTTCGCCGCGGACGCCGCGTCGAAGACGGTCGCCGCGGACGCCATCGAGGACGGGTGGATGGGCCTCGACATCGGCCCCGCATCGGCCGAGCGCTTCGGCGCGGTGCTGGCGCAGGCCAAGACGGTCTTCTGGAACGGTCCCATGGGCGTCTTCGAGTTCCCGGCCTTCGCGGCCGGCACGAAGGCCGTCGCGGAGGCGGTCATCAGGGCCACGAGCAACGGCGCGTTCACGGTCGTCGGCGGCGGTGACTCCGCCGCGGCGGTGCGCACTCTCGGCCTCGACGAGGACGGCTTCAGCCACATCTCGACCGGTGGCGGTGCGTCGTTGGAGTACCTCGAGGGCAAGGAGCTCCCGGGGCTGAAGGTGCTCGAAAGGGGTGACGCATGAGCCGTAAGCCGCTCATCGCCGGCAACTGGAAGATGAACCTCAACCATCTCGAGGCGATCGCGGTGGTGCAGAAGCTGGCGTTCGCCTTGCCGGACAAGTACTTCGCGCACGTCGACGTGACGGTCATTCCGCCGTTCACCGACCTGCGCTCGGTGCAGACCGCCGTCGACGGTGACGACCTGAAGATCACCTACGGCGCGCAGGACCTCTCGCCGCACGATTCGGGCGCGTACACGGGTGACATCTCGGGCGCCTTCCTCGCCAAGCTCGGCTGCACCTACGTGGTGGTCGGGCACAGCGAGCGCCGCACGATCCACGGCGAGACGGACGAGATCGTGCTGGCCAAGACGAAGGCGGCGCTGCGGCACGGCCTGACGCCGATCGTCTGTATCGGCGAGGGGCTGGACATCCGCGAGCAGGGCACGCACGTCGAGTACAACGTCGAGCAGCTGGGGGGCTCGCTCGCCGGGCTCAGCGCCGATGAGCTGTCGAAGATCGTCATCGCCTACGAGCCGGTGTGGGCCATCGGCACCGGCAAGGTCGCCACTCCGCAGGACGCGCAGGAGGTGTGTGCCGCGGTGCGCGCCACCGTGGCGGAGCTGGGCGGCGCCGACGTCGCGGCCGGCATCCGGGTGCTCTACGGCGGCTCGGTGTCCAGTAAGAACGTCGGCGAGCTGGTCGCGCAGCCGGACGTGGACGGAGGCCTGGTCGGCGGTGCGTCGCTCAAGCCCGACGAGTTCGCCGCACTGAGCGCCATCGCGGCCGGCGGGCCGCTCTGAGGTGGAGTGGCCGGCCGGGCCGCTATGACGTGGATGGCCGGCCGGGCCGCTCTGAACCGACGCCCTGAATCACCGACGCCGACCGGAAGGTACACTGGATCCTCGTGGATACATTGCAGCTGGTGCTGAAGATCGCCATCCTCGTGCTGAGCCTGCTGCTGGTGGTGCTCGTGCTGCTCCATCGCGGTAAGGGCGGCGGCCTGTCGTCGCTGTTCGGTGGTGGTGTGCAGTCGTCGCTCTCGGGTTCGTCCGTGGTGGAGAAGAACCTCGATCGGGTGACGATCTTCGTGGGCATCATCTGGACGGTGTGCATCGTCGGCGTCACCTTGAGCATCAGGCTCAGTTCCTGACGTCGCGTCGATCCTGAGCGAGACGCCCCGAACCCGTAGGGTTCGGGGCGTTTTCGTTGTCGACGGTGCCGACACGCCCGGGATCGCAAGGCGCCCATATGGGCAGTGGTGGTCTTCAGTCTCGCAAGTGGCGAAATGACTTGGCATACTGCACGTTATGACCAGTGAGCCAGGCCCCGCCGCCACCGAACCACTCCGCGACGACATCCGGTTGCTCGGTGGGATTCTCGGCGATACGGTCCGCGAGCAGGCCGGACCCGGGATCTTCGAGCTCGTCGAACGGGCGCGGCAGGAGTCCTTCGCCGTCCGCCGCTCCGAGATCGACCGCGAGCAGCTCGCCGCGCTGTTCGCCGACCTCCCCACCGCCGAGGCGGTCCCGGTCATCCGTGCCTTCTCGCACTTCGCGCTCCTCGCGAACCTCGCGGAGGATCTGCACCGCGAGCGCCGCCGCGCGATCCACGTGCGGGCGGGCGAGCCGCCGCAGGCGTCCTCGTTGGCGCACACCTACGCCCTGCTGGAGGAGGCCGGGCTCGACGGTGCCGAGGTGGCTGCGGCCCTGCGGCACGCGCTCGTCGTCCCGGTGATCACCGCGCACCCGACGGAGACGCGGCGGCGCACCGTCTTCGACACGCAGCACCGGATCTCCGAGCTGATGCGGTACCGGGACCGCACCGAGCTGGACGCGCGTGAGGAGGAGCAGGTGCAGGTCGCGCTGCGCCGCCAGATCCTCACGCTCTGGGACACGGCCCTCGTCCGGCTCGAGCGGCTGCGCATCCAGGACGAGATCGAGAACGGGCTGCGGTACTTCGACGCCGCCTTCCTCCGGGTGATGCCGGCGATCAATCGCGAGGCCCGGACGCGGCTGCGCGAGCTGTACCCCGGCGAGAACCTGCTGCCCGAGCCGATCGTCCGGCCGGGTTCGTGGATCGGCGGGGACCGCGACGGCAACCCCTATGTGACCGCGGACGTCGTCACGACGGCCTCGCGGCGCGCCGCGGCGACGGCCATCGGGCACTATCTGAGTGAGCTGCTGCACCTGGAGCGTGAGCTCGCGCTCAGTTCGCGGCTCACCACGGTCTCCGACGATCTGCTCGCCCTTGCGGCGTGGGACGACTCGGCCAAGCGGGCGGACGAGCCCTATCGCCGTGCGCTGCACGGCATCCGGGGGCGGCTCTCCGCGACGGCGGATGCGCTGCTCGACGAGCCGCTCGACGCGCGCGCCGATATCGGGGCGCAGGCCTACGGGGCACCGTCGGAACTCCTGGCGGACCTGGGCGTCGTGGACGCCTCGCTCCGGGCCGGCGGTGACGGACTGATCGCCGACGACCGGCTGCAGGATCTCCGGGAAGCGGTGAGCACCTTCGGGTTCCACCTCTCGGGGCTGGACATGCGGCAGAACTCCGATGTGCATCTCGAGACCATCGCGGAGCTCTTCGCCTGGGCCGGAGTGCATCCCGACTACGCCTCCCTCGACGAGGATGAGCGCGTCCGCCTGCTGGCCGGCGAGCTGCGCCTGCGCCGGCCGCTCGTGGGTCCCGGCGCGCAGTTCTCGGAGCAGACCGCCAAGGAACTGGGCGTGCTCCGCGCCGCGGCACGAGCGGTGGAAACCCTGGGCGCAGGGGCGATCCCGAACTACATCATCTCCATGTGCACCTCGGTCTCGGACCTCCTGGAGGCGGCGGTGCTGCTCAAGGAGGTGGGGCTCCTGCGGCCGGACGCCGACGGCGGCGCCGCATGTCCGGTCAACATCGTGCCGCTCTTCGAGACGATCGAAGACCTGCAGCAGGGCGCTGCGACGATGCGTGCTGCGCTCGCCGTGCCGGTGTACCGCTCGCTGGTCGACGGCAAGGGCGGACTGCAGGAGATCATGCTGGGCTACAGCGATTCCAACAAGGACGGCGGCTACCTCGCCGCGAACTGGGCGCTGTACCGTGCCGAGCTCGATCTCGTCGCGATGGCGCGGGAGACCGGAATCACGCTGCGGCTCTTCCACGGTCGCGGTGGCACCGTCGGGCGCGGTGGCGGGCCGAGCTACGACGCGATCCTGGCGCAGCCCCCGGGCGCCGTCCGCGGCTCCCTGCGGCTGACCGAACAGGGTGAGATCATCGCCGCGAAGTACGCGGAACCCGCTCTGGCCGTGCGGAATCTGGAGTCCCTCGTCGCCGCCACGCTCGAGTCCACGCTCCTCGACGTCGAGGGCCTGGGCGACAACGCCGAGGAGGCGTACGCGGTACTCGACGAGCTGGCCGCGCTCGCCCGTGAGGCCTACGGTGACCTCGTGCACCGCACCGAGGGCTTCGTCGAGTACTTCACGACCTCCACGCCGGTGGCGGAGATCGGTTCGCTGAACATCGGCTCCCGGCCCAGCTCCCGCAAACAGACGTCCAAGATCTCCGACCTGCGTGCGATCCCGTGGGTGATGGCGTGGTCGCTCTCGCGGGTCATGCTCCCCGGCTTCTACGGCACGGGAACGGCGTTCGAGACCTGGATCGGGGGAGACCCGGCGCGCCTGGAGCGGTTGCGCGAGCTGTACCGGCGCTGGCCCTTCTTCCGCTCGGTGCTCTCCAACATGGCGCAGGTGCTCGCGAAGTCCGATCTGGGGTTGGCCGCTCGGTACGCGGACCTGGTTCCCGATGCGGCCCTGCGCGACCGGGTCTTCGGCAAGATCGCCGACGAGCACCGGCGGACGATCGAGATGTACTACGCGATCGCCGAGACCGACGACCTGCTGGCCGACAACCCCGCCCTCAAGCGATCGGTGTTCAACCGCTTCCCGTACCTCGAACCGCTCAACCACCTGCAGGTGGAGCTGCTGCGCCGCTACCGCTCGGGCGACGAGGATCCGCTCGTGCAGCGCGGCATCCTGCTCACCATGAACGGCCTCGCGACGGCGCTGCGCAACTCCGGGTAGTTTCTCCGCCCCAGGGCGGAGGACGCGGCGGCGAGGCGGCGGTACTGTCGGCCGCATGACTGACGTGGTGGTGCAGGACGAACGCGCGACGGTACTGACCTTCCTCGCCGATATGCAGGACGGTCGGGCGGAGGAGGCGGTCGCCGCCTTCGACGAGGACGTGGTCTACACGAACGTGGGGCTGGCCACCCTGCGCGGGCGGAAGCGTGCGGGCCGGGTGATCCGGCTGCTCGCGCTCCCCGCGCTCGGCTTCGGCGTCGAGGTCACGTCCATCGCGGCCGACGGGGCCGTCGTCCTCACCGAGCGCATCGACGAGCTGCGCGTCGGACCGCTGCGCGTGCGGTTCTGGGTCTGCGGCCGGTTCGACGTCCACGACGGCCGCATCGTGCTGTGGCGCGACTACTTCGACAACCTCGACGTCGTCAAGGGCCTCGTGCGCGGCCTCGTGGCGCTGGCGGTTCCCGCCGCACAGCGGACGATGACGCCCCTGCAGCGCTGAGTCCCGCGGACGAGACGCCCGGGTGCCATCCGTTCGGATGGCACCCGGGCGCCGCCGGAGCATTCGCGCTGCGCGTCAGAGCGTGCGGGCGATGATCTCCTTCATGATCTCGTTGGTGCCGGCGTAGATCATCTGGACGCGGTTGTCGACCCAGAAGCGCGCCGCCGGGTACTCGGCCATGTAGCCGTACCCGCCGAAGAGCTGCAGGCACTCGGAGGCGACCTGCTGCGCCCGGTCCGAGGTCCACCACTTCGCCATGGCCACGGTGGGGATGTCCAGCTCGCCCTTGACGTGCTTCTCGATGCAGTCGTCCACGAAGACGCGCGCGATGGTGGTCTCCGTCAGCGCCTCGGCGAGCTTGAACTTGGTGTTCTGGAAGCCGAAGATGGGACGGCCGAAGGCCTCGCGCTCCTTGGTGTAGCGCAGGGTCTCCTCGAAGATGACCTCCATGCCGGCGACGCAGGCCTGGCCGATGATGAGACGCTCCTGCGGCAGCTGCTGCATGAGCTGGTAGAAGCCCAGGCCCTCCTGGGTGCCGAGCAGGTTCTCGACGGGCACGTGCACATCGTCGAAGAACAGCTCGGACGTGTCCTGGCCCTTCTGGCCGATCTTGTTGAGGATGTTGCCCTTGCGGAAGCCCTCGCGGTTGGCCTCGACCAGGATCAGCGAGATGCCGGCGGCGCCCTGCTCGGGGTCGGTCTTGCAGACGAGTACGACGATGTCGGCCTGCTGGCCGTTGGTGATGAAGGTCTTGCTGCCGTTGATCACGTACTCGCCGCCGGTCTTGATGGCGCGGGTCTTGACGTTCTGCAGGTCCGATCCGGTGCCGGGCTCGGTCATCGCGATGGCACCCACGGCCTCGCCGGAGGCCATCTTCGGCAGCCACGTCTTCTTCTGGTCCTCGGTGCCGTAGGCGAGGATGTAGTGCGCGACGATGCCGTTGTGCAGCGAGACGCCCCAGCTGGTGTCGAAGGCCTGCGCCTGCGCGGCGATCAGTACCGCCTCGTGGCGGAAGTCGCCGCCACCGCCGCCGTACTCCTCGGGGATGGAGAGGCACAGCAGGCCCAGCTCGCCGGCCTTGTTCCACAGGTCACGGTCCACGTGGTGCTGCTCGGCGAACTTCTCGATGTTGGGCGTGAGTTCCTTCGCCAGGAACTTGTCCGCGAGGTCGCGGAGGGCGTCGAGCTCCTCGTTCATCCAGCTCGAGCGGCGGCGTGCGGCCATGGGGTGACCACCTTTCTGCAGGGGTTCTGCGGGCTTGTTGAGCACCACTTAATCAGAATCGTCTCGACGAAAACAAGCACGCATGACTGGTTGTCGGTCGATGTGCAGGTCAGCGCGGGTTTCCGGCGCGCCCGCGCAGGCTCACCGCGGCCGCGCACGGCACCGTCGGATATGCGACGGGCGCCCCGCCCACCGGGTGCGGTGGTGCGGGGCGCCCGTCGCGCCGTCAGTGCGGGCTACTAGTTGCAGCCACCCACGCTGACCCGAGGGCCGTGGTAGGCGGCGCAGCCGCCGGCCGGCGGCGGGTAGTCCGTCGGCACCGGCGCGTAGTAGGCCGGGGGCGGCGCGTACGGGGCGACGACGTGCGCCACTCCGGCGCAACCGGCGACCCGGACGCCCGCGGCGCAGACGACGGCGTTGGCGGAGGCCGTGGGGCCCAGCAGGGCGATCCCGGCGGGGATCGCCACGGCCGCGAGCGCACCGGCGGCCCAGGTACGAAGGGAGTTGGTCATGATCACTGCCCCAGGAACTGGTTGGACGGCTCGGGGATGTTGCACTTGGTGCGGAAGTCCACGAGCGGCTGACGGATCTTGTTGAGATCCTTGAGCGTCTGCGGGTTCTGCTTGAAGAACGCCGTGACCTTGGTCTTGACCTCATCGGTGGGCTGGTTGTGCAGCCCGGTGTAGAACGCGTTGACGTTCGGGTGTGCGTTCAGGTACGTCGCGGTGTTCTTGGCGACGTCGCCGGTGACGTCCGCCAGATTCGCGGCGGTGCAGCCCGCGGGCAGCGGTGCGGCGGATGCGGCGCCCGGCAGGGCGAGTGCCAGCGCCACGGCGCCCGCGCCGAGCACCGGCGCGATCGCCCGACGGGCGACCTTCAGATTGAAAGCCATTTCGGTTCCCTTTCGTTGTTTGGGTCCACCCCGAACCACGTACGAGCCGGGGAAGTCTGCTGTCGTCTTCCGGCGCCGATCAGGCGCGGTGCTGGCCTTCTCGCGCCGCGCTGAACGGCCCCGTGGTGGGGTCCGGGAACTGGCTCGAACCCGATCCCGGACGCGGGCCGCCGGCGGGTCCCGGGAACGGGCCGGGACCGGCCCCCGGGCGTGGACCGCCGGGAAGTCCCGGGTACGGCCCGGGGCCGGATCCCGCGATGGACCCGCCGCGCGGGTCCGGGTGGGGTCCCGGGGTCGGGCCGATCCCGCCGGCGCGCCAGTCCGCGCGGTCACCCGCGGGGGCGCCTGGACCACGGGAGGGGCCACCGGCATCGTCGGACGGCCCAGTCGGCCGCACCGACGCCCGTGCTCCGCGCCGGTTACGGATGCCGGCCATGATGCCCCGCACGGCGTAGACCGCGGTGACGATGCAGGCCACGATCATCAGCGCGAACATCGGCTTCCAGTTCGACCGGTGGTGGTCGACGTGCCACCACACCACGGTGAACAGCACTGCGCAGAGAAAGGAGACGGCGTCGCGCCAGTGCCCTTGGTACGCCGCAGCCGCCTGCTTGAGCGCGATGCTCCGATCGACGCCGGCGACGAGCGAGTTCACTCGCATCGAGATGCTGCGGTAGAGGGAGTCCCGCAGCTCGGTGTCATCGTCCGGGAGCCGGTCGAGGATGTCCAGGTCGGCTTTGATCGCCGCGCGGTAGTCCGGCGGCTTGAGGCCGCCCGCGACGCTCCCCACCAGCAGTCCACCGGCGATGGGTGCCGCGCCGAGCGCGATGTCGGCTATCCCCACCGGAACACCGGCCTGCCGCTGCGAAGTTCCATAAGCCGCCCTCTCGACTTGGGTGAGTCACCTTTCGCCGGCGAATCACTGCACGAATTTTCACAGAATTCTCAGCATCTCGTCAACCGCATCCAGCACGCATCAGCCGGTGCTCGATATACCGAGAAGCCGCGCGAGATGTGGGATCTCACATGAGATCCCACATCTCCGCGTTCGTCAGGCCCGGTTGACTGCGGGAGCGCGCCAGGTGCCGTCCAGCGCCGCCTGCTGCGGCCAGTACAGTCGCATGATCATCGTGAAGGCGCCCGACGGTGCCGGCAGCCAGTTGGCCTCCAGGCCCTCGCCCGGCGACTCGTTCTGCACGTACAGCGTGATCCCGCCGTCGGCGTCCCGGATCAGCGAGGGCAGCATCGGGGAGTTGATGAGGTACCGGTTGATCGGGTTCGCGACGAGCAGGCTCTCCGGCAGCTTGTACAGCGTGATCGACCAGAACGCGTTCACGGGTGGCAGCGCGTCCGCGGCCAGGCGCACGGTGTACTTGTTCGCCCCGTCCAGCGTGGCGCCCGTGGTGTCCACCGAGAGGAACGGGTACATCGCCTCGACGGCCGGCAGCCCGAAGATGCCGAAGACCGCTGCGGCCATCCGGTAGAGGTAGTTGCCGGCCAACTGCTCGCGAGTCCCGAACAACTGCCCCGACGACACCTTGCCGGTGTCCACCTCGGAGGCCTTGAAGGCAGCGAGCTCGGCCCACGCGTCGGCCATGCCCGCCGCCACCGCCGCCCGCAGTTCGTCGGTCAGCCCGGCCTGGAAGTCCAGTCCGGCGCCGATTCCGAGCTGGGCGAAGCGATCTCGTACCGCCTGCTCCTCGGGGAGGACGGGGGCGAACTCGAGCACGCGGCTGAGCACGTCGAAGAACTCGAGTGAGGTGCGCTGCGCGTCGGGGGACAGCGGCGTGACGAAATCGGCGGGCGCGACGGGCGCGGGCTCGGTCCCGAGGAAGGCGGACAGCGGCTGCGCCGTGTACTTCGCCTGGATGGCCTTGACGTTCTCCAGGTCCGCCGGATCGAAGAGCTGCGTCCGGTAGATCACCAGGCTGAAATCGGTGGCAGACCGGATCACGCCGGCGATGCCCTCCGGTACCTCGCCGTTCCAGCCGGGGCCGACGAGCAGGTAGTCGCCGCCGCCGTTGCCGGTGGTACGGCTGCCCACGAAGTCGTAGTCGAAGGTGTACGCGTCGATGAAGGAGAGGGAGTAGTAGCGCCCCTCCTCGATCTCCGGCACCGTCAGGACGAGCGGTTCCGCCCGCAGGTCCGCACCCAGCATCGCGTAGGGAGTATCGGAGTTCGGGGTCTGGATCACCGTGTCGTCGGAGGTGAAGACTCGTGCCGCGCCGTGCACCGTGTTCCACGCGCCCTTGTACTCGGGATTGGTGGAATCGACGAAGTAGGCGTGTTGAATCCGGTAGGAATCCACCATCGGGAAGCCGTAGACGTAGGCGTCCTTCGCGATCGCGCGCGCATCATTGGCGGTCAGCATGAATCTCCTTCGAGCATCGATTTCTTCAACACCCCACTGGTTCCCGGACGGGAGACTCCGCTCCGTCCCGGTGCCATCGGCATGCAGACAGTAGCAGCTGTCCGGAAGGTCTTGTCCCCAAGCGTATGAAGTCACCCGAACGAAAGAAATGACGTCGTCGCGATACCGCAACCGGGGTACGGTTAATGCGGCTGAGACGCGAGAGCCCGGGCGCATCTTCCTAGTTCTCCAGAAGTGCGTCCGGGGCTCTCGACACAACAATTCTGTGCCACCGCCACCTGCGGAGTCTTGACATTCCAGGACAGATTTTCGACAGTATGAGACATGTCAGTGATCCGGGGTACCGCCTTGAGCGGATTCTCCGAGCTCGTGTCCGAGATCGGTGGCGCCCCACGGGCACTCGCGGCCGCCGCCGGTCTCGATGTCGACGACTTCGGGCAGCACGAGCGGTACATTCCCCTCCGCAACGGCATCGCGCTGCTCGAGGAGACCGCCGCCGTTCTGGACACTCCCGACCTGGGGCGCCGACTGGCGACCCGGCAGTCCATCGACATCCTCGGCGCGGTGGGGCTGGCCGCGCGTAGCGCGCAGTCCGTCGGCGAGGCGTTCACCGTGATCAGGCGCTTCATGTCCGCCTACAGCCCGGTGATCAGTGCCGAGATGAACCCGACGGTGGACCCCGCGCTGCACAGGTTCGAGTTCCAGTACACGATGCCCGACCCGCCGCCGCAATCCCAGGCGATCGAGCTGTCCCTCGGCGTGTCGATCGGCGTGCTCCGGCTCTTCCTGGGGCAGAACTATCGCCCGGTGTCGGTGCACATGCCGCACCTCCCGAACGGGCCCGTCGACGACTACCGCCGGTATTTCGGGGGTCCGACGTCGTTCTCCGAGCCGGTGGCTGCGATCACGGTCCGCACCGTCGATCTGGAGCGCACACTCCCGGTCGACCCCCTGGCGCACCGCATCGCCGTGGAGTACCTCACCGCCTCCGCCGCCGAGGCTCCGGTGACCACCACGCACACGGTGCTGACGCTGCTGCGCATGTTGCTGCCCACCGGGGCCGTGGGGATCTCGGATGTCGCCGGCTACATCGGTGTGCACGCAAAGACCCTGCAGCGCAGGCTCACCGCCGAGGGTGTCACCTTCGCCGGCCTGGTCGACGAGGTGCGCCGGACCACCGCGCAGCGGTTGCTGCTCGACACGGACCTGGGAATCGACCTCGTGTGCCGGCAGGTCGGATACGCGGAGCAGAGTGTGCTCACCCGGTCCTGCCGGCGGTGGTTCGGCATGACCCCCACCGCGTACCGCCGGTCTACCGGAGGGCCGGATCGCGATAGAGCGCTGTAGAGGCGCGATGGAGAACCGGAACCGTCTTGCGGGCCGGTGCGCTGCTGCACCGTCGGGGCGGATCGGTTCTTGACTTTTCCGGACAGATTTTCGACAGTATGGGACATGTCGGTGATCCGGGGCACCGCGATGAGCGGGTTCCACGAGCTCGTGTCCGAACTGGGCGGTGACAGTCGATCACTGGTCCGGAACGTCGGGATCGACGTCGAGGATCTCGGGCAGCACGACCGCTACATCCCGCTCCGCAGCGGCATCCAGCTGTTGGAGGACGCCGCGGGTGCCCTCGGCGTACCCGACTTCGGCAGGCGCCTCGCCTCCCGGCAGTCCATCGATATCCTCGGCGCGGTCGGCCTCGCCGCCCGCAGCGCGCCGTCGGTGGGCCACGCCTTCGACATCTTCGACCGGTTCATGGTGTCGTACAGCCCGTCGATCAGTGCGCGCATGGTGCCGGACCTGGATCCGGCCCTGCACCGGTTCGAATACGCCTTCGTCCTCGACCCCGCTCCGCCCCAGGTGCAGGCCGACGAACTGGCTCTCGGGGTCACCGTCAACGTGCTGAGGTCCTTCTTCGGCAGGAACTACCGTCCGGTCTCCGTGCACGTGCCGCATGCACCGATCGGGCCCGCCGACGAGTACGACCGCTACTACGCCGGTCCCACCCGGTTCTGCGAACCCTTCCTCGGCGTCCGGGTGCGCACCGGGGATCTGGAGCGCAAGCTCCCCACCGATCCGGTCGCCCACCAGACAGCGATGGACTACCTGCACGGATCGGTGGGGGCGAATGCCACCAGTACCACGCACATCGTGCTGAGCCTGCTGCGGATGCTCCTGCCCACCGGGGCCGTGGGGATCTCGGATGTCGCCGGCTACATCGGCATGCACCCCAAGACCTTGCAGCGCCGTCTCGCGGCCGAGGGGGCGACGTTCACGGGCCTTGTCGACGAGGTGCGCCGGACCACCGCGCAGCGGTTGCTGCTCGACACGGACCTGGGGATCGACCTCGTGTGCCGGCAGGTCGGATACGCGGAGCAGAGTGTGCTCACCCGGTCCTGCCGGCGGTGGTTCGGCATGACCCCCACCGCATACCGACGGTCCGGCCAGGCGTAGCGCGGAGCGCCGATTCCGACCTCGCTGGGCGCCTGATCTGCGGGAAAAGAAAGTGGGAACCGATCGCTGAGCCGGTGCGTCTAATTGATGCGGAGGAAAAAGCCAACGAGATCGGGGGAACGAGTTGGAGACGACGCCGCAGTTCTGGTCGGACGCCGCCGAGGCGGAGAAGACGATCGACCAGGCACACGAGGTCCGTGAGCGATTGGCCGGGGTTTCCGGCACCGGGGCGGCCGCACGGGGGGATGTGCGGGTCACCGTCGGAATGGGAGGACGTCTCACGGGGGTGGTGATCGCAGGACGCGCAGTGGAGCTCTCGGGGGAGGCTCTGAGCGCGGAGATCATGACGGCGGCCTCCCTGGCCGAGCAGGCTGCGGCCAGGGAGGTCCACTCGATCGCCACCGGGTTCTATCCGGACCACGAAATCTGGAGCGCGTACACGGAGGGATCATGGCCGACGTCGAGCTGACGGCGGAGGTCGCCGCCGCCCACGCGCGAGCGCTCGCCGACATCGGCGCGACAGTGGATGGCGCCGGGGCGGCCGGCGCGGCGCGGGTCGGTTCGATGGATTTCGGGGCGATGTTCACGCCGATCATGGCGCTGGTGAACGTCTACCTAGAGAAGGCGGAGCGTGCCATCACGGAACACAGCGCCGAACTGGCCACGCACCGAGCGGATTTCGAGCGCACGGTCACGGTTCTCCGGGACGCGGATGAGGCCGGCGCGGCCGGGATTCCGCGATGACCGGTCTGGTCGACGGTGTCCCGCTCGCCGAGGCGGTACGCGATGCGGCGAGCGCCCTGTCCGATGACGGGCTTCTCAGTCTCGGCAGCGCGGGGGCGGCGGTCGGGCTGGTGGGATCGGTCAAGGACGTGGTCTCGGACCCGCTCGGATCGATCGTCGCCGCGGGCTTCGGATGGGTGATCGAGCACAACCCGGTCCTCCGGACCGCGCTGGACGCGGTGTCGGGGGATCCGGACGCGATCGAGGCCGTCACCGACACCTGGACGGACGAGGTCGCCACGCCCCTGGCGACCGTCGCCCAATCGGTGTCCGACGCCGCCGCGGCCACCCGGAGCGGTTGGTCGGGCGAGGCAGCGGAGGCCTACCGATCAGCGACCACGGAGCTGGCCGGCCACAGCGAGGCACTCGGCACGGCGGCCCGCGCGGCCGCAGCGGGGCTGGCGGGCGCGGGCACGCTCGTCGTCGAGGTGCGCAACTACATCCGCGATGAACTCTCGACCTTCCTCGGGTGGCTGACGGCGGGAGCCGCGATCGCATCGGCGGCCTCGGTGCCCACCTCGGGCGGCTCCGTCGCGACGTTCATCAACAGCGCGATCCTCCGCGGAGCCGTGCTCGGACAGAGGTTCACCGGGGTACTGCGCAGGCTCGCCGCGAAGTTGGAGAGCTTCACGAGCCGGCTCGGTGCGCTGGGGAAGGCGGTGGACGCGCTGCGCAGGGCCGCTGTCCGGGTGGACGGCGCGGTGGTGCGGGCCACCGATGCCGCGAGTTCCGGCAGTGCGACGGCGCGCGCCTCGAGTGAGCTCGTCGCGCGATGGGCGGGTGCGGCACCGTCGACGCCCTCCGGCGTCGAGGCCGCGAAGGCCGTGGGTACCGCGGTCGCGAAGTCGATGGGGGATGCGTGGAAGACGTGGTCCGGCACCGATCCCGGCTGATCCGGTAGGGCAGGATGGCGGAGTGAGCACTCCGCAAGCACGTGACCTGATCATCCTCGATGTGCCGGAGCAGGCCCGGGCGGCCCACGCCAGGCTGCTCGGCGCGGATCCGGCGGACCGCTTCTCGGCGGGCGGGATCGACGTGGCCGTCGGCGCACCGTCGTGGGCGAGCGGGCCGGGCCTGCTCGTCGCGACGGACGCACCCGCGGCGGCGGCGAAGCTCGTGGACCGGCGCGGACTGCCGGTCGTCGAGGTCGAGGCCGGATTCGCCGGTGCGGCCGACGGACTCGCGCTCGGCCTCGCCGGCCCGACGGTGCCCGCGAGCGGCCCGGGCGCGGAGATCACCGGTGTGGACCACGTGGTCCTCAGCTCGCCGAACCGCGACCGGATCATCGCCACGCTCTGCGGCCGGCTCGACTTCGACCTCCGCTTGGACCGCGTCCAGTCCTGGGGAGTGCATCAGCTCTTCCTCCGCCGCGGTGACCTGCTCGTGGAGGTCGTCCTGCAGGAGGGCGAGGGAGTCGATCCCGCCGGGCCGGACGGCCTGTGGGGCCTCGCGTGGCGCACCGTCGACGCCGACGCGACGCGCGCCCGCCTGACCGACGAGGGCGTCACCGTCAGCGAGGTGCGCCGCGGCGCCAAGCCGGGCACCCGCGTCGCGACGATCAAGGATCCCGCGCTGGGCGTCCCGACGATCGTGCTGGAACAGTCCTAGTCGAGCTGGGAGGCGGCGGCACCGTCGAGGTACCAGACCGTCTCCTCCGAGCCGTGCGCGCCGGCGCAGGGCCAGTCCTCCGGCGAGGCGCCGCCGACTCCGGCGGCGACGGCCTCCGACTTGTCCTCGCCCGAGACGAGGAACCAGACTCGGCGGGCCGCTCCGACAGCGGGCAGCGTCAGCGTCAATCGCCGCGGAGGCGGCTTGGGGGAGCCCTCCACCGCGACCACCGTCGCGTCCTGTTCGCGGACCGCATCGGTGTGCGGGAACAGCGAGTTGATGTGCCCCTCGCCGCCCATGCCGAGCAGGTGCACGTCGAACCGCGGGACGGTGCCCGTGCCCACCGGCACCGCGTTGCCGCGGGCGGCGGCGTTGTCCGCCAGGCGCTTCGCGTACACCCGCGCCGCGAGCTCGCCGTCGCCGTTGAACTCGTCGGCGGCGGGGAAGCGGTAGACGTTCGCGTCGGGAACCGGGACGTGCGCCAGCAGCGCGTCCTCGGCCTGGAGCACGTTGCGGTCGGGATCGTCGCCCGCGACGAAACGCTCGTCGCCGAAGAAGACGTCGACCCTTGACCAGTCGATCTCCTTGTCCCGCAACGCCGCCGAGAGCGCATTACCGTTCGTGCCGCCGGTCAGCACGATCGAGGCGAAGCCGCGGTCGGCCTGCGCCTGCGCGATCACCCCGACCAGGTCGTCGGCCGCCGCCGCGACCAGGGCGGCGGCGTCGTCGAACGTGCGGACGGTGGCCTTCGGTGTGGTCATCAGGGCATCTCCGATCGGTCCACGTCGGACACGCCGTCCAACGCCGTGAAGTAGATGTCGTCATCGTCGAGCCGGCGCAGTTCCTCCGCCAGGCAGTCGGCCACGTCCCGCCGGCGGATCACGACGCGGCCGTCGGGCTGACCCGGCCGCACGAGGACGGCGGTCGAGTTCTGGTCGAACTCCAGGCGCAGCGGCCCGCTCGCGCGGTCGAGCTGCACCTCGAAGCTGCCCGCCCGGCGCTGCACGGGCACGTCGAGCCGCGCCCGCAACCAGCCCGCGAGCAGGTCGACGCCGGGGCTGTTCGACGGTCCCGTGACGACCGCCGAGGTGATCGGCTCGAACGGCGGCTGGTCGAGCGCGGACGCCAGGAGCGCACGCCACGGCGTGATCCGCGACCAGGCCAGGTCCGAATCGCCCGGCGCGAAGCCGTCGCGGCGTTGCGCCAGCACGGCGACCGAGTCGGCGGAGGCGGTCGCGTCGGTGATGCGCCGGCTCGCGAGGCGGCCCATCCGGTCGGCGGACGGCACCGCGGGGGCCACGCCGGGCCACCACGCGACGACGGGGGTGTCCGGGAGCAGGAAGGGCACGACCACGGAGGCGCTGTGGTCGGCCAGCTCGCCGAACAGGCGCAGCACCACCACCTCGGACGCGCCCGCGTCGCCGCCCACGCGGATCTGGGCGTCGAGGCGGGTCCGCTCCGCGCGGGGGCCGCGGGCCACCACGATGACGCGGCACGGGTGCTCGCGCGACGCGGCGTTGGTCGCCTCGATCGCGCTCTCGGTGGGCTCGCCCTCCTCGGCGGAGATGATGAGCGTCAGGACGCGGCCCAGCGTGACCGCGCCTCCCGACTCGCGCAGGCGCACGAGTTGCTTCGAGACGTCCTGCGTGGACGTGTCCGGCAGATCGAGAATCATGGGCGGCGCCACGTCCTTCCGGTCCGGGCCAGCATCTCGTCGGCCGATGCCGGGCCCCAGGACCCGGACTCGTACTCCTCGGGCCTACCGCTCTGCGCCCACATCTCGAGGACCGGGTCGAGGATCTTCCACGAGAGCTCGACCTCGGCGTTCACGGGGAACAGCGAGGGCTCGCCGAGCAGCACGTCGAGGATCAACCGCTCGTAGGCCTCGGGGGAACTCACCGTGAAGGCCTCGCCGTAGCTGAAATCCATGTTGACGTCGCGGACCTCCATCGAGCTGCCCGGCACCTTGGAACCGAACCGGAGCGTCACGCCCTCGTCGGGCTGCACGCGAATGACGAGCGCGTTCTGGCCCAGCTCGGCGGTCATGGTGTCGTCGAAGGGCAGGTGCGGCGCGCGCTTGAAGATCAGCGCGATCTCGGTGACCCGGCGCCCGAGCCGCTTGCCCGTGCGCAGGTAGAAGGGCACCCCCGCCCACCGCCGGGAGGCGATCTCGACGGTGATCGCGGCGAAGGTCTCCGTGGTGGAGGTCGTGCTGAACCCCTCCTCCTGGAGCAGGCCGACGACCTTTTCGCTGCCCTGCCAGCCGGGACCGTACTGGCCTCGGGCGGAGGTCTCCGACAGCGGCTCGACGGGAGAGGCGGCCGAGAGGACCTTGATCTTCTCCGCCTGCAGCTCCGCCGGGTGGAAGCTGGTCGGCTCCTCCATCGCGACGAGCGCCATGAGCTGGAGCAGGTGGTTCTGGATGACGTCGCGGGCCGCGCCGATGCCGTCGTAGTACCCGGCGCGGCCGCCCAGGCCGATGTCCTCCGCCATCGTGATCTGCACGCTGTCCACGTAGTGGCTGTTCCACGTCGGCTCGAAGAGCTGATTCGCGAAGCGCAGCGCGAGGATGTTCTGCACCGTCTCCTTGCCGAGGTAGTGGTCGATCCGGAAGACCGACTGCTCGGGGAAGACGTCGTTGACCACGGCGTTGAGCTGCTGCGCCGACTCCAGGTCGTGCCCGAAGGGCTTCTCGATGACCACCCGCCGCCAGCCGTGCGATTGATCCGCGAGGCCGGAGCGCTTGAGCTGCTCGCACACCGTGGGGAAGGCGCCGGGCGGGATCGACAGGTAGAAGGCGGTGTTACCGCCCGTGCCGCGCTCGGCGTCGAGGTCCGCCAACGTCGCCGAGAGGCGATCGAAGGCGTCGTCGTCGTCGAACTCGCCCTGGACGAACCGGATGCCCTCGGCGAGGCGCTCCCAGACGTCCTCGCGGAACTCGGTGCGCGAGTGCGCCTTCGCCGCCTCCCGGACCGTCGCCGCGAAGTCCTCGTCGGTCCACGGGCGGCGGCCGAAGCCCACCAGGGAGAAGCCCGGCGGAAGCAGGCCGCGGTTGGCCAGGTCGTACACCGCGGGCATGAGCTTGCGCCGGGAGAGGTCGCCGGTGACGCCGAAGATCACCAGGGACGAGGGCCCCGCGATCCTCGGCAGCCGACGGTCCTTCGGGTCACGAAGGGGATTGCCGGGCATCATCGGATCCCGCCCGACCGGTATCGGCGCGTGGTCGCGGGGTGCTTCGTCCGGGGCACCGGTTAGGAGGCCTTGTCCTTGAGCTGCGCGGCGGTCGCGTCGAGCAGCTTCTGCCAGGCCTCCTCGAACTTCTCCACGCCCTCGGTCTCGAGCACCTCGAAGACCTCGGCGAGGTCGACGCCGGCGCCCTCGAGGTCGCTGAAGACCTGCGCGGACTCCTCGGCGCGGCCGAGGATCGTGCCGTCGGTGACCTCGCCGTGGTCGGCGAAGGCGGTCATCGTGGCGCCGGGCATGGTGTTGACGGTGTTCGGTGCGATGAGGCCGGCGACGTACAGCGTGTCCGGGTACTCCGGGTTCTTGACGCCGGTCGACGCCCAGAGCGGACGCTGGACGTTGGCGCCCTCGATCGCGGCGAAGCGGGCGCCGCCGAAGACCTCTTCGTAGGCGGCGTAGGCGAGGCGCGCGTTGGCGAGGCCGGCCTTGCCGCGCAGGGCGAGCGCCGCGTCGGTGCCGATCGCTTCGAGCCGCTTGTCGATCTCGGTGTCGACGCGGGAGACGAAGAAGGAGGCGACCGAGTAGATGTCGGCGACGTTCTTGCCGGCCGCGGCCGCCTGCTCGATGCCGTCGAGGTAGGCGGCCATCACCTGGCGGTGCCGCTCGACGGAGAAGATCAGCGTGACATTGACGGAGATGCCCTCGGCGATGACGCGAGTGATCGCGGGCAGGCCGGCCAGCGTGGCGGGGATCTTGATCAGGACGTTCGGCCGGTCCACGATGCGGTGGAGCTCGATCGCCTGGGCGACGGTGCCATCGGTGTCGTGGGCGAGGCGCGGATCGACCTCGATCGAGACGCGGCCGTCCAGGCCACCGGTCTTCTCGAAGATCGGCGCGAGGACGTCGCAGGCGTTGCGGACGTCGTCGGTGGTGACGGTGCGGATCGTCTCGTCCACGTCGGCGCCGCGGGCGGCGAGCTCGGCGACCTGACCGTCGTAGTCGGTGCCCTTGGAGAGCGCGGCCTGGAAGATCGCGGGGTTGGTGGTGACGCCCGTGACGGAGTCCGTCTCGGTCAGCGTCTTCAGGTCGCCGGAGGCGATGAGGCTCCGCGACAGGTCGTCGAGCCAGACGGAGACGCCTGCCTCGTAGAGGGCGGCGAGATTCGGGTTCTGAGCCATGGTGTGGGTTATCCCTTCAGGTTGGCGAGGGACTGTTCGGCCTTCTGGGCCACGTTCTCGCCGGTGAATCCGTACTTGGTGAACAGGACCTTGTCGGAGGCGGACTCGCCGAAGTGCTCGAGCGAGACGACCTCGCCGAAGCCGCCGACGATGCGCCACCACGACTGCGCGATGCCGGCTTCGACGGCGACGCGGGCCTTGACGGCGGGCGGCAGCACGCTGTCCTGGTAGGCCTGGTCCTGGGCGTGGAACCACTCGACGCAGGGCATCGAGACGACGCGGGCCTTGATCCCCTTGCCGGCCAGGAGTGCGGCGGCCTCGACCGCGTACTGCACCTCGGAACCGGTGCCGATGAGGATGACGTCGGGTGCGGCACCGTCGGCGTCCTGGAGGACGTAACCGCCCCGCGCGACGCCCTCGGCGGACGTTCCGGCCAGGATCGGCAGGCCCTGGCGGCTGAGGATCAGACCGGTGGGGCCGTTGCCGCCGGTGCGCTCGAGGGTCGCCTTCCAGGCGGCGACGGTCTCGTTGGCGTCGGCGGGCCGGACGACGTTCAGGCCGGGGATGGCGCGGAGCGCGGCCAGGTGCTCGACCGGCTGGTGGGTGGGGCCGTCTTCGCCGAGGCCGACGGAGTCGTGGGTCCAGACGTAGATGGGGTCGATGTCCATCAGCGCGGCGAGGCGGACGGCGGGACGCATGTAGTCGGCGAACTGGAGGAAGGTGCCGCCGTAGGGGCGGGTCGGGCCGTGCAGGACGATGCCGTTGAGGATCGAGCCCATGGCGTGCTCGCGGATGCCGAAGTGCAGGGTGCGGCCGTAGGGCTGGGCGTTCCAGTCGTCGGTGGAGATCGACGTCGGGCCGAAGGAGTCGGCGCCCTTGATGGTGGTGTTGTTCGAGCCGGCGAGGTCGGCGGAGCCGCCCCACAGTTCGGGCAGGGTCTGCCCGGCGGCCGCGAGGAAGGCGCCGGACGCGGCGCGGGTCGCGAGCGGCTTGTCCTCGGCGCTCCAGGTGGGCAGGTCGGCGTCCCAGCCCTCGGGCAGGGTGCCGGCCTCGAGGCGGTCCAGGAGGGCCTTGCGCTCGGGGTTGGCGGCGGCCCAGGCGTCGAACCTGACGTCCCACGCCTCGTGCTCGGCCTTGCCGCGCTTGATCAGCTCGCGCGAGTGGGCGATGACCTCGGGTGCGACGTCGAAGTTCTTCTCCGGGTCGAAGCCGAGGATCTGCTTGACGGCGGCGACCTCGTCGGTGCCGAGCGCGGAGCCGTGCACGCCGCCGGTGTTCATCTTGGTCGGGGCGGGGAAGCCGATGATCGTGCGCACGATGATGATCGACGGCTTGTCGGTGACGGCCTTCGCCGCGGCCGTGGCCTCCTCGATGGCGGTGACGTTCTCGCCGCCCTCGACGTACTGGACGTGCCAGCCGTAGGCCTCGTACCGCTTCGCGACGTCCTCGGAGAGGGCGATGTCGGTGTTGTGCTCGATGGAGATCTTATTGTCGTCGTAGAAGACGATCAGGTTGCCCAGCTGCTGGGTGCCGGCCAGGGACGAGGCCTCGGAGGTGACGCCCTCCTCGATGTCGCCGTCGGAGGCGATGACGTAGATGAAGTGGTCGAACGGGCTCTGGCCCTGGGCGGTCTGCGGATCGAACAGGCCGCGCTCGTAGCGGGAGGCCATCGCCATGCCGACGGCGGAGGCCAGGCCCTGGCCGAGCGGGCCGGTGGTGATCTCCACGCCGCGGGTGTGGCGGTACTCGGGGTGGCCGGGGGTCAGTGAACCCTCGGTGCGCAGCGCCTCGATGTCCGCGAGCTCGAGGCCGAAGCCGCCCAGGTACAGCTGCAGGTACAGGGTGAGGGAGGAGTGGCCGCAGGAGAGCACGAACCGGTCGCGGCCGATCCAGTCGGTGTCCGACGGGTCGTGGACCATGATCTTCTGGAACAGGGTGTATGCCAGGGGCGCCAGGCTCATGGCGGTGCCGGGGTGGCCGTTGCCGACCTTCTGGACCGCATCGGCGGCCAGGACCCGGGCCGTGTCGACCGCGCGCGTGTCGAGATCGGTCCAGTCGGCGGGGTGGTGCGGCGTGGTGAGTGCGTGGATCTCGGCGGTGCTGGTCACGGCGGGCGGGCTCTCCTGGTCGTGGGGGCGTGCGTGCTCGACTCAACCCTACTCGGCGCTGTTGTGCCATCTGCGGAAACCACCGCTCAGGGGCGCGGCCCGGGCGTGACCGTGATTCGCGTGGGCGAACCCGATTCGGCGACGCGCGACCGGAGGACTACCATGGCACGTAGTAGATGGGGTCTGCGCCGGTCGCGGATCCGCGGCGGGGCAGTCGCCCCTCCGCCCGCGGTCGGTCAGCCCCGGCTGGGGAGGAAACGAGTCCGGGCGGCGCCTGGACGTGTGAAGAAGAGAGTGCGGCACACATGGTTTTCAAGGGCGGGCACGGGACGAACACCCCAGACGCTCGCTCGACGGCCGTGTCGGCGCCCACCTCCTTCGCCGGCCGCGCGGGGCAGACCGTGCTGGCGTACATCGCCCTGACCAAGCCGAAGGTCATCGAACTGCTGCTCGTGGCCACCATCCCGGTGATGCTGCTCGCGGACCGCGGCCACGTGAACCTCCCGCTCATCCTCTCGACGCTGTTCGGCGGCTGGCTGGGCGCCGCGTCGGCGAACACCCTGAACATGGTCGCGGACGCCGACATCGACCAGAAGATGAAGCGCACCGAGCGTCGTCCGCTCGCGCGGCACGCGGTGCCGGTCCGGCACGCCCTGATCTTCGGCCTGGTGCTCGCGGCCGCCTCGTTCGCCTGGTTGTCCGTCATGGCGAACGTGCTCTCGGCCGTGCTCGTGCTGGTCACCATCGCGTTCTACCTGTTCGTCTACACGATGCTGCTCAAGCGCCGGACCTCGCAGAACGTGGTCTGGGGCGGCGCCGCCGGCTGCATGCCCACGCTGGTGGGCTGGGCGGCCGCCACCAACACCATCGGGTGGCCGGCGATCGTGCTGTTCCTGGTGATCTTCTTCTGGACGCCGCCCCACACCTGGGCGCTGGCCATGCGCTACCGGGAGGACTACAAGGCTGCAGGCGTGCCGATGCTGCCCGTCGTGGCGCCGGAGACCGTCGTCGCGCGCCAGATGGTCTGGTACACGTGGGCCACCGTCATCACCACGCTCGTGCTGATCCCGGCCGCGGGCCTGGTCTACGCGGTCGCCGCGGCGCTGTGCGGCGGCTGGTTCCTCTACGCCGTGCACAAGCTCTACACGCAGACCAAGGCGGGTCAGGAGATCAAGCCGCTCAAGGTCTTCCTGCAGTCGAACAACTACCTGGCGCTGCTGTTCTGCGCGCTCTCGGTCGACTCGATCCTCAACTACAGCACCGTCGGGCAGCTGCTCGGCCTCTGACGGACCCGACATGGTCGCGCGCCTCTGGGACCTGACCTTCGCCGAACGGGCGGCGCTCGCCGACGACCTGACGGACTTCACCGAGGAGCAGTGGCGAACCGAGTCGCTGTGCGTGGGACTGACGGTCCGCGAGGTGCTCGCGCACATGACCGCCGGCGCCTCCGACAACCCCCTCGTCTGGTTCGCGGGGGTGCTGCGCAACCGGTTCGACTTCGACGCCAATGTCGCACAGCGCCTGGCCGAACGCCTCGGCGAGGACTCGGCCGACACCCTGCGGCGGTTCCGCGCGGTGCGGACCAGCAGGACCAAGGCGCCGATCCCCGTCGTGGCGATGCTCGGCGAGAGCGTGGTCCACGCGGAGGACATCCGCCGGCCGTCGGGCCTGCGGCGCGCGTATCCGATCGAGGCGCTCACGCCGCTCGCGCGCTTCTACGCCGGGTCGGACATGATGGTGCCGTCCGCGTCGCGGGCCCGCGGGCTGCGGCTCCGCGCGACCGACGGTGACTTCACCGCGGGCTCCGGGCCCGAGGTCGCGGGAACCACGCTGGCGCTGGTCATGGCCCTGACGGGCCGGTCCGCGTACCTGGCCGAACTCTCCGGCGACGGTCTTGCCGAGTTCGCGGGTCGCTGAACCGCTGCGGGCTCAGGCGATGTGCAGCGCGGCGTTCGCCGTGGCGCGGACGCGGCAGTGCACCTCCTCCGGCGAGGAGGCGTCGAGCTTGCCGTCCAGGTGCAGGAAGGCGAGGCCGTGGACCAGCGCCCACACGGCGGTGGCGGTGTCCTCGCCGGCTGCTCCCGGCAGCGTCTGGCTGATCAGGCCCGTGAGGTAGGCCTTGATCATCTCGACGGCCTCGACCCGGTCCGGATCGGTGCCGCAGGGCTCGGCGAACATCGCCCGGAACAGTCCCGTGCGCTGCAGCGCGAAGTCCACGTAGGCGACCGCGATATCGGCCAGGTCGTCCGGGCCTGACGGTGCCGGGCAGGCGTCGTTCAGTGCGACGGCGAGTTCGCGGTAGCCGACCGCCGCGACGGCTGAGATCAGCGCGCCGCGGTCGGGGAAGTGGCGATAGGGCGCAGCGGTCGAGACGCCCGCCCGCCGGGCCACTGCGCGCAGCGACAGGTCGTTGGCGCCGCCCTCCTCGTCGAGGATCTCGACCGCGGCGTTGACCAGGGTGCCCGGCAGGTCGCCGTGGTGGTACGTGGTGCTCATGGGGATCAATCTACCTCAGTGTTGACACCGCTTACATGTCGCTCTAGTGTTGACGTCGCTCACATCGAGTAAGCAGTGTTAACATCGCACGTCGGAAGGCCTCCCATGCCCCACCTGTTCTCCCCGCTGACTCTGCGCTCCGGTGCCGTCCTCCCCAACCGCATCGCCAAGGCCGCGATGGAGGAGGGACTCGCCGGCGCCGAGCAGGCGCCCGACGGCCGGCTCATCGAGCTCTACCGGCGCTGGGGTGCCGGTGGCACCGGACTCCTCATCACCGGCAACGTCATGGTCCACGCCGAGGCGCTCACCGGGCCCGGCGCCGTGGTCCTCGACGCCCGCTCGCCGCTGCAACCCTTCCGGGCCTGGGCCGCGGCGGCCAAGGAGAACGGCGCGAGCGTCTGGATGCAGATCAGCCACCCCGGGCGGCAGATCCAGAAGGACATGCCGGGCGTCGCCTGGGGGCCGTCGGCGAAGTCCGTCGACCTCGGCCGTGCGCTCTCGAGCCGGTTCGCGGTTCCCGTCGCCATGACCGCCGCGCAGATCCACACCACCGTCGCCCGCTTCGCCACGACCGCCCGCCGGGCGGAGGAGGCCGGATTCGACGGGGTGGAGGTGCACGCAGCGCACGGCTACCTGCTCTCGCAGTTCCTCTCGCCACTGGTCAACAACCGCACCGACGAATGGGGCGGGTCGCTCGAGAACCGCGCGCGCCTGCTGCTCGACGTGGTCCGCGCCGTTCGCGCGGAGGTCTCACCGGAGTTCGCGGTGGCCGTCAAGCTCAACTCCGCGGATTTCCAGCGCGGCGGCTTCGACGCCACCGACGCGCAGGCCGTGATCGCGATGCTCGCGCCGCTCGGGGTCGACCTCGTCGAGATCTCCGGCGGCAGCTACGAGAGCCCTGCGATGACCGGCCGCTCGACCGGTCCCGCGGCCGTCGGCCGGCCCGGCGACGCCCGGAGCGTCGCGCGCGAGGCCTACTTCCTCGAGCTCGCCGCCGACCTGGCCGTCACCAGCGAGGTGCCGCTCATGCTGACCGGCGGCATCACCCGCCGCGAGACCGCGGAGGCCGTGCTCGCCGAGAACGTCGCCGTCGTCGGGATCGGCACGGCGCTCGCCGTGACCCCGGACCTGCCCGCGCGCTGGCGGGCGGGCACGGGCACCGTCGGCGCCCTGCGGCCCGTCACCTGGAGGAACAAGGCCGTCGCGTCGACCGCGCAGATGGGGCAGGTGCGCTACCAGCTGCGCCGCATGGCCGCGGGGAAACACCCCCGCCCCGGCGTGCGGCCCGTCACGGCCCTCCTCGCCGACCTCGTCGTCGTCCGGCGGGCCCTGGGCCGCTACCGTCGATGGCTCGACGGCCGCCCGTCCGACGGTGCCGCCCTCCCCGCAGCCGTCGGATCAGGGGAGTAGCACCACCGAGCCCGTGGTCCGGCGTGCCTGCAGGTCCGTGTGGGCGCGCCCGGCCTCGGCGAGCGGGTACGTCGCGCCGACGGTGAACCGGAGCGAGCCCTCGCGCAGGCCGTCGAGCACCGCGCCGCTGCGCCGTGCGAAGTCCTCCGGGGTGGCGACGTGATGCGTCAGCGTCGGGCGCTGCACGAACAGCGAGCCCAGTGGATTGAGGCGCTGCAGGTCGAAGGGCGGGACGGGCCCCGACGCCGCGCCGAACAACACGACGATGCCCCGGTGCCGCGTCGCGAGCAGCGAGGACTCGAAGGTGTCCTTGCCCACCCCGTCGTAGACCGCGGCCACGCCCTCGCCGTCCGTCAGCTCGCGCACCCGAGCAGCGATGTCCTCGTCGTAGCGGAGCACCTGCCAGGCCCCCGCGCCGCGGGAGAGCTGTTCCTTCTCGTCCGTGGAGACCGTCGTGATCACGCGGGCCCCGAGGGCCGTCGCCAGCTGGGTGACCAGCAGGCCCGTGCCGCCCGCGCCCGCATGCACCAGGACCGTCTCGCCCGCCTGCACCGGGTGCGAGTCGTGGGTCAGGTAGTGGGCGGTCATGCCCTGCAGCAGGACGGACGCCGCGACCTCGGGCGCGACACCGTCGGGTACCACGACGGTGCGGTCGGCCGGGACGTTCACCAGCTCCGCGTAGGAGCCGGGTCCGTCGCACCAGGCCACCACATCGCCGACCGATCGGTCCGTGACCCCCTCGCCCAGCGCGACGACGGTGCCCGACCCCTCGCTGCCCGGGATGTACGGCAGCGGCGTGGGGTACATGCCCTCGCGGAAATAGGTGTCGATGAAGTTGACCCCGATGGCATTGGTGCGGACCAACACCTGGCCCGGGCCGGGCACCGGATCCGGTGCCTCGCCGTAGGTGAGGACTTCGGGGCCGCCGTGTTCGGTCACAGTGATAGCGCGCATGTGACGTTCAAACCTCCGTGCCGCCGGGCTATTCCCAGCCGTCCGTAGGGTGGGACACATGCGCTCACTCGTCTACTACGTCGCCGTCTCGCTCGACGGCAGGATCGCCGGCCCCGAGGGCCAGTACGACTTCTACCCCGTCGACGAGGAGTACTCGCGGCAGATGAACGAGGAGTGGGGCGACGGCCTGCCGACGGGCCTGCACGAGGCGCTCGGTATCACCCCGCCGCTCACCAAGTGGGATACCGTGGTCATGGGGACCACGACCTACCGGGTCGGCGCCGATCTGGGCGTGACGGATCCGTACTCGCACCTGCGGACGATCGTCTACTCGCGGTCGCTGGACCCGGCGGACTTCCCGGCGGTGGAGATCGTCGCGGACGACCCCGTCGAGCACATGCGGGCGCTCAAGCGGGAGGACGGCGGCGACATCTGGCTCTGCGGCGGGGGAGCGCTGGCGGCGACGCTCGCACCCGAGGTCGACCGGCTCGCGCTGAAGATCTACCCGGTCACCGCCGGAGACGGGATCCCATTGTTCGCGGGCGGCTTCGCGCCGCAGCAGTGGGCGTTGACCTCGCACCGCGTCTTCGACATCGGTGTGATCCTGGCGCAGTACGAGCGGGCCTGAGGCCCGGCCGGCCCGGTGATCGGCTAGTGATCGAGGGCGCGGTAGCCGGCCATGCGCTTGTGGTGGCCGGGCTCGGTGGTGGCGCGGCTGACCAGCTCACGATCCCACTCGGAGGTGTCGATGCCGGCGCGCTCGGCGGCGTCCTTGGCCTGCGCGGGGTTCGCGACGATCTGGTCGCCCATGATCCCGTCGCCGCCGACGAGGGTGATTCGCACCCCCTCCTCACCCATGTACTGCAGCACGGCGGTCGCACCGTCGTGCTTGGCGGCGAAGCCCTTCAGGCGGGAGACGACGTTGCCGGGTGCCTGGTCACTCATGCGGCCAGCCTATCCGGCGTGATGTCGGAGCCGCGCAGCACCCGCGCCGACATCAGCCGGTAGAGGATCGCGGTCTCGGCGATCACCGACATCGCGCCCGCGACGTGCAGCACGACGAGCAGCGCGGGGACGCCGGTGAAGTACTGGACCACGCCGATCAGCGACTGCGCCGCGACCACCACGAAGACGATCTTCACGCGCCGCCGCACGGCCTCGCTCGACGGTCCGCGGGCGATGAGCACGGCGGCCGCGATCAGGATCACGACGTACACCGCGACCAGGATCCCGTGGGTCAAGGACAGCAGCGGGATCGACACGTCGAGCCGGTCGATCGCCTTCGGATTGGTCCGGTCGCCCGCGTGCGGGCCGGCGGCGGTCACCACGACGCCCGCGGCCAGCACGAACGCCATGACGACCGCGGAGCCCGCCACCAGTCGCCGGGCGCCCGCGGGGGCGGCTTCGATCTCGGCACCGTCGTCGGGTTCTCCGACCTTGGCGTACAGCGTCGCGGCGATCCAGACCATCGCGCAGGAGACCAGCATGTGCGCACCCACGACCCACCAGCGCAGGCCGGTGAGCACGGTGATGCCGCCGAGGATGCCCTGCGCGAAGGTGGAGAAGGGCAGGATCCATGCGTAGACCAGGATCTCCCGGCGCCGCCGGGCGCGGGTCACGGCCAGCACGATGGCGACCGACGTGGTGACCACGATCCACACCGCGATCTGCCGGTTGCCGAACTCGATCGCCTGGTGCCACCACGGGACCTCGTCCTGCGGGATCGGCAGCAGCGAATCGTCGAAGCACTTGGGCCAGGTGGGGCAGCCCAGGCCGGACCCGGTCACCCGGACCACGGAACCGGTGACGGCGATCAGCGCCTGGGAGAGCAGCGCGGCGAGCGCGAACCGCTGCTGCGCCCTCGCGCTGGGGAGCGGCAGGCGGTCGACGAGGCGCAGGAAGAGCTGGTACACGCCGATCATCGTACGTGGGCGCCGCAAAGCTACTACAGCCTGTAGTGGTTAACCGGTGAAGCGGAACAGCCGCACTGCCGCGGCTGAGCCGGCCAGGCCCCACGCCGCGAGCACGGCGAGGCCGAGCCAGTCGGCGACGCCGCCCTCGGCCGCGCGGGTCAGGGCCTCGGTCAGCGCGCCCGACGGGGACAGCCGGGCGAGCAGCACCACCGCGTCGGGCACGTGCTCGCGGACCACGACGAGGGAGGCGATCGCGCCCATCACGAACCACAGCAGGTTCGCCAGCGCGAGCACGATCTCCGCCTTGAGCGTGCCGCCGAGCAGCAGCCCGAGCGAGGCGAAGGCGAAGACGCCCAGGGCGAGGACCGGCACCCACAGCAGCGGGCCCGCCGGTTCCGGGCGCCAGCCCAGCGCGAGGCCGATGCCGCCGAGGATCACCGCCTGCAGGATCACCACCAGCACCACGGCGAGGGTCTTGCCGCCGATCACGCCCCACCGGGGCAGTGGGGTGGCGCCGAGCCGCTTGAGCGCGCCGTACCGCCGATCGAAGCCGACGGCGATGGCCTGGCCGGTGAACGCCGTCGACATCACCGCCACGGCCATCACGGCCGGGACCAGCGCGTCGATCCGAGTCGCATCGCCGCCGATCGGGAGCACCGCGAAGCCGACGAGCAGCGCGATCGGGATGAACATGGTCAGCAGCAGCTGTTCGCCGTTGCGCAGCAGGAGCGTCAGTTCCATCCGGGTCTGCGCCGCCAGCATCGCGGCGGGGCGTGCCGCCTCGGGGTTCGGCAGGAAGGTGCCGGGGGCGAATCGGGGCTCGGTTCGGGTCACGTCATCCCCTCAGGTCGCGGCCGGTCAGGTCCAGGAAGACGTCCTGCAGGGTCCGCGTGCCCACGCGCAGGTCCGTCAGCAGCACGCCCTGCGCCGCGAGATGCGCGGTGGTCTCGGCGATCACGGTGGGCGTCACCTCACCGCCTCTGATCACGTAGACCGAGCCGTGCGCGTCCGTCGCGTCCACCGTCGCCGTGAAGCCGGGGCCCAGCCGCGCGGCCAGCGCCGCGGTGTCCAGGCCCGACGGTGCGCTCACCCGCAGTTCGTGCTCCGCGCCGGCCCGGGTCAGCTCCTCCGGCGTGCCGTCGGCGACCGCGCGGCCGTGGTCGATGATGACGACCCGGTCGGCGAGCGCCTCGGCCTCGTCGAGCAGGTGGGTGGTGAGCAGGACGGTGACGCCGTCCCGGCGCAGCGCGGCGACGAGGTCCCAGACGAGCAGGCGGGCCTGCGCGTCCAGGCCCGCGGTGGGCTCGTCGAGGAAGACCAGTTCGGGCCGACCGACGAGCGCGCAGGCCAGCGACAGGCGCTGCTGCTGGCCGCCGGAGAGCCGGCGGTAGCTGACGTTCACCACGTCGGCGAGCCCGAGCGTCGACAGCAGCCAGTCGGAGTCGAGGGGGTTCGCGGCGTACGCGGCCACCAGGCGCAGCATCTCGCCGGTCTTCGCGCCGGGGTAGGCGCCGCCGCCCTGCAGCATCACGCCGATCCGGGGCTTGAGCCGCGCGGCGTCGGCGACCGGGTCGAGGCCGAGGACCTCGATGCGGCCGGAGTCGGGGGAGTCGAAGCCCTCGCACAGCTCGACCGTGGTCGTCTTGCCGGCGCCGTTGGGTCCGAGGAGGGCGAGAACGCTGCCGCGTTCCACGGTCAGATCGAGTCCGTCGACGGCGACGACGTCGCCGAATCGCTTGGTGACGGAGGTCGCGGACAGTGCGGGCACGGGTAGTCAGACTACTCGGCCGGTGCCCCGGCGCCGTTCCCGGTGGCGTGGGACCTCGAAGGCGAGGTAGACGGCCAGCGCGACGATGACCACCGTCGACATCCCGGCCTTGGCGATCACGTAGGGCTCGATCTCACCGCCGTTGGGCATGAGCATCACCGAGATGACGCCCGAGACGATGACGGCGGCCAGGCGGAATCCGGGCGCGGTGGCCCACGCCGCGAGCGGCACGATCGCCCAGAGCAGGTACCAGGGCTGCACCACGGGGAACAGGAGCACCAGCGCCGCCATCGAGATGCCGAGCGAGCCCACGGGATGGATCCGGCCGGACAGCGTGGCGATGAGCATGCGGAGCACGATCACGGCGGCGAGGAAGGCGGCGATCGGCCGGGTGATCGCGAGGATCGCCGTCGTGTGGTCGCCGAGGCCCAGAAGCACGCCGATCTGGCCCGTACCCAGCCCCAGCACCGTCGGAATGGAGAGCCACGACCGGACCTTGTTCGCGGTGCCCAGGATGCCGGCGTCGAGCCAGGCGTACCCCAGACCCGTGACCTGGCAGACCACGACCACCACGATCACCAGCACGACCGTGAGGAAACCCGCGGACATCGCGAGCGCGACCAGGGTGCGGCCCGCGTTCGGCCGCCACTCGGCGAGAGCGGTGCGCCAGTCGCGCAGCCGGCCGCCGATGTCCGGAAAGCTGCCGCCGAGCCTGCGTGCCAGCGCCATGCCGATGAAGCCGAGCGCGAGCACGGAGGTGATCTTGATCAGGCCGGAGAGCGCGATCATCGCGGCGCCCGCGGTGAGCAGGCCGCCCGCACGCGTGGGGGTGAGGCCGTTCAGGAAGGGGAGTCCGGAGTCGATCGCGCGGAGCGCCCACTCCATGCCGACGAGCATCATGCCGAGCATGAGCGCCTCGTTGTGGATGCCCGCGATCAGATGGAAGATGACCAGTGGGTTCGCGGCGCCGAGCCACAGCGCGGCGACCTCGTTGACGCCGCAGCGGCGCGCGAGCCGGGGCAGGGCCCAGACGATCATCGCGACACCGGCGAGGGCGAGCACGCGGTGCAGCACCACGCCGGCGACCACGTTCTCGCCGGTCAGCCATGTGATGCCACGGCCGAGGTACAGGAACAGCGGCCCGTAGGGCGCGGGGGTGTCGCGCCAGATGTTCGGTACCGACCGGGTGAAGACGTGGTCGATGCCCAGCGCCGCGGCCGGGCCGATCCGGTACGGGTCCAGGCCGCGCGCGGTGATCTCCGACTGCGCCAGGTAGGAGTAGACGTCCTTGCTGAACATCGGCGGCGCGAACAGGAAGGGCAGCACCCACAGCGCCAGGATCCGGTCGAAGCCGCGGCGGGTGAGCCGGCGCGGGGGCGCCGGCTCCGCGTGCGCGGCCGGGTTGAGGTAGCCGATGGTATACCTGCGCAGCAGCACCCACGCGATCATCAGCATCGCCGTGCCGACCATCGTCACCGTCAGCGCCGTGGACTGCATGCGGAACATCAGGCCGATCAGGCGCCGCCCGGCGATCGGGTTCTGCACCACCGGGAACGACCCCACGCCGAGCGCGCCGAAGGCGATGAGCACCGCGCCGACGCCGCCGAAGGTCGCGATCCGGCGGACCGTCCGCTTCTCGCCCGGGGTGAGATCCGGGTACTGCTGTTCGTCGGTGTGCAGGCGCTCCGCGCTGCCGGGGTGGCTGGTGCCGATGCCCGACGGTGCCCCGTCGGGCCTGGTCAGCCCGAGGTAGTCCACGAGTGCGCGCAGGGGAGTGGGATGACCGGGGGTTGCGCGCACGTCCGCAAGGGTAGACGGTCCGAGGCCGGCGGGGCACATGCCGCCAGGTCCGTCCGCGCCCTAGGCACCCGGCTGCGCGCCGTCGAGGATCGCGCCGACGGTGGCGGCGAGCTCTCCTGCGAACCCGGGCTTCGTGGCCAGGTGGCGGATTCGCACGGTGTCCTCGACCACCTGCACCGCGATGCGGATGAGGCGAGTGCACGTCGCGGGGGCCAGGTCCGGCCGCGCCGCCTGCAGTGCCGCCGACCACGTGGCCTGGAACGATCCGAGTGAGGTGGTGACGGACGATCTGACCTGCTCGGTGACGTGTGAACTCTCCGTCACCCAGATCCCGATGAGCTGGGGGAATCGGACGCCGGTGCACACGAACGCCTCGGTGAGGTCCAGTAGGCGTTCGCCGGCGGCGCCGTCCGGGCGCCAACGCACCGTGGCGTCGTGCCATAGCCAACTCGCCCGACGCTCCGCGAGGGCGTCGAGGATGTCGGTCTTGGAGGCGAAGTGCCGATACAGCGACGGCCCCGAGACGCCCGCGGGCCGGCCGATGTCATCGATACCGGTGCCCACGAAGCCGGCCTGGGCGAACCGCACGGTCGCCGACGCCAACAGGCGCTCGCGGCGGCTCACCGTCTCGTCGGCGGCGATCGCAGCGGTATCGATCGCGACGGCCTGCAAGGACGGCGCGGGCGCGGTGCTCAGCAGGGCTCGGGCGGCGGCGATCGCGGTCGCGCCGTCGGTCTCCGTGTGCGGCACCACCACGGTCGAGATCGCCGCCCACGCTCGCAGTTCGCGCTGGAACGGGGTCAACGCGGGGGCGGCCGCCTCGACCATGCCCCCGAGGGCGGCGATCATCCCGAGCAGGCGGTCCCGTAGGCGGTCGTAGTCCTCGACGCCCAGGTGTCGGGACTCGCGCTGCCACAGGACCGCGAAGTGGGCCGTGTCCTCGGATGCCAGCGCCAGCCGCTCGATCGCATCGCCGAACCGCGCGGCCGGCGGCACGCCGTCCGCGACGCCGTCGACCGCGGCGAGAAAGCGGGTCTGGCTGGTCTCGACGATCTCGGTCAGCAGTGCGCCCTTGTTGGCGAAGTGCCGGTACAGCGCTCGGACCGTGATCCCGCTCGCCGCAGCGATGTCGTCCATCCGCGCTGCCTCGAAACCCTGCTCGGCGAACAGGGTCGCGGCGACCTTGGCGATCGTCTCTCTGCGGTTGCGCGGCCGCCGCCCGGTGGCGATGTCCGACGCGACGACGCCGGGGATGGAGACCTCAGTCATGGGCACATCTTCCCGTACCCGCACCGGACCGCCGTCAGGCGGACGGCGCGGCCCCGGTGATGCCGTCGCGGAGTGTGCGCTTGAGGATCTTGCCGGCGCCGGACAGGGGCATCGCGTCGATGAAGTCGACGCTGCGCGGCGCCTTGTACCGCGCGATGCGACTCGCAACGTACTCGCGCAGTTCGGCCGCGTCGGTTCGGGTGCCCTCGGCGATGACCACCACGGCGTGCACTCGCTCGCCGAAGGTGTCGTCGGGAAGGCCGATGATCGCGCACTGTGCGACCGCGGGATGGCCGGACAGCACCTTCTCCACCTCCGCCGAGTACACGTTCTCACCGCCGGAGACGATCATGTCCTTGGACCTGTCGACTACGAAGAGGTAGCCGTCCTCGTCGAGGTAGCCCAGGTCGCCGGTGTGCATCCAGCCGCCCCGGATGGCGGCAGCGGTCTCCTCAGGACGGTTCCAGTAGCCCGCCATCACGTGTCCGCCGCGACTGCAGATCTCTCCGACGACGCCCGTCGGAACTGGCTCCCCCGCAGGGTCGACGACAATCACCTCGCTGTGTGGTGCGGCGCGGCCGGCGGAGTACCGGCGTGGCCCCTCGGCGCGGTGGTCGTCCGGTCCGAGGAGCGTCGCGATGGGGGAGAGCTCGGTCATGCCGTACGCCTGGCCGAGCTCGACGTCGGGGAACAGCTCCAACGTCCGGTCCAGGACCGCGGGCGGAATCGGTGACGCGCCGTATGTGAAGCGACGCACCGATGACAGATCGCGCGTGTGCACGTCCGGATGCTCGATCAGCATCTGGATCATCGTCGGCACCATGAACAGGTCCGTCACACGATGCCGCTCAACCGTCTCCAGGACGGCCTGTGGGTCGAACCCGCCGACGATCACGTGCGTACTCCCGGCGAGCGACTGTGCCGCCCACTGGCAGAGATCGGCCAGGTGGAACATCGGCGCCGTGTGCAGGAAGACTCCGCCCGGTGTGGCCCAGAAGCCCGACGCTGCGCTGCCGAGAGCCGAGGTCATCAGGTTCGCGTGGCTGAGCATCACGCCCTTGGACCGGCCGGTCGTGCCGCCGGTGTAGAAGATGGCTGCGAGGCTGTCCCCGCCGCGGCGGGCGTCGGGCACCGGGGCCGAGTCCGCGATCAGCGTGTCGATGTGCTGGGAACCCGGGACGGCACCGTCGGGCGACTCCCCGGTGTCGACGACGATCCGCACCCCGAGGCAACGACGTGTGAGTTCCGCCGCGGCGGAACGGAACTCCTCGTCCACGAAGAGTGCGGTGACCCCGCAGTCGTCGAAGCTGTCCGCGATCTCATCGAGACTCCAGCGAGTGTTCACCGGTACGAGCACGGCGTCGGCCCAGGGCACCGCCATGAGGTACTCGAGGTAGCGGTCGGAGTTCAGGCCGAGCATCGCCACCCGGTCGCCGGAGCCGACCCCGAGGGTGCGGAGGGCGGAGGCGAGCCGGCCGACGCGGTCCACGTGCTCGGCGAAGGTGAACGAGCGCTGCCCGAACACCGAGGCCGTGCGGTCGGGGAACTGCTGGACGGCCCGGTGGAGGCTCTGAGTCAGGTACATCGCGTGTGATCCGATCGTGGAAGCGGGTGGGGGCTACTGGGGCCGGGTGGCGCTGATCATCGTCGCGACGATGACCGCGGGTGCGTCGGTGCGGTTGCTCCAGGCGTGCCGGGTGCCGCGCTGGACGAGCGAGTCACCCGGCCGCAGGACGACCTCGTCGTCGTCTAGCACGGCCACGAGTTCACCGGAGATCAGTGTGATCACGTCGACGGTGTCGGTGGCGTGCATGCCGGAGGCGGCGTCGTCATCGTCTCCTCCGCCGATGTCGGCGAGAGCGCCGGCGTAGGCGTCGGTGCCCTGCCATTCCGCGTCGGGCGGGAAGGCGACGAGCCGCACCAGCGTCCCGCCCGCGGGCGGGTCGAGGCGCAGGGTCCCGTCGAGCGCATCGGCGGAGTCGACCCGGGTGGGGACGGATTCGGTCGCCCAGACGTCGGCGACGGAGAAGGTCGGTGTCTCGGCACGGGTGCCGGCCCCGCGGTCAGTGGCGACGTGGGAACGGCCGGCGGTCTCGCCGGTGACGACGACGCGGGCGGGGAAGTCGGAAACGCTTGTCATGGGGTACTCCTTCTGGCTGTCGGTTCGGTTTCGTCAGGGTCGAGGGGCGTCAGACCATGAACATGCCCCCGTTGACGTTGACGGTCTCGCCGGTGATGTAGCTGGCCTTGTCGGAGATCAGGAACGCCACGACGTTCGCGATCTCCTCGGGGTCGGAGAGGTAGCCGAGCGGGATCGCAGCGCGCAAGGCGTCGAGCTCGGCCTCGGAGTAGTTGTCCAGCATGGGCGTCCGGATCATCCCTGGCGCGACGCAGTTGACCCGGATCCGGTCCTTCGCGTGCTGGTTGGCGGTGCTCATGGTGAGGCCGATGATTCCGGCGTTGGCGGCGACGTAGCTCGGCGCCGTCGCGACGGACTTCGTGCGCCCGGACATGGATCCGATGTTGACGACGGCGCCTCCGCCGGCCGCGCGGAGCCAAGGCACCGCTGCCTTGATGGTGAGGAAGTCGCCGCGCAGCTTGATGTCCAGCATGCGGTCCCAGTCCTCGACGGTGATGTCCTCGACGGTGCCGCCGTACCAGACGCCCGCGACGTTGACCACGGCGGCGAGGGTGCCGAAGCGGGTATGCGCGTCCACGGCCCGACGTACCTCGTCGGCGTCGCGCAGGTCGCACACCTCGGTGTCGGCCTCGGCGCCCGCCTCGGTGATCAGACGGGCGGTCTCGGCGAGGCCGGCGGGGTCGATGTCGATCAGGAACGGCGAGTAGCCGTCCGCGGCCAGCACCTGGGCGCAGGTCCGGCCGAGCCCACTGCCGGCTCCGGTGACGATCGCAACGCGTCGCGTGTTCATGGGACCTCCTGTATGTGATTCACAGCACGTTATTGACAACTGACATAGAACCGTACTAGACAGAAATGCGCAACCCCCTACTGACATCTCCCCTTCCTGTAATCGATCGAGGCGACGCCCTATGAAGCCATCTTGGTACGGCCCTGAACACAGCTCACTGTCTGAAACCGCCCTGCGGTTCGCACGAGAACGGGGTCTGCCCGAGCTCGACCGCTGGCGCAAGGAAAAGCGAGTGTCGACTGACTTCTTCCAGGAGGCGGGGAAGCTCGGGCTGTGGTGCTGCTCCCTTGAGGCCGACCTCGGTGGCGGTGACGGCGACGTCGGCCACGACTTCGCCGTGTTGGATGCGTTCGTTCGCTGCGGGATCTCGCCGGCACCGTTCCAGGTGCACAGCGTGATCGTCCCGGCGTACCTGCGCGACTACGGCAGCGAGGCGCTCGCGGCCCGGTTACTGCCCGCCCTCGCACGCGGGGAGCTGATCGGGGCCGTCGCGATGACCGAGCCGGACACCGGTTCGGACCTGCAGGCCATCCGCACCACCGCACGGCGCGAGGGCGACGAGTACGTCATCAACGGGGCCAAGACCTTCATCACGAACGGGGCGGCCGCCGATGTGATCGTGGTGGCGGTGTCGACGGATCCGTCGGCCGCCGGTCGCGGGCTCTCGCTCCTCGTGGTGGAGACAGCTGACCTGCCCGGCTTCGCGGTGACCCGGGTCCTCGACAAGATGGGCCACCACGAGTCGGACACCGCGGAACTGTCCTTCACCGACGTCCGGGTACCCGCCGGGAACCTCCTCGGTGCCGAGGGACAGGGTTTCGCGATGCTCAAGGAGCAGCTCCCGACCGAACGCCTCCTCGTCGCCGTCGCGGCCACCGCCGCGATGGAGGAGATGGTCCGCGAGACCACGGAGTACGCCAACACCCGAGCCACGTTCGGTCGTCCCCTCATCGGGCATCAGCATGTGCGGTTCCAGCTCGCACAGTGCGAGGTCACCGCCGCGATCGCGCGTCGGACACTGGATTCGTGCGTGACGGAACTGCTCCGGGGAGAGTTCTCCGCCGTCGCCGCCGCGATGGCCAAGTACTGGTTCTCCGAGGCCGAGCAGCAGGTGGCGGATCGCTGCCTGCAGATCTTCGGTGGCGCCGGTTACATGGCCGATTCGCCCATTTCCCAACGGTTCACGGCCGCCCGCGCGCAGCGCATCTACGGCGGCGCCAACGAGATCATGCTCGAGATCGTCGGGCGCACTCTGGTCGCCGCGGGGGCGCGGGTATGACCGGCGACGCGAGCACCGAGGCCGGCCCGAGCGAGCGGATCCGCGTCGAGCGACCGCACCCCGACGTGGCCCGGATCCACCTGGCCAGGCCCGCCAAGCGCAACGCCCAGGACCCCCGCATGCTCCGCGAGCTGGACGACGCCCTCACTGCGGCGGCGCGCGACGACACGGTACGCGTGATCATCCTCGCCGCCGACGGCCCGGACTTCTCCGCGGGCCACGACCTGCGGTGCGGATTCCACCTCGACGGCGAGCCGTCCGTCCGTGCCGGCGGTGATTACGCCGCGCCCGGGATCGAGGGGCACATGGCCTTCGAGGACGAGATGTACCTGGGGCTCTCACTGCGCTGGCGCGCCATCGATAAGCCGACGATCGCGCAGGTGCAGGGCCGCGTCATCGCGGGCGGGCTCATGCTGGTCTGGCCGATGGACCTCATCGTCGCGTCCGACGATGCCAGTTTCAGCGACCCCGTCGTCGCCTTCGGTGTGAACGGCGCCGAGTACTTCGCGCACGCCTTCGAGCTCGGGCACCGCCGGGCGAAGCACCTCCTCTACACCGGCGACGCGATCGGCGCGGCCGAGGCGCTAGCCATCGGCATGGTCGCCGAGGTCGTGCCGCGGGACGAACTCGAGGCCCGCACGCTCGACCTGGCCGTGCGGATCGGCGGCCGGTCCAGGCTCGGCCTCAAACTCGCCAAACGCAGCCTCGAGGCCTGCCGCGACCAGCAGGGCTTCGAGACGTCGATACGTGCCGCGTTCGGCTACCACCAGGTGGGCCACGCCCACAACCTTTACCAGTTCGGTTCCATCGTTCCGCAAGGAGATCTCCGTGACCACAAGTGAATCCGTCCAGAGCCGGGCGGGTGTGAAGAACCCCCGCAAGGCACTGCTCGCGGCGTGCCTGGGCAATACCCTGGAGTGGTACGACTGGGTGATCTACGCCCAGTTCGCCACGGTGATCGCCGCGAACTTCTTCCCCAAGTCGGACCCCGGTGCCGCACTGCTCGGCACGCTCGCGATCTTCGCGACGGGGTTCTTCTTCCGCCCGCTCGGCGGGATCCTGCTCACCTCGCTGGCCGACCGCCTCGGGCGCAGGGCCGGACTCGTGATCTCCGTCGGTGCGATGGCGCTCGGCGCGCTGATCATCGCCCTTTCACCCGGGTACGCGACGATCGGGCTCCTCGCCCCTGTCCTGTTGTGCGTCGCGCGCGCCATGCAGGGCTTCTCGACCGGCGGCGAGTTCTCCTCGATCGGCTCCTACCTCGCTGAGGTCGCACCCCCCGGGAAGCGCGGGGCCTACGGAAGCCTGCACTACGTCTCCGCGACGGTCGGCTCGCTCCTCGCGACCGCGACGGCGTGGCTGCTGCGCAGCACCGTCGATGCCGAGACCCTGACCGAATGGGTCTGGCGCGTACCGTTCGCGATCGGCGCCGTGCTCGGGCTCATCACACTCTGGCTGCGCCGGAACATGGAGGAATCCCGGGCGTTCGAGGCGGTGTCCGCCCGGGCTCGGACCGGATCAACGGCGAACCTCGTGGTGCTATGGGCACACCGCGGTCCCGTGCTACGGCTGTTCCTCCTGTCGGGCTACGTCGGGGTCTGGTACTACACGTTCGCGTCCTACCTGCCGGTGTACGCCACCGGGCTCGGGATGTCCGCCGGCACCGCGCTCGGCGTGAGCACTCTCGCGCTCGTGCTCTTCACCGCGTCCCTGCCCTTCGTGGGCGCGCTGTCGGATCACGTGGGCAGGCGTCCTCTACTCCTCGGGTGCGTCGCGCTGTCCGCGGTCGCGGCGGTGCCCATGTTCGCCCTCGTCGGCCCGAATCCCGGCAGGCTGCTGCTGGCGCAGCTCATCGCCCTGCTGATCTTCGCGCTGTTCGCCGCGATCGGCCCGATCGCGATGGCTGAGCAGTTCCCGACCGAGGTCCGTTCGCTCGGCGCCGGCCTGCCCTACGCGTTGGGGGTCGCGGTGTTCGGCGGCACCGCGCCGCTCCTGCTGGAGTGGCTCGGCAAGAACGGGCACAGCGGTCTGTACGCCTGGTACCTCGCCGCGGTCTCCGCCGTCGCGCTCGTGGCGATGCTCGGGCTCAAGGAGAGCTTCCGCGGCGACCTGGCGAACGGATGACGAGGTCGGCCGTCGTCACCGGTGGCGCATCGGGGCTGGGCCGGGCCGCCGTCGAGATGCTCGTCGAACGCGGCTACGAGGTCGTGGTCGCCGACCTGAGCCCGGGGCCGGACCCGCTCCCCGACGGTGCACGGTTCGTCCGGACCGACGTCACCGACGCCGGGGAGGTGCGCGCGGCAGTGGGTGCCGCGACGGACTCGGCCCCGCTGCGGGTGGCCGTCGCCTGCGCCGGCGTCGCCCACAACCGGAGGGTGCTGGGCAGTCGGGGACCGCTGGCGATCGACGAGTTCGACCGGGTGGTGCGGGTCAACCTCACGGGTTCGGCGGCCTTGCTGGTGTCCGCGGCGGAGGCGATGTCGGCGAACGAGCCGGACTGCGGCGACCGCGGCGTGATCGTGCTGGTCTCGTCGATCGCGGCGTACGACGGCGGCTCCCTCGCCTATGCGGCGTCGAAGGCCGGCGTCTCCGGAATGGTCCTGCCCGCGGCGCAGAACCTCGCCGAGCACGCGATCCGCGTGGCTGCAATAGCGCCGGGGCCGTTCGCGACGCCCATGCTCGGCGGTCTACCCGCGAGCCTTCAGGGTTTCAGAAGCCGCGCGTTGCATCCGAAGACTCCCGGTGATCCGCGTGACTTCGCCGCACTCGCCCTGCACATCATCGACAACCCGATGCTCAACGGTGAGGTCATCCGCCTCGACGGGGGCACGCGACTGTCGTAACGGTCGTGTGCCCCGTCGAGCGGCTCAGTCGCCGTCCTGGTCCACCGTGGTGGCGCCCGGTGCCCGGTCGGCAGCGCGCCGGAGCAGGTCCGCGCGGGCGGACTCGTCGGTGGCCACGTCGATCAGGGTGCGGCTGAGCACCCGGGCTCCGAGCAGTGCCGCCTCGTCGGCGGCCGGGGTAGCCGCTGCGGCGGCGAACTCGATGGTGTGCGGCGGGCCGCCGGCGCCCTCGATCACCAGGCCGGGGTGGATCGACGGCACCACGCGGGAGACGTTGCCCATGTCCGTCGAGCCGCCGCCCCCACCCGGCCGCCGGGCGATGGTGCGGCCCTCGGCGGCGAGGTTGGCGTCCCAGGCCGCGGCCATCGCCGGGTCCTGCTCGATGGACAGGTAGCGCGGCTCGGACCGCCGCTGCTCCCAGGTGCAGCCGGTGGCGATCGCGGCGCCCTCGAAGCAGGCCATCATCTTGCGCTTGATGTCGAGCATCTGGTCCAGGTCCGCCGAGCGGACCTCGGCACTGATCCGCGCCTCGGCGGGCACGATGTTGGTGACCTCGCCGGAGCTGGTGGTCACCGCGGACAGCCGCATGCCGTCCGGCACGTGCTGGCGCAGCAGGGCGATAGCGACCTGCGCGACGGTCGCGGCGGACGCGGCGTTGACACCGTGCTCGGGCGCCGCGGCGGCGTGCGCGGCCCGGCCGTGGAAGACCACGTCGAACCGGTCGACGCACTGCATCGTGGTGTCGCCGCAGGAGACGTCGTCGACGCCGTTCATCGGGTGCACCATGGCGGAGACCGTGGCGTCCTCGTACGCGCCGGCGCGCAGCAGCTCGACCTTGCCGCCGCCGTGCTCCTCGGCCGGGGTGCCGAGCACCGTCACCGTCGCACCCAGCCGGTCGGCGAGCGGCGCGAGGGCGAGCGCGGTGCCGGTGGTGATCGTGGCGATCACGTTGTGGCCGCAGGCGTGCCCGATCACGGGCAGCGCGTCGTACTCGGCGCACAGCACGATGTTGAACTCGCCGGTGCCGACCTTGGCCTCGAACGCGGTGGGCAGGCCGTAGGCCTCGCGGGTCACGGCGAAACCGTTGTCCTCGAACAGCGAGGCGAGGCGTTCGGCGGCCCGGGTCTCCTGGAAGGACAGCTCCGGGTCGGCGTGCAGGTCGTGGGACAGGGCGAGCAGCAGGTCGCGGTGGTCGTCGACGGTGCCGGCGGCCGCGTCGTGCAGTTCGGCGGTGGTCATGGGTGGGGAACTCCTTCGCAGGACGGGCGATGCGTGGACTGGCCGGTCACCAGATACCGAGCGCGAACTCGGCGATCACGGTGGCGAGCAGGAACGAGGAACAGATCGCGACGAAACCGACGGGAACGATCCGCCAGCCGACCCGCCGCAGCGCCGGCAGGTTCGCGGCCATCGACAGGCCCGCCAGGGTCAGCACCACGGCCGCGAAGGACAGGAAGTCGATGGACTTCGCCGCCTTGAGCACCTCGGCCTGGACCGGCGACCAGGGGGACGAGAGCAGGGTGCCGAGGACGCTGGCCCAGATGATCATCTGGATCTTGCCCTTGACCAGCTTGGCGAGGCCCATGGACACGGCGGCCAGCGCGACCACCATCGCGAAGCCGATCAGGATCTGCGGGTCGAACTTCTTCGCCGCGATCGTCGCCGCGATGATGCCGAGCACGGTCACGATGCCCAGACCCAGCGGCATGGGGATGTGCACGGGCTCGGAGGCCGGGCCGTCGTCCGCGGCCGGCGCGGCGGATCCCGCGGCCGGTTCGGCGGGCTCGGACGGACCCGCGGCGACGGACGGACCCGCGGCGACGGACGGACCCGCGGCGACAGTGGCGACCTTGGGCGTGCGGGTGAGCAGCCGGTAGAGCTTGTCCGCCAGGGGGAGCGCGATGAACACGCCGACGTAGGTGCCGAGCATCAGGGTGATCAGGTTCGAGGTCGCGGCCATGGCCTGGACCTGCTGCGCGACCTCGGGGTGGGCGCTGCTGATGGCGGCAGCGCCCGCGGCCATCATCGAGCCGGAGCCGACTCCGGCGCCCATGGCGAGCGCCATCGGATCGAACCATCCCAGCGAGCTGAAGACCGACGCGATGAGCGCGATGATCACCGCGCCGAACATGGTGCCGAAGACGTACATCGACAGCACGCCGCGGTACTCCTCGGACTGGGTGCCGTACTTGTCACCGACGATCGCGAAGCTGCCCTCGCGGTCGATCGCGAACGTGGCGCCGACGGTGGCGCGGCCCATCCGCAGCAGTACGGCCAGCGGCAGGGCGAGGGCGATGGTGCCGAAGAGATGGCCGACCTCCTGCAGCATCAGGGCCGGGCCCGCGTTGAGCAGGACCTTCAGGTTCGCACCGATGGTGAACGCGAGCAGGGCGACCAGCATGGCCACGGACAGCGCCATCAGGCCGTCGGCGACCTTCCACATCCGCGGAGTGAGCGGGACGACCCGCTGCGCGGAGACGATGACGCCGAAGATCAGGCCCCAGACCATCGGGTAGATGGTGACGGCCGCGACCCCGAGGCTGATCTTCCACGGGCCGAAGAGCTGGGCCCCGACCAGGATCACGAGGGCCGCGACGGTGGGTACCAGCAGATCCCGCGCACCCAGCGGGGGGACCGTGCGGCCGGTGGTCGTCTGGTCGGACGGACTGGTCATGTGTGCTCTTTCAGGAGTGTGCGGTTACCCGGGTGTGCGATGGCCGCGGGATATCCCGTTTCGGGTGTGCTGTTGGAGACATGGTCCGCAGATCGGACCGGTTTCGGATACCGGTTCAGGAAACCGGTACAAAATAGGGGGATGGACGCAGCATCGGCCGATCGCAGCACCGTCGAGAAGGTGATTCCGGTCACGCCCGCCGTCGACGACGACGCCCTGTCGCTCGACGACCTGCGCCTCATCCAGGCACTGCAGGTGGTACCGCGGGCGTCGTGGACGGCGCTGGGCAAGGTCCTGGACTGCGATCCGGTGACTGCAGCCCGGCGCTGGTCACGGCTGGTCAACGGGGGGATCGCCTGGGTGACGGCGTACCGGTTGCGCCGGCAGGGCTGCCTCGCGCTGGTCGACCTGCGCTGCGCGCCGGGGTCGGCGCTGGCGGTGGCCGAGCGCCTGGCCGGCGACCGCGAGGCGGTGACCATCGACGTCACCGTCGGCGGCCGGGACCTGGTGGTCACCGTGTGGGGCGACTCCCAGGATCAGCTCGGCGAGTACCTGCTCACCCGGTTCGCGGACGTGCCCGGCGTGGTCGACTCGCGGACCCACCTGATCACCGAGGTGGTGGACGACGCCCGGTCCTGGCGGCTGCGGGTGCTCGGCGAGCCCGAACTCGCCGCCCTGGAGGCGATCCCGCGTGCCACCAACCGGCGGGCCCGGGCGTCGGTGGAGCCCGACGTCGTGGACGCGGTGATGGCCGAGCTGGCCCGGGACGGGCGGGTCCGCGCCGTCGACCTGGCGCGCACGCTGGGCACCACCCCCGACCGGGCGCGGGCGATCCTGAACACCGTGCTCGCCTCGGAGGGCGTGGTGGTGCGAACTGAGGTCGCGCGGCGCCACTCCGGGCGGCCGAACTACGCGTGGTTCCACCTCCGCGTGCCCGCGCGCTCGGTGCCGGACGTCCTGCGCCGGCTGTCCGGGCTGCACGACCTCCGGCTGCTGGCCACCGCGGTGGGCACCTGCAACATCGTGATGGCGATGTGGCTGGCGGGCCTGGACGATGTGCAGCGGGTGGAGGCGCTGATCGAGCAGGCGCTGCCCACGGTGGACGTGACCGACCGGTCGCTGGTGCTGCGCACCACCAAGCATCTGGGGCGCCCACTGACGCCGTCCGGCCTGAGCGCGGTGTAGCGCGAGCGCGCCCGACGGTGCCGACCGGTCAGCTTAGCCTGACCTTGCTGGAAGTGCCGGGCGAATTAAGAAACAATCGTGTTGTGAAAAACGAGCAGCACGAGGCGCATGCCTCGACGGCCCAGCGTGACGGGGACACCCGCGACGCCGTGGTCGGCCTGCTCATGAACCGGGGCCAGGCCACCGCGGCCGATATCGGTAAGGCCCTGGGGATCACCACCACCGCCGTGCGCCGCCACCTCGACAATCTGCTCGAGGCGGGGGACGTGACGGTCGCGCCACCGTCGGGTCTGGGGGGCCGGGGGCGGGGGCGTCCTGCGAAGGAGTTCCTGCTCACGCCCTCCGGGCGGCGGCGGCTCGGCCAGGGGTACGACGCCCTGGCGGTCGACGCTCTTCGCGCACTGCGCGAGGTCGGCGGTGAGGAGGCGGTGCGCACCTTCGCGCGGCGCCGGGCCGAACAGGCCCTGGGGGTCACCGCCCTCGGCGACGTCGTGACGGCGGGCCCGGTCGACGGTGCCCGTAGGATCGCGGCGGCACTCTCGGACGCCGGCTTCTCCGCCGACGCCCGGGAGGTCGGCAACGGCGTCCAGATCTGCCAGCACCACTGCCCGGTGTCGGAGGTCGCATCCGAGTTCCCCGAACTGTGCGAGGCCGAAATTTCGGCGATCGAACAGGCGTTGGGAACACATGTACAGCGTTTGGCCACCATCGCCAATGGTGACCGCGCCTGCACCACCCACGTGCCCCTCGAGCGCGTGGTCCGCGAGCAACCCGCTAAGGAGCTTCGATGACAACGGTCGAGAACGGCCCGCTGTCGGCGACAGTCGACGACGCCAAGCTGTCCCAGGAGGAGACGATCGCCTCCCTGGGCACCTACGGCTACGGCTGGCACGATTCGGACGTCGCCGGCGCGTCGGCCCAGCGCGGACTCTCCGAGGCCGTGGTCGCCGACATCTCGGCGAAGAAGAACGAGTCCGAGTGGATGCTGCAGCAGCGCCTCAAGGCCCTGAGCATCTTCGAGAAGAAGCCGATGCCCACCTGGGGCAGCGACCTCGACGGCATCGACTTCGACAACATCAAGTACTTCGTGCGCTCCTCCGAGAAGCAGGCCGAGTCCTGGGAGGACCTCCCGGAGGACATCAAGAACACCTACGACAAGCTCGGCATCCCCGAGGCGGAGAAGCAGCGCCTCGTCGCCGGCGTCGCCGCGCAGTACGAGTCCGAGGTCGTCTACCACTCGATCCGCGCCGACCTGGAGGAGAAGGGTGTCATCTTCATGGACACCGACACCGGTCTGCGTGAGCACCCGGAGCTCTTCGAGGAGTACTTCGGCTCGGTGATCCCCGCGGGTGACAACAAGTTCTCCGCGCTGAACACCGCAGTGTGGTCCGGCGGCTCGTTCATCTACGTGCCCAAGGGCGTCCACGTGGACATCCCGCTGCAGGCCTACTTCCGGATCAACACCGAGAACATGGGCCAGTTCGAGCGCACGCTGATCATCGTCGACGAGGACGCCTACGTGCACTACGTCGAGGGCTGCACCGCGCCGATCTACAAGTCGGACTCGCTGCACTCCGCGGTGGTCGAGATCATCGTCAAGAAGGGCGGCCGCTGCCGCTACACGACCATCCAGAACTGGTCGAACAACGTCTACAACCTGGTCACCAAGCGCGCCAAGGCCGAGGCCGGCGCCACCATGGAGTGGATCGACGGCAACATCGGTTCCAAGGTCACCATGAAGTACCCGGCCGTGTGGATGATGGGCGAGCACGCCAAGGGCGAGGTGCTCTCCGTGGCCTTCGCCGGCGAGGGCCAGCACCAGGACACCGGCTCGAAGATGGTGCACTTCGCGCCGAACACGTCGAGCAACATCGTCAGCAAGTCGGTCGCCCGCGGCGGCGGCCGGGCCAGCTACCGCGGCCTGATCCAGGTCAACAAGGGCGCGCACGGCAGCAAGTCCACCGTCAAGTGCGATGCGCTGCTGGTCGACACGATCTCCCGCTCGGACACGTACCCGTACGTGGACATCCGCGAGGACGACGTGACGATGGGCCACGAGGCCACCGTCTCGAAGGTCTCCGACGACCAGCTCTTCTACCTGATGAGCCGCGGCCTCACCGAGGACGAGGCCATGGCCATGGTGGTGCGCGGCTTCGTCGAGCCCATCGCCAAGGAGCTGCCGATGGAGTACGCGCTCGAGCTGAACCGCCTGATCGAGCTGCAGATGGAAGGGTCCGTGGGCTAGTGACGAACATTCTCAACGAGGCCGTCGAGGCCCACCCCGTCGCGAACAAGGGCGAGCTGTTCACGTCCTTCGATGCGGCCGCCTTCGAGATCCCCAGCCACCGGGACGAGGCGTGGCGGTTCACTCCGCTGCGCCGCCTGCGGGGCCTGCACGACGGTTCCGCGCAGGCCGACGGTGCCGTGACGGCCGTCGTCGACGCCACTCCCGAGGGCGTGAGCTTCGAGACCGTCGCCAAGGGCGACGAGCGTCTCGGCCAGGGCGGCACCCCGTTCGACCGGGTGGCCGCGCAGGCCTTCACCTCGATGACCGAGGCCTTCGTGCTAACGGTGGCCAAGGAGGCCGAGGTCGCCGAGCCCGTCTTCGTCCGCATCGCCGGCCCCGGCGAGGGGAAGACCGCCTTCACGCACATCCAGGTCCGGCTCGAGCGGCACGCCCGCGCCGTGGTCGTGCTCGACCACACCGGCTCGGGCACGGTCGCCGAGAACGTCGAGGTCATCCTGGGCGACGGTGCCTCCCTCCAGATCGTCGACGCGCAGGACTTCGCCGACGACGCGGTGTGGGTCACCCAGCACCACGTCCGCGTGGGCCGCGACGCCCACGTCCGGCACTTCGCGGTCCAGCTCGGCGGCGAGCTGGTCCGCATGACCCCGCGCGTGCAGTTCGACGGTCCCGGCGGCAACGCCGAGCTGTTCGGCCTCTACTTCGCGGACGACGGCCAGCACCTCGAGCAGCGCCTGCTGGTCGATCACGCCGTGCCGCACTGCAAGTCGAACGTGATCTACAAGGGCGCGCTCCAGGGCGACCCGGCGTCGAAGAAGCCCGATGCGCATACCGTCTGGGTCGGCGACGTCCTGATCCGCGCCGAGGCCGAGGGCACCGACACCTTCGAGCTCAACCGGAACCTGGTCCTCACCGACGGTGCCCGCGCCGATTCGGTGCCGAACCTGGAGATCGAGACCGGCGAGATCGAGGGTGCCGGCCATGCCAGCGCCACCGGCCGGTTCGACGACGAGCAGCTGTTCTACCTGCGCTCGCGCGGCATCCCGGAGGACGAGGCGCGCCGCCTGGTCGTGCGCGGCTTCTTCCAGGAGCTGATCGACCGGATCTCCGTCCCCGAGCTGCGCGAGCGGCTCGCCGCGGCCATCGAACACGAACTCGCCACCGCCGGCGTCTGATACTCGAAGAAGGAAATACGTTGTCTACTCTGGAAATCCGTGATCTGCACGTCAACGTCGTGCAGGCGGACGAGAACGCCGAGCCGATCGAGATCCTCAAGGGCGTCGACCTGACCATCAACTCGGGCGAGACCCACGCGATCATGGGCCCCAACGGCTCCGGCAAGTCCACGCTGAGCTACGCCATCGCCGGTCACCCCAAGTACGAGGTGACGAAGGGCTCCATCACCCTCGACGGCGAGGACGTGCTGTCGATGACCGTCGACGAGCGCGCCCGCGCCGGCCTGTTCCTGGCCATGCAGTACCCCGTCGAGGTGCCCGGCGTCTCCATGTCGAACTTCCTCCGCTCGGCCGCCACCGCGGTCCGTGGCGAGGCCCCGAAGCTGCGGCACTGGGTCAAGGAGGTCAAGGAGGCGATGGGCGAGCTGTCCATCGACCCGCAGTTCGGCGAGCGCTCGGTCAACGAGGGCTTCTCGGGCGGCGAGAAGAAGCGCCACGAGATCCTGCAGCTCGGCCTGCTCAAGCCGAAGTTCGCCATCCTCGACGAGACGGACTCCGGCCTCGACGTCGACGCGCTGCGCGTCGTCTCCGAGGGCGTGAACCGGTACGCCGAGCGCGAGCACGGCGGCGTTCTGCTCATCACGCACTACACCCGCATCCTGCGGTACATCCACCCCGAGTTCGTGCACGTCTTCGTGAACGGCCGGATCGTGGAGTCGGGCGGCCCCGAGCTGGCCGACGAGCTGGAGGAGAACGGCTACGTGAAGTTCACCGAGGCCGTCGGAGCATGACCGCCTCGGTGAAGTCCGCCCTGGACATCGACGCGATCCGCGCCGACTTCCCGATCCTGTCCCGCACGGTCCGCGACGACAAGCCGCTGGTCTACCTGGATTCCGGTGCCACCTCGCAGCGCCCTCGGCAGGTGCTCGACGCCGAGTGGGAGTTCCTCACCACCCACAACGCGGCCGTGCACCGCGGGGCGCACCAGCTGGCCGAGGAGGCGACCGACGCCTACGAGGATGCGCGCGCGGCGATCGCCGAGTTCGTGCGGGTCTCGCCCGACGAGTTGGTGTTCACCAAGAACGCCACCGAATCGCTGAACCTGGTGGCCTACACCCTCGGCGACGACCGCTCGGCCGGAGTCCTCGGCGGGCACCGTCTGCGTGAGGGTGACACCGTCGTCGTCACCGAGCTGGAGCATCATGCGAACCTGGTGCCCTGGCAGGAGCTGTGCCGCCGCACCGGCGCAACGCTCAAGTGGTACGGCGTCACCGACGAGGGCCGGATCGACCTGGATTCGCTGGAGCTCGACGATTCGGTCAAGATCGTCGCCTTCACTCACGCCTCCAACGTGACCGGTGCGATCGCGCCGGTGGCGGAGCTCGTGGCGCGGGCCCGGGCGGTCGGCGCCGTCGTCGTGCTGGACGCGTGCCAGTCGGTGCCGCACAGCCCCGTGGACTTCGCCGCGCTGGACGTGGACTTCGCCGCCTTCTCGGGCCACAAGATGTACGGCCCGTCCGGCGTCGGCGTGCTCTACGGCAAGCGCGAGATCCTCGCGCAGCTCCCGCCCTTCATCACGGGCGGCTCGATGATCGAGACCGTGACCATGGAGGGCTCGACGTACGCCGCGCCGCCGCAGCGCTTCGAGGCGGGCGTCCCGATGACTTCGCAGGTCGTGGGCCTCGGTGCGGCCGTGAAGTACCTCGGCGGCCTGGGCATGGCCGAGGTCGCCGCGCACGAGCACGCGCTCGAGGGTGCCGCGCTCGATCGCCTCGACGCCATCGACGGCCTGCGCATCGTCGGGCCCACCGAGAACCGGGACCGGGGGAGCGCCGTCTCCTTCGTGGTCGACGGCATTCACGCCCACGACCTCGGGCAGGTGCTCGACGACGAGGGCGTCGCCATCCGCGTCGGGCACCACTGCGCGTGGCCGCTGCACCGTCGGTTCGGCGTGGCCGCCACGGCCCGCGCGTCCTTCGGCGTCTACAACACCGAGGCCGAGGTCGACGCGCTGGCCGAGGGAATCGTCAAGGCCCAGAAGTTCTTCGGGGTGATCTGATGCGCATGGAGCAGATGTACCAGGACGTGATCCTGGATCACTACAAGCACCCGCACGGTCGCGGGCTGCGCGAGCCCTTCGAGGCCGAGGTCCACCACGTCAATCCCACCTGCGGCGACGAGGTGACGCTGCGCGTGCACCTGTCGGACGACGGCCAGACCGTGGCCGACGTCTCCTACGACGGCCAGGGCTGCTCGATCTCGCAGGCGTCCACGTCGGTGCTCACCGATCAGGTGATCGGCCAGCCCGTCGGCGAGGCCCTGAAGATGCTGCAGTCGTACACGGAGATGCTGCAGTCCCGCGGGCAGCTCGAGGGCGACGAGGACCTCATCGGCGACGGGATCGCCTTCGCCGGCGTCTCGAAGTACCCCGCGCGCGTGAAGTGCGCACTGCTCGGCTGGATGGCGTTCAAGGACGCGCTGTCCCGGATCATCGACTCGGAGGAGAAGACGGCATGAGCGAGAACGCTGCCGAGGCCGCAGGCACCGGGGCCGACCCGGCGCAGGCCGGCGACAACCCCCTGAACCTGCCCACCCTGTTCGACGTGGAGGAGGCCATGCGCGACGTGGTCGATCCCGAGCTGGGCATCAACGTGGTCGACCTGGGCCTCGTCTACGACCTGCGGGTGGACGACGATGCCTCCGTCACCATCGACATGACCCTCACCTCGGCGGCCTGCCCGCTGACCGACGTCATCGAGGACCAGACCCGCGCCGCCCTCGTCTCGTCCGGCCTGGCCACCGACGCCAAGATCAATTGGGTCTGGATGCCCCCGTGGGGCCCGGACAAGATCACCGACGACGGCCGCGAGCAGCTGAGGGCGCTCGGCTTCACGGTCTGACGGGAGCCGCCCGTCGAAGGTCACTCCGGGCGTTCCCCGCGCGCTTCGTCGAAAGCCGCGGCGAGGCGCTTCGGCGCCTTGTTGCGCCACGCGGACTCGGCGAGCACGTGCATCCGCTCGACCGACAGGAGCGCGAGATCGACACGGAGGCCGACGTGGATCTCCCGGGACCCCGATCGCCGTCTGACGTGTTCCATGATCGGGGAGCCGGGGTCGGACGACTCGCGCGCAAGAGCGGTGGCCGTCTCCTCGCTGAGCGCGAAGACGAGGGTGCGCCCGTCCTTCTCGGGCCCGACGAAGGGCCTGCCCCGCACGGTGAAGGTGGGGAGGCCGAAATGCGTGGCCTCCTCGGTCTCGGGGAGTGCAAGGGCCTCGTGTCGTAGGTCGTCCATCGTCGCCACGGCGTTCTCTCCTTCTCCTTCAAAATCACGGTGCCACACGACGCGCTCAGCGAGTCTCCCGGCGGGTGCCGCCAGGGATTCGACACCGTCGGCCTGCGCGACGGCGTAGCCGCGAGCTGTTCCGTGCCCCCGGCTTCACCGTCTGACGGGAGTGCGTTCGGCTCACGCGAGCAGGTTCCGCACTACGCGACGGTACGCCTCAGGGGTGAGGCCCGTCGTCGCGCGGAAGTCGCGGGTGAGGTGGGACTGGTCGGTGTAGCTGAGGTCCGCGGCGATGACCCCGAGCTCGTCGGAAGGCCTGCTGACCAGGGCGAGGGCGACTTCCTGTAGGCGGATGCGGCGGCTCAGCCATTTCGGGCCGTGGCCCAGGGCCTCGGTGCAGGCGCGCTGCAGCGTCCGCTCGCTGCACCCGAACCGCTCGGCGAGGGGCTGCCCCGTCCGGCGATGGATCCGCCCGCGCACCTCGTCGAGCACCCGGTTCGCCAGGAGCCCCGACGGTGCCGGGCCCCGGTCCGCCAGGATCCGCGCGATCGCGCGGTTCGCGATCGCGGCCCGCTCGGCCGGGGTGGCACCCGCGGCGACTTCCCTCATGAGCGCGTGTAGACGAGAGTCCAGGCGTGCGTCGAGCGCCACGGTGGCATCGGCGATCCGTCCCGGCGTGAGGTCGCTGAGCACCGACAGGCCCGCCGGGCGGAGGCGGACGGCGAAGACGGTGCCGGAGCCGTGAATGGTGCGCCGCCACGCTCGGCGGTGCACCCCGGTGACGACGAGCGGCGCGGGCACGTCGCCGTCCTCGACCGTGGCGGTCACCGCCGGGAGATCGATGATCGGTTGATCCAGCCGCTCGCCGGGCTCGAGCGCCCACGCGACGTGCCAGTACTGATCGACCACGTCCGCCACGGCGGAGTCCGGGGCGATCCATCCGGCGGCGTACCGAGCGAGTCGCTCCGGGAACAGGACGCCCGATCGTTCGGCGACGTCGACGGGGCGCGCACCGTCCGGACTGCTCGAGGCCATGGTCGACATCATCCAGCGCCGTCTGTCGCTTTTCTGCTATCGACACGAGCCCGACGGCGCGAGACTGAACGACGTGGGAAGCACGAACTACATCGGTACGTTCATCCAGGTCGCGGACGACTGCCCCGTCGTGGCGGGCCAGGTGCCGCCCACCCGCGGCGCGGCTCCGACGGTGGCGGCGCTGCAGTACGCGCTCATCGCCGCGCATCCGTACGAGTTGACCAGTGACGATGTGCTTTTCGAGGTGCACGCCACCCGTCAGGCGATTCCGGAGCCGGAGCGGCCGGAGGCCCGCCGGACGTTCTTCGCCAAGGACCAGGCGTGCCTCCGCTCGTCCCCGCTCGGTAAGCGCTACGGCTGGGGCATCCACCACGACGCCGACGGACGGGTCGCGCTGGTGCCCGTCGAGGCCGACGAATACCGTTCGCTCGCCGCCGATCCCGCGGTGAAGCAGCTCAAGGCGATGCGCTCGAAGCGGGCGTGAGCGAGCACTACCGTGTGGACGAACCGCGCCGCTTCCGCCGCCCCGCCGACTCCCGCAGCAGCCACCGGTTCGAGATCACCTTGAAGCACGGCCGGCCGTCGAGGCCGGCCATCGGCACCGCGTCGTGCCGGTGCCAGACGACGCCCTCGGCGAGCCTGCCCGGAGAGGCTAGGGACTCGATGCCGTCGGCCTGCGCCACGGCATCGTCGACTGTGCCCGGAAGCCGCAGTCCGGTGTAGACCGGCGCCGCGCGGTCGGTCGCCCACCGCGGCCACGCGGGCCGGGGAAGCTGCGCACCGTGGCGCCACACCGCGAAGACCGCGTACCGCACGCCGCCCGTGCCGAGCGGATTCCGCTGGATCGACGGGCCGTACAGCTCGCCCTGGATCACGAACCCGGGCGGTACCGCGCCGCCGAGGCCTTCGGCCTCCGCGTATCGCACCGACGTCAGCTCGGGCGACGGGATCCACTCGTAGTTCCGACCGCACACTCGAGGGCCGTCCGGCGTGGTGATGAACGTCGTCGACGTGCCGTCGACCTTCTCCGTCGCGTACCAGTCGTCCGGTGCGAGTACGGGATACACGTCCGCGAGGTTCTGCACCCGTTCGGCATCCGTCTTGCGGGCGAGTACTGACGGGTACGGCCCCAGCGCGACGCCGCCGAGCTCCGCGGGCAGCGGCGGCTCGTACTTGACGATCCCGAGCGCGGCGGCGAGGTCGCCGGCACCGTCGGCCTCGGGGACGTCCGCGAAGGGCAGGACGAGGCCCTGCGAGATCACGCCTCGCAGCTTCATCGTGCGCAGCACGTGGAACCGCGCACCGTCGATCACCCGGCTGCCGCGCGCCTCGAGGAACGCGAACCGCGGGTCCGTGAGCGGCAGCGCCGCGTCGACCTCGAAGTACACCGCCCGGTCGCCCGGCCGGTACTCACCCTTGCGCACCACGGACCGCCAGCCGCCGAATACAGCGACCTCGATGGCGTCCGCGCCGTCGATCGCCTCGATCGCGTCCACCGTCCGCACGGTGGCCAATTCTCTGGAACTCATGCAGCAGGTATATCCCGTCGCAATTCGCTTGTGCGACGGGATATCCGGGTGCTATAGGTGCGATCGCGAAAACTTGTCGGTGGGTCGTTCTAGCGTGAGCTCAATCACTTGGGGGAGAGAAGGAATCATGGCTCATGACGATCTGACACCGCAGCAACTGGCGCAGTGGCGCGCCGAGGAGATCCGCCGCACACGCGAGATCATCGACGAATACGGCGTGATGATCCAGTACGTGTTCGGCGACGAGCAGGCACGCTCGGCACCGTTCGGGTACACGATCGGGCTGCATCAGCTCGGCCACCCGGAGCTGGTCATCTTCGGGACCTCCCAGTCGACCGCCTTGGGCGTGCTCAACGAGGTCGCATCGCGGGTCCGTACGGGACCGGCGCTGCTGGCGGGGGAGCTGATCACGTTCGAGCGCTGGCATCACCGCGTGATCGTGGAGGCGCTGCCTAACCCGGAGCACGTCGTCCTCTCGGCGAATCAGTACTACCGCGTACGGCGCGGCCATTCGGTCGCGGCCTTCCAGCTGACGCACGACGACATGTCGGGCCGGTTCCCCTGGGAGCAGGGGTACGAGGGGCAGAGCTGGCTCCAGCCCCGGCCGGGTGAGTTCCACGCGGGAGGCGCGTGAACGCTCACCCGGCCGCGAGCGCGAGACGCGCGTGGGCGCGGACGTCGGCGTCGGAATCCTCCAGCGCGGCGGTGAGCGCGTCGGCGACGGCGGGTACCGTCGGCCAGGGGCGCAGCGTCACGACGGCGGCTTTGCGGACGTCGAGGTGCGGGTCCGTCAGGGCGGACTCGAGTGCGGCGACGGCACCGTCGGGTCCGAGGGCGACGGTGCCGCGCGCGGCGCCCTGCCGCACCTGCCACGCCCGGTCCGCGAGCCCGCCGGCCAACAGCTCGAGGTCAGTGGCGTCGCCGAGGGCGCCGAGCGCCTCGAAGGCGGCGGCCCGCACCAGCGGGTCGTGGTCGGCGGCCAGCGCGCGCACCGAGTCCACGCCGCCCAGGCCCACGGTGGCGAGCCCGCCGGCCGCGGCGATCCGGACCTCCCGGTTGGCGTCGGTGGTCGCGGGAACCAGTGCGGCCCAGTCGTCGTGCGAGACCAGCCCGCGCACGCCCACCACCCGCACGCGGTGGTCGGCGTCGTCGAGCAGCGCGGCGAACTGCGCGGGCGTCCCCGCCTTGAGAGAGCGCAGCAGGTTCCCCACGGCGGCGCGCACCACGGCGTCCGGCGAATCCAGGAATCCGGCGAGCCCCGACGCCGAGGGCAGCACCTCCACCAGCTCGATCAGTCCGGCGGCCGCGGCGCGGCGCACCGGCGCGTCCGCGTCGCCGAGCGCGGCGACCAGGGGAGCGAGGAAGCCCTCGGGCGCGCCCTCGACGAGGAAGGTCACCGCGCTGCGCCGCACCGTCGTGTCCGGATCGGACAGGAACCGGGAGAGCTCGTCCACCGACGGTCCGTCGAGCGCGAGAAGCTCCCGCAGCCGCGGCGACACCGCGGGCACCGAGGCAGGCCGCTCCGCCGCCGCGGGGATCGCGCCGATCGGTGCCACCGCCAGCGGCCCCAGCACCTCGACCGAGTGCGACGACCCCGGGATGTGGTCGAACTCGTCCACCGCCACCAGGTACGGGGCCACCGGGCGGGTCAGGAATTCCATCTCGCCGTCGGCGCCCAGGCGCAGGTTCAGGTGCCGGCCCCACCGCTCGTCGTCGCGTTCGGGCAGGTCCGGACGGTCGTGGTAGAGGCCCCAGCGGGATTCGGTCCGCGCGAGAGAGGCCTTCGCCGCCATCTCGGCGCAGTCCCGGATGAACGAGACCTCCACGCAGCGCATCAGCTCGTGCGGCGTGCGGGCGCCGAGCCCGTCCACCTCGCCGCGCATCCGCTCGAAGGTCTCGATCGCGATGGTCAGCTTCGGTGCGGTCTTCGGCGGCGCGATGTAGTCGTTGACGAAGCGCCGCAGCTTGTACTCGACCTGGGGCTGCGGCGGACCGTCGGGCCTGCGGGCAGGACCGTAGATCAGCTCGTGCGCGGCCGCGATCTGTGTCTCCAGCCCGTCGGACACGACCGACACCGTGCGCGCGTGCCGCACCGCATCCGCCCCCGCCAGCTCGCCGAAGACGAAGGCGCCGATCATGTAGTTGTGCGGCACGCAGGCCAGATCGCCCGCGGCGTACAACCCCGGCACGGACGTGCGCGCGTTCTCGTCGACCCACACGCCGGACGCGGAATGCCCACCGCACAGACCGATCTCGGAGACGTGCATCTCGATGTCGTGGGTGCGGTAGTCGTGGCCGCGGTTCGCGTGGAAGGTGCCCCGCGTCGGGCGCTCGGTGGTGTGCAGGATCGACTCCAGCTCGCCGAGCGTCTCCTCGGGCAGGTGCGAGACCTTGAGGTAGATCGGCCCGCGGGCGGAGTCGATCTCGGAGCGCACCTCGGCGATCATCTGCCCGGACCAGTAGTCGGAATCGACGAAGCGTTCGCCGAGCGCGTTCACCTGGTACCCGCCGAACGGGTTCGCCACGTAGGCGCAGGCGGGGCCGTTGTAGTCCTTGATCAGCGGGTTGATCTGGAAGCACTCGATGCCGCTGAGCTCGGCGCCCGCGTGATACGCCATCGCGTAGCCGTCGCCGGCGTTCGCCGGGTTCTCGTAGGTGCCGTAGAGGTACCCGGACGCGGGCAGGCCGAGCCGTCCGCACGGCCCCGTCGCCAGGACCACGGCGCCGGCCGAGATCTCGACGAACTCACCTGTCCGCGTGTTGAAGGCGACCGCGCCCACGGCCCGTCGGTCCTCCCCGGAACCGGTCGTGAGCACCCGGACCGGCATCACCCGGTTCTCGATCCGGATGCGCTCGCGCATCTTCTTCTGCCGCAGCACTCGGTACAGCGCCTTCTTCACGTCCTTGCCCTCGGGCATCGGCAGCACGTACGAGCCCGAGCGGTGCACCTGGCGGACGGCGTACTCGCCGTACTCGTCCTTCTCGAACTTCACGCCGTACCGCTCGAGGCGCTGGATCATCGCGAAGCCGCGGGTGGCGGTCTGGTAGACGGTCTGCTGGTTGACGATGCCGTCGTTGGCGCGGGTGATCTCCGCGACGTAGTCCTCGGGCTCCGCCTTGCCGGGGATGACGGCGTTGTTCACGCCGTCCATGCCCATCGCGAGGGCGCCGGAGTGGCGCACGTGCGACTTGTCGAGCAGCAGAACGTCCGCGCCCGCCTCGGCCGCGGTCAGCGCTGCCATGGTGCCGGCGGTGCCGCCACCGATCACCAGGACGTCGCAGGTCAGCCGGGTGCGGTCGTCGATCTCGGGGATGTCCATGGAAACTCCTGTTGCTGGTCAGCGGTCGGTGAGGGCGTCGACGACGCCCGCGCGCAGCGCGGAGGCCGACGGTGCGCGGCGCACGTCGAAGGCCGCGCGGACCGGCTCGCCGCGGCGGCCCAGCACGACGATCCGGTCGCCGAGCAGGATCGCCTCGTCCACGTCGTGGGTCACGAAGACGACGGTGGCGGGATGCGCGTCGAGCGTGCGCAGCAGCAGCCGCTGCATGTCGCCGCGGGTCTGGGCGTCGAGCGCGCCGAAGGGCTCGTCCATGAGCACCGCGCGGGGCGCACCGGCCAGGCCGCGGGCCAGCTGGACCCGCTGCCGCATGCCGCCGGACAGCTCGCGGGGCAGGTGCCGCGCGTAGGCGGTCAGCCCGACCTCGGCGAGCCACCGTCGGGCCTCGTCGGCGCGACGGTGCCGGGGCACGCCCCGCAGCGTGAGCGCGAGCCGCACGTTGTTCTCGACGGTGCGCCACGGCAGGAGCGCGTCCTCCTGGAAGACCATGGCGCGGTCGCGGTCCGGGCCGGTGACGGGAGCACCGTCGGCGAGGACGACGCCGGCGTCGGTGGGGAGCAATCCCGCGAGCGCGCGCAGCACCGTCGACTTACCGCACCCCGACGGCCCCGTCAGGACGAGACGCTCGCCCGGCTCGACGGTGAGATCGAGGGCGCGGACCGCGGGCGTCCCGCGGTAGCCGAGGTCGACGGTGTCGAGCTGCAGCCGCAGCCCGGAGCGCAGGGCGGGCGGGGTCGCCGCCGGGGCGCTCATCGGTCGCCCCGCGGCAGCCAGCGGGTGACTCTGCGGCCCGCCCGCTCGATCACGGCGGAGGTGAGGAAGCCGAGCACGCCGATCGTGAGCATCCCGACGAAGACCGCGGGGTAGTCGACGAGCGTGTACGACTGCCACGTGCGGTAGCCCACGCCGAGGCGTCCCGAGATCATCTCGGCGGAGACGAGGCAGATCCACGCGACGCCCACGCCCACCGAGAGCCCGGAGAAGACGCCGGGCAGCGACCCGGGGAGCACGACCCGCCACAGCACGGCGAGGTCGCCGCCGCCCTGCGTGCGCACCGAGTCCTCCCAGACGGTCGGGAGCGCGCGGACCGCGTGCCGCACGCTCACCGCGATGGGGAAGAAGGCCGCGGTCGCGGTGATCGCGACCATGCCCGCCTCGGAGGAGGGGAGCAGCAGGATCATCACCGGGACCAGGGCGATCGCGGGGATGGGCCGGACCAGCTCGAGCAGCGTGCCGACGGTCAGCTCGGCGGCGCGCGAGCGCCCCAGGGCGACGCCCGCGGCGATGCCGAGGACGGCGGCGACGGCGAAGCCGGTGCCGATCCGGAGCAGCGACTGCGCGAGGTCCAGCCAGTACTCGCCGGTGCGCACCGACTGCGCGAACCGCTCGGCGACGGCGCTCGCCGACGGCAGCGTGTCGAACCGGATCCAGGGCAGCGCCACATGGTTCGTGGTCAGCAGCTGCCAGATGCCGATCGCGGCCACGACGACGGCGACGCGGACCGGCCAGGCCGGTAGGACGGCGCGGCGCACAGCCGGGGCGGCGGGCCGCCGGAGCGCCGCGGACGGCAGGGAGTCGAGGGCGGTCACCGTCGGGCCTCCTCGAGGAGGGTGCGGTACTCGACCGGCACCGCGGCGGGGTGCGCGGCGCGGTAGCGGTCGCGGGCGTCGGGCGCGGCGAACGGGACGAAGGTCTCGCCGTCGCGGAGCCACAGCGCGTGATCGGCGTACCACCGGGTGCCGGTCAGGGCATCGGAGACGTACGCGGCGCGGACCTTCCGGTCGGTGCTCGCCAGCGTGCGGATCAGCGCCGTCGCGTCGGGGACGGTCTCGGTCGCGGCGGCACCGTCGAACCAGATCTCGGAGGTGGGCCTCGGTGCGGGAGTGCTCGCGTCGTACTGGAACCCGCCGCGCGCGGACTGGGCCTCGGCGAGCGGCTTCGGGTCGACGAACCGGTCGACGTCCAGAGGAGCGCCGAACTGGCCGATCGACTGCAGGTACCCGATGTCGCCCTTGAGCGCGCCGATCAGTGGGGCGGTGAGCGACGGGTTCGGGTCGGTGCCGCCGGGGCCGTTGTACTGGTAGACGACCTCGGCGGGCAGCCCGCTGGCCTTGGCGACCTCCTGCGCCGCCTCGAGCGGGTGCTCGCGCTGGAAATCGGTGGCGTCGAGCTGCGCCTGGAGGAAGGCGCGGACGACATCGGCGTGGGCGGTGGCGTACTTCTTATTGGCGACCACGCCGTGCAGCGTCGGCGTGCGCAGCTCGCCGCCGTCGTAGAGCAGCCGCGCCTTACCCTGCTGCACGAGCAGGCCCGGCCACGCCACGAACTGGGCGAGCGCCTGGACCTGACCCGATTCGAGCGCGCTCGCGCCGACCTGCGGCTGCTGATTGACGACGGTGACCTCGCTCGCGCCGATTCCGGCGCGGCTCAGCGCCGCCACGAGCGTGCCGTGCCCGGCGGAGCCGACCGACGCCGAGACCTGCTTGCCGCGCAGGTCCGCCAGGCTCCGCAGCGGCGAGCCGGGGGAGACCACGACGGAGTTGAGCGAGCCGCGCGCGCTGGACCCGGTGACCGACAGCAGCGTCGTCTCGGTGTCGGGGTTCGCCTGCGCGCGGGATCCGTTGATCAGCAGGGGATAGTCGCCCATCGAGCCGATCTGGATCTTGCCGGCGAGCATCCCGCTGGTGATCGGAGCGCCCGTGTCGAAGTCCTGCCAGTCCACGTGGAATTTCCCCAGTGGGGCGAGGCGCTTGTCGAGGAAACCCTTGGCGCGCAGCAGGGTTCCTGCGGTCACGGTGTTGATGGTCTTCGACTGGTAGCCGACCACGAGGGTCTGGGCGGCACCGTCGGAGGAGGGCTGCAGGGAGCACGCGCTCGCGGCGAGGACGGCGAGCGCGAGGACGGGGGCGGCTGAGCGAGGGGACATCGTGATTTCTCCGGAGGGCTATCGCAGGAGGTAGGGCATGTTGACGGTGACGGCGCCGGTGGGGCAGCGCGCGGCGCAGGGCCCGCAGTACCAGCACTCGTCGACGTACATGTGGGCGCGGTTGGTGCTCGGGTCCAGCGCGAGGGAGTCGAGGGGGCAGGCCTCGATGCAGATGTTGCAGCCCTCGATGCAGAGGGAGGCGTCGATGGTGACGGGGACGTCGACGCGCTGTTCGACCTGTGCCATGGGTGTCTTCTTCGTATCGGGGGATGTCAGTCGCGGTGCAGGGTGCCGCGCAGGGTGATCCGGTCGGATCGCATGCGGATGTACTCGAGGTCCACGGGCCGTCCGGTGTCGAGCCCGGTGAGACGTTCGTAGAGCAGGAGCGGGGAGCCGGTGGCGATCTCGAGGTTCGCCGCGGTGTGCGGGTCGGCCGCTGCGGCGCTCAGGCTGAAGTCGCTGCTGCCCAGGCGGTGTCCGGAGACGGCTTCGATCTGCGGGAAGACGTCCTCGTTCTCGAGGTCCTGCTCCAGGAGCAGATCACCGATGTCGGCGACCAGGTAGGTCAGATCCAGGCTGATCGGCTCGTCGTTGAGGTAGCGCAGCCGCTCCAGGTACACGGCCTCCTCGCCGCTCGGGATGTCCAGCTTCTCGGCGACGATCGGCGGCGGAACCAGGCGGGTGGCGGTGCGGACCCGGTTGCGGATCTCACCGTGCAGCGACAGGGTCTCGCGGAGCCCGCGCAGGCTGTCGAGACCGTGGTCGACGGTGCGGGCGATCACCTCGGTGCCGACCCGCGGCCCCCGCCGGATCCAGCCCTCGGAGCGGAGGATCGACAGTGCCTCGCGCACGGTGCCGCGGGAGACGGAGAACTGGGCGCCGAGTTCGTCCTCGCCGGGCAGGGTCCCGCGGTAGGTGCCGTCGTGGATCGCCTGGCGCAGGACGTCGGCGACGATGCGCGCGGAATCGGCGCGGATCGGGCGGTCGGTCGCTGGCATGCGGCAACGATAGGGAGCCCGTGATCGCCGTGGACCCGCTCACGATCCGGCCCCGGGCGGGCGGTCGACGGTACCCGGTGATTCCGCCGGTGCAGGGCGTCTCGCGAAGTCGCTGACCTGCGCGGATGTGACTCGCAACGGTCGAATACGCCACCCGGTCGGGCCGGGTCGAAGTTTGAATCTCAGTGATCGGCTTAGGTGGAGCTGCGGCGTGGTCACCGGTGGCCGCGAGGCCGCCGGCCCTCATGGCCGGCCGACTTCACGTCGCGGCGCGTTTGATCCGCGCCCCGAGGGAGTCCACCTCGTCCAGCACCAGCCCCGCTCCCCAGATCTGATTCCGCTTCCGATCCGTCAGCGGCCGGAGCACTTCGGCGGACCGGAGTCTCTCGATCGCGTCGTACACGCTGCTCGAGCGCAGACCGAGCCTGTCCTCGACGTCCTCGGCCGTCAGGACGGGGGTCGCGATCAACGAGTCGAGGATGGCGGCGGTCGCGCTGTTGCGTCGCACGGGCGCGGTCATGTCGAGCCACTGGTCCGGGATCGAGCGGAGGTGACGGGCGGTGGCCCGGGACTCCGACGCCGCGATTCGCGTTCCGCTCACGAACGAGCGGATCAACGGCGCCGGGTCGCCGTCGCGGTATGCGCCGAGGTGGTCGAAGTACCTGTCGCGGTGGGCGACGAGCGCTGACGCCAGCGGAACGATCACGCTCGTCGTCACCGATCTCCGCCGCAGCACGCTGTTGATCAGTGCTCTGCCGATGCGACCGTTCCCGTCGGTGAACGGGTGAATCGACTCGAACTGCGCGTGGCCGATCGCCGCCTGAGCGAGTGCCGGGACGTCGCCGCGGTTGACGTACGCGAGCAGGTCGGTCAGGTAGTCGGGCACCGTCTCGGGTGGAGGCGGGACGTACAGGGCGTCGCGAGGCGAGTACTGGCTGCCGCCGATCCAGTTCTGCATATCTCGCAGCCGGCCGGCATGTTGGCCTTCCGTGGCATCGTCGCTCATCAGGGTCCGGTGCGCCGTGAGCAGGAAGTCCAGCTCGATCGCCCGGTTCCGCGTGACGGCAGCGAGCAGAACGTCGGTCGCCGCCGTCGCCCGAACCATCGAGGTCGCCGACGGGTTGGAGTTCACCCCGTGCAGCGCGCGAGCGTAGTCGTCGATCCCGGCGTCGATCTCCTCGATCCGAGACGACGCGACGCACTCTGTGCGGAGCAGCATCGTGCCCAATGCCCCGAGCGTGTCCGGGTGTTCGACGTCGAGGCTGACGATCTCGCGGAGCGCGGTCTCCATCTCGGCGGACAGCGTGGGTGGCACGGCGTATTCCACGTCGTAGATGTGCGGAGGCAGGCTGACTTCAGCACTGCTGACCGTGCGGTCCTCGCGGGTGCCGCCCCGGAACCGCTGACTCCAGGCCACGATGCGCTGCGCGTGAGCCGGCCAGTCCGGCGTGTCGTCTTCCTGGGCGGAGCCCGCGCGCCGGTCGTGCACCATGCCGACCCTCCAACTCGGAATAACGTCTCTACTGTTCCGGGTTATTCTATCTAGCCGGAATAGCTGTCTCCACGTCGCAGTGTGATCACAGCTCCTTCGCGAACCAGTGGTGTGCGTACGGGTTGTCGTTGTACCGCTCGACCTCGCGGTAGCCGAGCGAACGGTACAGCCCGATGGCCTCGGTGAGCGCGCCGTTCGTGTCGAGCCGGACGGTGCGCGCGCCCGAGGCCCGGGCCCGCTCCTCCAGTTCGGCCATGAGCCGACGGCCCAGGCCCAGCCCCCGGACCGTCGGGGCCGCCCACACGCGCTTGACCTCGGCGAACCCGCCGTCCTGAAAGGTGAGGGCGCCGCAGCCGACGGTCTCCTCCCGCAGTCGTGCCACGAGCAGCAGTCCCTCCGGCGGCGTGATCGACGGGTCCGCGACCGCGCCGCCGATGGTCGGGTCGAATCCCTCGGGGAACCGCTCCGCGAGCTCCGCGTAGTACGCGCGGGCCGCGAACCGCGCCTCGGGTGACGCGGCGTCGGTCTCCTCGACTCGCACCATCGACGCGAGCAGCAGCCGCTCCACCTCGTCCATCGCCGCGACCAGCCGCGCGCGCTGCCCCTCGGACAGCGGGTTCAGCAGGGCGTGCGCGGCGTCCTCGGAGCGCGACTCGAGTTCGGCGTACTCCGCGGCCCCCGCGGCGGTGACCCGCGCGGTCCGGACGCGACCGTCACCGTCGGTGCTCCCTACCGTGACCAGACCGTCCGACTCGAGCGCGCGCAGGAGCCGACTGAGATACCCCGAGTCGAGATCGAGTCGCGACCGGAGGTCGCGGACGTCGACGCCGGCCCCGGACCGGCCGATCTCCCAGAGCAGGCGCGCTTGCCCGAGCGGCCGGTCACGCGCGAGATACCGGTCCTGCAGCACGCCGAGCCGCTGTGTGACCGCCCGGTTGAACCGCCGGACGCCGTCAACCTGCTCCGTCATATACCTGACTTTAGTCAGAGATATGAGCTTCGACAACCGTGCCCGGACGGCGCGCCTCCCGGACGAGGTGGGCGATGGGGCTCAGCTGCAACACCGTCGGCATCCGGCGGGTGAGAGCGGACGACCCCGAGAAGGTCACCGTGCCGGCGCGCTGCGCCTCGGCCAGCGGGACCCGGCCCAGCCAGACCTCGTACAGCGCCCCGAGACCGGCGGTGATCGTGACGTCGACCGGGTACCCCGGGTCGGCGTCGCACAGTGCGGGAACGCCGCGCTCGACGACGATCCAGTACCGCGACCGCACGTCCGTGTAGTGCAGGTGCAGCACGTGGCGCAGCCCGGGGAACGACGAGGTGTCCACCCGCTTGTGGATCCACCAGGCCAGCAGCGTCGGATCGCGCTCGTCCTCGTGCGGCTCGTCGAAGATCCAACGCGCGCCCCACGAGCCCAGCCCGAACAGGATCGGCTGCAGGTCCTGCCCGGACTCGGTGAGCTGGTACTCCGTGCCCACCTTGTCGACCAGGCCGGCGCGCTCGAACTGGCGCAGGCGCTTGGACAGCAGGGTCCGGGAGAGGCCGGGCAGCCCGCGCGCGAGGTCGTTGTAGCGCGTGGTGCCCACGTAGAGGTCGCGCAGGATCAGCAGCGACCAGCGGTCGCCGAGGACGTCGAGCGCGCGGGAGATCGGGCAGTACTGCCCGTAACCGCCGGTGTCGTCGGACGCTTCGCTCATCACGCCTCCTCGTCGAAGTCCACAACCTGTACCGGGTGGGTCCACTTTCTGGACTGCCCGTGGCGGGCGCGGATTCCTAGATTCACAGTATGACCTCACAGCTGACGGATACCCCGTCCACCACGGAAAACGCCTCCACCGATCTCGTCGCCGCGGCGCGCGCGATCGGCGAATCCCTCCGGCCCGGCGTCGCCGAGCGCGACCGCACGGGCGAGTTCTCCGTCGCCGCGTTCGACGAACTGCGCCGGAGCGGACTGTCCGCGGCGCTGGTGCCGCGCGACCTCGGCGGCGGCGGGGCGCGGCACGCCGATGTCGGCGTCGCGCTCCGCGAACTCGCCCGGCACGACCCGTCGACCGCCGTGGCCTTCGCCATGCACTCGCACCTGGTGGCCACCCAGGTCTGGCGGCATCGGCACGGCGCCGACGCCTCCGCCGTGCTCGGCAAGGTCGCGAACGGCGCGATCCTGATCAGCACCGGCGCGGCCGACTGGGTCGACTCCAGCGGCGCCGCCACGCGCGTCGACGGTGGCTACCTGGTGTCGGGCCGCAAGGGTCCCGCGAGCGGGTGCGAGGCGGGGGACGTACTCGTCAGCAGCACCCGCTTCGAGGACCAGGTACTGCACTTCGCGGCGCCCTTCACGGCCCCGGGCATGCGGATCGAGAAGACCTGGGACAGCCTGGGACTACGGGCGAGCGGCTCGCACACCGTGGTCCTCGAGGACGTCTTCGTCCCCGACGCGGCGATCTCCGTCGCCCGCCCCGCCGGGCAGTGGCCGGTGCTGTTGAACACGGTGCTCGGCGCGGCGATGCCGCTCATCTCCGCCGCCTACGTCGGGATCGCCGACGGTGCCGTCGACCTCGTGACGCGGCTCCTCGCCGGCCGTTCGGACGAGCCGACGGTCCAGACCGTCGGCGAGATGTGGACCGCGCACCTCTCGGCGGACGCCGCGCTGGCCGCGATGTTCGCCGACGCCGCGGACCTCTCGTTCCCGAACACCGATGCGGTGGCGTCGCGGATTCTCGCCCGCAAGAGCGTCGTGGCGGACGCCGTCATCGCGACCGTCCGGTTGGCCATCGAATCCGCCGGTGGCGTCGGCTTCTCCCGCGCGTGCGATCTCGAGCGGCTCTACCGCGATGTCCACGGCGTGCACTTCCACCCGCTGCCGCGGGCGAGGCAGCTGCGGTTCACCGGCCGGGTCGCGCTCGCGCACAGCCCCTTCGGCTGAGTCCGCGCGGCGGGCCACGCGCGCCGGGCCGGCGGGGACAGTCGCCCTCGGCCCGCGCGTAGCGTGGTCCGCATGCGCTATCAACCACTCGGAACCAGCGGTCTCATCGTCTCCACGCTCGGCGTGGGCTGCAACGCCTTCGGTCGGCGGATCGACCAGCGCGCGACCGACGAGGTGGTGAACGCGGCCATCGACGCGGGCATCACCCTCTTCGACACCGCCGACAGCTACGGCTCGGGGGCGAGCGAGGAACTGCTCGGGCGGGCGCTGGGCTCGCGTCGCGACCAGGTGGTCGTGGCGACCAAGTTCGGCATGGACACGCAGGGCCTGTACGGCGAGGACTTCGGCGTCCGCGCGAGCCGCAACTACATCCTGAAGGCGGTCGAGGGCAGCCTGCGGCGCCTCGGCACGGACTACATCGATCTCTATCAGCTGCACACTCCGGACCGGGTGACGCCGCTCGAGGAGACCCTCGAGACCCTCGCCGACCTCGTGACCTCCGGCAAGGTGCGCTACATCGGGTGCTCGAACTTCACCGCCTGGGAGGTGGTGAACGCCGACTGGCTGGCCGAGACGCTGGGCACGCCGCACTTCATCACCGCCCAGAACGAGTACTCGCTGTACAACCGCAGCGCGGAGACGGAGCTCGTGCCCGCCCTGGACAGCCTCGGCATGAGCCTGCTGCCCTACTTCCCGCTGGCCTACGGCCTGCTGACGGGCAAGTACAAGCGCGGCGAGGCCGCGCCCGAGGGAACGCGCCTCGCGCAGGAGACGCACCGGCTCGACGGTGCGGACTTCGACGTGATCGAGGGGCTGCAGGCGTTCGCGGACGAGCGCGGCGTCTCGTTGCTCGATGTCGCGATCGGCGGTCTCGCGGCGCAGCCCGCCGTGGGATCGGTGATCTCCGGGGTGAGCCGCGCCGAACAGATCGCCGCGAACGTCGCCGCCGTCGAGTGGGAGCCGTCGATCGAGGACCTGGCCGCGATCGACGACATCGTCTCCGCTCGTCCCACGGGGTACACGACCTTCGCCTTCTGAATCTCCGGGTCGCGGGGGGCCGGAGAGGCGATTTCGGGGGTTCACGCACCGTCGAACCAGCCGGATGGAACGATGGTGGCCAAAATATAGAACACGTTCTATCGATGGAGGTTGCCGGTGTTCGAGTGGTCCGAGGAAGACCTGATGGTGCGCGACGCCCTGCGCGCGTTCATCGACAAGGAGGTCCGGCCGCACGTCGACGAGCTGGAGAGCGGTGCGCTGCCGCCCTACGACATCACCCGCAAGATGCTGGGGACCTTCGGGATCGACCAGGTCAACCGGGAGAATCTCGAGGCCGAGCTGGCCGCCGAGGCCGCGGGGGAGAAGCCGAAGGCGGGCGGATCCAGCACGCTCACCTCGTCGATGTTCCTCATCCTCAACGTCGAGATGGCCGGCGTCAGCCTGGGGCTGATCGGCTCGATGGGAGTCTCGATGGGCCTGACGGTGTCCACCATCAAGTCCCGGGGCACCCTCGCGCAGAAGAAGCGCTGGCTGCCGGAGCTGGTCACGATGGAGAAGATCGGCGCGTGGGCGATCACCGAGCCCGACAGCGGCTCCGACGCGCTCGGCGGCATGAAGACGACGGTGCGCCGTGACGGCGCGGGCGGCTACATCCTCAAGGGTCAGAAGACCTTCATCACCAACGGCCCGCACGCCGACACGATCGTCGTCTTCGCCAAGCTCGACGAGGGCGACGGGACGCCGATCCGGGACCGCAAGGTGCTGACCTTCGTGCTGGACAAGGGGATGCCGGGGCTGACCCAGGGGAAGGCCTTCAAGAAGATGGGCATGATGAGCTCGCCCACGGGGGAGCTCTTCTTCGACGACGTCCACCTGGGCGCCGACCGCCTGCTCGGCGAGACCGAGGAGACGCCCGGCGGCGGCGGGGCGTCGGCGAAGGCCGGCTTCACCGCCGAACGCATCGGCATCGCCGCCCTGAGCCTGGGCATCATCAACGAGGCGCAGCGGCTGTCGATCGACTACGCGCGCTCGCGCACCCTGTGGGGCCAGGAGATCGGGAAGTTCCAGCTCATCCAGCTCAAGCTGGCGGAGATGGAGGTGGCGCGGATCAACGTGCAGAACATGCTGTTCTCCGCGATCGAGGCCTCGCGCGCCGGCAAGCCGCCGACGCTGGCGCAGGCCTCGGCGATGAAGCTCTACAGCTCGCGCGCCGCGACCGAGGTGGCGATGGAGGCCGTTCAGCTCTTCGGCGGCAACGGCTACATGGCCGAGTACCGGGTCGAGCAGCTCGCCCGCGACGCCAAGTCGCTGATGATCTACGCGGGCAGCAATGAGATCCAGGTGACGCACGTGGCCAAGGGGCTGCTGCGGGGCGAGTAGAGACGCCGCCGGCCGGCCCTCCGTGAGGGCCGGCCGGTGCGGTGCTGCGTCGGAGGTGGATCAGGGGATGGTGATGACCTGGCCGACGTTGATCAGATCGGGGTTCTCGATGTTGTTGAGCTGCGCGATCTCCGTGTAGCGGTTGCCGTCGCCCAGGTACTGCTCGGCGATGGCCCACAGGGTGTCGCCCGACTGCACGGTGTGGGTGCGCGGCGCGGGAGCGGCCGGCGCCTCGGCGGCGACGGGCTCGGGCTCGGGGGCGGGAGCGGCCTCGCGCGCGGGCGCGGGCTGGTCGGTGGCGGTGTTGGAGGCCCACTTGTCGGCATCGCCGGCGTAGACGACGAGGTTGCGATCGTCCTGCAGGACGATGCGGTCGGCACCGGAGCCGTCGGTCTGGGTGGACCAGACGCCCTCGCCGCCGCCGGTGTAGAGGACGAAGTTGCCGTCGGTCTGGAACTCGGCCCGCTCGACACCCTTACCGTCGGTGCCACTGGCCCACACCACGGTGCCGGTGCCCTCGGTGAGCACGAGGTTGCCATCGCTCTGCAGGGTCAGCGTGTAGCCGCCGTTCAGGGAGTCGAGGGTCTCCCCGAGCCCGAGCTGGTTACCTGCGCGAAGGACGTCGGTCATATGTATCCCCTTAGTAGATGCACTCGTGTACATGCAGCGCGCTGATGCACGCTCCAGTCGAGGATAGCGATCCCGTCCGACATTTCAGCGAATGGGAATCATGGAGTCGGCAAAATCGTTGTGGCCAGTATGGCGACAGTAGAATTGACCGCAGACAAGTTCGACACCACCGTGACCGGCAACGACATCGTGCTGGTCGACTTCTGGGCCTCCTGGTGCGGTCCGTGCCGCGCCTTCGCGCCGACCTTTGAGAAGGCATCCGAGGCCCACCCCGACGTGGTTTTCGCGAAGGTCGACACCGAGGCGGAGCAGAGCCTGGCCGCGGCCGCCAACATCCGCTCGATCCCCACGCTGATGGTCTTCAAGAAGGGCAACCTGGTCTACAACGAGGCGGGGGCGCTTCCGCCGGCCGCCCTTGAGGACCTCATCGGCCAGGCGCGCGCGCTCGAGATCGAGCAGGCCGACTTCAGCGCCGCAGGCGAGAACCCCGCGGAGTAAGCGCACGCGCCAGGCGCCGGCGCAGCCCCCACGGCGCCGCCGCGAACGCCGCAGCCATCGCTGCGGCGTTCGCCGTCGTTCCGGACCGCCCCGACAGGAAGCCGCGGACGTGCCGGTCGGGCAGCCCGAAGAAGACCTCGAAGAAGTCGCGCTGCTCCCGGGCGGACATGCCCAGCAGGGCGTGCAGGGCCGCGGCGCGGAGCCGGTGCGCGGCGATCGCGTCGGGGCCGACCGGGTTCCGGCCGGCGTGCAGTGCCGCGACCGCCCGGTCCGCGAAGGCCAGCGACGCGGCAACCGAGTAGCCGGTCGCCGGGTGCAGGGTCGTACCGCGCACCCCGACGCCGCACCATCCCCGGCCGCTCCTCGGGCCCTGGCTCAGCAGGGGGAAGTCCACGCGCTCGTGCACATCGCCCGCGGTGACGCCGCGCGCGGCCAGCCGGGAGCGCAACCTCCGCTCGAGTTCGTCGACGGTGACCGCGGGCGCGCCCGCGAGGCAGGTCTCCTCCAGCATCAGGGCGTCGTCGGACACGCGGACCGCGTAGAGGAAGGACGCGGGCGCCGCGTCCGGCAGCCCCGGAGCCGGTCGCCAATCCATCCACAGCTCCTCGTGCGCGCCCGCGGGCACCAGCACCCCGGCCGCCGTCTGCCGGGGCGGGCCGGCCGAGGCCGACGGTGCCGGTCCGCGTGCGTCGATCACGAAAGCCGTGCCGTGGCCGTCGCGGCCGGCAGGCTCCGCCCGCACGTCGACACCGTCGAGGGAGAGCGCGTCCTGCAGCGCGTCCACGTCGAGCACGGCGTAGTCGCGGCGCAGCTCGTGCCGCCGCCGCGCCACCACCTGTGGCCGCCCGACCGCGGCCACGACCCCGCCGGACAGCCACGACGGGACCTCGTCGGCCCACAGTCCGAAGGTGCGGCGCCACCGCGCGTCCGGCGCCGGATCGAAGGCGCGCACCGTCAGGCCCGAGACCGCGGCCCGGTGCGCGACCGCGCGCCCGGCCGGGCCGAGCCCGAGCACAACGAGATCCGGCGTCGCCACGGCGCTCATCGTAGGGAGAGCCGCCACCTGCGCTCGCAGTGACGTCCCTCCGCGCTGTCAGTAGGGTGACGGGCGTGATCCTCGCGAGCATTCCGAGTCCCGCGCAGGGCGTCTGGCACCTCGGGCCCGTCCCGATCCGCGCCTACGCACTGTGCATCATCGTCGGCATCATCGTCGCCTGCTGGTGGGGCGACCGCCGCTGGGTCGCCCGCGGCGGCAAGCCCGGGCAGGTGCTCGACGTGGCCGTCTGGGCCGTCCCGTTCGGCCTCGTCGGCGGCCGGCTCTACCACGTGCTGACCGATTTCAGCACCTACTTCGGGCCGGGCGGCCGCGGGATCGGTGCCGTGTTCCGCATCTGGGACGGCGGCCTCGGCATCTGGGGCGCCGTCGCGCTCGGCGGCGTCGGCGCGGCCATCGGCTGCCGGAGGATGGGCATCCGGCTCGGACCGTTCGCCGATGCGATCGCGCCGGCGATCATCGTCGCGCAGGCCATCGGCCGGCTCGGCAACTGGTTCAACCAGGAGCTCTACGGCGCCCCCACCACCGTGCCGTGGGGGCTCGAGATCTACGAGCGCGCGAACTCGCTCGGGCAGCGCGGCCCGGATGTGCTGAACGGGCACAGCACCGGCGTCGTGCTCGCCGTCGTCCAGCCCACCTTCCTGTACGAGCTGATCTGGAACCTGCTGGTCGCGGCCTTCCTCGTGATCGTCGACCGGCGCTACCGCATCGGCCACGGTCGCCTCTTCGCGCTGTACGTGGCCGGCTACTGCCTCGGCCGGTTCTTCATCGAGATGATGCGCGACGATCACGCCACGCTGATCCTGGGCGTCCGCATCAACGTCTTCACCGCGGCGCTCGTCTTCGCCGGAGCCATCGCCTACTTCCTCCTCGCTCCGAAGGGACGGGAGGACTCGGTCCTCCTGGACCAGCGGGAGCCCGCCCCCTCGGAAACCGCCCCCGAACAGGACGTATCCGCCGGGGCCGCCGGCCCCGACCCGCGCGAGCAGACTGATGTTCGCCTGATGGATACCGGCAGGTTGACAGGAGACTCCACAGAGCGGAATACGGAGGACTAACGTGGAGGACGTGACTCGTCGAACCAAGATCGTCTGCACTCTGGGCCCCGCCGTCGGAACCGATGAGAAGGTGCTCGCTCTCGTTGAGGAGGGGATGGATGTCGCTCGCCTGAACTTCAGCCATGGTGAGCACGCCGACCACGCGGTGAACTACAACCGCGTGCGCGCCGCCTCCGATACGACCGGCCGGGCGGTCGGCATCCTTGCCGATCTGCAGGGGCCGAAGATCCGTCTGGGCCGGTTCGCCGGTGATGGCCGGACCGTCTGGGAGACGGGGGAGACGGTGCGGATCACCGTCGAGGATGTGGTCGGGACGCATGATCGGGTGTCGACGACGTACAAGGAGTTGGCGCAGGACGCCCGCCCGGGTGACCGCCTGCTGGTCGACGACGGCAAGGTCGGCCTGAAGGTCGTCTCGGTCGACGGTGACGATGTGGTGTGTGAGGTCACCGAGGGTGGCCCCGTCTCCAATAACAAGGGTGTGTCGTTGCCGGGGATGAACGTCTCGGTGCCGGCGTTGTCGGAGAAGGACATCGAGGATCTGGAGTTCGCGCTCGAGCTGGGTGTGGATTTCATCGCGTTGTCGTTCGTGCGGTCGCCGGCGGATATCGAGCGGGTGCACGCGGTGATGGATCGGGTGGGCCGGCGGATCCCGGTGATCGCCAAGCTCGAGAAGCCGGAGGCGATCGAGAACCTCGAGGCGGTGATCCTGGCGTTCGATGCGGTGATGGTCGCGCGTGGTGACCTCGGCGTGGAGCTGCCGCTTGAGGAGGTGCCGCTGGTGCAGAAGCGGGCGATTCAGATTGCGCGGGAGAACGCCAAGCCGGTGATCGTGGCGACGCAGATGTTGGAGTCGATGATTGAGAACAGTCGTCCGACTCGGGCGGAGGCGTCGGATGTGGCGAATGCGGTGCTCGATGGTGCGGATGCGGTGATGTTGTCGGGTGAGGTGTCGGTGGGTAAGTACCCGATCGAGACGGTCCGCACCATGTCCAAGATCGTGCACGCCGTCGAGGAGGGTGGGCCACCGGTCCCGCCGCTCAACCACGTTCCCCGCACCAAGCGCGGCATCATCTCGTACGCCGCGCGGGATATCGGCGAGCGGCTCAACGCCAAGGCGCTCGTCGCGTTCACCCAGTCGGGTGACACGGTGCGCCGCTTGGCCCGCCTGCACACGCGCCTGCCGCTGCTCGCCTTCACACCGCTGCCGGAGGTCCGCAGCCAGCTCGCGCTGTCGTGGGGCACGGAGACCTTCCTGGTCGACGGTGCCGACAGCACCGATGCGATGATCCGGCAGGTCGACCAGTCGCTGGAGGGCATCGGCCGGTACTCGAAGGGCGACCAGGTCGTCATCGTCGCCGGTGCGCCCCCCGGGACCATCGGCTCGACCAACCTGATCCAGGTGCACCGGATCGGCGAGGACGACCACTAGGAACCGCCCCAGTAGGCTTCTCGTCATGACGGAGACACTCACCGACTTCGACGAGTTCCTCGGCACGCTGGATCTGGCGGAGGCGGGGGAGGACCGGTTCCTCGGTCGTCACCCCGCCAAGACCGCCGCCCGCACGTTCGGCGGCCAGATCCTCTCGCAGGCGATCGTCGCCTCCGGGCGGACGGTGCCCGGGGCGCGCGATTCGCTGTTCCTGCACGCCGCGCACACGCATTTCATCAACGGCGGTGAGGTGAGCGCCGACCTGGAGTTCGTGGTGCGCAGGCTGCGCGATACCCGCAACGTCGCGAACCGGTTGGTCTCGGTCGAGCAGGGCGGTGTCGTGCTCGCACTGATGCAGCTCGCCTACCAGACGGACGGCCGGAACCCGCTGGTGCACGGCGATCCCGCTCCGGACGTGCCGGGGCCCGAGGAGTTGCCGAGCATCCAGGACACGCTGGAGGGGTACGAGGACGTCGTCTCGATGTTCGTCGAGGCCCCGCAGCCGATGGACATGCGGTTCGCCAACGATCCGGCGTGGATCGCCAAGGGCAAGGGCGTGGTCCAGGAGGACAACAACGTCTGGATCCGCACCGCCGGGCCGCTCCCCGACGATCAGGTGATCCACGACGCCGCGCTGGCCTACGCCTCGGACACCACGATCCTCGACTCGATCATCACCCGGCACGGCCTGTCCTGGGGCTACGACCGGATCATGGCGGTCACGCTCAATCAGTCCCTATGGTTCCATCGCCGCGTGCGTTTCGACCGGTACAACCTCTACTCCTCGCATTCGACGGTGGCCGACGGCGGCCGCGGTATGTCGAACGGGCAGTTCTTCGATGCGGACGGCATTCTGGTAGCAAGCACCACCCAGGAGGGTGTGCTGAAGTACTTCCCGGCGAAGGGGGCCAAGTGACGAGCCAGGACACCCAGCAGCGACCGATCCCGACGGTGCCCGAGGGCACGCCGGGCCACGACTGGCGCGCGACGCTGCCGGAGCCCCTGCCGCCGGGCGCTCAGCAGCCGTGGCGCCGTCTCGGTCCGGGCAACCGTGCCTGGGTCGTCGTGGTGACCGTGGTCGCCGCCGTGGTGATCGCCGGACTGGGCCTCTTCGCGGTCTCCTTCGGTTTCGCGACCACCGCCTTCGAGCGCGACGGCGCCGTCGTGCTGTCCCCCTCGCAGTACCGGGCGGATTCGACCAACTGCACTGGCACGGGCAGCGCGGAGGGTGTCCAGAAGGGCGCCCGGATCGTCTTCCGCGGCGACGGCGAGAGCTTCGACGCGGAACTCGGCGCGGGAACCCTCCGGTCGGGTCGGTGCGTCTTCCCCTTCACGCTGTCCTCGCTGACCGCGAACCCGAAGCAGAACTACGCGGTCACCGTCAGCGATCTCCCCGGGACGCCGGTCTCCGGCGCGGAGCTGACCTCCACCTCGGGCACCGTCATGGTCTCGCTCGCGGCCGGCGGCCGGTGACCGTACTCGGTTCGACGGTGCGCCGCGACTGGCAGCCCGTCGTCACGTACTCGTTGATCGCGGCGAACGTCATCGTCTTCGCCTTCAGCGCGAAGGCCTCCGGCAGCATCGAGAACAACATGTACTCGGCGGAGGTGGCCAGGTTCGCCCTGTCCGCGCCCGCGACCGCCCTCGGCTGGTGGTGGACGGCGGTGACCTCCGGGTTCCTGCATTTCGGCCCGATCCACCTGCTGGTCAACATGTTCACGCTGTACGTCTTCGGCCGGAACATCGAGCAGGCGCTCGGGCGGGCCCGGTTCGTCGTGCTGTACGGGCTCTCGCTCCTGGGCGGCAGCGCCGCGGTGCTGTGGTTCGGCCTGGAGAACACGATCACCGTCGGCGCGTCCGGCGCGATCTTCGGTCTCATCGCTGCGGAGCTGGTGCTCTTCCTCCGGATGAAGCTGGACCCGACGTCGCTGCTCGTGATGATCGGCGTCAACGTCGTGGCGTCGTTCACGCTCTCGGGGATCTCCTGGCTGGGCCACCTCGGCGGCTTCGTCGCGGGCGGGCTCGTGACGGCCGGCATCGTCTACGCCCCCGAGCTGCTGCCCCGGGAGAAGCGCACGCGGCAGCAGGTCGTGGCTGTGGGCTGGGGCTGCGCCGCGGTGATCGGCGCAGTACTGGTCGCCGCGATCGCACTGCGGTTCGGGACCTTCCCCGCCGCGCAGGTCTACACGCTCCGCTGATTCATACGCTCCGCTGATCGAGGGACGGGCCGGTCAACGGCCTCGGTTCATCTCCCGCAGCCGCGCGTTGTACGCCGCGAGGGCGGCCTCGTCGTCGTCGACGTCGACGCCCTCACCGTTCTCGCCGATGAGCGTGCCGCGGCGCGCGGAGTCGAGCCAGGAGCCCATGCCGCCGCCGCGTTTGCCGGTGGCCTCCGCGGTGATCCACTGGAAGGCCACCACGAGCAGCAGGATCATCATCAGGCCGTCGCCGCCGAACCACATGATGGCGCCGGCCGCGGACTGGTCCTCGAGCCCGGTGGGACCCCAGCCCAGCCGCGAGGCCGAGTAGCCGGGGGCGAGCTCGGCGGTGGTCATCATGAGCGTGACGCCGACCAGGGTGTCCGGGCCCATGGCCAGAAGGAACGACGCGAAGCGCAGTGGGTGCGAGAGTTTGGTGGGTCCGCACAGCTCGTTGCCGATCAGCGGGAGCATGAAGATCCAGCCGATGACGAAGTAGCCGGTGTACTCGAGCTGCTTGAGCCACGGGTGCTCCAGCGCCAGATCTTGGAAGCCGGTCAGGTGGGTGCTGATCAGGGCGAAGGCGTAGAGCGGCAGCCCCACGATCGGGCTCGTGACCAGGCGGACCACACGGTTGCCGAGGAACGCCCGGACGCGGCGGTCGCCGGTCTCACCCGTGGCGGTGGCCAGTAGCCGGATCGGCTCGGCGAGCACCAGGAACATCGGGACGACGGTGATCAGCACCAGGTGCACCACCATGTGCGCCCAGAACAGGTGCTTGGCGAGTTCGGCCATGACGCTGTTGACCGAGAACACCAGGAGCGCCATCGCGACGAACCACCACAGCACGCGGGTGATCGGCCAGGCGACTCCCGCCCGCCGCGCCCGGATCGTGCCGTAGACGTAGAGGACGGAGGCGACGACCATGAGCCCCGTCACCACGGGGGTTAGAACCCAGGTGTGGAGCGTGTCCGGCGAATGGGTCGCCACGGCTGAGGGATGCATCGAAGCCGTTGTACCACCCCCGCCGGCGACTAATCCAACCGGCGTGTAACAAACCACGGTGCGTGGTCGATGTACGGTCGAACGCCCTTATCAGCCGCCTGGGTCCCGCCCCTGGCTAGAACTCACGGAGTAGAGATGCCGAAGGTCCCCGAGCCCACGCCTCAAGAGGTCCGCGACTTCCTCAGCCCGATCTCGCACTGGTCGCACCTGAAGGCGAATGCTGAGGAGCAGTACCGCAAGACGATCCTCGCCGCGTACGCGGCCCGCATCCCGATCGTGCACATCGCGCGCTACACGGGCACCTCGCCGCAGGCGGTCAAGAAGGTCATCGACCGGCAGAACGACAAGGCCACCGGCGAGGCGCCGGCGTTCCAGAACATGCCGCGCACCGGGTACTACGCGGGCCAGCAGCTGCCGGCGCGCCCCGTCCGCGCCGTCTGACCGTCTGACAGCGCCTTCCCGGGTGGTTCCCAGCGTTCTCCCGGGCACACCGTGAACGCTGGTGCGCGTGATGACGCATCGCGGCGGGATCTCGCTGCTCACAGGGTGGTTGCCGCTGACGGTGTTCGTGCTCGCGGGCGTCGCTGCCGCGGTCGTGCTGCTGGGCCGTGGTCGCTGGCCGCGGATCGGGCTTCCCGTCTGTCTCGTCTTCGGCGCCGTGGTCGCGTGGGCCGCCGACGCCGAGCTCGTCGGCCAAGGGGTCGCCGGGGATCCCGCGCCGCGCATGCTGTGGGTCTGGCTGGGACTGGCTGCGGCGACGCTGGTGGCGGCGATCCTGCGGTTCCGTTCGGGACGGTGGCGGGGGCGGATCGTCTCGATCGTCTCGATCGCCGCGGTGCCGCTGCTGTTGATCGCGGCGCTGCTCGTGGTGAACCAGTGGGTGGGCTACTACCGCACCGTCCAGGTCGCCTGGGCCGCGCTCACCGCGGGGCCGCTCCCGAACGAGACCGCCCAGGGCGACCTGCCGGCGTTGCGGAACACCGTGCAGAGCCGGGGGCGCGTGGTCCCCGTCGACATTCCCGACGATGCCAGCGGCTTCGCGCACCGCACCGAGTACGTCTACCTCCCGCCCGCGTGGTTCTCCGGGGCGACGCCGCCGGCGCTGCCCGCGGTGGAGATGATCGGCGGCGAGTTCAACACCCCGGCCGATTGGATCCGTCTCGGCTCGGCCACCCGGACCGCTGACGACTACGCCGCCGCGCACGGCGGCCGGGCCCCGATCCTGGTCTTCGTCGACTCCGGCGGCAGCTTCAACAACGACACCGAGTGCGTCGACGGCCCGCGGGGCGCCTCCGCCTCGCACCTGACGAAGGACGTGCGCCCGTACGTGATCTCCAGGTTCGGCGCGGCGCCCGAGGCGGCGCACTGGGGCGTGATCGGCTGGTCGATGGGCGGGACGTGCGCCGTCGACCTCACCGTCATGCACCCGGAGTGGTTCAGCGCCTTCGGCGACATCGGTGGCGACCTGCGGCCCAACGCGGGGACGCGTGAGCAGACCATCGCGCGCCTGTTCGGCGGCGACGCCGGGCAGTGGGACGCCTACGACCCGCAGACCGTCATGGCCCGGCACGGTGCCTACCAGGGGGTCTCCGGAATCTTCGTCGATGCCTCGGGGCACCCGCAGGGCGCGGGCGGGAAGCCCCGCCCGGCCGGGGGACGCGGCTACGAGCCCGACCCGTACTCCGCCGGTGCGTCGCGGACGCTGTGCGCAGCGATGGAGAAGGTCGGTATCGGCTGCACCGTGCAGGTGTCGCCGTTCGGCCACACCTGGGAGTCGGCGACGCAGGCGCTGACCCCGGTGCTCGCGACGGTGGCCGCGCACGTCGACGGTGCGCCCGCGGCGCGGTAGCCGCGTGCTACGGCGCGGTGGTCCCGCCCAGGGTGTCGATGACGAGGTGCGCGACGGTCCGCATGTCGGTGCGCCGGTCCATCGCCGTGCGCTGGATCCAGCGGAAGGCCTCCGGCTCGGAGACGTGGTGCTTGTCCATGAGGATGCTCTTGGCGCGGTCCACCAGCTTGCGGGTCTCGAGTTGCCCCGCGAGCGTGGTGACCTCCTTCTCCAGCGCCGCGAGCTCGGCGAAGCGGCTGATCGCGATCTCGATGGCCGGCACCAGATCGGCCTTGGTGAAGGGCTTGACCAGGTAGGCCATCGCGCCGGCCTCGCGCGCCTTCTCGACGAACTCGCGCTGGCCGAAGGCGGTCAGCATGACGACGGGGGCGATCCGCTCGCGGGCGATGTCCTGCGCGGCCTCGAGCCCGTTGAGCACGGGCATCTTGACGTCCATGATGACCAGGTCGGGCCGGAGTTCCCGGGCCATGTCGAGGGCGACCTGACCGTTCTCGGCCTCGCCGACCACGTCGTAGCCCTCCTCGCGGAGCATCTCGGTGAGGTCCATGCGAATGATCGCCTCGTCCTCGGCGACGAGCACGCGGTGCGGGGTGGGCTCGGTGTCCTTCATCAGGGGGTACGTTACCGGGCGGGGGAAATCGGGCCCGTCGTGCGCGGTATCGTACGACCATGAAGGTATTGAGTCGGACTCAATTGCGCGAGCGTGCCGGCAATCTCTGGGCGCTCACCCTGGGGGAGGGGATCCGCTCCGTCGAGCGCACGCCGCACGTCCTCGTCGCCGACGGTGCGCACCGCACCCTCCGCCGGTTCGCCTCCGACGAGGCGCGGGCCGCGGCCGCCGTTCCCGGTGCCGCCCCGGTGCTGCTGGTGCCTCCGATCGCCGCGCCCGCCACCTGCTACGACCTCTCGCCCGAGACCTCCGTCGTCGCGCACCTGGCCGCGACGGGCCGCATCCCCTACGTCATCGACTTCGGCGAGATCGGTTACCGGGACCGCGGCCTCGGCTTCGAGGACTTCGTCCTCGACATCATCCCGCAGGCCATCACCCGGGCCCTGGAGGACTTCTGGGGCGGTGAGGTGCCCGACGGTGCCGGAGTCGACCTGTACGGCTGGAGCCTGGGCGGCACGCTGTCCTTCCTCACCGCCGGGGCGTCGACGGGGTCCATCCGCTCGATCGTCTCCATCGCGACCCCGCTGAACTACGGCGTGCAGCAGCCCTATCCGGTGGTGACCTCGCTGATGAAGCCCGTGGACGGCGCGGGGCCCGGCGCGCTGATCGCCCTGCTCGGCGGCATCCCCGCGCCGCTCGTGCGGGTCGCGTATCGCGCCACGTCGTGGGATCGCGAGCTCAAGAAGCCCAAGTTCGTGCTCGAGAACCTCGGCGATCCTGAGAAGCTGGCCCGCATGGAGGTCATCGACCGCTTCCAACGGACGTTCCCCGGCTATCCCGGCAAGCTCGCGCGGCAGCTGTGGGAGCGCCTGATCTTCCGCGGTGAGCTCGCTGCGGGGAGGGTGACGCTGGGGTCCACCGTGATCGACCTGCACTCCATCGACGTGCCCATCCAGCTCTTCGGCTCGCACCGGGACGCCCTGTGCGGGTGGGAGACCGCCCGGCACGGCGTGGACCTGTTCACCGGCTCGCCCCGGGTGGAGTTCGCGACCGTCGAGTCGAGCCACCTCGGCCTCGTTGCCGGCCCCGACGCCACCCGCGAGACCTGGCCCGTGATCGACGCCTTCCTCGCCTCCGTGGATGCCGAGTCCGAGGCCGCCGAACCCGCCCGGTAAGCTGGACAGGCTGGCCGTTTCCGACGGTCCGCCGGACGCCCCCGTAGCCCAATTGGCAGAGGCAACGGATTCAAAAGGTCTCAATCTGACCGCGTTCACCTGCAGATATTCGTCCGCGGGGAGCAGATGGGGAGCGGAATCTCTGCCTATCGAACTTTCGTTCGATGTTGTGGTAGCCCCAGACGGACTCGAACCGTCACACCTCTCGGTACCGCATTTTGAGTGCGGCGTGTCTGCCAATTCCACCATGGGGCCGTAGACCTACATGAGTCTACGGGATCTCCATCGATGCTCGAGCACGGCGTCCGTCGGCGCGCGTGCGCTGGATGGTGACGTATAGGGAAACCAATGGGACCGTGGTCCCGATACCGCTGTTCGCCTCGAGCGGATGACGCGTGTTGCGCTTGCGGGCCTCGAGTGCGTGCGCTCTCAGTGATCGAGCTTGTAGGCCAGGCGCTCGAGGGCTTCGTGGGCGCCTCGAGCTTGCCATGCAGCCCATGATGCGAGGCGGCCCGCGTGCACTCGGACCGTGGGCCGCGCCGGTCGGAATCCGCGCCGGAGCGAGCGGACGACCCCTTCGATCGCGGTGGCCTCGAGGCCGTGGGCGGCCAGGTTCCCGCACGTGTGTAGGCCGTGGTCGTCGTCGGGGTCGAGCTGCAGGAGATGTTCTGCTTCGCGGATGACGTGGGAGATCCGCTGCCAGTCGTCGGCGGTGGGTCGGTTCATCATGGTCTCCTCGGATTCGACGGTGGACGATGTGATCTCGTTGTACGCGCTCGAGAGCCGTTGCGCCAGAGCGCGATTAGGCATGTACTGATAGCACGATTCGGCGTCCAGATACACCGATGGCCGCCGCTCGAGGCGTGGAAGATCTCGAGGGCGGCGTGGGCGTACGGTTCGGCGATCGCTCGGAAATCGTGCGGGCGATACACCAGAGTGAACGTGTAGCAGAGCTAAATGATGAGATGGCAAACGGTACGGGGGTACTCCGACATCGCAGGTGGACCAGGTGTAGAGCCTGCGTTGCCGTCCGTCCTACGGGAACTGAAAATTTGCTAGAAACTTCACATAGGAAACCATTAATTGGCTCCTGACCTGCAGTAATGCGAATTTCCGACACGGCACGCCGGACCGATTCCCGTACGGATCCGCGCGCCGGTTTGCACGATTCGATCGACCGATTCCGGCCGTGGTCCGCTCGAATGCGTTCGGCGTGTCGCAATCAGTCGTCTGAGAACATCCGACGGCCGCCGGGGTCGCGGATCTCGCCGGGCGCCCAGCTCACGGACTCCGGCGGATGCACCGGATCGAGACCACGGTACTGCCGCCCCACCAGCGCAATCGGGTCGATCTCCGGCCACCACTCCGGCCGGGTCACAGGAGCCGCCCAGAGCGTCGTTGTCGGGCGCCGTCGGTCAGCTCCTCGAGTGATACCGGCTCCGGCGGCGTGTACGGGGTGATGAACCGGCACGGCTCCGGCCGGTAGGCGCGGCACAGCGAGATCTCCGACGGGGTCAGCTCCGGCCCGGTCTCCGGCCACGCCCACGCTGTTCTTCGCGCCACGTTCGCCAGGAGCACGCGGAGCGGATCCGGCAGCGTGGCCGCGGACCACTGCCGCCCGCTCTCCTCCGTGATCATGTCCGCGACGGCCGCGATCAGGTCGGTGAGTTCGGCGTCGCGCTCTTCGTAGGCACGCTCTGGGAACGCGTCCCAGACCTCCATCAGCGCCATCGGGCCTCCGCGGCTTCGGCCGTCTCCTCGGCGGATACCTGCTCGGTGGTCGCGATCCGCGGCCCCGCGGCCAGCATCCGGCGGTACGTCTCGAGCTGTCCGACGATGTCCGGTCGCGGAGCGGGCGCAGACGACGAACGTGCACTCACGGTGTTGATCTCGCTCACCAGCTCCGGGTCGCGCTCGTAGGACCAGCGCCACAGTCGATCGATGCCGTCGCGCGGAGCAGGACCGGGGAGCAGTTTCGCCCCTCGGCAATCGCTGGTGAGCGAGCAGATCCGCTGGTATTCGGAATATGACGCGCGTAGCGACTGCCAAGCGTCACCAAGTCCGGCGTCCAGGGCATCCGCGGGATCGAGTCGGCCGTCGAGGACGGTGAACAGCTCGAGTCCGTTTTCCACGTTGATCTTGAGCGCGCGCGCCAGGCCCGCGTGGATCTTCGATCGAGTCTTGAGCAGACGCGCCTTGATCTCGGCGACATGGGCGGCGCCCACATCGTTGGCGAACCGTGCCGCGACGTCGACCGGCCCAACGAAGCAAGAGTCGACAGCAGCGTCGAACGTCTCGATGGTCACGTCCTCGGCCTGTAGGGCGGCGAATGCGGCGCGTGCCTTCGCGGCGCCTCGAGCGGCGTATCCGTCGGCGATAGTCTCGATCTCCTCGGTTGCATCGCGGAGTGCGGTCACGGCCTCGAGGAGCTTCGCGTCGACGATGCCGCCGAAATGGTGCAAGCCAGCAGCGAGTCGGACCCACGCGCCAGCGATGTCGGAGCGGCGGCCGTCGACACCGAAGGCGCCGCCGCCTAGCTGAGTCCCGTTGCCGCGGAACGTGTCGAGGGCGGGGAAGAAGTCATCAGTCATGAAGATCTCCATGAGAAAGTGGCCCCTCATTCGCCCACAGGCGAACGAACAGAGCACGGTTGGTATGGGTGGGGCCGGGACGGAGATCCGGCCGTGAGAAGTCGCTCTTAGTCCTCGAGCTGGAGCCGCCCGCGGTGCGTGATCTGCCACCGTCGAGGCTCTTCGCCGACGGGGAGCACGAAACCTCGCCATTCCAGACGGTCCAACAGCCGATCGACCACGAACACCTGGTGACCGGTGGTGACCGCGATCTCGAGCGGCGTCCGTGGTCCGTCGTGCACGGCCTCGAGAACGGCCCGATAGTCGAGGTTGTGGACCGTCACGGCTTCTCCTCGTCGGCTTTCTGCTCAAGGAATTCGACCCCGGCGGCCGTGAGCGTGAGCCGATTGTCTCGGGGGTCGAGCGGTGCGGCCAGTCCGACCGCGACAAGCTCCTCGGCAGCGTCGAGGACCGTCGCGAACCGAAGGCGGGCCGCCTTCGCGAGCTGCCCGCGCGTCAGCGGCTCCGGGGCCATGGCGATCGCGGTGAGCAGTATCAGCGCGTGTCGTCTCAATTTGACCGTCACGGGGTCTCCTCCGGCTCGAGATCGTCGTCGACCGAGTAGGTCTGAGGCATCCCGTCCGCGGCGTAGCGGAGCCACGCGAGACCGCGACCGTTGCAGCGGTACTCGTATCCGTCACCGCCCACAAGGGCATGCAGACGCACCGCAGGACACCCCGCCGACCACCGCCGCAGGTATGTCTTCACCGTCGCCGTGGACAGTCCGGTCAGCTCGGCGATCTCCGTCGTTGTGCGCCAATCGAATCGAATGGCCTCGAGAATCGAGACCTCTGCCGGGTGCATGTCACGCATCGTCGTCTCCTCGAGCAAGCTCCTCGAGTCCGATCGGCGTGATCTCGTAGACGCCAAAGCACACGCGGCGCACCATTCCATCGCGCACCAGACGGCCGAGCGTGTTCGCCACGAACTTCGGACTCTCCGCGATCTCGTCGGCGATGCGGACCGGCAGGCTCCAGTAAGTGACCGCGGTGAGAACAGCGACGACGCGCGATGAGTATCGAGGCCCGTCCGTCACTCCGCGCTCCCCTCGAAATGGCCGTCGTTCACGCCGATCGCCTCCCACCGCAACAGATCACGCCCGTAATCGGTGATCTCGTAACGCACGTCGGCGAATGCTTCGGCGAACGTGTATACGCCCGTGCGCTGTTCAGTGAGTCGGTGAATCGCCCACGGTTGCCCACGGAGTGCGGCCACCACGTCGGCGATTGGTACGCCGTAGAGTGCGGACATCTCTGTTGGGGTATCGGGTCCGTGGTCCTGCAGGTGGCGTAAGACGTGCACGGTGAGCGGCAGCACCAGCGGTGCAGGCGGGTAGTGGATGGTGTGGTTGTCGATCACGCCCATCGATCCGCCTCCTCGAGGTACGCCCATCCGGCGGGGCCGATGCGGTACACGCCATGGCGATGGCGCACCAGGAGTCCGTGGCGACGATGCAGTCGGTGGATGGCGCCCTTGACGTAGTTCGCAGGGAGTCGGGTCACTGCCACGATTGCCGGATTCGTCGCGTGTCCTTCGGCGACCGCGGCCAGGACATCGTGAGTCTTTTCGGATAGGTACATCGCATTCCTTTCTCGAGGGGGCGAATAGCGGCCTCTGATTCGCCTGTGGGTGAACGAACGGGGCCGGGGTGGGGTGGTTGTATGGGTGGGGATTATCGAGGCGTCAGGGATCGATGCTTGCCTTGAATGCAGGCCGCTCACCTGTAACCAGCCGGAGCGAAGCGACATTGAAAGACTGCCGATCGGTTCACGTGGACGCTTCGTCCAAAACCAGGTATAAGTACCGAATGTGTCACCACTTCGCGCATTTGACCAGGTCAAGACGATTTTGGGCATGAAAAGCGCGCGAAATTTGCGCGCGCTTGAGCTGAAATCGACCGAATTCGGCCCGCAACCGCGCGAAATTTGCGCGGTTTGTCAGTCGTCGAGGACTCCGTGGGCGCAGCAAAAACCGTCCGGAACCTCCAGGTGGGCACGGACCGAAGTGGGCACAATCAAGCACTCCTCGGTGGACGTCTCGAGGATCAATCCTTCCGCTATCGCCCGATCGATCTCACGCCGAACATCGCGAGATCGCCCTACGCCCAGCAGGTTCACGAGCTCGCCGCGGCGCAGCGGCGCGTGTCCGTTCGCGTACGCTTTGGCCATCGCGAGGAATCCGATCCGTACCCATCGCGGTAGGCCGTCGTTGCTCGCCAGGCCAGCGAGGTGTGCTTGGTCGAGGTCGACATACCGGCCATCGAATCGGCGTCGATTGTTCCGGCGCGGCGACTCTTCGATCTCGATCGGGTCGGGATCGACGTACCGACGAACGGCTACAGGGCCGTCCATGATGGGACAACTCAAATGAATCTACCTTGCGTGAGAAATGAGAATCCCCGGCGGCCTACGCGCTCACGTTCGGTAGGCCATCGGGGATCTCGAGAAGCAGCGCGGTAGCTGTCCGCGCCGGAGCGGGTTTCTATTCACCGCTATAGTTCCAGTATACGTTTCTGGATTTCGCCGGGATCTTCGGAACGGCGGCACAGAACGTGTCCGTGGGGGATCTCGGGGCAGGGGGAGCGCTAGTCGACGATGGCCGCGATCTCGGCGTCATGCTCCGTGATGAGCTTCGCGTAGCGCTGCGTCGTGAGGATGTTCTGGTGTCCCAGTGCTTTGCCGACCCGCTCGAGCGAGACGCCGTTGTCGAGCAGCCGGGATGCGTACGTGTGTCGGGCGTCGTGCGGGCGGACGTGACCGACGGGCCGTCCGTCGACCTTCGCCACCAGACCGGCGGCGGCAAGCGAATGCGCAAACGTCGTCTCGGTGATCGGATCACCCTCGAGGCCCGACCCGGGGAACACGAGACCAGCGTTCGGGCGCCGTACGCCCACGTACTTGTTCACCTGCAGCGGTACTCCAGTCCCAGCGAGATCACGCTCCGTGCGTAGTAGAGCGACCAGCGAAGGCGGAATCGTCACGTACCGATCGGCCATCGTCTTCGGCGCCTTAAATGTCTTCGTCGTGCGGTCCCACGCCATCGCGACATGCATCCGGCCTCTGCCTTCGGCGGGCAGCTCGAGGGCATCCCAGTGCAGCGCGACGGCCTCACCCCAACGGACGCCGGTTCGGAACAGGAGCGACGTGATGAGCTTCCAGCGCTCCGGCATTGCCTCCTCCACTGCCTTCTGCTCGGCGACGGTAAGGAATCGCTCCGGTGACGGCCCAGGCTTCGGCAGATCGACCCCGGCGCACGGATTGACCGGCACCACGTGCGCCCTTACCGCCGCCTTGTACGCCGCGGAGAGCGTGTGCACGTGCTTAACGATCGTCGACGGTGCAAGCTCCTCGGCCCGCATGGCCGCGACCCAATCGACGATGTCTTGTTGCGTGACCGACGCGAGACGCCGATCGCCGAACACCGGCCGGATCCGGTGATCGAAGCGATTGCTGTCCGCCTTCGCCGACGACGGTTGCACCGTGCGGGTAGGTGACCACGTGTCCCAATACTCGGAGACGGTGATCTTTGTGTCGGTAGATCCGACGGTCGGATTCCGGCGGATCTCCGATTCTTTGTCGACGGCCGCCTGCATGGCCGCCTTCTTGCGATCGAACGTGCCCGCGCTCCGGAGCTTCCCGTTCGCGTCCCGGTACTTACCGGTGAACCGGCCCGGTCGCTTCTCCTCGATGTACGCCATGCTGGAGACATTACACGCTCCCCGCTCCCCGTCGCCGAATTCGGGGAGCGACGGGGAGCAGTCTTGTTTCAGGTCGGTGCAGGATCGTGCAGACACGAACAGGATGAAGACAGTGAAAGCAATTGGTATTAAGTGACTATCGACGTCGCATGCAGGTCAGTGGAAGGACGCGTTTGTCGAAAGGGAGACTTTCAAAACCCGTCCAGTGTGAGTTCGAGTCTCACCGGGGGCACCGCATCGCCGCAGGTAGAAGGCTTGCCAAGCGCATTCTGTCGCCTGGTGGCCGCGCTACCCCGGCAACACCCCGGCGCGCGGTGCGTGCTACCTCCCGAAATGCCCGGAACCTGTCGGTGGCCAGGGATAAGCTCTGGCCTATGTCAGATGACCGGAAAGTGTTTGTGATCCACGGACGCAATGACGCTGCGCGGCAGTCGATGTTCGCCTTCTTGCGAGCACTTGGATTGAGCCCCATCGAGTGGAGTTCGGCGCTAGCAGCAACAAAGAGCGCGAGCCCCTACATCGGCCAGGCTCTAGATGCTGCGTTCGAGCAGGCCGTTGCTGTCGTGGTGCTCATGACCCCGGATGACAGGGTGCAACTCGTGGAGGAGTACGCGTCCGGCCCGGACGATCCTGAGCTCGTTCCTGGGTATCAGGCTCGGCCGAACGTGCTCTTTGAGGCGGGGCGGGCATTCGGAACGCATCCAGATCGAACGATCCTGGTTGAGTTGGGATCTCTGAGGCCATTTAGCGACGTTGCAGGGCGCCATGCGGTGAGGCTGCGAAACACTGCTGAGAGCCGAAGTGACCTCGCGAACCGGTTGGCGACCGCAGGTTGCAAAGTCGATCGAAGTGGCACCGATTGGCTCAGCGTAGGGGATTTCAATCCACCAGAGGTCGGTGGTGAAATCCCAAAAGGTCGTAGAATCGCAAGTCCTGAAGTTCCGTCGCGCCCAAGGCTCGACGCAACTTACTTATCGCGCTCGACCGGGAGCGATCGCATTCAGATCGTGAACCGCACCGCGGAGGCGATTCTAGACATAACCTGGCTGAATCGGGAAGCGTTCAAGGGGCGCATCGATGGATTCCCAATCGAGAAGCTGCCTGCATTCAAATCGGTGAATCTCGTCGCAAACAGGGGTTGGGACGGGCAGCGAAGGGTCGAGCTTCGAGTTTCTGCAAGGACGGAGGGTGGCATCGAGTTTGAGCAGGACCTGTTCTTGGACCTGAATGGTTAGGTGGCGAAGATGAACATCGCGATAGCATTTCCGCATGACAGCGACGGTTATCTCCGTCGTGAATGCCCTTCCTGTGCACAGGAATTCAAGTGGCATGATGGCCCGACGGACACGAGACCGCCTGATGCGTTGGACCCCGCGATGTACTCGTGTCCGCTTTGTGGAGAGGCTGCAGAGCCGAATCAGTGGTACACGCAAGCCCAGCTTCAGTATCGGGACGACATGATCGAGTTCTACAAGACGGACTTGGTAGCTGAGGCGCTTGCACAGGAGTTCCGCAACGATCGGAATTTCAAGTTCGAGCCTGCGCGGAACACGGCAGATGCCCCAGTGGCTTTGGTCGAGCCTGACGACATGATCATCGTGGAGCCGCCGTGCCATCCGTGGGAGCCTGTCAAGGTCATGGAGGAACGCGCGGATTCAGGTCCGCTGCATTGCCTAATCTGCGGCGAGCTGTTCTCAGCTTAGCGACCGAATAGCTGGATCACCGGGGCGAGGTCTTGGACGTCCTCGGTGCCCTGCGCGGGAGTCGCGATGGAAGCCGGAGCCGGGAGGTTGTTGAGAGCGCCGCCGTCCTGACTCGGAATCCAATCGCCGTAGGTGTCGAGGGTGAGCGTGTACTGCGCGTGGCCCAGCCTTGTCAAGACCTATCATTGTTCGAAAACGGTCGGTAGAATCGAAGGTATGAGCAGTTCGGATGACGCCTTCACCCTGGGCCGGCGGGTGGTGACCCCGCTGCCCGCGGTGTTCGACGGTGTCGTGTCCCAGCTGACCGCCGGTGGCGCGCTGTCGCGGTTGCGGGTGCTGGCGGTCGAGCAGAACCGGTTGGAGGCGGAACGGTCCGCGGTGCTGACCCGGTTGTATGAGCTCCGTGATGATGCGCGGCGGGTGCGGGAGGAGTCTTCCCGCCGGTTTGTCGATGAGTGGGATGAGTTGGTGGCGGAGGTCGGTGCTGCGCTCGGGGTCGGTCGGATGGCGGCGGGGTCGGCGGTGCATCGGGGTTTGGATCTTCGGGAGCGCTGCCCGCGGTTGTTCGGGTTGTTCGCGTCCGGGGTGGTGGGGTTGTCGGTGGTGCGGGAGGTCTTGCGGGCTTCTGCTGCGGTGCTCGACGAGGGGGTTGCGCGGGTGTTCGATGAGCGGGTCACGGCCTGGCTCACCAGCCGGGTGGGGCGGTTGTTGACGGTGGGTGCGGTCGCCGATGCGGCGAAGACGATCCTGACTCGGATTGATCCGGCTGCGGCGCGGGAAACACCTGCGGTGGCGCCGCGGGAGCGGTTGGAGTTCCACGCCCGCACTGACGGTCTGGTCGATTTGGAGGCGGTGATGCCGAAGGATCAGGCGTTGCGCCTGTCAGCGGTGCTTGGCCCGGTGGTGCGGTCGGTGTGTCGTGATGATGGTCGGACGGTGGGGCAGCGGCAGGTCGCTGCCCTGGTCGCTCTCGCCGAAGGTTACGAGACTTTGGGGTGCCTGTGTGGGAAGGACTCGTGTGAGCTGCGGGAGGCGAGGCCGCGGGTGGGGGCGGTGTCGCAGGAGGTTCAGGCGTTGGCGGTGATCGTGCTCAACGAGACCGACCTCGCCGACATGCACCCCGCCGAGACCGATTCGATCGTCGCCAGGGAGGCTGCGTCGTCGGTTCCGGATCTGTTCACCGAGAACGCATCTGGATTCGACAGTGCTGGCGATGTCGCCGGCCGCCCAGGCGCGTCAGACACCTACTGCGACGTGGACGACGTCGACGAGGCGGACGTTGGCGACGCTGATGTGGACGGGTCGCTCGCCGACACTGCTTCCGGTTCCACTGCGCGCGACGCAGATGCCTCGGATGTCGATGGCGACGGCACGGCCGCTACCGACGTCCCAGGAGACGATGCTGACGTCGCTGACCCAGGCGACCGGTGTGATGTGAATGATGCTGATGGTGCGGGCGGTGAGCCCCCTGGACGACCGGGGCGTAGTTCCGGGGCGGTGATCCTGACTGGGGAGCCGGGGATCACCGGACCCGTCACCGTCGAGCAGGCAGGCAAGTTGGTCGCCGCCGCGCGGACGCAATGGCGGGTCCTCGGCCGCCGGGACCCCACGACCGGGGAGATCCACGCCCGGGGTGCAGGCGGGTACCGGCCCACCTGGTACCAGCTGTTGGTGATGCGTCTGACCTATCCCACCTGTGTCTTCCCCGGCTGCAGTGTGCCGTCGGATCGGTGCCAGGCCGACCACGTCACCGAATATGACCGCGACGACCCCACGGTGGGTGGGGCGACCACTGTCGCCGGCAGCGCCGGACCGGGAAACCTGGTGCCGTTGTGCGGATTCCACCACCGCATCAAAACCGAGACCGGGTGGCTTTCCGATGTCCTGCCCGATGGGACCGTCGAATGGCGCCACCCCACCGGCGGGATCTACACCGTCCCACCCGGCACCGCCCGCGACCTCCTGCCCGGCCTCAAACAGATCATCTGGGACGCCCCCGACCCCACCCCCACCACACCGAAGAGCCCCGACGGACTCACCACGGCGGCGAAACGGAAAGCGAAAGCCCGCCGCGCCCTGCGTGCCAAGAACCGGCTCCTGCGCCAGCAACGCCGCGAACGGAAAGCCGCCGAAGCCCACGCACGGCAGCGGGCGGAGGAGCGTGCCGAAGCCGAGGCCGCCGGCCATGCCTATGACGAGACCGCCCCGCTCAAGCCCCCACCGTTCTGAGGAGCGGGGGCCATCAGCGGAAGGGCGTCACAGGCAACTCCGAGCCCGATCGAGCCCGGATTGTGCGGTACAAATCGTGTCGACTTGGTGTGGAACAGGATTCGCTTTTCCCGCGCGCGCTCGTTGGCGGTTTGTCGCAGGGAATCGCCTCGGGTAGCCCGGAGATTCTGAATGTTTGGAAGGGTTGGAGTCATGACAGGGAGCACGTCGAATCGGTACCCGGCTGAGTTGTGAGGACACCCGACCATCGGGTGCCGGTGACTGTTTGAGCAAGTCTCCGGATACACCGAGGCGGTGCAAAGCCCCCCGAATTGTGTGGTCTAGAGGGGCTTTGCCCATCCGAGGAAGTTCCACGTCAGTGGTGTGAAATCATCGGCACATGGGGATGATGGACGAGGCCGACCGTGCTCGGCAGACACGTGAGAGTGCTTCGCAGTTGGCCAGGGACAATCTCGATGCTGCGCAACGTGCCGTTCAGCAGGCGTGGCAGTCCATCGACGATGCGGTTCAGGAGTTCTTGGCGGCTACTCAGCAGCTTGGACTGAAGCCGAAGCGTGGCCTGTTTGGTCGCAATCGCGACGAGTGGAAGGTGCCGATCTTTCAGGGGGTTGTGCCTCCTCCTAACGCGCTGGTAGCGAGAGTCATCGCCGACGCGAAGGACGTTCGCTCGCCGCGCAACAGCAATCTGCACATTTCGCTCGGGGGCACCTGGAGGCTGACCCACTACGTTCCCGGTAGGGGAGTGCCCGCCGACGTTGCCTCCTCCGCATCGCCTGGAAAAATCGCTGCGAAGTACATGCAGTACGTCCCACGCGTTCGACCCGCGGTCGTCGATTTCCTGAGTCGACAGACACCTCCAAGCAGCTAGCCCCGCAGTTGCTGCCACGCCTGGTTTCACGTGCCTTCTCCTGACGTGTGTTCGGATCAGAGCGCCTATTGAGTCGTGTGCGAACGCACACGGTTCCTGGGCTGTCCGAGTAGCTGCCGCGTAGCGGCGCGTCAGTCGTCGGACCGCCGCCGGGACCGCCTCCCAGGCGCTTTTGGGCAGGTCGGTCAGCGTACTCCCGGATGTCGGTGGCGCGGGCTAGGGTAGTGCCGACGCGGTTGCTTGACCGGCGGGGATCACCTGGTTCTCGTCGTCCGATTTCACGGTCCAGACACGAGCCGGGAGAATAAATGAAGATGCAGAGGTTTGCTGCCCTCGGGTTGGCCATCGTCATGGCCGCCACGATCGGGGCGTGCGGCACGAAGAACGAGGAACCGCCGAAGTCGTCTGCGGCGCGCTCCGCTGCCTCGGCGAACGCCCTCGATCCTGCCGAGGTGCAGAAGATCGCCGAGGACGCGTACGTCTACGGGTACCCGATGGTGGACATGTATCGCATCATGAACGCCTACTTCATCAACAACTCCAGCCCCCTGTACCTCGGCGGGTGGAACCAGATCCACAGCATCGCGCGGGTGTTCACCCCCAAGGACACTGCGGTGCAGACCCCGAACTCCGACACCCCGTACTCGACCATGGGTGTCGACCTGCGCGCTGAGCCGCTGGTGCTGACCATCCCGAAGATCGAAGAGGGCCGGTACTTCTCGGTGTCGTTCATCGACTCCTACACCTACGACTACGCGCTGCTAGGTACTCGAACCTCAGGCAACGGCGGCGGTAAGTACCTGCTGGCCGGGCCGAATTGGAAGGGCGAGAAGCCGGCGGGCATCGACAAGGTGATCAAGTCCGACACGGACATGGGCATGGTGCTCTATCGCACCCAGCTGTTCGATCCGCAGGATCTGGACAACGTCAAGAAGATCCAGGCCGGCTACGCGGTGGAGCCGCTGTCGAAGTTCGAGAAGAAGGACGCGCCGAAGGCGGCGCCGGCGATCGACTTCGTCACGCCACTGACCCCCGTGACCGAGAAGACGTCGATCGACTTCTTCAAGGTGTTGAACTTCAATTTGAAGTACGCTCCCGTGTTGCCCAGCGAGAAGGACGTCCGCGCTCGGTTCGCGAAGATCGGCGTTACCGGTGACGCGCCGTTCGACCCTGCCTCGCTCAACGAGAAGACCACGGCGGCCTTCCTCGCGGGCATGAAGGCCGGCCAGGCGAAGGTCGACAAGTTCCTGCAGGACGAGCTCGCCACCGGCAAGGTCAGCTCCGGCGACCTGTTCGGCAGCGCAGAGCAGCTCAAGGGCAACTACCTCTACCGGATGGCCGGCACGTTCTTCGGCATTCTGGGCCTGCCGGGCGCGGAGGCGCTGTACTACCCACTGAAGATCGACGACAAGGGTGCCCCGCTCAACGCGGCGAACGGCGCGAAGTACACGATCACGTTCCCGGCCGGCCAGCTCCCGCCGGTCAACGCATTCTGGTCGGTGACGATGTACAAGCTGCCGCAGAGCCTGCTGGTCGAGAACCCGATCAACCGGTACCTGATCAACTCGCCGATGGCCGAGCATCTCAAGAAGAACCCGGACGGCAGCGTCACGATTTACCTTCAGAACAGCTCGCCCGGCGCGGAGCTGGAATCCAACTGGCTGCCCGCCCCGGACGGCCCGTTCGACATGGTCATGCGCCTGTACTGGCCCAAGGCCGAGGTAGCCGATGGCAAGTGGACCGCCCCCAAGGTGACGAAGGCCTGAATATGAAGAGACTCCGCACATTCCCAATGCTCGCGCTGGCCCTGCTCCTCGCGATCACCATGTCCGGCTGTGGCACGAAAGCCGGTGAGGCCGGAAGTTCGACCGCGGCCGGGGCGTCCGCGGCACCGTCGACAAGCGCGGCCGGGCCTGCCGATGCGGCTGCCGTGAATCGACTGGATCCGGCCGAGGTGCAGAAGATCGTCAAGGACGCCTACGTCTACGGCTTCCCGATGGTCGACTTGTATCGGATCATGAACGCGTACTTCGTCAATAAGGACAGCGGTCAGTACCTCGGTCCATGGAACCAGGTGCACAACATCGCCCGGGTGTACACGCCGGCCGATACCGCGGTGCAGACGCCCAACTCGGATACCCCGTACTCCTGGATCGGTGCGGACCTGCGCACCGAACCGCTGGTGCTGACGCTGCCGAAGGTCGAGGAGGGTCGGTACTTCTCCGTCTCGTTCATCGACGGCTACACCTACGACTACGACTTGCTCGGCAGCCGGACGTCGGGCAACGGCGGGGGCAAGTTCCTGCTGGCCGGGCCGAACTGGAAGGGCGAGAAGCCCGCCGGTGTCGAGAAGGTGATCCGCGCGAACACCGAGCTGAGCCTCGTGCTGTTCCGCACCCAGCTGTTCAACCCGGGCGACATCGACAACGTCAAGAAGACGCAGGCCGGCTACTCGGTCGAGCCGTTGTCGAAGTTCGAGGGCAAGGCCGCGCCCGCGGCGGCGCCGGCGATCGATTTCATGGCGGCGCTCACCCCGGAGCAGGAGAAGACCTCGCTCGACTTCTTCAAGCTGCTCAACTTCACCCTGCGGTTCGCGCCGGCGCTGTCGAACGACACCGACGTCCGCGCGCGGATGGCGAAGATCGGCCTCACCGGGGCCGGCACGTGGGACCCGGCGCAGCTGAACGATCAGGCCAAGGCCGCCATCGCCGCCGGTGTCAAGGATGCCTGGAGCGAACTCAACGATTTCGTCAAGAACGAGCTGGCGACGGGCAAGGTGAGTTCGGGTGCGCTGTTCGGCACTCCCGAGCAACTCAAGGGCAATTACCTGTACCGGATGGCCGGCGCGGTGGTCGGTATTCTCGGCCTGCCGGGCGCGGAGGCGCAGTACTTCCCACTCAAGTTGGGTACTGACCCGGGGGCGACCCTCGACGGCGCGAACGGCGCGAAGTACACGGTCACGTTCCCTGCCGGTCAGCTGCCGCCGGTGGACGCGTTCTGGTCGATCACCATGTACAAGCTCCCGGAGCGCTGGCTGGTGGCCAACCCGCTGAACAGGTACCTGATCAACTCGCCGATGCTCGACCAGCTCAAGAAGAACCCCGACGGCAGCGTCACGCTGTACGTCCAGAGCGCCTCGCCCGGACCGGATATGGAGTCCAACTGGCTGCCCGCCCCGGACGGTCCGTTCGACATGATCATGCGCCTGTACTGGCCCAAGCCCGAGGTGGCGCAGGGCCAGTGGGTCGCCCCGAAGGTCGTCAAGTCCTGACCGCTTGCCCTGATCCGGCGGAGCCCAACGATCAATGAAAGAAATGAAATATGAAGCGAGCGTTGAAGTATCCGATGCTCGGCCTGATTGTCGCCATGGTCGCGACGACCGGGGCGTGCGGCGGTAAGACCGACCCGGCGGCATCCTCGAGCAAGGCACCGTCGAGCGCGGCGGCGAGCGCCGCCGCCGGACAGGGCGCCGCGGCGGCCAACAAGGTCGCTCCGGCAGAGGTGCAGAAGATCGCGCAGGAGGCCTTCACCTACGGCTTCCCGGTGGTCGACATGTACCGGATCCTGTACGACTACTACGTCGACAAGAGCAGCAGCCAGTACTTCGGTCCGTGGAACGAGATCCACAACGTGGCCCGGGTGTACACCCCGAAGGACACGGCGGTGCAGACCCCGAACTCGGACACCCCGTACTCGCAGCTGGGCCTGGACCTGCGGGCCCAGCCGGTGGTGCTGACCCTGCCGAAGGTCGAGGCGGGCCGGTACTTCTCGGTGTCGTTCATCGACCAGTACACCTACGACTACGCCCTGCTCGGCAGCCGCACCACCGGGAACGACGGCGGCACGTACCTGATCGCCGGGCCGAACTGGAAGGGCGAGAAGCCCGCCGGCGTCGACAAGGTGATCACCTCGGCGACTGAGTTGAACCAGGTGATCTTCCGCACCCAGCTCTTCAACCCGGCCGACATGGACAACGTGAAGAAGATCCAGGAGGGCTACAAGCTGCAGACCCTCTCGGACTTCGAGAAGAAGCCGGCCCCGGCGCCCGCGCCCGCGATCGACTTCCCCAAGCCGCTCACGCCTGAGGCTGAGAAGACCTCGTTGGACTTCTACAAGCTGCTGAACTTCTCGCTCAAGTACGCCCCGGTCTCGCCGAGCGAGAAGGACGTCCGCGCGCGGTTCGCGTCCATCGGGCTCAGCGGTGAGGGGACCTTCGATCCGGCGCAGCTGGGCGACGCGACCCGGGCCGCGTTCGAGGCCGGCATGAAGGCGGCGGTCGCGGGGCTGGCCGACTTCGTCAAGACCGAAATCATCACCGGCAAGGTCGGCGCCGGGAAGCTCTTCGGCACGGCGGAGGAACTGAACGGCAACTACCTGTACCGGATGGCCGGCGCGGAGATCGGCATCTTCGGCCTGCCGGGCGCGGAAGCCACGTACCTTCCCGTGCAGACCGACTCGACCGGCGCACCGCTCAACGGCGCGAACGGTGCCAAGTACACGATCACGTTCCCGGCCGGACAGCTGCCGCCGGTGAACGCGTTCTGGTCGACCACGATGTACTCGATGCCGCAGAGCCTGCTGGTCGAGAACCCGATCAACCGGTACCTGATCAACTCGCCGATGACCGACCAGCTGAAGAAGAACGAGGACGGCAGCGTCACGTTCTACCTCCAGGCCGCCTCGCCCGGGGCGGACAAGGAGTCCAACTGGCTACCCGCCCCGGAGGGCGCGTTCAAGATTGTGACGCGCCTGTACTGGCCGAAGCCGGAGGTCCTGGACGGTAAGTGGGTCCAGCCCAAGGTGGTCAAGGAGTAGCTCAGCCTCAGGCCGAAGCCGAAGCCGAAGCCGAAGCTGAAGCCGAGCCCGTGACGCGAGGCGAGGCCTGCGCGGCCAGGTCCTGTAGGGCCGCGATGTGGCCGGCGAACGCATCGCGGCCCAGGTCGGTGAGCCGCGCGCGGACCTTGCGGCGGTTGCCCGCGGCCTCGCGCTCGGTGACCAGATATCCAGCCTGCTCCAGGGTTGCGAGCTGCTTCGACAACGCCGAGTCCGATAGTGCGAGGCGTTCCCTGAGGAAGCCGAACTCGGCCCAGTCGGCGGCGGCGAGCGTCGCGACAAGGGTGAGACGCGTGCTCGGGTGGATGAGTTCGTCGAATCGAGCGGCGGTCACGCGTGCACCGCCCTGAGCGCGGCCGAGAGGATCTGCGGCCCACCCAGTGCAACGACGGTCGCGACGTACGCGGACGCGAGCAGTCCCGGGTGGGCGGCACCGTCGGCGTCGAGGAGGAGCGCTCCTCCGACGGTGAGCGCGACGAGGGCGACCAGGACGCCCACGATCACCGCCGGGATGCGGCGGCTCGCCACGGAATCGGACAGCTGTACGCCGCGGTTCCGGTTGCGGCCCCGGAGTAGCCGCGAGGCGGCGTAGGCGTGGATCGCGCCGAAGGCCGCCGTTGCGCTTGCGATCGCCCAGACCGAACGGGTCTCGCCGACGGCGCCCAGGGCGATCCAGCCCGCGGCCATACCCCACCAGTACAGGCTGGGCAGCCCGACCTCGCTCGCGATGCGCCGTCGCGCCTGCTCGGCGATGGCGAGTGATTCCTGTGCTTGCTCTGCATTGACGTGAGCCATGAGTGCCTCCTTGGGTTTCCCGTCTGGAAACTAGGATCTGCTTTCCTACCGGGAAAGTCAATAGGCTCGTTTGTGCCGGCCGAGCACGATCGTGCGGCGTGGGTGGGAGGCTGCGTAGTCGGCAGGAAGGTGTACGTCACTGACAACAGGCGATTAAGTATCCTCTGCTCGTGGGGGCATGGTGCGTACGGCGGACGTGATCTGGCGGTTTCCGACTGACTGGGGAATGTGGTACCTGTACGTGCTGCCGTGGGCCGTCGCGGTAGGGGCGTTCTACTGGCAGCTCCGGTTGAAGCGACGAGGTCAGGGGCTTCGCGGTGTTCGCTCGGTGCTGATCGTGGTCGCCGTCGTACTCGTACCGGTCGGCGTTGTCGGCGTAGTCAACGAATCGACCGCCTTCGAACGAGTGCGCCGGGAGCAGCAAGCCGCGCACCTTCATCAGCGGCTGGGCATGACGGTTGTTGATCCCGGCGAACTGCCGGGAGTGCACGCGGCGCGGAGGCGGGTTCGGATCGAATCGAGCGCCGAGACCGGCGGGACGCAGCAGACGTGTCTTGTCACGACGTACTTCGGCCGCGCCGGTGGCGGTTGGGTCTTCGAAGAGCCGACCGGTGGGGCGAAGGGGAACGGCCTGATGAAGATCGAGCTGAGCTGTCAGACGCCGTTCGCAAACCCGCCCCCGCTCCCGGCGACGTCTCACCCGTAAGGCCGGCCGAAAGAATGGTGCCGTGGACCCGCCGTCGACAATGAAGAACCGGCGGCCGGGAGGAATCCCGGCCGCCGGTTCTTTCGTACCAGCAGATCAGTACTTGCCGAAGGCGAGCGCCACGTCGTGGCCGCCGAAGCCGAACGAGTTGTTCAGGGCGTACTTGAAATCGCCCTTGCGGGCCTCGCCGTGCACCACGTCGAGCTCGATCTCCGGGTCCTGGTTCTCCAGGTTGAGGGTCGGCGGGATGATGCCGTCGCGCAGCGACAGCACGGTCAGCGCGGCCTCGAGGGCGCCGACGGCGCCGATGGAGTGGCCCAGCGCGCCCTTCGGGGCGTAGATCGCCGCGTCGGTGCCGACGACCGCGTTGATGGCCTTGGCCTCGGCGAGGTCGCCGATCGGGGTCGCGGTGGCGTGCGCGTTGATGTAGTCGATGTCCGAGCTCTGCAGGCCGGCGGTCTGCATCGCGCGCTTCATGGCGCGGGCGGCGCCGCCGCCCTCCACGTCGGGGGAGACCATGTGGTAGCCGTCGGAGGTGATGCCGGCGCCGAGCAGCCGCGCGATGGGCTTCGCGCCGCGGGCGAGGGCGTGCTCCTCGGTCTCGATGATCATCAGCGTCTGCGCCTCGCCGAAGACGAAGCCGTCGCGGTCCTTGTCGAACGGACGCGAGGCGTGCAGCGGATCGTCGTTGCGGGTCGAGAGGGCGCGCATCATCGCGAACGGGGCGATGACGGGGCTGTCGATCTTGCCCTCGATGCCGCCGCAGACGGCGATGTCGGCGTCGCCGAGCACGATCTGACGCCAGGCGTGGGCGATGGCCTCGTTGCCGGTCGAGCAGGCGGAGACCGGGGCGATGGCGCCGGCGCGGGCACCGATCTCCAGCGCGGCCACGGCGCAGGCGCCGTTGGGCATGGCCATCTGCACGGTGAACGGGGAGACCTTGCGGACGCCGTGGTCGCGGAGCGCGTCGACGGCCTCGACCATCGACTCGCCGCCGCCGAGCCCGGTGCCGACGACCGCGGCGAGGCGGTTGGGGTCGACGTCGGGGCGGCCCGCGTTGTCCCACAGGCGCTTGGTCATTACGTGTGCCGCCTGCTCCACGAAGGACATGCGGCGCTTGGAGACGTGCTGCTTGCTGATGTCCCCGGCGTACTTGCGGTCGGGACGCTCGGGAACCTCGGAGGTCGGATCCTCGAGGAGCTGACCGCCGAAGCGGACCGGGAGGTCGGCGATGTCCACGCCGATGAAGTCGCCCTTGAGGTCGCGAATGCCGCTCTTGCCGGCCAGAAGGCCCGCCCACGTGGACTCGGTGTCGGTACCGATCGAGGTGGTCATCTCGATCGCGGTGACGACGACGTTGGGGAACTGCCCACCGAGCGTGCTGAAACTCCGGATGTCTGCCATGTCCTCCATGAAACAGGATCGGGCTGCCCATCCGGCTGTCCTCAGGTGAGAACTTCCGAGCCGTCTCTTGTGGGATCGTGACGAACCGTTCGGTTCACCCGGAAGGTCGCCGTCACGGCCGTGATGCCGATCACGAAGCAGAGGAGCGTGAAGGGCAGGTTCCCGACGGGGTCGCCCGACTCGGTCACGCCGCCGTCCGCGCCGAGGAAGGCGGGCAGCGCCGTCGCCCACAGCAGGGCGAAGACCACCAGGTAGAGCACGGCGTACGCCTGGACCAGGGGGTTGCGGTACGGCGGGATCGACGGTGCGCCGGGGGACAGGCACCGTCGGACGGCGTACAGGGCGACCCCGGCCATCAGGGCCAGTTCCAGGGCGTAGACGGTGCCCCGCACCGTATCGCCGGCCAGGCCCAGGACCGTGGCGGGCAGGGGCAGGACGAACGTGCCCACGGACGCCGCGAGCCCGATGACGACGGTGCGCCACACCAGCTGCGGGCTCGTGAACCGGGCGCCCGCGTCCACGTGCCTGCCCACCAGGAACTGCACGCACAGCGCCAGCGACATCGGCCAGAGCGCCGCAAAGACCACGACCGAGCCCATCGGCACCGAGGCGAAGAAGGGCAGGTTGATCGGATTGTCCGGCGCCCACTCCCACCAGCGCAGCTGCGGCCCGAGGTGGTCGAAGATCTCGTAGAACACCCCGTGCACCAGCCCGACGGTGCACGCCCCCAGGAGCGTCCCGCATCGGCGGAAGACGCCGAGCATGCGGACGATCTCGAAGGACATCGTGGCCATCAGCGGGTAGATCGCCACGATGTACAGCGGCAGCCTGCCCCACAGGAATTCGACCGTGAACAGGTTGTGCGCGAACATCGTGTCCACGTATCCCTCGAGCCCGAAGGCGCCGGGGAAGTAGAGCGGCGGTTCGATGACGAACAGGTACGCGGTCGCGCCGAACCACACGGCCAGGTTGGTCGCGTCTCCCTGACGCCAGCGCCGGAAGGCGTGCACCAGCATGAGGGCCGAGCCCACGACGATCGTCAGCTCCAGGACCGGCAGTGTCCAGTTCTCCAACTGCAACGGGCTCCGGACGGAGAACAGCCCGCCGGTGTCGTCGCAGGTGAAGCCCATGCGCCGCGCGAGGGCGTCGAAGGTGGGCGTGCACAGGTCCATCGCGTCAGACCCCGATCGCCGCGTCCGAGGCGTACCACCGGGTGCAGTCGACGCCGTTGTCGTAGCGGCGCAACCATTCCCCGGCGAGCGCCGGCAGGTTCTCGTGCGCCGGGTCGTGCAGCGGCATCTGGCTGCGGATGATGCCCTTGAGTGCGATCGCCTGCTCCGCCTTCGGGAGCACGTCGAAGGCGCGGGGCATGGCGCCCTTCGTCAGGTGCGGCGCGACGGCGACGAGCACCTTCTGCTTGAGCCGGTACCGGCCGAACATCGACAGCGCGTCGACCTTCCGGTCCTTCAGGGGCACATGCTGATTGAAGCCCGCGCAGGCGATCCGGATCACCTTGAGCACGTGCGCGAAGACCGACGGTGCCATCCGCATCCGGTAGACCTCGCTGCCCACGATCGCGTTGTAGATGATGAGGGCCGAGCTGCGGTGCTCAACCTCCTCCACGAAGTGCCACAGGAACATCGAAGCCACCCGGTCGTCACCCGGGCGGAACAGGGCCTCCTCGTTGTCGAGCATGAGCTTGAAGACGGGCGTGAACGTCGCCTCGAGATCCGCGGTGTAGGCCAGCCGGTAGTCGGTGGTGGTGGCCTCGGTGAGGAGGTCGAACTCGCCGATCACCGCGTCCAGGGTGTTCTCCAGTCCCGGGTACTGGGCGATGAGCGCCTGGACGTGTCGACGGTGCGCGGTCGAGTGGTGCCCCTCCTGCTGCATGAAGGCGGTCGCCTCCGCGGCGACCTCCGGGTCGGCGAACTCCTTGCGCAACTGCAGGATCAGCTTGACGATCATCTTCTCGAAGCCGACGGCGAGGAAGCTGACCGCGTTCATCATCGACGAGAAGGCCGGGTTGTCGGGGTTCCACAGGAAGGGCACGGGCGCCTCGTCGAAGTGGAAGTCCATCTTGCGGGGGTGCAGGTCCGTCATGAGGTCAACATACACATAGAACAGGTTCTGTATGTTAATATCCATCGAAGCTGTAACCTGGGGCGATGGCACGCAGGGGATGGGGCGGGGCGCCACCGTCGAGCGACGAGGAGGCGTCGGCGCGGATCGTGGCCGCCGCGGTGGCGCTGATCGGCGAGCGCGGCACCACGTCGATCGCCGAGGTCGCCGATGCACTGGGCGTGATCCGGCAGACCGTCTACCGCTACTTCCCGACGGTCGACGCCCTGCTCCAGGCGGCCGCCCTCCGCTCGGTGGGCGCCTTCCTGGACCGACTCGCCGCGCACGTCCGCGGCGTGGTCGACCCCGCCGAGGCGGTCGTCGAGGGCATCGTCTTCACCCTCGACGACGTGCCGCGCGCGCCGCACCTGCGCCTCATGCTCGCGGGGGAGCACTCGCACACCGAGGCCATCGCCTCGGACCAGGCGATGGAGTTCGGGATGACGATGATCCGGCGGTTCGACGTCGACTGGCCCGCCCACGGCTACGACGACGTACGCCTGCGGGAGCTGGTCGAGTTCCAGCTCAGGATCATGCAGTCCTTCTTCATCTCGCCCGGCGACCCGCCCCGGACCGGTGACGACCTGCGCGAGTACCTGCGGCGCTGGGTCGCGCCCGCCGTGCGGATCGGATGACCGCTTCGCGGGACTCGTCCGGTACCCGTTCGTGTCCGGTGCCCGTTAATTCTGTGGAACACGATGGCTGATATCCGCGAATGCGGCCGCGAGCGGCTCACGGCGGGTCTAGGTTCCTCCTATATCCGTGCCATCGATGGAGGCTGCACATGAATCGTCGTCTAGCTATGAGCGGCGTAGCGGTATGCACCGCAACAGTTCTCGTTCTCTCCGGCTGCGGGGAGAAGTCCACCTCCGGCGGGAGCGGCTCGTCCGGCGGAGCCGGCGCGGGAGGGCTGAGCATCGTCCCGGTGGCCCAGATCGACACGTCGGGCAACGAGGTCAAGCCCGACGAGTCCGCCAAGCCCGTTCTTCCCTCCCAGCTCGGCACGGCGTCCTGCCCGGACACCACGATCGCGACGGCCGGAGCGCTGCAGGGCGACAACGCGGCGCTCGGCATCAACATCCGCAACGGTGCCCAGCTCGCCGTCGACCAGCACAACAAGGCGAACCCGAACTGCAAGATCATCCTCAAGACCTTCGACACCGAGGGCGACCCGCAGAAGGCCACCCAGGTCATCCCGTCGATCATCAACGACCCCGCCATCATCGGCCTGATCGGTCCCGCGTTCTCGGGGGAGACGAAGGCGACGGGGCCCGTCCTCGCTCAGGCCGGCCTGGTGTCCACGACCGCCTCGGCGACCAACCCGGAACTGTCGAAGCAGGGCTGGCGCACCTTCTTCCGCGGCCTCGCGAACGACGCCGTCCAGGGCCCGGCGGTCGCCAAGTACATGGTGGGCAAGCTCGGCTACAAGAAGGTCTGCGTCATCAAGGACGACTCGACGTACGGGGTCGGCCTGGCCAAGACGATCACCGAGGGCCTCGGCTCCGCGCACGACGCCTCGTGCGACGGTGACATCAAGGCCAAGGAGCGCGACTTCGCAGCCGTGGTCAACAAGGTCTCGCAGGCCAAGCCGGATGCCGTCTTCTTCTCCGGCTACTACGCCGAGGCCGCCCCGCTGGTCCAGCAGCTCAAGAACCAGGGCGTGAACGCGGTCTTCGTCTCCGCCGACGGTGTGAACGACCCGAAGTTCGTCCAGCAGGCCGGCTCCGCCTCCAACGGCGCGTTCCTGTCGTGCCCGTGCGGCCCGTCGAAGGATCCGTTCAAGTCCGACTACCGCAAGGCCTTCAACCAGGACCCGGGCGTCTACTCCGTGGAGGCCTACGACCTGGCGACGATCCTGATGAAGGGCATCTCCGAGGGTAAGCGCACCCGCCCGGAGCTGCTCGAATTCGTGAAGACCTACAACGGCACCGGGCTGGCGCGCCAGTACCAGTGGACGCCGCAGGGCGAGCTGACCTCCGCCCTGATCTGGATGTACAAGGTCCAGTAGCGACGTGGGAGGCGGCGGGACCGCGGTCCTGGCCTCGTCGATCGACTTCAACCCCGGTGGGTTGATCGACGGGTTCTGGACCCTCACGGTCGAGGGTCTCACCTACGGGGCCATCTACGCCCTGGTCGCGGTGGGCTACACGCTGGTCTACGGCGTGCTGAAGCTGATCAACTTCGCGCACTCGGAAGTGTTCATGTTCGGCATGTTCGGCCAGTACGTGGTGCTGGTGATGCTGGGCTTCACCCCCAATGGCAACACCTACGACCAGGGCGTCGCTCTCACGCTGGTCTACCTGCTGATCGCGGGGGTCGGCGCGATGGCGGTCTCCGGCGGTGTTGCGCTCGGGTTGGAGCGAGTGGCGTACCGGCCGCTGCGCCGGCGCGGCGCGCGGCCGCTCGTCTTCCTCATCACGGCGATCGGCATGTCCTTCGTGCTCCAGCAGATCGTCCAGTACGTGCTGCCGCAGGTGCCTGTGGAGCCGCGGCTCGGCGGTTCGAGCGCACAGCCGATCATCTCGCTGGTCCGGCCGTCGACGCAGTTCACGGTGTTCGGCGCGCAGATCACCAATGTCACGCTCGTGATCATCGTCGCGGCGCTCGTGCTCGCGGTGCTGGTCGACGTGCTGATCAATCGCACCGGCTTCGGCCGCGCCATCCGCGCGGTCGCGCAGGACCCGGACGCCGCCACCCTGATGGGGGTCTCGAAGGAGCGGGTCATCATGCTGACCTTCCTCATCGGTGGCGTCCTCGCCGGCGCGGCCGCGCTGCTCTACACCCTGCGGCTGCCCAGCGGCATCGTCTACAACGGCGGGTTCCTGTTGGGCATCAAGGCCTTCTGCGCCGCCGTGCTCGGCGGCATCGGCAACATCCGCGGCGCGCTGCTGGGCGGCCTGATCCTCGGGGTCGCCGAGAACTACGGGTCGATCCTGTTCGGGAACCAGTGGAAGGACGTGGTCGCGTTCGTCCTGCTGATCATCGTCCTCATGTTCCGCCCCAGCGGAATCCTCGGTGAGAAGTTGGGACGGGCCCGCGCATGAGCACCGACGTGACCCCGGCACCGTCGAAGCCGAACGAGCCCACACCGAGTGAGCCCAAGCCCCGCAGGGGGATCGCGGACCCGCTCCGGGACTGGTGGGACGGCCTGTCCCGGCCGATGCAGTGGCTGGTCGGCGTGCCGATCCTGGTGCTGCTCGCGCTGCTGCCGGTACTGCCGATCCCGTTGCTGCCCACGACCGCCGTCGACTTCGGCGGCGTCATGGCACAGGTGGCGATGCTGGCGCTGATCGCGATCGGCCTCAACGTGGTGGTCGGGCAGACCGGCCTGCTCGACCTCGGATACGTCGGCTTCTACGCCGTCGGCGCGTACACGGTCGCGATCCTCACCAGCCCGTCGAGCCCGTTGTTCCACGGCGGCAGCCACGGGATCTTCGACCACTCCGGCGCGTGGGCGTGGCTCGCCTGCGTACCGCTGGCGATCGTCATCACCGGCATCTCGGGCCTGATCCTGGGGACGCCGACCCTGCGGCTGCGCGGCGACTATCTCGCGATCGTCACCCTCGGATTCGGCGAGATCGTGCGCCTCTCGGCGCAGAACTTCACCGACATCACCAACGGTGCATCGGGCCTGTCGGCGATCGCCTTCCCGCCTGTCGGCAAGGCCCCGTCGAACAACGACCAGGGCGTCTTCTCCTCGGGAAACGGTGCGCACCCGTTGAACTCGGGCGTGTGGTGGTACTGGCTCGGGATCGTCCTGGTGATCTGCGTGCTCCTGGTGGTCGGTAACCTGGAGCGCTCCCGCGTGGGTCGCGCCTGGGTGGCGATCCGGGACGACGAGGACGCCGCCGAGATCATGGGCGTCCCCACCTTCCGGTTCAAGCTGTGGGCCTTCGTGATCGGCGCGGGGATCGGCGGGCTCTCCGGTGCCCTCTACGCCGGGCAGGTGCAGTACGTCGATCCGCAGAACTTCAACGTGATCAACTCGATGCTGTTCCTGTGCGCCGTGGTCCTCGGCGGTCAGGGCAACAAGCTCGGTGTGATCGTGGGCGCCTTCCTCATCGTCTACCTGCCCGCGCGGGTCCAGGGCATCCAGGTGGGCGGCCAGAGCCTCGGAGACTTCAAGTACCTGTTCTTCGGCGTCGCGCTGGTGGTGCTCATGATCTTCCGCCCGCAGGGGCTCTTCCCCGCGCGCCAACGGCTGATCGCCTTCGGCCGCAAGGTCTATCACCGGGCGGGAGGTGCCGTATGAGCGAATCGCCGGAGCGACTCCACGAGGAGGCGGTGGCCGAGGTCGTCGCCCCGAGCCGCCCCGTCGAGGCTGACGTGGGGGAGACCCTCATGGCGGTCGACGGGCTGTCCGTCGCCTTCGGCGGCCTCAAGGCACTCGACGACGTCACCTTCTCGATCCGCCGCGGCGAGATCCTCGGGCTCATCGGGCCGAACGGTGCGGGCAAGACCACCTGCTTCAACGCGATCACGGGCGTCTACAGGCCGTCCGCCGGTTCGGTCGTCTTCGACGGTGCGCCTCTGGCCGGGGTGAAGCGCAATCGCATCACCCGGGCGGGGATCGCCCGTACCTTCCAGAACATCCGGCTGTTCAACGAGATGACCGCGCTGGAGAACGTGGTCGTGGGAACCGATGCGCGGCACCGGACCTCCGTGCTGGGCGCGGTCCTGCGGCTGCCACGGCACTGGGCCGAGGAGGCGGACGCCGTCGAGCGCGGGATGGCGTTGCTCGAGTTCGTCGGCATCGGCAACCGGGCCGCGGTGAAGGCGAAGAACCTGCCCTACGGCGACCAGCGGCGACTCGAGATCGCCCGGGCGCTCGCCACCGAGCCGAAACTGCTGTGCCTCGACGAGCCCGCCGCGGGCTTCAACCCCAGCGAGAAGTCCGCGCTGATGGACCTCATCCGCAAGATCCGCGATGACGGCTACACCGTGCTGCTCATCGAGCACGACATGCGCCTCGTCATGGGGGTGTGCGACCGGATCGTGGTGCTCGAGTTCGGCCGTAAGATCGCCGACGGCAGTCCCACGGACATCCGCGACGACCCCAAGGTGATCGCCGCCTACCTGGGAGTGCCCGATGACGAGCTCTGAGCAGACCACGCCGGCGGGGACCCCGGTCCTGCGGATCGACGACCTGGCCGTGCGCTACGGCCGCATCCAGGCCCTGCACGGGGTGAGCCTGGAGGTCCGCCAGGGCGAACTCGTCACCCTGCTCGGCGCCAACGGCGCCGGGAAGTCCACCACCATGCGGGCCCTGTCCGGTCTCGTTCCCGCCGCGCGCGGGACGATCGAGTTCGACGGGCTGGACATCACGACCATGCCCGCGCACATCCGCGTCCGCGAGGGCATCGTGCAGGTCCCGGAGGGACGTCGTGTGTTCCCGGGGATGACGGTGCAGGAGAACCTCGACATGGGCTGTCAGGGAAGGAAGTTCGCCTCCAAGGCGGACTACTCGGCGACACTGGAGCGCGTCTTCGAGCTCTTCCCGCGACTGCTGGAACGGCGGAAACAGGCCGGCGGCACCATGTCCGGTGGTGAGCAGCAGATGCTGGCGATCGGCCGCGCCCTCATGGCCCGTCCGCGCCTGCTGCTCCTCGATGAACCGTCGATGGGCCTCGCACCCCGGGTGATCGCGCAGATCTTCCAGATCATCAGCGAGATCAACCGCGCGGGCACCACGATCCTGCTCGTCGAGCAGAACGCCCAGCAGGCGCTCACCCGCTCGGACCGGGCGTACGTCCTCGAGACGGGGGAGGTCACCGTGGAGGGACGGGGCCGGGCGCTGCTCGCGGACCCGCGGATCCGCGCCGCGTACCTGGGCGTGGCGTAGCCGCGCCGCCGGACGTCAGACCGTCACCACGACCTTGACCTCGGTGCCGGACGCCGCGGCGGCGAAGGCGGCCGCGGAGTCGTCGAAGGAGAAGCGGGAGGTGGTGAACTCGGCGGCCGTCACGGCGCCCGATTCTTGGATGCGCAACTGGAGATCCTGGATCTGCGGCAGCCGGTACACACCGAAGGAGCTCACCACGCCGCTTCTCGTTCAGTATTCGCCACCGCGGCAGCGTCTTCCGTCGGGCGTGGAGTTCGCCGAGGTGGTCGGCCGTCAGCGACTGGAGGGAATCCACGACCTCCACCTCGGGATACTGGGCTGCGTACTCTGCCACCTCATCGGTCGCCTCCTCTCTTCTCGGGGTTGTCCGCCGCGGGCGAACCTACCCTGAAGCCCGGTTGGATGGCCGTCACAACGATGGACTGTCCGTTCGGCAATCGAATCGTGTCATCGACCTGTGCCAGTTTCAGCCGCTCGCCGAGTGTCGAACTCGGTGAGACGGTGTCGTACTCGGAATCGGTATCCCGTTCGGTGAGAACGCAGGTCTCGCTCCCACCGTCGGCGTACCGGACGGTGACGATCGACCCGCGGAAGGCGCGGCTCTCGGTGGAGACGTTGCGTGCCCGTGCCCAGGCGACGACTTCGTCGCGCTTCGCCAGATAGGTGACACGGGCTTGCTCTAGATCGGCCAGCCGAAGTGTCACGGTTCGCTCGTTCTCGGCGAGCCGCTGGTAGTCCTCCCGTCGTTCCCGGCTGTCTCGGCATTCGTCCATGCCGGTACGCAGGCTCCGGCGTAGGTCGAGCAGGCTCGCCTCGGCTATCGAGTACTGGTCGAGCTCGCGATCGAAATCGGCGAGGTCGGCGGTCTGCGTTGCCGATTCGGGCGGGGCTGGTGCTTCGCGGGGAGTAGCCGGTTCGGCTGGACTCGCTGGTTCGGGCGGTGCCGTGGAGGTGGACTCGGACGATTCCTGTGTGCGAAGCGCGATGAATCGAGTGCGGAGATCGTTCAGAGTCGAGCGCCACGTCGGTCGCTCGGCGTGCTCCCGCGGCGTGGTCGACGTGTCCTCCGCGCGCACGTCCTCCTCGGGTGCCGGCGGGTAGTCCTGATCCGGACGTCGCAGGTGATCGGCTGCCACGAAGAACGATTCGGTGAGCTCGCGGGCGTACTTCTCGACCTCACCAGCAGACTTGTAGACCGGATCTGCGGCGCGTGGATGCCAGGACTTGATCACTCGGATTCCGGAGGTGAGCTCCGGATGCGCCTGCTGCAGACGGGGCCAAGCGGCCTTCGCCTGGACTCCGTGGAGGAGAACGACCCGGAGTCGGGGGAGAAGTACCACGAGCCGCGCCAGAGCGTCCGTGGCATCGCGCACGTCCTTCTCGGTAGGAGTGAGCGCTCGGTGCCCCTTCACGAGGGTCGTCGTCGGGCGCCAGGGGAAGGCGTTCCACGCTTGGATGTCGCTCACGTCGATGCCGGAGGCCGCGAGGAGTGCCTTGTACCGCTCCGCGGTCGCGTCGGCGTTCTCGATGCACAGCATCCCGGACCCGTTGCGGCTGCGGGCGTCGGTCTTCGGCCCGGGATCTTGCAGAAGTGCGAGCAGGCGGGCGTTGGTTCCCCCATAGGTCGGAGCGACGTACGGGATGAACGTGCCCTGCTCCGTGCGCAGTTGGTCGACCAGATCGTTTCACCGGCCGCACATGCGGCTCGTAGCGCCTCCGGAACAGGTCCTCGCGGTACGCCGCGTCGCCACACCACTGCATGATTCACGCCCCTTATGAAGACCCCGCCGCGCGCCCGGATGCCCGCCCGCGACCTGCGCTGCAACCCCGCTGCAACGCTTGACTCGTAGTGTTCCAGATCACACCGACAGGAACCGTCGGTGCAACACGCCGATACCGCCCGGAAACACGCCGGGCACAGGATCGACCGTGATCAGGAAGGCCGATATGAGTATTGAGCGCCACGCGCAGCCGCTCCATCACGACGGGGTGGACGCGACCATCGAATCCGACGACTACCTCGCCAAACGCACCCTCCGCTCGGGATCCGCCGGGTGGGTGCTCCTTGCGGGTCTCGGCGTGAGTTATGTGATCTCCGGCGACTACGCCGGCTGGAACAACGGTCTCGCGCAGGGCGGCTGGGGCGGTCTGGCGATCGCCGCCGTGATCATCGCAGGCATGTACCTGGCCATGGTGCTCGGCATGGCGGAGATGTCCTCGGCGCTGCCGGCGGCCGGCGGCGGCTACACCTTCGCCCGGCGCGCGCTCGGCCCGTGGGGCGGCTACGCCACCGGCATCGCGATCCTCATCGAGTACTCCATCGCGCCCGCGGCGATCGCCACCTTCATCGGTGCCTACGTCGAATCCCTCAACCTGTTCGGGATCACCGACGGGTGGTGGGTCTACCTGTTCGTCTACGCGCTGTTCATCGGCATCCATCTCACCGGAGCCGGCGAGGCGCTCAAGGCGATGTTCGTGATCACCGCGATCGCGCTGGTCGGCCTCGTGATCTTCGCGATCTTCGCCATCGGGAAGTTCGACGCCCACAACCTCACCGACATCGCCGTCACCGATGCCGTCGGGGCATCCAGCTGGCTGCCGCACGGTTACCTCGGCATCTGGGCCGCTGTGCCCTTCGCGATCTGGTTCTTCCTCGCCATCGAGGGCGTCCCGCTCGCTGCCGAGGAGGCGCGCGAGCCCGAGAAGAACGTGCCGCGCGGCATCATCGTCGCGATGCTGTTGCTCGTCGTCACCGGTGCGACGGTGTTCTTCCTGGCGCCGGGAGCCGTCGGCGCGCAGGCGATGTCCGCTTCCGGTAACCCGCTGGTGGAGGCGCTCGGGGACGGCGGTGCGGCCAAGGCCGTCAACTACATCGGCCTCGCCGGCCTGGTCGCGAGCTTCTTCTCGATCATGTACGCCTACTCCCGCCAGACCTTCGCGCTCTCGCGCGCCGGCTACCTGCCGAAGAGCCTGTCCGTCACCAGCTCCCGTAAGGCCCCGGTACTCGCGCTGATCGTGCCCGGCGTGATCGGTTTCGCCCTCTCGCTCACCGGAAAGGGCGCGATGTTGCTCAACATGGCCGTCTTCGGCGCGGCGCTGAGCTACGTGCTGATGATGATCAGCCACATCGTGCTGCGCCGCCGGGAGCCCGATATGCCTCGCCCGTACCGCACGCCCGGAGGCATCGTCACCACCTCGTTCGCCCTGGTCATCGCGTGCGCCGCCGTGGTCGCGACCTTCCTCGTCGACCCGAAGGCCGCGGGCCTGACCCTCGCCGCGTTCGCGGCCTTCCTCGTCTACTTCGGGGTCTACAGTCGACATCACCTGGTGGCGAATTCGCCCGACGAGGAGTTCGCCGCCCTCGCCGACGCCGAACGGGAGCTCACATGATCCGCAGCCAATCCGTCCGCGGGGAGACCTTCACCTTCACGTCGATGGCCGACCTGCTGGCCAAGGCCACGCCGTTGCGCTCGGGCGACCAGCTGGCCGGCTGCGCGGCCGCCTCCGACGCCGAACGCGCCGCCGCGAAGTGGGCCCTCGCCGAGGTCCCGCTGACCGCACTGCTCGAAGAGCTCGTGGTGCCCTACGAGTCCGACGAGGTCACCCGCCTCATCATCGACACCCACGACCGGGCTGCCTTCGCCCCGATCGCGCATCTCACCGTCGGGGACCTCCGGGACCTTCTCCTGCGGATCGCGATCGCCGACGATGCCGGTGCCCGGCTCGCCGCCCTCGGTCCGGCGCTCACGCCGGAGATGGTTGCGGCGGTGAGCAAGCTGATGCGCAACCAGGACCTCATCGCCGTGGCGCGAGCGGTCCGCGTCACGGCGGGGTTCCGCACCACCGTCGGCCTGCCCGGTACCCTCGCCACGCGGCTGCAGCCCAACCACCCGACGGACGACCCGAGGGGCATCGCCGCCGCCACTCTCGACGGCCTGCTGCTCGGCTGCGGCGACGCCGTGATCGGGATCAACCCCGCCACCGACTCGCCGCACGCCACCTCGGACCTGCTGCACCTGCTCGACGAGGTGCGTACTCGGTTCGAGATTCCCACCCAGTCGTGCGTGCTCAGCCACGTGACCACCACCCTCGGCCTGATCGAGCAGGGCGCGCCCGTCGACCTGGTCTTCCAGTCGATCGCCGGTACCGAGGGTGCGAATGCCGCCTTCGGTGTGACGATCTCGCTCCTCGACGAGGCGAACGCCGCCGCGCGCGAGCTCGGGAGGGGCACCGTCGGGAACAACGTGATGTACCTGGAGACCGGGCAGGGCTCCGCGCTCTCGTCCGGTACCCACCTCGGTACCGGCGGCGCGCCCGTCGACCAGCAGACGCTCGAGGCGCGCGCGTACGCCGTCGCCCGGCATCTGGATCCACTGCTCGTGAACACCGTGGTCGGGTTCATCGGACCCGAATACCTCTACGACGGCAAGCAGATCACCCGCGCCGGGCTCGAGGATCACTTCTGCGGCAAGCTCCTCGGCCTGCCCATGGGCGTCGACGTCTGCTACACCAACCACGCCGAGGCCGATCAGGACGACATGGACGACCTGCTCACGCTCCTCGCCGTCGCCGGGGTCTCCTTCGTCATCACCGTCCCCGGCGCCGACGACGTCATGCTCGGCTACCAGTCGCTCGCCTTCCACGACGCCCTCTACGTGCGCCGTGCGCTGGGCCTGCGGCCGGCCCCGGAGTTCGACGCCTGGTTGGCGCGGCAGGGCATGACCGACGAATCCGGCGGCCTCCGCGACGTGGCCGTCGAGGCCTCCCCGTTGCGGGAACTCGCGGCGGGAGTCGGGCGGTGACCTCGCCCGAGCGCTCCGACGGCGCCTTCTGGGACGTCCTGCGTGTGACCACGCAATCGCGGATCGGTTTGGGGCGCACCGGCGATGCACTGCCGACGCGCCGCGTCCTGGAGTTCTCGGCCGCGCACGCCGCGGCGCGGGACGCCGTGCACCAGCCGCTCGACGTCGACGACCTCGTCGCCCGGGCGTGGGAACTCGGCCTCGGCGAACCCGTCGCCGTCACCAGCCGCGCGGCGGACCGCGGCGAATACCTGCGCCGCCCCGACCTGGGCCGGGTGCCCGCCGACCTGTCCGGGGTGCCGACGGTGCCCGACGCCGACGTCGCGCTCGTCCTGGCCGACGGACTCTCGCCGCGGGCACTGACCGATCACGGCACCGCGCTCGCGGCGGCGATCCTCGCCGCGCTACCGTCCGACGTGGTCGTGGCGCCGCCGGTCGTGGCAACGCAGGCGCGGGTGGCCCTGGGGGATCACGTGGCCCGGGCGCTCGGCGCCCGGACCCTGCTCGTGCTGATCGGGGAGCGCCCGGGTCTGTCGGTCGCGGACAGCCTCGGCATCTATCTGACCCACCGAGCCGACCCGGAGGACTTCGGGGCGGGGGTCACCGACGCGCACCGCAACTGCATCTCCAACATCCACCCGCCCGAGGGGCTCGGCTATGCCGACGCCGCCCGCATCGCCGCAGGACTCGTCGTCGGAGCCCGCAGGCTCGGGAGGTCCGGGGTCGACCTCAAGGACACCTCGCGCGGCGACTCGTCCCTCGGTGCCGGTGAGTCTGGCGGACTGCCCTCGTGAGGGCCTTCATCGCGGATACGCTGACGCGAACCAGCGAGAAGGAGTTCACCATGGTGGCGGATCGGATCAAACAGAACATCGACTCGGCGGCGAAGATCGCCACCAACGCGGTGCACAAGTCGGGCGAGATCGTCGAGGGTGCCGCGGAGATCCTCAAGGGTGATCTCAAGGGCGGTGCCGGCAAGATCGCCGCCAGTGCCACGAACATCGCGACCACCTCGGCCTCGGAGGGCATGAAGATCGCCACTCAGAGCATGGACGCGGTCCGGGAGACCACCGACGCCGTCGCGGACGAGGTCAACAAGCCGAGGTAGGGCCCCGTCGGTATCCGCCCGGCGTGAACCCGAGCACCTTGCGGAAGTCGCGCACGAGGTGGGCCTGGTCGGCGTAGCCGAGATCGGCGGCGATCGTCGCCATCGGGAGGTCGGGCTGTGTGCGCAGCAGTTCGGCGGCGTGCTGCAGCCGGCGCCGGTGGATCAGCGCGAGCGGCGTCAGGCCGATGAATCGGCGCGTGAGGCGCTGCGCCGTGCGCGCCGAGAGCCCGACAGCGGCCGCCGCGTCCTCGACGGTCGTGATCGCGTCGTCCTCCTCGATGAGCGCGGCGAGCCGGTTCGCCAGCACCGCGTCGTCCGGCACCGTCGGAAGTCCTGCGGTGAGCCAGGATTCGGCGGCCGAGCAGGCATCGTCGACATCCCCGCGGGTCATCGCGGCCGCGACGGTCGCGTGCAGGTCCGGGGCGTCGAGGGCGACGTACGCGTCGAGTATCGACGGTGCGTCGGCGGTGACCGCCGGCGTCGCGGCCGGGCGGAGGAGTGCGCCCACGGCCCAGCCGGTACCCACGAGGTCGCGGTGGCTGCGCACCGTCGTCGCGCCGGCGAGGCCGACGAGCTCCGACTCGACCACGAGGTTCAGGGCGGGGTAGGCGAGCACGTCCTGCCGGGAGGTGCGGCCCGGCGCGATCGCCCACTGTGAGATCCAGAACCAGCGCACCAGGGCGTCCGCAGCGGGGGAGGCGGGCCGGCGCTCGAAGGTCGGGAGCTGCGCCGGGTAGAGGATGCCGCGGGTGTCCACGGATCGATGGTAGAGCTGTCGCGAATCTTCAATCCCGGGGACCGTGCGCGCTCGTAACGTCTCTGGCATGACCGAGAACATCACCGCCGCGAACGGCGCACACACCACGAACGGCGTCCCGCACTCCTTCTCCTCGCTGACGCCCTTCCTCGCGATCCCGAACGCCCAGGGCGCCATCGACTTCTACCGCGACGTCTTCGGCGCCGGGGTGCTCGGGGTCACCGAGATGGGCGGCGTGATCGCCCACGCCGAACTCGACTTCGGCAACGGCCGGCTCCAGCTCGGCGAGCCCAACCCGCAGTTCGGCCTGGTGCCCATGCCCGACGGTGACGCGGACTGCTACTCGCTGGGCCTGTACTGCAGCAGCGTCGACGACGTGGTCGCCCGCGCCGAGGCGGCCGGGGCGACGATCCGCGAACCGGTGATGAACTTCGTCTCCGGTGACCGGTTCGCCAGCATCCGCGATCCCTTCGGGGTGCGCTGGTCGATCATGACGCGCGTGGAGGATCTCAGCGACGAGGAGAGCGCCGCCCGCGTCGAGGAGTGGGCGGCGGCGCAGGGCTGAGCGTCAGTCCGCGACCTGCGGCGGGATCGGGTCCAGCGGCTGCGGGGTGTCCTGCGGCATCGTCTGGAACCGGACGTCGGCACGCCCCGTCGGGTTCGCGTTCGCGTCACCGGGGTTCAGCCATCGGAAGCGCACGGTGATCTGGCCGGGCCCGTTGCTCCCTACCACCGAGGTGAACGCGTCGCCCCTCGGCGTCGGCGTGCCGGCGAACTTCTGGTGGTCGAAGAGCAGGATCTGCACGGGCGAGCTGCCGGTGCCGCGGTCCGTGTCGAGCCGCACCCAGTTCAGGGTGCAGTCCACCGAGCCGCCCATGCCGGTCACGCGCCACGGCACGCCGGGCATCGGCGGCGCGATCGTGTGGATCGCGCTGTCGATACGGTCCTGCGGGAGCTCGGGACAGGCGATCGGGGTGGCGCCGGCCGCTCCGGCCCCGACGGTTCCGAGACCGGTGGCGGCGGCCGCGGCGGACAGGGCGAGTGCGATCAGAGGCTTGCGCATTGCTTCGGTCCTTCCATGACGGGAGGTCGACGCGGGCTCCATCGACGGGCACTGTTTGTATCGGGTAACGATCGTACGGTGTTACCCGCGGCACGGCCGGTGTCACTAGCCTGGGGGCATGAGCGAGGAACAGGGCAGCTACGTCACCGAGAACCAGCCGTACGAGCGCGACACCCGGTACATCGAGACCCGGATCACCCGCGACGGGCGGGACGGTTACCCCGTCGAGGCCGGGCGGTACCGGCTGGTCGCCTCGTACGCGTGCCCCTGGGCGACCCGCACCATCATCGTGCGGCGCCTGCTCGGCCTGGAGGACGCGATCTCCCTGGGCATCGCCGGCCCCACCCACGACAAGCGATCGTGGACCTTCGACCTGGATCCGGGCGGCGTCGATCCGGTGCTGAAGATCCCGCGCCTGCAGGACGCCTACTTCAAACGCGTCCCCGATTACCCGAAGGGCATCACCGTGCCCGCGATCGTGGACGTTCCGACGGGCGCCGTGGTCACCAACGACTTCCCGCAGATCACGATCGACTTCTCGCTCGAATGGACGGATTACCACCGGGACGGTGCCCCGCAGCTCTATCTCGAGGACCTACGGGCCGAGATCGACGAGGTGAACGCGCTCGTCTACCGCGACGTCAACAACGGCGTCTACCGCTGCGGTTTCGCCGGCTCGCAGGAGTCCTACGATGCCGCCTATGATCAGCTCTTCGCCCGGCTCGACTGGCTCAGCGAGCGGCTGTCGACGCAGCGGTATCTGGTGGGCGACACCATCACCGAGGCCGACGTGCGGCTCTTCACCACCCTCGCGCGGTTCGACCCGGTCTACCACGGCCACTTCAAGTGCAACCGCGAGAAACTGAGCGAGATGCCGGTCCTGTGGGCGTACGCGCGGGACCTGTTCCAGACGCCCGGCTTCGGCGACTCCACCCACTTCGACCACATCAAGCGGCACTACTACGAGGTGCACCGCGACATCAACCCGTCCGGCATCGTGCCGAAGGGCCCGGACCTGCAGAACTGGTTCACCGAGCACGGCCGGGAGAAGCTGGGCGGCAGCCCCTTCGGCTCCGGCACCGCGCCTGCGCCGCTACCGATCCCGGCCGGCTGAGACCGCGGCGCACGGGTAGTCGGTGTACCCCTCGGCCGTGCGGCCGTAGAGCACGTCCTCGCGGATGGAGGCCAGCGGCAGGGATCGCCGGATCCGTTCGACCAGGTCGGGGTTCGCGATGAAGGCGCGGCCGAACGAGACGAGATCGGCACCGTCGGCGATCGCGCGCTCGGCGTCGGCCGCGGACGTGGGCGTGCGGTTCTCGCCGACATTGGCGATGACGGTGCCGGCGAACCGAGGGCGCAGATCCGCGAGCGCGGGGTAGTCGTCGTTGTCGGTCAGGTGCAGGTACATCAGTCCGCGGCCGCTCAGCTCGTCGACGAGGCTCCGGTAGAGCCCGGCCGGATCCCTCTCGACCATGGAGAACTGCGGATTGCCGGGCGAGAGCCGGATCGCGGTGCGTTCGGCACCGATCGCCTCCGTCACCGCGTCGACCACCTCGAGGGCGAATCGCATCCGGTTCACGGCCGGCCCGCCGTACCGGTCGTCGCGGAGATTGGTGTTGTCCGCGAGGAACTGGTGGATCAGGTAGCTGTTCGCGCCGTGCAGTTCCACCCCGTCGAAGCCGGCCGCGACGGCGCGTCTCGCCGAGGCGGCGTACTGCTCGACGGCACCGGCGATGTCGGCGGTCGTCATCGCCGCGGGCCGCGGCCACGAGGCCTTCGACCCGTCGAGAAGGTGGAGCAGGTCACCGTCCGGCACCGCCGACGGTCCCGCGGGCACCGAGCCGTCGATGCGGGCGGCCGGATGTCCCTTCCTGCCGCCGTGCATGAGCTGGGCGACGATTCGGCCGCCGTCGGCGTGCACCGCGTCGACCACCCGCGCCCATGCCCGCTGGTGTCGATCGGTCGCGAGGCCGGGGACGCGGGCTTCGCTCTGCCCGGAGGAGTGCGGCCACGTGCCCTCGGTGATGATCAGGCCCGCGGCCGCGCGCTGCCGGTAGTAGTCGGCGACGTCCGCGGTGGGCGAACCGTCGGGTTCGGAGCGCAGGCGCGTCATGGGCGCCATGACGATGCGGTTGGGGAGGTCGAGTGTCCGGCTGCGGTACGGCGTGAGGAGTGACATGTCCGTACGCTAGAACCTGACACCGATGTGAGGGGCAAGCGATGCGGATCGGCGAACTCGCGGAACGCACGGGTGTCAGCGTGCGCTCGCTGCGGTACTACGAGGAGAAGGGCCTGCTCGCGGCCACCCGCACCGCGGCAGGTCAGCGGGTGTATCCGGAGCGGGCGGTCGACCGCGTCGTGCGCATTCAGGAGCTGTTCGCCGCCGGCCTCGCGAGCAGCGTGATCGCCCAGCTGCTGCCCTGCATTCACGACGAGGACGGCTCGCCGAACGCGAGCGCCACGCCGTGGCTCACCGCGACGCTCCGGTCGGAGCGCGACCGCATCGATGCGGGCATCCGGGACCTGAAGCGGGCGCGGGAGGTCCTCGACGCGGTGATCGACACCGCCGCCGGCGGGGCGCGCCCGTCACGGGAACACTGAAGGGGGTCGGGTTCAGCGCCGATATCCCGTGTACCCCTGGTTGTCCCAGGGGCGCGGCGAGATCAGGAACGCCGAGCACCAGCCGCGATTGGCGTACTGCTTGGCGATCGCCTTGTGCCCGTACGCCAGGGCGTAGTAGGCCGCCCGCAGACGCGGATCCGCGGTCGGCGGCTTCGGGATCCTCCCATTACCGAAATCGCGGGTCTCGGCCTTGCTCAGACGGAAGATGCATCGTCCGTCCTTGCACTCCGTGGTCACTGCGTTCGCGGGTGCGATGCCGGCCCCGCCGAACGCGACGGCAGCGGCGAGCGCCGCGCCGATCGATGCGCGCCGGATCCTCGATGCGATCACGGTGAATTCCTCTCTGCCAGTTGATAGAACTCCCGCAGAGTATTGGCGGCGCAGGTCGAGGGCCGTCGGTTCCGCGCAGGTTGGTCCGTTCAGATGACACGTCGAGCACGCGGGCGCATGATGTAGCCGTGACCGACTTCAATCAGACCATCATCGACGAGTTCCGCGCGAACAACGGCACCGTGACCGCCATGGGTTTCGGGCGCGGACTGGCGCTCGTGCACAGTATCGGCGCCAAGTCCGGCGAGCCCCGGGTGAACCCGCTCGCCGCCATCCGCGACGACGAGGGCTGGCTCCTGCCGGCCTCCGCCGGCGGCTCGCCGAGGAACCCCGCCTGGTATCACAACCTGAAGGCGAATCCGGAGATCGAGATCGAGTACCCGGACGAGGACGGCGGCATCTCGACGGCCGCGGTCACGGCCACGGAGCTCACCGGCGAGGCGCGCGACGAGGCCTGGGCGCGGTTCGTCGCCCGCTCGTCCGGTTTCGCCGAGTACGAGAAGGCCGCGCAGGGGCGGATCATCCCAGTCTTCCGACTGACGCCGCGCTGATCGCCGGCTGATCCGCGCGAGATCAGCAGCTCACGGACTCCCGCGCGGGCGCCCGGTCGCGCATCACGACGAACGCTGCGGCGGCTGTCGCCACGAGGAGAAGACTCGAAACCCCGACGGTCGTGGTGACCGCGTCGACCCACGCGGACCGTGCGCTGTCGGCGAGGGCGGCACCGTCGGGCACGGGAAGATCGCCGGCCCGCGAGAGCGTGTCGCCCAGCGTGCGCGACATCCCGTCGTGACGGGTGAAGACGGCGGTCGCGACGGAGCCCAGCACGGCGAGGCCGAGGGCGGTGCCGAGCTCGAAGCTCATCTCCGACATCGACGACGCCTGGCCCGCCCGTTCCGGCGGCGCCGCGTCGAGCGCGACCGCCGAGACGAAGGTGAACAGCGTGCCGTAGCCGACGCCGGCGACCACGGTGCCGAGCACGTACAGCCACGACGGGCCGTCGACGCCGAGCCCGACGAGCAGTAACTGGCCCGCGGCGGCGAACAGCAGCGCCGTGACGAAGGTCGCGCGGCGGCCGAGGTACTGCTCGATCCACGGCGCGCGCATCGAGAAGTAGGCGACGACCGCGGCGGCGGGCAGCCCGAGCAGCGCGGCGGCGAGCACGTCGAAGCCGACGACCGACTGCAGGTAGATACCCGTGAGGTAGGACATCGAGCCCAGCGTGGACATCGCCAGGATCGTGCCCGCGATCGCCATCGCGAAGACGCGGTTGCGGAACAGGTCGAACGGGATGAGGGGGTGCGGAGTGCGGCGCTGCTGGGCGATGAAGGCCACGAGCATCGCCGCGCCGAGGGCCCCGATCGCGATCGTCGAGCCGTGCACGCCGTGACCGGCCGCGGACTTCACCGCGTAGACGAGCGGGAAGATCGCCGCCATCGACAGCGCCACGCCCACCAGATCGAAGCGGGCGGACGAGCCGCTGCGGAACTCCGGGATCAGCAGCGGCCCGGCCACCAGGAAGGCCAGGAAGACGGGCGCGTTGATGAGGAACACCGAGCCCCACCAGAAGTGATGCAGGAGCATGCCGCCGATCACGGGGCCCACCGCCATACCGAAGGAGAAGGCGGCGGTCCAGATGCCGATGGCGATGCCGCGGGCCTTCGGGTCGCGGAAGATGTTGGCGATCAGCGCGAGACTCGCGGGCAGTAGCGTGGCGCCGCCGACGCCCATGAGGGCGCGAGCGGCGATCAGTAGACCGGGCGAGGGCGCGAAGGCCGCGATCACGGAGGCGACGCCGAACAGGCCCGCGCCCCAGGTCATCAGGCGCCGGCGGCCCCAGCGGTCGCCGAGATTGCCCATGGTGATGAGCAATCCGGCCAGCATGAACGGGTAGATGTCCAGCACCCACAGCTGCTGCTCCGGGCTCGGGTGCAGCGCCGCGGTGAGGTGGGGCATCGCCAGGTACAGCACCGACGCGTCCATCGAAACCAGGAACACCGGCAGCAGCAGTGCGGCGAGACCGGCCCAGGCGCGGCGCGGGGTGGTGGACACTTCGAACTCCTCGGTGGGGGACGGCGGCGCGTACGGCGTACGCAGGACGACTGGGTACACTGTACGCAGCAGGTCCGAGCAAGGTCAACGGAGAAGGGGGTAGGGGTGTCCGAGACCACCTTGACCCGCGAGGCGATCGTGGCGGAGGCCGTCCGTCTCGCCGACGAGGGCGGCCTCGAGAAGGTCTCCATGCGGCGGATCGCGGACGCGCTCGGCGCGGGCGCCATGTCCCTGTACCGTCACGTGCCGGACAAGGACGCACTGGTGCGCGACATGGCGGCCACCGTCGGCGCCCAATACCTCTACCCGCCCGAGCTGATGGGACACGCGGACTGGCGGATGCGCGCCCACCTGGCGGCGGAGGCCGATATGCGGCTCTACCTGCACCATCCGTGGGTGCTCCTGGCGCACTCGATGCCCCGCGCCGCAATGGCACCGTCGGCCATCTCCTGCTTCAACTGGCTGGTCGAGGCGTTCACGCACCTCACCGGAGGTGTGGTCGAGGCCGCGGAGCTGACGCTGCACGTGTGGAACCACGTCCAGGGGGCGGGTATCGGGGCCGTCGGGCGGCTCCTGCTCGCCCCGGGCTCGTCGCTCGAGGGGGCGGGCTTCGTCGCGGACCTCGCCGACAATCCTGCGATCGCGGAGCTTCCCCTGCTCGAGGAACTCGTGGCCGTCGATCGGCCCGATCTCTGCGCGGTCATGCCGCTGTTGCACTCCGGTATCGAGGCGCTCTGCGACGGCTTCGCGCAGCGGTACCCGCGCTGAACCTTCGACGCCCGTTCAGCCCGGCGCCACCGGCGATTCAATCCGATGCACCACCGTGGCGATTGTGAGCATTGCGAACCGGCGCACCTTCCTCCGCGGAACCATCGGCGGCGGTATCGCCGCCGGTATGGGCCTGCTCCCTCCGTCGCTGACCGAGGCGCTGGCCGAGCCCGTCCCGTCCGGAGGTCTCGCGGACCTCGAGCACGTGATCTTCCTGATGCAGGAGAACCGGTCCTTCGACCACTACTACGGCACCCTGCGCGGGGTGCGCGGCTTCGCCGACCCCGCCGCGATCCGCCTGCGCAGCGGGCACGACGTCTTCTCCCAGCCCACGCGATCGGGCCTGACGGTGCCGCCCTTCCCGGTGCGCGGCGCCGCCGACCGGCAACGCATGGACGCGGAGAACATCGACGCCCTCGACCACACGTGGAAGGGCGGCCATGCGGCGCTCGCCGATGGCTGGCACGACGGGTGGATCGCCGCGAAGACCGACTCGACGATGGCCTACTACGACCGCGAGGACATCCCCTTCCACTACGCGCTCGCCGACGCCTTCACGATCTGCGACCACTACTACTGCAGCTCACCCACGTCGACCTCGCCGAACCGCAACTTCTTCTTCTCCGGCACAACGGGATACGAGCCCGGCACCGGCGACCGCGCCGTCGGGAACGCCGCCTACGACCGCGGCCACCCCGGCTACGACTGGCCGTGCATCGGCGAGATCCTGCAGGACGCCGGCGTGAACTGGCAGGTGTACCAGGAGTGGGACAACTTCACGGACAACAACATCGAGTTCTTCCGCCGGTTCAAGCAGGTGTCGAAACAGGTCATCGGCGACGCGGGTACCGAGATCGACGACTTCTACCAGAGCCTGCGTCGCCTGCCCGCCGCGGAGGCGCACCGTCGTTCCGCGGGGGTGGACGCCCGGGCCCGGGCCCTCCCGCCCACCGACCGCGAGCTGTTCTTCCGCGGCCTGCACCGCACGGCTACCGGCACCCTCACCGACCGGATCGCCGCCGACATCGCCGCAGGCACCCTGCCGACCGTCAGCTACGTCGTCGCCTCCGAACGGGAATCCGAACACCCCAGCGGCTCCTCGCCGCGCGCGTCCGCGAACCTCGTCTACCGGATCCTCGACGCCCTCGGACGGCACCCCGAGGTCTGGCGGAAGACGGCCCTGTTCCTGCTCTACGACGAGAACGACGGCTACTTCGACCACGTCCCGCCGCCGCGCCCGCCCCGCGACCTCGCCGAGGAGTGGGTCGGTGACCTGCCGTTGGGCCTCGGCGATCGGGTCCCCATGACGGTGATCTCCCCGTGGACGGTCGGCGGGCTCCGCGCCTCGGAGACCTTCGACCACACCTCCACGCTGCGCTTCCTCGAACGCTGGCTGGGCATCGCGGTACCGGCGATCTCCGGTTGGCGCCGTACCGTCTGCGGGGACCTCACGAGCGTCTTCGACTTCCGTGCGCCGTAGGCGCTTCCCGTCCCGTCGCGGCCCCCGTCGCCGGGCGCGCTGAGCCCGCGTTGGAAGCCGCACGCGCCCGCCGTCGGGCGGCGTCCCGGTCAGGAGGCCGGCGTGCGCCCGGCGCGCCCCGTGCCCTATGTGCCCGGCGCCACCGTCGTACCCCGGCCCGACGGTGCCCTCGTCCGCCTCAGCAATGCCGGCACCCGCAGTGCGCATTTCATCGTCTTCCCTTATCACGCACCGGATTCCGTTCCGCTGCACGCGGACGTGCTCGGTGCGTGCGAGCTGACGGTGCCCGCGCCGGGCGGGCGCTACGACCTTCTGGTCCTCGGCCCCACGGGGGAGCATTGGACGTTCGTCAGTGCTCCCGCTGCCGCAGGATGAACGCGGCCGTGCCGGCGATGCGCGGATCGTCGTCGGTCGCGAGCAGGCGCAGCGCGACGGCGGCCCCGTCCGTGGGGATCTCGGCGAGGGCCTGTACCGCGCGCTGCCGCACCGCGTAGTCGGTGGAGGTCGTGGCGAGTGCTGCGATGTCCGCGCTGATCGTCTCGGGTTCGTCGACGGCGAGGACGCCGAGCGTCTCGGCCGCATCGACGTCCCTGTTCCCGTCGCGCACCATCCGGATCAAGTGCGAGGCGGCCGTCGCATCGCCGCGCGCACCGAGCGCGAGGGCCGCGATCGTCCGGACGGCGTCGTCCTCGTGGCGCAGCGCGGTCCGGAGCGCCGCGTCCTGCCCCGGCAGCTCGGCGAGGGTCTCCGCCGCACGGACCCGCACCGCCGGATCAGGAGAGCCGAGGGCGTCGAGCAGGGGAGCGGGGTCGAGGTCCGGCGCCTGTGCCAGGGCCCAGCGCAGGGCCCCGGCCACGTTCGTGCTCTCCTCCGCGAGCAACGCCCCCGTGAGCGCGTCGACGGGGGCACGCCCGCCGGCCAGGAGCGCGGCCCGCTGCCGGCCTCCGGGTGACTCGGAGTCGAGCTCGGACAGGAGCGCCACCACCGCGAGCACCTGCTCCCAGTCCGACGGTTCCGCGGCGGCGACGCGCTGTAGCCGCTCGAGCAGCTCGCTCTCCAGCCGGATCCGCTCCCGGCTGCGAGCGACCATGTCCGCGACGAGATGCTCCGGCGCGAAGGACGGATCGTCGAGCGCGCGACCTATCTCCTTGAGCGACAGGCCGAGTGACCGCAGGCTCTCCACATGGAAGATGCGCCGGATGTCCGCGGCCGAGTACTCCCGGTAGTCGGAGGACGATCGTTGCGAGGGCCGGACGAGGCCCAGCGCGTCGTAGTGCCGCAGCATGCGAGCGCTGACCCCCGACCGTCGCGCCACCTCGCCGATCCGCATCCGATCCGCCCGCCTCCATCACGTCAGTCCGTGCGGCCCAGAGCGGCCACGCGGCGCGCCTCGTGCACCGCGTCCGCGAATCCGGAGTCGGGATCCTCGGACATCCGGATGGTATCGGCGATGTGCTCGCGGGCGGCGTCCGACGTCGCGGTCACCGACAGGAGCGCCGTCACCCCCTCGTCGCCGAGGCCGAGGATCGCGCGACTCAGGCTGCGCCGGGTCTCGCCATCGCCGCGCCCGAGGTGCGCCGCGAGGGTGGAGGCGGCGCACCGTCGCTCCTCCGGCCCGTGGGCGAGCGCCGCGGCGGTGCGCCACGCCGCCCTCGCGACGTCCGGGTCGGGGTCGCCGGCGAGGTCGAGGACGCGGGGCGTCGCCACGGCGGCCTCCGCGCCGCCGATCTTGGACAGCGAGTGGAGCGCCTGACTGCGGGCCTGCGGGACCGCCGATTCGAGTTCGGCGCGCAGCAGAGGTACCGTCGTCGCCGCCGGGAGGCGGGTCAGGGCCCAGGTGAGCATGTCGCGGACGAAGAAGTCCGGTTCGACGGCGCAGCGCGCCACCAGGTCCGGCGCGTCGGCCGGATCCGCGGCGGAACCCGCATCGAGAGCCGCGCGCAGGCGGATCGAGGCGTTCTGATGGGTGAGCAGGGTCCGGGCCATGGGGCCACCTCCATTCATCGGTGGCCCCGATGGAAGACCCTCTCACCGTGACAAGGTCAAGCCCCGCAGGTCAGGGGCGTCGGGTCACTCCTTGTCGACGTCGACCACCTTCGCGCCCTCGGCGGCGCGCTGCACGGCCGCGGCCCCGTCGTGGGCGCCCTTGCGGGAGGCGTAGGCCTGGCCGGAAGCCACGACCTCACCGTTACCGGCCTTGAGGCGGAACCGGAACTTCCCCGCGCTGTCCTCGTACACCTCGAACTTGCCTGCCATGTGGAGCACCTTTCTCGTGGTGTCCCCGTCGTCGGGACGGAAGCAGCCTAAGTCGTCGGAGGCCTACGCGCGCGGCAAGTGACTATCGTTGGACTCGATCGCAACAACGACAGGGGTGGCAGCGCGCATGGGGTTGATGGACAGGATCCGCGGCGAACTCGTCGACATCATCGAGTGGTTCGAGGACGACCGCGGGGTGATGGCGTGGCGGTTCCCGCGGTACAACAACGAGATCAAGAACGGTGCCCAGCTCATCGTGCGTGAGGGCCAGGAGGCGTTGTTCGTCTACCGCGGGCAGCTCGCGGACCGGTACGGTCCGGGCAGCTACCAGCTGGTCTCCGAGAACATGCCGATCATGTCCACGCTGCAGGGCTGGCCGCACGGCTTCGCGAGCCCGTTCCGCAGCGAGGTGTACTTCGTCAACACCCGACCCATCACCGATCTGCGGTGGGGCACGGCGAACCCGATCACCATCCGGGACCAGGACTTCGGCATGGTCCAGGTGCGCGCCAACGGACTGTGCGTCGTGCGGGTCGTCGACTCGCCCACCTTTCTGCGCCAGGTGATCGGCACCGACTCGAACGTCGACTCCGACGAGATCGCCGAACTGCTGCGGCGCACCATCACCACCGCCTTCTCCGAGATGCTCATCGAGACCGGCATCGGCGCGATCGACCTGCAGGCCCGGCAGCGGGAGCTCGCGGCGAAGCTGCAGGAGTACGTGCAGTCGAAGATCCATCAGCAGTACGGCCTCGCCTGCGAGGCGGTCGAGCTGAACATCTCCCTGCCCGACGAGATCACCCAGGCCATGACCCGCGGTGTCGCCCGCGGCGTGGAGGAGCGCGGCTACTACGGCAACGTCGGCGACATGAACCGATTCCAGCAGGGCCGCGCCGCGGACTCGATGCTCGGTGCCGCCACCAACGAGGGCGGCGGCGGAACGGGCCAGTTCCTGGGCGCCGGCATGGGGATGGCGATGGGGCAGCAGTTCGCCCAGAACTTCCAGAATCAGCAGGGCGCGGGGCAGGCCGGCGGTGCGCCGCAGCCCGGCCCGCCGCCGCTGCCGAACGCGCAGGTCTTCCACGTCGAGCAGAACGGGCAGTCCGCCGGTCCGTTCCCGATCGAGCAGCTGCGCGGCATGGGCCTCACGCCGGCGACGCTCGTCTGGTCGCCGGCCCTCACCGGCTGGACGCCGGCCGGCCAGGTGCCGGCCCTGGCCTCGCTGTTCGGGCAGACGCCTCCGCCGCTGCCTCCCCGGGCCTAGCGATGACGGTGCCGCCCCCGCTGCCCGGCCCGCCTCCGTTGCCCGGCCGTTCCGGGCCGCAGCCGCCCCGCCCCGTCGGGCCCGGACAGCACGGTCCGTCGCAGCTCGTGCCCGGTGCCCCGTCGGCGAACGACCGCGAGATGCTGCACTTCACCGAGCAGACCCGCACCTATCCGTGCGGGAACTGCGGTGACGCGCTGGTCTACGACCCGGCGATCGGACAGCTGCGCTCGCCGAGCTGCGGCAGCACGTACCCGGTCCTGCTCGACACCCGGAAGGCCCTGATTCCGCATCCGTTGGGGCCGACGATGACCGCGCTGTACGCGCGTGCGGCCTCGTCCGCAGCCGTGCCGGTGGTCGACCACGAGGTCGTCTGCCAGAACTGCGGAGGACACACGCTCTTCAGCGGGACCCTCACCGCCGTGCGCTGCCCGTACTGCAACACCCCGATCCAGCGCGCCGACGTGCAGGTCGCGCCCGCGCGGCTGCCGATCGACGGGATCCTGCCGCTGCGGGTCGGTGAGGAGCAGGCCCGGCGGAACATCGAGGGCTGGGTGAACAGCCGGTGGTTCGCGCCGCGCGAGTTCAAGAAGTACCGCGTGCTCGGCTCGTTCACGAGCGTCTACCTCTCGTACTACAGCTACGACGCCGAGGTGACCACCGACTACTCGGGTCAGCGGGGCGTCCACCGGACGCGGCGGGACCGTGACGGCAACATGGAGACCTACACCGACTGGTGGCCCGTGAGCGGGCGCGTGCACGACAGCATCCGGCAGCTCGCCGAGTCCGCCAACACGGGACTCGACGGCGACCGGGTGCGCGAACTCGAGCCCTGGCCCACCGAGCAGGCCGTCACGTACACGCCGGAGTTCGTCGCGGGGCATCTCGCCCGGACCTACGACGGTGACGCGGCACAGGTCTTCGAGGCGCAGGCGCGGCCGCGGATCGAGCGCATCGTCGAGAACACGGTGCGGCGCGACATCGGCGGCGACGAGCAGCGGATCAGCCGGTTGAACCCGGTCTACCAGTCGATCGATTTCCTCTACCTGCTCATGCCCGTGTGGCTGCTGACCGTCACCTTCGCCGATCGGCCCTTCCAGGTCTTCGTCAACGGTGTGACCGGGGAGGTGCAGGGGCAACGGCCGTGGAGCGCGATCAAGATCGGGTTCGCCGTGGCCGTCGGCTTGCTGCTGGTCGGACTGGCGGTGTACCTGTACATGCAGGCCCGGGGCGGGTAGTCGCCGCGGAGCGAGGAGGTACGAGAAGTGTCGTCGATCATCCTGGTGGTGCTCGTGGTCGTGCTGCTGGCCGTGCTCGGGGCCACGGGTTTCGCGGTGGCGTTGGTGCGTAACAGTCGCCGGCAGCAGCGAGCGGAGGCGGAGATGCCCTTCCCGTCCCGCGCGCCGCTGTCCTGGTCCGGCTCGCACGTTCCGGAGGCGCGGTTGCACCGCCGGATCCGCGCTGCGCTGCGCGCCTTCGAGCAGCCCGCGGGTGTCCTCTCCGCGGCGCAGCTCGATGAGCAGGTGCGGCTGACGGTGCGTGCGCAGGAGATCGACGATCGGTTGGTGACCATCGCGGCGCTCCCGGAGACGGAGAAGCGCGCGGCACTGGAATCGGCGACCGCGGACGTCGCCGACCTCGAGAAGCGTGTCGCCGACACCGTCGTCGTGCGGCCCCAGCTGCCGCCCACGACGACCTGACGAAATCTGTCGGAGGCGATCACTAGACTGCCCGTGTGACTTCAGCGAACTCCTCGACCAAGCCCACGATGCTGCTGATCGACGGGCATTCGATGGCGTTCCGCGCCTTCTTCGCGCTCCCGCTCGACGGTGGCCGCTTCCGCACCAAGTCCGGGCAGCCCACCAACGCGGTGTACGGCTTCACGTCGATGCTGATCAAGCTCCTCAAGGAGGAGGCTCCGGGCTACGTCGCCGCGGCCTTCGACGTCTCGCGGCAGACCTTCCGCGCGGAGATGTACCCCGAGTACAAGGCGCAGCGCTCGTCGGCGCCGGACGACTTCCGCGGGCAGGTCGACGTGGTCAAGGACGTGCTCACGGCGATGGGCATCCCCACGATGGCGCAGGAGGGCTACGAGGCGGACGACATCATCGCCACGATGACCACCCGCGCGCAGGCGCAGGGCTTCAAGGTCCTCATCGTCACCGGGGACCGGGACGCACTGCAGCTGGTCAACGAGGACGTCACCGTGCTCTACCCGCGTAAGGGCGTCTCGGATCTGACCAGGTTCACCCCGGAGGAGGTGGAGGCGAAGTACGGCCTCTCCCCGGTGCAGTACCCGGACTACGCGGCCCTGCGCGGCGACCCGTCGGACAACCTGCCCGGCATCCCCGGCGTGGGGGAGAAGACCGCGGCGAAGTGGATCCGGGAGTACGGGAACCTCGAGGGCCTGGTCACCAATGTCGACAAGGTGAAGGGCAAGGTGGGCGATGCGCTGCGCGAGAACCTCGCGACGGTGCAGCTCAACCGCCAGATCACCGAGATGGTCCGGGACATGACGCTGCCCTACGAGCCGGAGGATCTGGCGCTGCAGCCGTGGAACCGCGAGGCCATCCACCAGCTCTTCGACGATCTCGAGTTCCGCGTGCTGCGAGAGCGCATCTTCACCGAGCTCGCCAGTGCGGAGCCCGAGGCGGAGGAGGGCTTCGAGATCTCCGGCGGCATCGTCGCGCCCGGCACCGTCGCCGAGTGGCTCGCCGAGCACGGGGCCTCGGGCGCACGGTCCGGCCTGGGCGTGATCGGACCGGAGGTCGTGGTCGACGGTGACGCGGAGGCCGTCGTCATCGCCGCCCCCGACGGCGAGGGCGGCTACATCGAGCTCTCCTCGCTCACCCCGCACGACGAGGCCGCGCTCGGCGCCTGGCTGGCGGACGAGACGCAGCCGAAGGCCGTGCACGAGGCCAAGTGGGCGATGCACGCTCTCGGTTCTCGCGGCTGGACGCTCAGTGGGCTCACGTCCGATACGGCGATCGCCGCGTATCTCGTGCGGCCCGGCCAACGCACCTTCAACCTCGACGACCTCTCGGTGCGGTATCTGCACCGCGAGCTGCGCGTCGAGGCCGGGGGCGAGGACTCGCAGCTCTCCCTCCTCGACGATCCGGATGATTCGGCCGGGGAGAAGGCGCAGCAGGCCATTCTGCGGGCCCGCGCCGTCGCCGACCTCGCCGACGCGCTGGACGGGGAGCTCGACAACATCGAGTCCCGCCCGCTGCTCGCCGAGATGGAGCTGCCGCTGCTGCGCGTGCTCGGCGTCATGGAGGCCAGTGGCATCGCGGTGGACACGGCGCACCTCGAGTCGCTGCACAGTGAGTTCAGCGATCGGATCCGCGCGGCCGAGGCGGCCGCCTTCGAAACGATCGGCGAGCAGATCAACCTCGGCTCGCCGAAGCAGTTGCAGGTGATCCTCTTCGACAAGCTGGGCCTGCCGAAGACGAAGAAGACCAAGACGGGCTACACCACGGACGCCGCCGCCCTCGAGGCGCTGTACGAGAAGGAGCCGCACCCCTTCCTGCAGTACCTGCTGGAGCATCGGGACGCGACGCGACTCAAGGTCACCGTCGAGGGCCTCCTCAAGACCGTCGCCTCCGACGGGCGGATCCACTCCACCTTCAACCAGACGGTGGCGGCCACCGGTCGGCTCTCCTCGACCGATCCGAACCTGCAGAACATCCCCGTCCGCACCGAGGCGGGCCGGCAGATCCGGCACGCCTTCGTCGCCGGCGAGGGCTTCGAGACGTTGATGACGGCGGACTACAGCCAGATCGAGATGCGGATCATGGCGCACCTCTCGGGCGATGAGGGGCTCATCGAGGCCTTCAACACCGGCGAGGACCTGCACAACTTCGTCGGATCGCGGGCCTTCGGCGTGCCCATCGACGAGGTCACGCCGGACATGCGCCGCCGCGTCAAGGCAATGTCCTACGGGCTGGCGTACGGCCTGTCCGCCTTCGGCCTGGCCGCGCAGCTGAAGATCTCGCGGGACGAGGCGAAAGATCAGATGGAGGCGTACTTCGCCCGCTTCGGCGGCGTGCGCGACTACCTGCGGGACGTCGTCGTCGAGGCCGGTCGCAACGAGTTCACCGAGACCATCTACGGCCGCCGCCGTTACCTGCCGGATCTGACCTCGACGAACCGCATGCGCCGGGAGTCCGCGGAGCGCATGGCGCTCAACGCGCCGATCCAGGGTAGCGCCGCGGACATCATCAAGGTCGCCATGATCCGGCTCGCGGACTCGATCCGTGAGGCCGGCCTGAAGTCGCGGATGCTGCTGCAGGTGCACGACGAACTCGTGCTCGAGGTCGCCGCCGGGGAACGGGACGAGCTGGAGAAGCTGGTCCGCGAGACGATGGGCAGCGCCGCCGAACTCTCGGTGCCGCTCGAGGTCTCCGTCGGCTACGGCCGCACCTGGGACGACGCTGCACACTAGTCTCGACCAGCGATTACGGGAGTATCGTCGGAGTATGAAGCGGTTGACGATCAGCGTTCCGGACGAGGTTGCCGCGAAGGCACAGCGCGCGGTCGACGCGGGCGACGCCGATAGTGTGTCGGGGTATTTCGCCATGTTGGCCGAGCGTGAGCCCGATTGGGTGATGGCACGTGAGGTGATCGACGAGATCATCGCCGAATCGGGGCCGATCACCGACGAGGATCGCGATTGGGTACGTCAGGTCCTCGGGCGTGATGTCGATTCGGCGGCGTCGTGATCCCGGTTTTCGATTCGGGAGCTCTCATCGCGATTGAACGCCGTGACAGCCGCATGACCTTGCTGATCCACGAGTTCGAGCGGGACCGTACGGCGGTTCTGGGGCAGGTGTGGCGTGGCGGCGCCCGGCAGCACGCGCTGGCTCGTCTCCTGCGCGCCGGCTTCGTGCGGGTGGAGCCGCTTGATGCGGAGGTCGGCGCGAAGATCGGGGTGCGCCTCGGCCGCACAGGGACCAGCGACGTCGTTGATGCTCACATCGCTTTGATCGCGGAGCGTGTGAGCGGCACGGTCTTCACGTCCGATCCCGAGGACATCCGTGGGCTGGCTGCAGGCGTGGAGATCGTGCCGGTCTGATCTGTGGCATTGTGGATTCATGCGACGTCGCCCGGGTGAGGTGGGATCCGCGCGATCCGTCTCAGCGGTAACCGCTGGGGGCACTGCACAGTTACACCCTGCGTCCCACGCCGGTCAGTGCGCTGCGCGCACCGGGCGGCGCTCCGGGAACATGTTTCAGGTCACCCGGGCGGCGCTCGCATCCCGCTCATGACAGCGATCGAGGTCTCGCGCCGGCTGCCGCGGGCGTGGCTGTACGCGATCGCTGAGCGCCTCCAGTTCTTCATCGAGGAGACCTGGACCGTCGAGTCTGTCGCCGACGCGATCCGCGACATCGTGCCGGAGGCCCTGACCGTCCAGATCGCGCGCAGTCTGCTCGCCGAGCACCCGCAGCCGCCGTTCGCGACCGTCGACGGCACGGTGCCCCGGCCCCGGCCCGGCCGCCTTCGCGCGGCGCTGGAGGGCTTCCGCACCGTCGAACTGATCGAGCCCAGTGCTCCGCGCGATGTGCCCGGACGCGCTCTTCCCGACCTCGCCTCCGTCGCGCGGATGCTGGACGTCACCGCACCGGAACTCGAGTGGTTCGCCGATCACGGTCAGTGGCTTCGACATTCGGCTCCGCCGCTGCGGCACTACCGCGTGCGGCGGATAACGAAGCCCGCCGGGGGAGTGCGGGTGATTGAGGCGCCCAAGCCGCGGCTCGCCGAGGCGCAGCGGCGGATCCTGCGGCACGTCCTCGACCCGGCGGGAGCGCACCCCGCGGCCCGCGGATTCCGCCCCGGCGGGTCGGTGCTCGCGTACGCAGCACCGCACGCCGGTGCCCGGTCCATCGTGCGCCTGGACCTGCGGGACTGCTTCTCGACGGTGACGGTGCCCCGCGTCCGGAGGGCATTCGGGCGCCTGGGCTACGGATCATCGGTCGCGGGCGTGCTCGCCGACCTGTGCACCACCTCGACGCCCGGTGACGAACTGCGCGGCCTCGACCCATGGCAGGCCGCAGTTCTGCGGTCGCGCCACCTCCCTCAGGGCGCACCCACGTCGCCGGCACTGCTGAATCTGGTGCTGCACCGCCTCGACGCCCGGCTGTCCGGGCTGGCGCGCGCCCAGGGCGCCCGGTATACCCGGTACGGCGACGATCTGGCCTTCTCCGGTGCGGACGATCCCTCGCTCATCGCGGGTGTCGCGCCGAAGATCATTGCGGCGGAGGGTCTCTCGGTCAACCCGGCGAAGACGCGCATCATGCGGGCCGGATCCCGCCAGGAACTCGCCGGCATCGTGGTGAACGTCCATCCGCAGGTGCTCCGTGCCGATTACGACACCCTGCGTGCCCTACTGCACAACGCGGCTCGGTTCGGCGGCGAGAGCCAGAACCGTGATGGCCTGGCCGACTTCCGTGCCCACGTCTACGGCCGGATCGCGTGGGTCGGGCAGGGTAACGAGCGGCGACGCGAACGCCTCCTCACCATGGCCGCACAGGTGCGGTGGTGATCGCCGGAACTTGTCGGTGGCCTGTGGCACGTTCGGCCGCATGAACAGCAACGCGTTGACTTTTCTCGGTGTCCGGGTGCCGCGCCTGCCGCGACCTGATCCGATGCGGATCGCCTGGTACACGCAGGTCCCGGTGGCGGCGGTACTGCTGGCGGGCGCGCTCTCGCCGGAACGGATTCCGACCCTCGTCGTCGGATTCGGTGTAGCCGCCTGTGCTCTCGGAGCGTTGTCGGTGCTGGTCGCGTGGCGCCGAAGGCAGATATCCGACCACTCGATCCGAGTGGCAGCATCAGTCTTCGTGCAGGCGGTCCTGAATGCGTTGGTCCTTCTGTCGATGCCGTTCCGCGACGGCGATCCATCACTCGGTTCGAGGATCCTGTGGGGCTGCTGCGCCGTCATGCTGGTGGTCAACAGCGCCTTCACCCTGAACACGTGGCGGCGGTAAGGTTGGGCGGCGTGTTCACCATCGGATTCGACCTCGACCTCACACTGATCGACTCGCGGCAGCGGATCCTCACCGCGGCGCAACGGGCGTTCGTCGACCTGGGGCACACCGTGCCGGACGCGGTGCTCCTCCCGCACATGGGCGTGCCTATCGACGACGTCGCGCGGGCCGCGGTCCCCGGCATCGACTCGGAGCTGTTCCTGCGCCGCTACCGCCACCACTACGACACGGACGGCACGACGCCGGTCCCCGTCCTCCCCGGCGCGCAGGAGCTTCTCGCGGCGATCCGCTCCGCCGGGGGCGCGGCGGTGGTGGTGTCGGCGAAGCAGCAGGCGGCCGCGGAGCGGGCGGTCGCCGACGCGGAGCTCGACGTCGTCGCCGTCGTGGGCGAGCACTTCGGGGCGGATAAGGGGGAGGCGCTCCGGCGCTTCACGAATGTGCGCGCCTATGCGGGCGACCACATCGAAGACGCGGCAGCTGCGCGGGCCGCCGAATGCGCCTTCATCGGCGTCACCACCGGCGAGTTCGACGCCGCCGCGCTGGCCGGCGCGGGAGCCGAGTGGACCGTCGGGAACCTGGCGGACGTCATCGATCTGCTGCCCGGACTCGCGCGTCTCGGGGAGCCGGAGCCGGACCTCTCGCCGGGGGTGTGATGCCTCGAGGAGAGGGAGGGTGAGTCCGTCGTCGAGCCGGCACCCGCACCGTTCGATGACCACGCCTCGGCTCCACCGCGCCTCCGTCATTGCTGGGGAACATGTTGTGCAGATGACATGCTCCGGCGGTGCGCCGGCCCGTGTCGACGCCTTGCGGCGGCAAAGGCATTGCGCTGCAGGATAAATGCACAACAAGTAGGGCAGACAATGTGATGTGCATGCACCAACCTGGATCAGGTGAGCGGTGGGAGTATCGAGTGGGGGACCTATGGTGACTCGCTCGGCCGCCGCTTGGTGACGGTGCGGAAGGCGCGCGGCCTCTCGCAGGAGAAGCTCGCGGAGCTGGCCGGTATCCACCGCAACCAGGTTTCGAACATCGAACGCAACGTGAGTTCGAACGACGGTGTCTCCGACCCGCACATGTCGACCGTCTATCGTCTGGCCGCGGCACTGGGTGTGCCGCCGTCGATGTTGTTGCCGGACATCGATCGGCCAGTGCTCGCGCGATCGCCCGAACAGGCGACCGCCGAGGCCGTCTCCGCCGTGGAGGTCGCCCTCCGCGCGGCGCTCGAAGCGCTCTGACTTCCGCGGTGGCGCCGCGCCGGACGGGAATTTCATGCCCTCGACGCCGAACGGCGGCACGCGCAGTGCGTGCCGCCGTTCGGGGTTGAGTGGGAGAAGCCTACTTGGCCTTCGCAGTACCGCAGGTGCTGTAGGCGTCCGCCACCGCGCGCTGCACGTTCGCCTGCTCGCCGAGCAGGCTGAAGGCGGTGCCGGTGCCCTGGAAGGCGAGCGCGGCGACGCGCACCTGCCGCTCCAGGCCGTTCGACGCCGCGATGTCCGCGAACTGCTGCGGCCCGCCGGCTGCGTCCTCGAGTCGCTTGGACAGGCCGGGCGACGAGCGATCGATCGCTGCGCGCAGCTGGCCGACGGTGCACGACGTGCCCGGCACGGCCCGCGCGGACGCAGCGTCGGGCTTCGGCGCGGGCGTCGGGGCGGCCGCGGCGAGCGGGGCGCCGGCGAGGGCGATCGCGCCGAGGACGGCGGCGGTGGCGGCGGTGCGGCGGAAGGTCATACGGGGGTGCCTTTCGGTGGCGGAGAGGGTGTCAGTACTTGTCGCAGGTCGCGATGACCTTGGCGATCTTCGCGTCGACGTCGGTCCGGTTGGCCCTGTAGTAGGCGGCGGCCGTGGGATTGTCCCTGGTGAGCCGATCGATGATCGCCTGCCGGTCCTCGGGCTTGGCGGTGAGCAGCTCGGTGGCCTGTTCGCGACCGCCGGGTGTGGCGTCCATGACCGCGATCGCCTCGGGGGCGATGACCTGGGTGGCGCGCTCCACCTGGGCGACGGTGCACTTGGTCCCGGGCACCCTGTCGTTGGGTGCGGCGGAGGCTACCGCGGGCGTGGCCGCGAGCGCGCCCGCGAGGGCGGCGACCGCCGCGGCGATACGGATCCGGTTCATGACTACCCCTATCGGGCGATGGACGGTTGCCCAGCGAGACTACCGGTTCGGGGTGAACGACGAAAGGACGGCGCCGGGTAGAGGAACCCGGCGCCGTCTTATCGAAACCCGCGTCTCAGCTCGTGCCGCAGGTCTTCTTGATCGTCGCGATCTTCTCCTCCACCTGGGCCTTCGTGGGCTTCTGCTTGCCGTCCGCAGCCTTGGGGTGCGTCGGCTTCGTCTGCCCCGGGTGCGTCTTCTGCCACTCCGCGAGGCGCGCCTCGTGCTGCTTCTTCGCCGCGGCGCGGGCGGCCGCGCGCTGTTCGGGGGTCTTCACGAGCATCTGCTCGAACCGGTCCTTGGCCTTCGCGTTCGAGCTGATGTGCCGCCAGAACTCCGGCGCGACCTTCGCGGTGGCGCGCTCGACCTGGCCGACGTTGCACTGCGTGCCAGGCACGGGCGCGGTGGGCGAGACGGGAGCGGCGCTCGCGGCGCCGGGCGCCAGCAGCGCCGCACCGGACAGGGCGGCGGCCGCGGCGGTCGCCGCGGCCAGCCGGGTGCGGGTGATTCGATTCATACGTGCGTCTCCTGATCAGCGGGCGGCCGCGTTCGGGCCGTCTCCAGCGAGCAGACACCGCATTGGTGAACGGGAGGTCACGATCAGCTGTGAACCAGCTGGAGACCGGGCATAGTGGCGGGGATCCGGCTATCCCGGCTTTTCGGTGACGAAGATGGCGGTGCCCGGGAAGATCGCGCCGCGCAGCGGGCTCCACTGCCCCCACTCCTGCGTGAAGCCCTCGGGCCACTCCGGCTCGATCACGTCGAGCACACGCAGCCCGGAGCCCACGATCTCGCGGATCCGGTCGCCCATCGTCCGGTGGTGCTCGACGTACGTGGGCAGGCCCTCGTCGTCCGTCTCCACGTACGGGGAGCGGTCGAAGTACGACAGGGTGGCGACGAGGCCGTCCGGCCCGGGATCGTCGAGGAACATCCAGCGCATCGGGTGATTGACGGAGAAGACGAAGCGGCCGCCCGGGCGCAGGATGCGGTGGGCTTCGGTCATCACCCGCGCCGAGTCGGCGACGAAGGGGATCCCGCCGAAGGCCGAGCAGACGACGTCGGCGGCACCGTCGGCGACGGGCAGGTCCTCCGCACCGGCCTGGACCAGGAGGGGATTGCCGCCGCGCACGTGGGGGAGCCCGCGGCGGAGCATGCCGGCCGAGATGTCGAGGCCGACCACGGTCGCGCCCTGCGCGGCGAGCCACCGGGCGCAGGGGGCGCTGCCGCAGCCGATCTCCACCGCGACGGTGCCGGGTCCGACGGTTCCGAGCAGGCCCGCATCCGCCTCGTGGACTCCCTCGGGGCACCAGACGAACTCGCCGTCGGCGCTGTCGACGCCCAGGAAGGCCGCGTGCTCGCGGTGATGGGCGTCGGCATCCGCGTCCCACCAGGACCGGTTCGCCGCCGCCGAGCCGGCGCTGTCGCGGCGCATGTCGGGGGTGGGGCGGTAGGTCACGGACGGGCCTCTCGACGGTGCTGCTGAGGTGGTTTGCCCAGGTTGCGGGTGGGGGAGTAGCCTGGACCTCGCGTGTGCCCATGCGTGCGCGATCTCGACCCACACTACTAGCACCCTGTCCGGAGCAACTTACCCAATGCCCACCACCACCGTTACGTCCCCGCAGGTCGCCGTCAACGACATCGGCACCGCGGAGGATTTCCTCGCAGCGATCGACGCCACGATCAAGTACTTCAACGATGGCGACATCGTCGAGGGCACCATCGTCAAGGTCGACCGTGACGAGGTCCTGCTCGACATCGGTTACAAGACCGAGGGTGTCATCCCCTCCCGCGAGCTGAGCATCAAGCACGACGTCGACCCGTCCGAGGTCGTCAACGTCGGCGATGCCGTCGAGGCGCTCGTCCTCACCAAGGAGGACAAGGAAGGCCGCCTGATCCTGTCCAAGAAGCGTGCGCAGTACGAGCGCGCGTGGGGCACGATCGAGGAGCTCAAGGAGAAGGACGAGGCCGTCAAGGGCACCGTCATCGAGGTGGTCAAGGGTGGTCTCATCCTGGACATCGGCCTCCGCGGCTTCCTCCCGGCCTCGCTGGTCGAGATGCGTCGCGTGCGCGACCTCCAGCCGTACATCGGCAAGGAGATCGAGGCGAAGATCATCGAGCTCGACAAGAACCGCAACAACGTGGTCCTGTCGCGCCGTGCGTGGCTCGAGCAGACCCAGTCCGAGGTCCGCAGCGAGTTCCTGCACCAGCTGCAGAAGGGCCAGGTCCGCAAGGGCGTCGTGTCCTCGATCGTCAACTTCGGTGCCTTCGTGGACCTGGGCGGCGTCGACGGCCTCGTGCACGTCTCGGAGCTGTCCTGGAAGCACATCGATCACCCGTCCGAGGTGGTCACCGTGGGCGACGAGGTCACCGTCGAGGTCCTCGACGTCGACCTGGACCGCGAGCGCGTCTCGCTGTCGCTCAAGGCGACCCAGGAGGATCCGTGGCGTCAGTTCGCCCGGACCCACGCCATCGGCCAGATCGTGCCCGGCAAGGTCACCAAGCTCGTTCCGTTCGGCGCGTTCGTCCGCGTCGAGGAGGGCATCGAGGGCCTCGTCCACATCTCGGAGCTGGCCGAGCGCCACGTCGAGGTCCCGGACCAGGTCGTCTCCGTCGGCGACGATGCCATGGTGCGCGTCATCGACATCGACCTCGAGCGTCGTCGCATCTCGCTGAGCCTCAAGCAGGCCAACGAGGACTACACCGAGGAGTTCGACCCGTCGAAGTACGGCATGGCCGACAGCTACGACGAGAACGGCGAGTACATCTTCCCCGAGGGCTTCGATCCCGAGACCAACGAGTGGCTCGAGGGCTTCGAGAAGCAGCGCGAGGAGTGGGAGGGTCGCTACGCCGAGGCGGAGCGTCGCCACAAGATGCACACCGCGCAGATGGAGAAGTTCGCGGCCGACGAGGCCGCCGAGGCCGCTGCCGGTGGTCCGGCCGCGGGTGGCGCGAACTACTCGAGCGAGTCCGCGGGCGACCGCGGCGGCAACGACGCCCCGCAGAGCACCGGCGGTTCGCTGGCCAGCGATGCGCAGCTCGCTGCTCTCCGCGAGAAGCTGTCGGGCAACGCCTGATCCGCTTCACCGCAGAACGGGGAACGCCCCGCATCCTTCGGGCGGGTTCACATGATCGTCGCAACACTCTCAACGAGAGGTTGCGGCGATCATGTCGTTTCAGGAGGACTGTGCCCGGTTCGGCGGCGAGCTGGCGCAGCTGGTCGACTCCGGTGTTCCGGTGAAGGAGGCCGCTGTCGCGGTGGGTGTGCCGCGGCGGCGGTGTTACGCGATTCTGCGGGCGATTGGCCACCCGGTGGGGCCGCCTCGCGGGCCGGGTAGGCCGGCAGATCCGGAGCGGATCGTGGCGGTGTTCGATCGGACCGGCTCGATCAACAAGGCTGCGATCGAGTGCGATGTGGCGTTCTCGGTCGCTCGCAGGGTCTTGGTCGATGCCGGTCTGGTCACGGCGGACAAGCTGAAGGCGGTGGGTAAGCCGGAGGCGAGGAAGCGATTTCTCGCGCTGCTCGATCAGGGGTGGTCGTCAGCGCGCGCGGCCCGTGAGGTGCAGGTGAACGAACGCACCGCCCGGGACTGGCGCCAGGGAATCCGACGAACCAGTGGCAGGCGGATCCACCCGGACGGCACAGTCGTGGACTATCGAACCAAGACGATCTACAAACAGGCTGTGACCAGTGCCATCTCGAGCCGAGACGATGCTTCGGCGATCGCGATCGCGATCAGTGACCGTTACCTCTCGCTCGATGACCGCATCGCAATCGCTGACGGGCTGGTACTCAAGGACTCGATGCGGACCATCGCCGCCCGGATCGGCAAGAACGTCTCCACCATCTCCCGGGAGGTCCGTCAACGCAGCATCGGCGGCCGGTATCTGCCGTATCAGGCCGATCGGGTAGCGGTGGCGGCTCGGGCGCGGCCGAAGCAGTCCAAACTGGTGGTGAACACGGTCCTGCGGGCAGAGGTCGAGGAGGGCTTGTCGAGGAAGCTCTCGCCGGAGCAGATCTCGCACCGTCTGCGCCGGGATCACCCTGACGACGAGAGCATGCGGGTGAGCCACGAGACGATCTACCAGGCCTTGTACTTCCAAGCCCGTGGAGGGATGAAACGAGAAGTGCAGCAAGCACTCCGGACCGGACGAACCAAACGCAAACCGCAGCGGAAAGAAGGTGAGCGGTATCAGCGGTTCATCGACCCGATGGTGATGATCAGCGACCGCCCGGCCGAAGTCGAGGACCGTGCTGTTCCCGGCCATTGGGAGGGGGATCTCATCACCGGTGAGCAGAACAAGACCGCGATCGGCACTCTCGTCGAACGCTCCACCCGCTACACGATGCTGCTGCACCTGCCCGACGGGCACGACGCCGAACAGGTCCGCGACGCGATCATCACCGCGATGAAAGACCTGCCCGCGCACCTACGCGGGTCGCTGACCTGGGACCAAGGCGCAGAGTTGGCCCGGCATGCGCAGATCAGCGTGGCCACCGATATGCAGGTGTATTTCTGCGACCCAGCCAGCCCCTGGCAGCGCGGCACCAACGAGAACACCAACGGGCTGCTCCGGCAGTACTTCCCCAAGGGCACCGACCTGAGCGTCTACGGCCCCGCGGATCTCGAGCACGTCGCTCAGCAACTCAACAGCCGACCACGCAAAACGCTCGGCTGGGAAACCCCAGCCGAGCGTATGCGTGATCTAATCACCACCCAGTAGAACAGGCAGTGTTGCGTCGACCCCTAGAAACCGCC
>NZ_JBYPZI010000012.1:0-132824 GCF_057815145.1 Tsukamurella sp. II2bb
GCGAACGGCATCTTGTCGTGGTACGCCCGCGAGACCGCGCCGCCGTACGCCCGGCCGATGTCGAGGCAGTCGTTCGCCGAGAACAGCAGCGCGGCGGTGACCGGCACCTCGCCGGACGCCACCTCGGTGCCGTCGATCCGCAGCGAGACCGACAGCGGGCCGCCGGGGCGCGGCTCGCCCACGTAGGCGGTCTCGACCTCGAGGGTCACCTCACCGGCGGGGATCGGCTCCGGGGAGGCGATCTTCGTGCGCTGCACCAGGAACAGGTTGTACTCGTAGTGCAGCACGCCGTCCTCGAAGTAGGCGGTCAGGCCGCCGCCCGAGCCGCCGAGCTTGTAGAGCACGCCGTTGGCCTTCTCGGGCAGCGTGAGCTGCATGCGGACCACGTTCGGCTTGTTGCCCAGCGCGGGCGCGCAGAACTCGGGGATGCGCACGGTGTCGCCGGACAGGTTCCACTCGGTGTACTTCGGGCCGAGCCGCAGCTCCGGGTGGTACGCCGCGACCCAGAGCCCGCCGCCCACCGGGAGCACGTCGTTCTTCGCCGCCTCGATCGCGAAGACCTCCTTGAGCTGCGCGACCTTCTCCGGGTACTGATCCGCCAGGTTGTGGGCCTGGCTCCAGTCCTCGTTCAGGTTGTACAGCTCCCAGACGTCGGCGTCCGGGGTCCAGGTGGCGAGGCCGGGGGGCGCACCCGGCACCCACGGCAGCCGCGGGCCGAGCGCCGACGCCATCCAGCCGTCCTCGTAGATCGACCGGCTGCCCATCACCTCGAAGTACTGGACCTTGTGCCGCTCCTCCGCCGAGGCATCGTCGATCGAGTAGGCGAAGCTGGTGCCGTCGATCCGATCCTGTTGGATCCCGTTGACGGAGTCCGGCGGCGTGATCCCGACCATCTCGTAGATGGTCGGCACCACGTCGTTGACGTGCGTGAAGTGGGTGCGCGGCACCGGGTCGTGGGAGATCTTCGCGGGCCACTGGATGAACATCGGGTTGCGGGTGCCGCCCAGGTGCGAGGCCAACAGCTTCATACCCTGGTACGGCGACGAGCCGGCCCACGCCCAGGCTGCGTGGTACTGGTTGTCGGTCGCCGACGAGCCCAGGACGTCGAGACCGCCCAGCTCCTCCAGCGCGGCGATGTGCTGGTCCACCGTGGTGGGGATCGCGTTCTGCGCCAGCAGCTCGGAGATGGTGCCGTTCTGGCCCTCGCCCGACGAGCCGTTGTCGCCCCAGATGTAGACGACGATGGTGTTGTCGAGGTAGCCGAGGCGCTCGACCTCGTCGATCAGGCGGCCGGCCTGCACGTCCGCGTGCTCGCCGAAGCCGGCGCACACCTCCATCAGGCGGCGCTGGAAGGGCCGCTGGTGCTCGGGGATGTCGTCCCAGGCGGCCAGGCTCTCCGGGCGCGGGGTCAGTTCCGCGGACTCGGGGATCCAGCCGGCGGCCTTCGCGGCCTCGAACGCGCGCTCGCGGTAGACGTCCCAGCCGTCGTCGAACTTGCCCTTGTACTTGTCCGCCCACTCCTTCATGATGTGGTGCGGCCCGTGGATGGCGCCGGTGGCCCAGTACATGAAGAAGGGCTTGTCCGGGCTGTTCGCCTTGTGGTTCCGCAGCCAGCCCATCGCGTCGTCGGCGATGTCCTCGCTGAGGTGGTAGCCCTCCTCCGGCGTCTTCGGGGGCAGCACCGTGGTGGTGTTGCGCACCAGGTTGGGCTCGTACTGCGAGGCCTCGCCCGCGAGGAAGCCGTAGAAGTACTCGAAACCGTAGCCGGTGGGCCAGTTCTCGAACGGACCGGCAGCGGTGGTCTCCTCGGCAGGCGTGTTGTGCCACTTGCCCCAGGCGGCCGTGGAGTAACCGTAGTTCTTGAGCACCTCGGCCGCGGTGGCGCTGGACTTGGGGATGTGGCCGGAGTAGCCGTCCCAGTCGTTCGCCAGTTCGGCGATCTGCCCCGATCCGACGTGGTGCTGGTTACGGCCGGTGAGCAGCGACGCGCGGGTCGGCGAGCACATCGCGGTCGTGTGGAACCGGTTGTAGCCCAGGCCGTTGTTACGCACACGCTCGAGTGTGGGGGTCTCGATCAGGCCACCGAGCGGCTTCGGCAGCGCCGGCCCGGCATCGTCGATGAGGATGACCAGCACATTCGGTGCGTCGGCGGGCAAGTGCTTCTCCGGCGGCTTCGGCGAGTACGTGGACTCGGCGAGCGTGCGGCCGGCAACGCTGCCCGATCCCTTCGGGGGGAACGGCAGCGATCGGGTGACGGGTAGTGGGTCGGCGATCACGGAATTGGCAACGGTCTCGGCCATGGTGCTCCTTCTGTCCGGGGCTTTCCGTTCGAGGATGGTCTTAGTCGACCGTCCATTGGTTGGTGCCCGTGTCGAGTGTGCCTCATCGAAAGCTGCGGAGTCCGAGGACACGAGATAGTAGGTCGAAGCGCCGGTCCGAGGCGGTGGGACGCATCCTCGATCGTCCGTCAAGAACGGCTATCGGCAACCTCCGCGTGCAGCGCACAGTGCCTTCAGTCCGGCAGCTCGAGGCAATCCGCGCCTCTGCGCGCAGACGCCCAGTTCGGGTGCGCCGCCCGGTACGCGCCCGGCGGCATACCGAACCATCGGTTGCACGAACGGGTCAGGACACTCTGCTCCGAGTACCCGAGGCGGCGCGACACCTCGCACACGCTGATATCCGTGCCGACCAGCAGCCGGTGGGCGGCGTCTCGGCGCAGTCCATCGACCAGATCGGCGTAGGTACTGCCTTCGGCCGCGAGTCGGCGCTGGAGCGTCTTGGGGTGCATCTCGAGGCGGAGGGCGGTCGCGCGCAGGCCAACGCCGCATGTCGGCAAGGCGTCACGGATCGCGCTGCGGACGAGTTGCCGAACCGAAACGGGTACCTCACCCACCGAGCGCTTGAGATGGTCGACCGCAACGTGGTGAACGACCGGGTCCGCGAACAGACGTTTCCTGAGATCCGACTCGCGAATCACGAACCCGGACACCGGTTCGCAGAACGCGGCCCGACACCCGAACAGGCGCTCGTAGTCCCGCACGGCGCTGATCGGAGGATGGGGAATGCGGACCGCGAGCGGTCGGTACTGCGGGCCGAGGAGGCTGCGCAGGACTCCCAAGGCATCGCCGAGTGACAACTCGATCGCCTGCACCTGCTCGGGTTCCGGCTCGTCGAGGATGAACTCGTACTCGAATCGGCAGAGGCCGGAGCCTCGGTCCTCCTGCACAAATCTGGCTGAGCTCGCGGGGCTGTAGTCGGCCATGAACAGTTCGAAGACATCGAACGCGTCGCGAACGGTCGGAGCGGTACGAGCGGCGTCGCCGAGAATCCCGAGGATGTCGACGGATCGGCGGGCCCCCAGCCGGAGACCGAAATCCGGGGTGTCGAGCCGGCGGGCGGCCTCCTCCAGCGTGTACAGGCTGTTCTCCAGCGATATATGGCACTCGGCATCGCCGAAGGTGCCGACGTCCATCCCCGCGGCGGACGCCAGCATCCGGGCGTCACCCCCGAGATCGGTAACCAACTCGTCGAAGTTGCTCAGGGCCGTACCCCGAATCATCGCCATGGGAGAACTGTCGAGACCTCGTCCTCGGATGTCAAGACGAGGGGGGTGTGCTCCGGCAAACTGACCCCGGCAAACATCACGGGTGGCGCCGCGCTGGTGGTTTCAGCCGGATCACGGACGAGGAGGGTACGAAGACCATCTCTGCTTCCCCTGCGGCCAGGGCCGACGGCCTCGCACCCGAACCTCACGCCAACCACGCGCGACGAGCCGTACATTCGTTCGCCCAGCGCGTCGCTCGCCCACAGCGATACGTGCAAATACCGTCCTACGCCCCAGGCCGGGCAATCACTCGTCGCGCGCCGATCCAACCCTGAAGAACGGAACCGCTGTGGAAATCTCTCGTCGCCGCCTCGGCGTGTCATCTGTCGTCGCAGCAGCCGCGCTGATGGCGGCCACCTCCTGTTCGTCGACCGACCGAGAGGACGAGGGGCAGCACGACCAGTCGGAAGGCGGTGACTTGGTCCAGCGATTCGCCCGCGAACGCGCCGTCGAGGCGATTCTCTGGTCGATGCCCGCGATCAGCGACGTGTTCTTCCGCGAATCTCTCTTCCGGGATTTCGGCATGAAGCTGGGCGACGCGATGGTGATGAGCAAGCCGCTGGTCGCGCGTCACGAGGTGCTCACCGCGAATAATCAGGTCAACTACTGCGGCGCACCGTACGACCTGTCGACCGGCCCGCTCGTGGTCGAGATCCCTGCCAGCAGTGCCGAATACATGATTGTCGGGGAGTTCTGTGACAACTGGCAGGCCCCGCTGACCATGGTCGGCCCGGAAGGGCCCGACCAGGGCAAGGGCGGAAAATACCTGCTGGTACCACCCGGGCACACCGCACCGATCCCGGACGGATACTTCGTCATCCGCTTCGAGGGATTCCGCGGCACGTTGGTCTACCGTCCGGTCATCGTCGGACAGGGCACCATGGACGGCGCGATCGCTCTCGGCCGTCAGATGAAGATCTATCCACTCGCTCAGGCCGCGCACCCGCCTGCCACCCGCGTCCTCGACGGCTGGGACAAGGATTGGCACTCGCTCCCGGTCTACGATCACACCTGGTTCGAAAAGCTCGCGAAGTTCATCTCCGACGAGCCGATTCGCGCCCGCGACAAGGCCATCGTCGGAACGCTGAGCACCATCGGCATCGAACGGGGCAAGCCGTTCGCTCCGGACGCAGCCACGGTGAAGATCCTGGACGAGGCCGCCAAGCAGGCTTATCAGATCATGCAACGCGGCTTCGTAACGCCGGGGCAGGCGCTCGCGGCGTACTGGCCGGACAGCCAGTGGAACGACTTCAACCCGGCGTACGGCCCACTGATGGGCGAGGACTGGTCATTCGAGACCGCCGACGGTGTCTGGACCTACCAACGCGCGATTCTGCCGTTCTTCTGGGCCAACTACCTGCCGCAGAAGCTGGGCGGCACCCAGATGTACCTGACGGCATTCCGCGACAAGGCGGGCAAGTCGCTGTCCGGCAAGGGCCGCTACCGCCTCCGAGTGCCGGCGGACGTACCCGTCGAAAAGTTCTGGTCGGCGATCGTCTACAGCTCGGAAACCAAGTCGTTCATCCCCAATCAGCTCGACCGGGTCGGTGTCGACTCCTACGCCAACTCCGGACTCAAGAAGAATGCCGACGGATCGATCGACATCTACTTCGGCGACAAGCCCGACGGTCCGGAATCCAACTGGCTCCCGTCGGCCGGTAAGGACTTCTTCGTGATCTTCCGCTTCTACGGCCCCGGAAAGTCGGTGACCGAAAAGACCTGGCGGCTGCCCGATATCGAAGCGGTCTGAGTACCGTACCGGCGTGATTCCACATCACGCGATCATTGAGGAGAACTCCATGTCAGATGTCCGAGAGATGTGGCGCCGCTCGCACGGTTACACACCCGAGATTCTCTCCGCGTACGCGCGGGACCTCGATTGGTTGTTGACCGACCCACGCTTCCAGCAGCCCGACTTCGTACCACCCGCGGAAGTCACAGAGCTGTGGGGGTATCTGCGGACGGCCGAGGCCGAGTTGATTCGGTTGATGGCCGCCGGACCGCCCTACGAGGCACGAGGGCATCTCGACGGTGCCTGCGCGATCTCGCAGATCAGGGAGTTCCTGCCGTCCGAATGGGTAGCCTTTCTCGATCGGCTGGGCCTACCCGAGTCCGCGATCACCGCGGAGATGGCACGCGAATGGATGCCACTGTTCGACCAGACGATCGCCCTCCGCGACGGCGTGCTGTTGTCGAACTGCCCCGGTGCAGCGATCGATCCGCTGTACGCGGTCCTCGCACCGTCCCTGCTCGCGCTCATCCTCGATCCGTCGGTGCGGGCACCCTTCGGGGAGAGCCCAGCATGGCTCACAGTCGATGACACCGACGAACTCACCTTCGCCTTGACCGGTGACTGGGGCGCTGGGAAGTGGGACGACGGCGGCGGCGTTCACGCGTCGCCGGCCCTCGAGGTCATGCGCCGCATCCGCGAATCGGATACCGATTACACGATCCACCTCGGCGACGTGTACCCACTGGGCGCCCCGGTATTCTACACCGCATTCCTCGAAGAATGGCATGCCGGTCGTCGCGGCTCGTTCACACTGAACTCCAATCACGACATGTACGGCTGGGGCCGCGGATACTTCGAGAGCGCACTGACGGACCCGCGATTCGCCGCTCAGCAGGGCACCAGCTACTTCGCTCTTGAGTTCGGAAAATGGATCGTGGTCGGGATCGACTCGGCTTACCACGATCGCTCGCCGCTCATCCTCACCGGCGGCATCGACGACTACCAGGCCGCGTTCCTCACCCGCGTCCGGGCCTACGCGGATGACCACGACAAGCGGGTGTTCGTCATGAGCCACCATCCGCCCCTCAGCGACGACGGCACCGACACCACGTCGATCTGGCACGAAGTGACCGCACCCTCCGCCCTGGGGCGGGGTCCCGACGTCTGGTACAGCGGCCATTCCCACGCCGGCGTGGTGTACTCCGACAATACCGCCGTCGGCGAAACCACGAGGGTCCGGCTCGCCGGGCACGGCTCGGTTCCGTTCGCTCCCGCCGCCGTGTACGACGAGAACACCGGACCGGGCAAGACCGTCATCAGCTACTCGAACAAACCCTATCCCGATGATCACGACTATCACCGCGGACGGGCGATGAATGGTTTCGCCAAGGTCACGCTGACCGCCGATGGCGACATCCACGAGCAGTTCATCTACCAGGACGGATCCACACAGTATTGACACGACCTATTGGTGTGATCCGTCACGCTAACCGCAAGCCTGCATGAGGTAGTCGTCCTCTGAGGGCCCCGGCAAAGTCGTGATGTGAGGTTCCGACCCGGTGGTTTGTGGTTGACACGCCGGGTGGCCGTCGGTTGTGGGGCGGGCACGGCGGTCTCGGTGACGATACGAGTTCTCACACCAGCACAACCCTGAGGACTCCGTCGTGCCCGCACTGTCATCATCGCCCATGCTCGTCCCGGTCGACGAATCGGCTCCTCCACGGCTGCCTCATCCACGGCACCCAGTTCGACTCGACGGTCGCATGGGCTCATCGCCAGCTGGCCGTTGCTTGACATTCAACGTCCAGGGATGTCTGACCGCTACCGCCTGACCGTTACGGCGCGAACCGTGCCACCGTGACCCCGGCACCGTCGAGCACTGTGCGCAGGCGCTGCGCCACGGCGACCGCCGACGGATTGTCCCCGTGCACGCAGACGGACTCCGGGGCGAGCCGCACCTCGCTGCCGTCGATCGCCTCGACTGTGCCGTCGCCGACCATCCGCAGCACCCGCGCGGCGATCTCGTCGGGGTCGTGCAGCACCGCGCCCGCGCGCGAACGGGGGACGAGGGCACCGTCGGGCAGGTAGGCGCGATCGGCGAAGGCCTCCGCCACCCCGCGCAGCCCGCGCTCGCCGGCGATCCGGAGGAAGGCCGAGCCGGGCAGTCCGAGGACCGGCAGGCCGGGGGCGGCCGCGAGCACGCCTTCGACCACCGCCGCGGCCTGCGCCTCGTCGGTGACGATCCGGTTGTACAGCGCGCCATGCGGTTTGACGTAGTCGACGGTGCCGCCCACGCTCCGCGCGAGCGCCTGCAGCGCGCCGATCTGGTAGATCACATCGGCCGTGAGATCCGCCGCCGGGACGTCCATCGAGCGCCGGCCGAAGCCGCGCAGGTCCGCATAGCCGACCTGCGCGCCGATCGCGACGCCCTGCGCCACGGCCCGCGCGCAGGTCTCCCGCAGCGTCGTCGGGTCCCCGGCGTGGAACCCGCACGCGACGTTCGCCGAGGTCACGACGGTGAGCAGGGTCGCGTCGTCGCCGAGCGTCCAGGCGCCGTAGGACTCGCCGCAGTCGGCGTTGAGATCGATGTCCACGGCTCAGACGGTAGCCCCTCGCCCCGCGTCGCGGGCGAGCCGGCGCATCCGCACGGCGAGGGCCGCGACGTGCGAGGCCGCGGCGCGCTCGGCGCCGGCGGCGTCACCCATCTCCATCGCGCGCACGATCGCGGCGTGCTCCGCCACGGCGAACCGCCGTCCCCGGTCGTCGGACCACAGCCCGCTGTTGTAGAGGTGCGCCTTCGCGTCGAGCCGGTGCAGTGCGTCGCTGAGCGTGCGGTTCCCCGCGAGATCGCGGACCGCCGTGTGGAAGGTCAGGTCCCAGCGGGCCTCCTCGAGCGCGTCGGCCGGCGCCGCCAGGCGTTCCTCCTGATCGTGGACGAGCCGGGCGAGGGCGTCGATGTCGTCCGCGCTCGCGCGCACCGTCGCCGCCGACGCGGCGTGCCCGTCGAGCAGCTCCCGCACCGCGAAGACGTCGGCGATCTCGTCGTCGTCGACGTACGCCACGCGCGCGCCGGCGTGCGGTGTGTGCACCGCCAGCCCGTCCGCCACCAGTCGCTGGACCGAGTCGCGGACGGGGCTGCGGCTCACGTCCAGCTCGGCGGCCAGGGCGGGGACGCTCAGCGGCGTGCCGGACGGGAGGCGGCCCGTGAAGATGCGGTCGAGCAGCTGCTTGTAGACGGCCTCGCCCAGCAGTGAATCCGCCCCCGCGCCCACCCGCATCGACCTCCTCGTGCCGCCGGCCACGGCCGGCGCGCTCATGCCCTGGGGCCGGCGTAGTTCGCGGCGACCCGCTGACGAAGGTACTCGGCCGCGGTGATCGGCGGGTAGGTCCCCGACGGCGGGTCGATGACGACGTCGCGGTTGGCCTGGGCGAAGAACGGGATCGAGTACCGCGGCCCGGCGTACTCGCCGGCACCGGGCACGCGGACCCGGTGGAACGTCGAGAGCAGCTGGTCGTCGCTCCAGCGCATCAGCATGTCGCCGATGTTGCAGGTGATCGCCGTATCGGAGGGGACGACGGGGGTCCACTCCTGCGCATCGGCCTCCCGGCCGGGGCACACCTGCAGGCCGCCCTGGCCGTCGCGCTGGAACAGCAGGGTCAGGCAGTCGAAATCGGTGTGCGCGCCCGCGCGCCACGTGCCGGGAGCGCCGCGCAGCTCCTCCGGCAGCGCGTAGTAGTGGATCAGCCGCAGTGTGGACTGGTACTGGTCGGACTGCGGATCGTGTGCGCGCGAGAAGAAGTCGCGGTCGAAGCCCAGGCGCTCCGCGAAGCAGGAGAGCACCCACATCGCGAGCTCCCAGCACTGCGCCTCGAAGTCGAGCATGAAGTCGCGGAAGCCGGGGATCTGCTCCTCCTCCGGCCACAGGCCGGCCATGTGCGGGCGGGTGATCTGGAAGGACTCCTTCTGGTCCGGCGTGCCCACCGACGGGCGGACCTGGCTGGAGAACTCCCAGCCCACGTTGTTGGGCTTATCCAGCGGCAGAGCGGCTTTGGTCGCTTCGGGGAGCGCGAAGAAGTCCGCGGCCCGCGCGAACGCGGCGTCGACCAGGTGCTGCGGAATCGAGTGGTTCACCAGTTGGAAGAACCCGATCTCGGTGGCGGCGCGCCAGAGCTGGTCGGTGATCTCCTCGCGCCGCTCCTCGCGGTCGGTGAGGTCGATGCGGGGGACGCTGCGCTCGGTCTCCACCCCGATGCCGCCCATGCGGCTCTCGAGGTTCAGTTCCTGCATTCCGTACTGCTGGGTCATGTCGTCTCTCCTTGGGCGGGTGAATGGATGTCAGGACTGGGCGCCGAGCAGCCGCGCGGCCTCGCGATCGGCCCCGACGGGCGCGCGCCCCGTCTTCATCCCGGCGAGCTTCTGTTGGAGGTGGGCGGCCACGGTGATCGACGGGTACCCCTGTTCCCCGGGGGCGACGGTGCCGGGCAGCGGCTCGATCACGGCGTCGTGGTTGCCGTCGAGGAAGAACGCCGCGGACCGGCGCCGCTCGATCCGGCCGTCCACGACGGGCGGGTCCACGCGGTGCAGGGTGGCGCGCCAACGGTCGTTCGTCCATCGCGCGAAGGCGTCTCCGAGGTTGATCAGGAACGCTCCGGGGTCCGGCTGCACCGGGTACCAGACGGAGTCGGGGCCGAGGACTTCGAGGCCCGCGACGCGGTCGGCCCACAGGACGGTGAGGATGCCGAAGTCGGTGTGCGCGCCCATGCCGGTGAGCGGGCCGTCGAGTTCGATCGCGCCGGGGGCGAGCGCGTAGTTGTTCATCTTCAGCGCGTCGATCGAGTGGTCGACGAGGTGGTCGAAGTACCCGGTGCCGAGCCCCAGGGCGTCGGAGCACGCCCGCAGGAGCGCCCGGGACAGGATCGTCACCTCCCGGAGGTAGGACTCCACGGACTCGCGGAAGCCCGGCAGGTCGGGCCAGGTGTTGCTCGGGTAGTCCGCCACCGGCAGGTTCGCGTGGGGGTACGCCGCGGCCTCCGTGCCCAGGGTGAAGGACTCGTAGAAGTCGTTCATGGCGTTCGCGGGGGCCACGCCCAGGCTCATGCTGAGCGACTCCGACTTGGGCGGCGCGTATCCGCGGTTCTCACCCGGGCGCCGCAGGGCCCGTTTGGTCTCCGACGGTGCGCCGAAGAACTGGTCGATCGCGGCGGCGAGCCCCTCGGTCGCCACGTCGGGCACGCCGTGCCCGACCACCTGGAGGAAGCCGACGCCCGCGCAGGCCTCGTCGATCTGCGCGGCCACGGCGGCACAGGCGGGGTCGGTCGCCGCGGATGCGGCGGGGTCGAGATAGGGCGAGATGTCGATCCGGGGGACGGCGAACGGCGTCATCGGGGTGCTTCCTTCAGTGCTGGTGCTGGTGCTGGTGCGGAGTGCTGGTGCGGGGGATGGTGCGGTCATCGCGCGCTGCCCGATCCGTGCCAGCGGCCGACCGAGAGCCGCGAGATCGCCGAGCACGCGACGAAGACGATCACGCCGAAGGCCGCCGCGAGGGTGATCGCCGCGATGAGGTCCGTCGAGCGCAGCTGGGCGCGGAAGTTGTCCATGAGCGTGCCGATGCCGGGCTTGCCCTGGGCGAAGAACATGTCGCCGATGATGGCGCCGATGATCACCTGGCCGGAGGCGATCCGGAGCCCGGTGAGGATCGACGGCAGCGCCGCGGGCAGTTCCAGCCGGACGAGCCGTTGCAGCCGGGACGCCCTGCCGAGGGTGAACAGCTCGTGCAGCCCGGGGTCGATGGAGCGGAATCCGAAGTGGGTGTTGGTGATGATGGGGAACAGCGCGATCATCACGCACACCGCGACGCGCGAGGCGGTGCTGTAGCCGAACCACAGGCCGAGCAGCGGCGTGATCGCCAGGATCGGCACCACCTGGAGTACCACGGCGTAGGGGAAGATGGCCCGTTCCAGCCACCAGGTCTGGCTCATCACCGCGCCGACCGCGATGCCGATCACGGCGGCGAGGACGAAGCCGATGCCGGCGACCTTCGCCGTCACCCCCAGAGCCGTGAGCATCGGCTGCACATGGGTGGGAACGAGCAGGGACTCGGTGAGCACCGTGTGCGGCGCGGGCAGGAGGAAGCGCCGGGACGGGCTCAGGATCAGGTAGGTCACGGCGTACCAGAGGCCGATCCCCGCGGCCAGGGCGGCGACGGAGACGGAGCCCCGGGCGATCCGGGCGGGCCACGGCGACGTCCTCGCCGAGCCCTCCGCGTCGGTCGCGGTCCGGGCCAGGGGCAGATTCAGTGCGGCGCTCATGCGACCTCCCGCAGTAGTTTCGAGACGTGGGCGACGGTCTTCGTGTACTCCGGTTCGAAGCGCAGCAGCGGCCCGCGCGGGTGCGGCAGGGCGACCTCGATCTCGGCGGCGATCCGGCCGGGCCGGGCCGACATCACGACCACCCGGTCCGCGAGCAGCACCGCCTCGGACACCGAGTGGGTGACGAAGACCGACGTGAGACCACGGCGTTCGCACAGGTCCAGCAGCTGCAGCTGCATCTCCTGGCGGGTGAGCTCGTCCAGCGCGCCGAAGGGCTCGTCGAGCAGCATGAGGTCCGGTTCGAGGGCGAGTGCGCGAGCGAGCGAAACGCGCATCCGCATCCCGCCGGACAGGGACTTCGGCAGTTGGCCGGCGAACTCCTCGAGGCCGACCGCGGCCAGCGCGGCGTCCACCCTGGCGTTGCGCTCGGCGGCGGGGGTGCCGTCGAGTTCGACGAGCAGAGATGCGTTCTTGCGCACCGTCGCCCATGGCATGAGCGTGGCCTCCTGGAAGATGAAGCCCACGGACGAGGTGCTCACCGCGACCGCGCCGGTGGAGGGGCGCTCGAGGCCGGCGGCCAGGCGCAGCAGGGTGGATTTGCCGCAGCCGGACGGTCCGACGATGGCGACGAACTCTCCCTGTCGCACCGACAGGGAGACGGAGGTGAGGGCGTTGGTGCCGGTGGCGTAGGTCATCGACACGTCGTGGAAGGAGACCTGTTGGCCCGCTTTGAGATGGCGCGCGTCGACATCGTTGCGAGTGTCGATCAGGTGGGCGGGGGATGGCACGAAAGAACCTCCGTGATGATGTCGTAGCGAGCAGAGGGCGCTCGCTGTGTGGCATCGATCCTCGTATTACATGCAGTCGCCGCGATATCGGTGCCGTGAACATCGTGTTACATGCATCGCCGTGGCTTGCTATGCGCCGGCCGGTGGGCGAATGTTGTCATCGTCCTCGTCGTCTCACGGCGTTCTCACCGGGGCGATGTCAGCCCCGATCCCCTTGCAGGAGAATCGATGTCCACTTCACCGTTCCCGCTCGTCCGGAGCGCTGCCGCGATCGCCGCCGCAGTCGGCCTCGGCTCGGCGGCGCTGTCCGGCTGCGCCGCATCCGACGGTCCCGCGGCGTCCGTCTCGCTCGAAGCCGCCGCGCCCGCGCAGCGCCTGGCCGATGTGTGCCCGGCGACCGTCACCGTGCAGCTGCAGTGGCAACCGCAGGCGGACATGGGCGGTCTGTTCCAGCTGCTCGGGCCCGACTACGCGGTCGACGTCGCCGGCAAGTCCGTCACCGGAACGCTGGTCGCGCAGGGCAAGGACACCGGCGTGAAACTGCGCCTGAAGTCCGGCGGTTCGGCGATCGGCTTCCAGTCCGTGGCCTCGCAGATGTACGTGGACTCCGCCATCGATCTCGGCCTGGTGCACGGCGATCAGCTCGTCGCCGCCAGCGGCAGCCAGCGCGTCATCGGCGTCGCGCCGCTCATCACGCACAATCCCGCGATCCTGATGTGGGATTCGGCCAAGCACCCGGGCCTGACGCTCAAGGGCCTCGCCGGGTCGGGCGCGACCGTCGTGGTCTCCAAGGAGCAGACCTTCCCCACCTGGCTGCTCGCCAAGGGTTATGTCACGAAGACCCAGCTCGACACCAGCTACGACGGCAGCCCCGCCCGGTTCGTCGCCGACCCGGCCATCGTCCAGCAGGGGTACGCCACGTCGGAGCCGTGGGTGTACGAGCACGACACGCCGGCCTGGAACAAGCCCGTGCAGTACGGACTGCTCTCCGAGCTGGGCTACGACCCGTACGCCTCCAACGTCTCCGTCCGCACCGACAAGCTCGCCGCACTGACGCCCTGCCTGAAGAAGCTGGTCCCGATCATCCAGCAGGCCGATGCCGACTTCGTCACCTCGCCCGGCGCCACGGCCAAGCTCATCTCGGACGTCGTCGCCAAGGACACGGCGAACGCGCCCTACCCGGTCGCCGAGGCCGAGTACGCCGCCGGGATCCTCAAGTCCAAGGGGCTCATCGCGAACGAGAACGGCTCCGTCGCGACCTACGACACGGCGCGCGTGGCGTCCTTCGTCGCGGACCTCGCGCCGATCCTCGCCGCCCAGGGCGCCAAGGTCGATCCCAAGGTGGACCCCGCCGCCCTCTTCGACCCGCAGTTCGGCGACCGCACGATCGGCATCAAGTGAGACCGCTGACGCTGCCGCGGCCCGCGGACGGTCGGGTACGGCTCATCGCCGACGTCACGGTCTGGACCGGGCTCGGGTGGCGCGCGCACGCCGACGTCGTGATCGCCGACGGTGCCGTGGCCGCGGTGCGCGACCACGTCCCGGGCCCGCCCGGCCCGGGCACCGTCGACGGCGCGGGCGCGCACCTGATCCCCGGATTCGTCAACACCCACACCCACCTGCAGCAGTCGCTGTGCCGCGGGGTCGGGGAGGGGCAGCCGCTGCTGCAGTGGCTGCTCGCGGTGGGCGAGGCCATGAACGCGATCACCCCGGAACGGGCGTACCTGGCGACGGTCGCCGCCGCGCTCGAGGGGCTGCTCTCCGGCACCACCACCCTGGTGGAGCACATGTGGCCGCACCCGAGCGGGGAGGTGCACGACGCGGTGCTCGCGGGGCTCGACGACGTCGGGGTGCGCGCGGTGCTCGGCAGGGGGATCGCCGACCGCGCGGATCCCACGCGCAAGTGGGGCTTCGACCCCCGGCTGATGCAGCCGCTGGAGAGCGCCCTGGACGACGTCGACCGCCTCGCCGCGGCCGCCGGCGACCGGGTGCGGCTCGCTCTGGCCGTGCCCAACCCTCGCTCGCTCACCGTCGAGGGGATGCGGACCGCGGCGGACTTCGCCGGCGAGCGCGGCCTGACCACGATGATCCACCTGTCGGAGACGGGCACCGACGACGCGCTCTGCCGCGAGCACGCCGGGATGCGGGCCGTGGACTACCTCGCCGAGGGCGGCCTGATCGGGGAGCGGCTCCTCGCCGTGCACGGCGTGGAGCTCGACGAGTACGCGCGGCGGATCCTCGCCGCGGGCGGCGCGGCGGTCTCCTGGAACCCGGTCTCCAACATGCGGTTGGGATCCGGCGTCGCGCCGGTCACGGAGTTGCTCGCCGAGGGCGTGGCCGTCGGGATCGGCGTCGACGGTGCCGGCTCGAACGACCGGCAGGACATGCTCGAGACGCTCCGTGCGGGCGCGTACGTCCAGCGGGCGCACGCCCGCCGCGCGGACCTCTTCGACATCGGGACCATGCTGTCGATCGCCTGCGACGGTGCCGCGCGCGCCCTGGGCGGCACGGTGGCGGACGCGCCGGGCGGGGTCACCGTCGGGCGTCCGGCCGACCTGACCCTGTTGCGCTTCGACCGAGACTTCGCCTGCCTTCCCGTCACGGACCCGGGCGCGACGCTGCTCACCTGTGGGACCCCGCGCATCGTCGACACCGTGCTCGTGGGCGGCGAGGCCGTGGTCGCAGGCGGGAGCAGCACCCGGATCGACGTCGAGGCGCTGACCGCCGCGCTGCTCGCGGCGGTGTGAGTCGTACCCCCGTCGTCATCGATCAGGGCATCGGATGAGCCGGAATCGATGGCTATCGGGTCGCGACGGGATCCGGATGCTCACCGTGCCGGCAGTCGTGCGCGGTCTCGACCGGGGCGACCGTGCCGCGGCGGCCGCGCTGCCCGAGCAGGCGGCAGACCATGTAGATCAGGAAGGAGATCGAGGTTACGAAGACCGACACGGGCAGCGCCGGCGCGAGCGAGAGGATGATCCCGCCCACTGCGGAGACCAGCGCGAAGATCAGCGAGAGCGCCGTCGCCTTGCCGGGGGAACTGGTCACCCGGGCGGCGGCCGCGGCGGGCGTGATGAGCAGGCTCATCACCAGCAGCGCCCCGACGATCTGCACGCCCTGCGCGGCCGCGGCGCCGACGAGCATCGCGAAGACCACCGACAGCGTCTTCACCGGGACGCCGTGCGCGGCAGCCACGTCCGGGTCGGTCGAGAGGAACAGCAGCGGCCGGTAGATGAAGGCGAGGATGAGCAGCACCACGACGGTCGTGATCGCCATGAGCGTCACCCCACTCAACCCGACCGCCACGATCTGCCCCGTGAGCAGCGCGAAGGCGGTGCCCTGCCGGCCGTCGTGCAGCGCCAGGAAGAGCACCGACAGGCCCAGGCCGAAGGCCATGATCACGCCGATCACCGAGTCCCGCTCGCGGGCGTAGACGCCGAGCAGGCCGAAGAGCAGGCCCGCGACGAGTGCGCCCAGCAGCGCGCCCGAGCCGACGCTCCAGCCCATGAGCAGGGCGAAGGCGGCGCCGGTCAGCGAGAGTTCGGAGGTGCCGTGCACGCTGAAGGCCATCTGCCGCGAGACGATGAGCGGTCCCATCACGCCGGCGAGCACGCCGAGCAGTGCCGCGGCGACGAGGGCCTGCTGCACGAAGGGCTGCTGGAGCAGATCCCAGGTGAGGGAGAAGTTCGTCAGGTTCTCGAGTCGGTCCATCAGTCATCGCCTCCCACCACGACCAGCCGGTCGCGCACGTGCAGCACGTCGACCGGGGTCCGGTACAGCCGCGTCAGAGCATCGGAGGTCATCACCTCGGCCGTCGGTCCGACCTCGAACCGCCCGTCGACCAGGTACAGCACGCGGTCGCAGTACGGGAGCACGGGGTTGATCTCGTGCGTCACGAAGAGCACGGCGGTGTCGTACTCGCGGCGGCGGCGCTCGATCAGCGAGACGGCCAGCCGCTGGTTGCCCGGGTCGAGCGAGAGCAGGGGCTCGTCGCAGAGCAGGATCGTCGGGTCCGAGGCGAGGGCCTGGGCGACGCGCAGTCGCTGCTGCTCGCCGCCGGAGAGGGAGCCGATGGGGGCGTCGGCGAAGGCCGCGGCATCGACCTGCTGCAGCGCCGCGTCCACGGCGGACCGTCGCGCCGCGCGACCCAGCAGCCCCAGGCCCCAGGCGGCACCGTCGAAGCCGAGGCCGACGAGGTCGCGCCCGCGCAGGGGCACGGCACCGTCGAGCGCGCGTTGCTGCGGGATGTACCCGATCCGGCCGTTCACCTGCACGGTTCCGGCGGAGAGCCGGCTCTGCCCGAGCAGGATCCGCAGCAGCGAGGTCTTGCCGGCGCCGTTGGGGCCGAGCACGGCGACGAACTCGCCGGGCGCGATGTCGAGGTCCAACCCGTCCCAGAGGGTGCGGTCGCCGTAGCGCAGCCCGGCGTGCCGCAGGCGGATCACCGGGGCCGGAGGTGCGCTCGCGGACGGTGGGTTGACGGGCGCTGCGTTCACGGGTGGGACGCGAGCGCGTCGGATAGGGCCTTGACGTTGCCCGCCTGCCACGTGACGTAGTCGTCGACGCCCGCGGGCAGAGACTCGGTGACCTTGACGACGGGCACGCCGGCGGTCTCGGCGGTCTTCGCCAGGGCCGCGGTGACCGGGCTCTCGGTCTGGCCGTTGAGCACGACCGCGCGCACCTTCTTCTCGCTGACCAGGGCGTTGGCGGCGGCGATGTCGGCCGGGGCCGGGTCGGTGCCGGACTCGATGGCGGCGGTGTAGCGGGTGGGCGCGATGTCCTTGAGGCCCGCCAGCGTGAGCAGGTAACCGGCGACCGGCTCGGTCGCGGCGACCGCGGCGCCGGGGTTGGCATGACCGATCGCGCGGGCCTGCGCGATGACGGTGTCGAGCTTCGTACCGAAGGCGTGCGCGCGGCTCTCATAGCCCTGGCGGTGGGCGCCGTCCTTGTCGGAGAGCGCCTTCGCGACCGCCGTGGCGACCTTCTGCATCGTGGGCAGGTCGTAGAAGACGTGCTCGTTCTCGCCTTTCGGTTCCTGGAGCGCGACGGCGTCGACCTTGGTCGCGCCCGCGCCCTCGGCGGCCTTCTCCATGTACGCGTCGTAGTGACCGCCGTTGTAGACGAGCACGGAGGCCTTCTTGACCTGCAGGGTGTCCTGCGCGGAGGGTTCGAACTCGTGCGGATCACCGGTCGGGTTGGAGAACAGCGAGGTCACTGCGGCGTCCTCGCCCGCGACGGCCTTGGCGATAGCGCCGTAGACGTCGGTCGACGCCACGACCGTGGGCTTGCCGTCACCCGAGTCCGAGGTGGCGTTACCGCACGCGGTGAGCGCGAGGGCTGCGACGGCGACGGCGCCCGCGGCCCGAGTGAGACGAAAGCGAGTGCGCACGGCAGTACTCCTCTGACAGCAATGGGAATCGTTGTCATTTAGAGTAGCGGCGGCGCGGTTGCACTGTCGAATAGGTGAATGCGCATGTATCAGCGCATCCGGTGAGGTCAGGCGTCGGCGGCCTCGGCCTGCGCGGTCGCGGTGGCCTCCTCGGCGATGGCGCCGAACTGCGCACCCATGGCTGCGGAGAGTGCCTGCGCCGCGGAGAGCGGGCGGACCATGACCATGAAGTCATCGATCTTGCCCTCGGCGTTCACGTGGATGAAGTCGCAGCCGGTGATCTTCTTGCCGTCGACGGCCGCCTCGAAGATCAGGGCCGAGTTCGCGCCGTCGTTGATCTCGCGCACGTAATGGAAGTCCTCGAAGACACGCATCACGCCGCGCAGGATGGCCGCCGTGATGTGCCGGCCCTCATAGGGCTTGAAGGCGACGGGGCTGGTGAAGGTCACGTCGTCGGCGAGCAGGCCGTCGAAGGCCTCGGCATTGCGGGCCTCGACGGCGGCGCGGAACTCACGCATGACATCTCCTATTCAACTTGTTGAGTATGTATAGAGCAGTATAAGCAACTAGTTGACTAGAATGGAAGGCATGGCGCTCCGGCATGCGATCGAATCGACCCTCCTCGTCCTCGGCGAGGCGTCCGGCTACGACCTCTCCAAGGAGTTCGACGGTGCTCGGGCCAACTTCTGGGTCGCCACCTCCCAGCAGCTCTATCGGGAGCTCGACAGGATGGAGCTCGACGGGGTGATCATTGCGCGGACCGTCGAACAGGAGAAGCGGCCGAACAAGCGGGTCTTCCGCCTCACCGACGCCGGTCGGGACGAGCTCGCGGCGTTCACCACCACGCCTGCGCGCGCGGTCGCGGTCCGCGACGAGCTGATGGTCCGGGTGCAGGCGGTCGAGGTCGGCGATCCGGCCGCCGTGTGCGCCGCCGTGGCCGCGCTCCGCGACGCCGCCGCGGCCAAGCTCGCCTATTACGAGCGGATCGAGCGCACCTGGCTCGGAGACCGCGGCCGCGACGAGCTCCTCGCCGACCGCCACCTCGGCGGCCCGTATCTGACGCTGCTGCGCGGACTGTCCTTCGAGCGGGAGAACGTGGCCTGGGCGGAGCTGGCGCTGCCGGTGCTGCGCGCCCGGATCGCCTGACGCGTGGCACGATTCCCGTGCCGGGTGCCCGTCGCTGTTTCACGATGGCGAGGGAACGCTTCTGGGGAGGGGCTCGACATGCACGGTGACCGGGGACTGCGCGCACGCATCAGCACGACGACCGGAGGCGGGGTGGCGCTGTGCGCGCTCCTCGCGACTGCGGCGTGCGGTGGCGGCGGGGCGACCACCACGACGGAGACGGTCACGGCGACGCCGGCCGCGTCCTCGGCGGGGAGCGCCCCGCCCACGACGGGCGGAACGAGTGCGCCGGCCGCGGCCGCGACGGGTCGGCGAGGTCCCGGGCAGCGCGGGCGCCGCGAAGGCCCTGTGGCCCTGGCTCGCCGACGTCGCGGCGAAGGACCTCGGTGCGCTCACCACGAAATGCTGGACGCAGCCGCCGAGCGTCATCGGCGAGATGTACGGCGATGACGCGCGGATCACCGAGGCCGTCTCCAAGCCCGGCGTGCTGGGCCAGTTCGGCCCGTCGTGGAAGAGCGCGACCACTACCGTCCAACTGCGCCCGAGCGAGGTCGCGTCGTCCTACGGCTGCCCCGACGTCTACGCGGCGGGAGCCTCGATACCGATCGAGAAGGCGCGGTACGCCGTCGTCCGATACCTGGGCCGACAGTTCGGGAAGCCGGTGAACGCGGCCGATGTCGAGGCGGACTATCCGCTGCTGTGTCAGGTCGGTGGCGGTGCCCCGGACCTGTCCGAGGCCACCGGGTTCGACGCCGGGCAGGTCGGTGCGCCGCGGGAGGTGAGGAACGCACCGACCACCGTGACCTCCGTGACCGCGCAGGTCGCGACCCGCTCGGGGATCCGGAAGGCCGCCAATTTCACGCTCGACAAGGGCCCGAACGGCTACTGCATCCGGAACGTCACCCTCCGATGACGCGGAAGCCGGGCGCTGACACTCCGCTCGGGATTTTCGGTGGTTCCGCGGAAAGTTAACGAGTGATTCCTTAGGCTGCCTGCAGGAACAACCCGCGTACGGGTGCCATTGTCATCTGCATCCCGTTTCGGATCGCCCGGACCTGCGGGAATGCGGAGGATGTATGAGGATCACCGGTGTCAGGGCCTCGGCCCTGCTGCGCTGCCTGCTGGCCGGCCTGCTCGTGGCGGTGGGGGTGGCGGGCGCGCCGGGCGTGGCGCAGGCCGACCCGTCGTACTTCCCCACGACCGGCAGGTGGGACAAGGCGGTGCCGCGCGCCGACTGCCGCGAGGGCGACCGCGTCGAAACGGGGATTCAGGGGGACGTCCCGCTCGAGGATCGCAAGAGTCGGCGCAGCACTAAGGGCTACAACTGCAACATCGACCTCGTCGGCCAGTACCAGGGCGACGGCGCGGGCATCGTCAGCCCGAGCTACAAGAACTGCTCCTACATCTCCACCACTTTCCCGACGAACTTCGCCGGAGGCCGTGGGCCCGGCGTGCGGGTCATCGACAACTCCGACCCGAAGAACCCGAGGCAGACGGCGGTCCTCAACGAGCTCGGCATGGTCACCGGGACGTGGGAATCGCTCAAGGTCAACGCGAAGCGGGGCCTGCTCGTCGGCACCTCCGTCCCGTTCCTGACGGGGTTCGGCTACATCGCGATCTACGACATCTCGAAGGACTGCTCGCGCCCGCGGCTGCTCAACCCGGGCCCCGGCTCGAACCTGGCGATGCCGATCCCGATCACCACCCACGAGGGCGACTTCTCGCCCGACGGGAGGACGTACTGGGCATCCGGGCCGATCGCGGGGCATCTCAGCGCCGTGGATATCACCGATCCCGCCAACCCGATGGTGGTCTGGTCGGGCATCACGGGGATCGAGGGGCACGGCACAGGCTTCTCGCCCGATGGTCGCCAGCTCTACGCATCCACGCTCGCCGGCATCACCGTGATCGACATCTCGGCGATCCAGGACCGCCGGCCGCGCACCGTGGTCACGGCGCCGGTGCCGCACGTCGGGCGCAAGTTCTGGCTCGACGGGAACATCACGCAACACAGCATCTACGTCACCTACGGCGGCAAGCCCCACGTCTACGTCGTCGACGAGGCCGGATCGGGCGGCGTGAAACTGCTCGCTCTCACCGATCTCAAGGACCTCAAGCTCCGCAACCAGATCAAGCTCGAGATCAACCTGCCGAAGAATGCGACGAAGTGGGCGTCCAGTGCCACGTCGAACGGCGTCTTCGGCTACGACGCGCACTACTGCACCGTCGACCGCCCGGAGCAGCCGACGGCCATGGCGTGCGGCTGGATCCAGTCCGGGATCCGCGTCTTCGACATCCGCGACCCCGACCGGATCCGGGAGATCGCCTACTTCAACCCGCCGGCGCAGACGGGGAAGAATCTGCAACTACCGAACTCGACGCACGCTCTGCTCGGTTCGATCGTCGCGCCGCCGATCATGGGCACGCTGTCGATCGCGCGGTCGATCCTGCAGGGGCAGGCCCCGGTCAACGGGATCATCAACGACCAGAGCAGGCTCTTGGGCGCGGATCTCTCGGCCGACTGGTGCATGTCGCCGCCGGAGTTCCGCGGCAACGAACTCATGGTCAGCTGCATGGACAACGGCTTCCTGCGGCTGCGCATCGACCCGAAGGTGTACTCGCCACGATGACCGGATTTACGGAACGGCGGTCCGTGCGCGCGGCCGCCGCGGTGCTGGCGATCGCCCTGGCGGTCGTGATCGGCGTCCTGATCGGGAGGGGCGCGCAGCCGGCGGAGCCCGAGCAGGAGCCGGGCGGTCCGCAGCGGCTCAGCGCCGCCGACATCGGCTTCGCGCAGGACATGATCGCGCACCACCAGCAGGCGCTGCAGATGGTCGAGCTGCTGGGGCCCGACCTCAGCGCGGACGTGCGGGGTATCGCAACGCAGATCCAGCTCTCGCAGAGCAGGGAGATCGGTGTGCTCATGGGCTGGCTCGAGGTGCTGGGGGAGCCGCTGCAGAACCCGAACCCGATGGCCTGGATGACGGACGAGCCAGCGGCATCGTCGACCTCGAGCGCACCGGGCGGGCACGCCGGCCACGCGATGCCTACAACGACGTCGAACTCGGCGTCGCCTGCTCCGACGAGGCAGCGCGCCATGCCCGGGATGGCGACGAGCGAGGAGCTCACGGCGCTGACCACCGCGTCGGGTGTGCAGCAGGAGGTCCGGTTCCTGCAGCTGATGCTCCGCCACCACCAGGGCGGCGTCGACATGGCGGGGTACGCGCAACGCGGCGGCGATGCGCCGGCGGTCCGCCAGCGCGCCACGGCCATGGCCAAGGGGCAGTCCGACGAGATCAGCATGATGCTGGTCCAGCTCACCGAGCGCAACGCGACCTCGCTGCCGTACCCCTGAAACCGGGAACGCGATCAGCGCACGACGTGCGGCATGAGGGCGTCGGGCGGGATCACGCCGAACCTGCCGGCGTTGTAGTCCTCGAGCGCCTGGATCAGCTCGGCCTTCGTGTTCATCACGAACGGGCCGTACTGCGCGACGGGCTCGCGGATCGGCCGGCCGCCCAGGATCAGCACCTCCATCGCGGGGCGGTTCGAGTCCTGCGCCTCGTCGGCCGCGACGGTGATCCGGTCGCCCGGGCCGAGCTGCGCGAGCTGGCCCTGGTGGATCGGGTGCCCCACGGGTCCGACGGTGCCACGGCCGCTCAGAACGTAGACCAGCGCGTTGTAGTCGCGGTTCCACGGCAGCGAGGCCTCGGCGCCGGGCGCGATGGTCGCGTGCACGAAGTTGATCGGCGTACGGGTGGCGCCGCGGCCGGCGTGCCCGTCGACCTCGCCGGCGACGATGCGGATCAGCGCGCCGCCGTCGGGCGTGGTGACGAGCGTGGTCTGGCCGCCCTCGAGGTTCTGGTAGGCGGGCGTCGTGAACTTTTCCGCCTTCGGGAGGTTCACCCACAGCTGGATACCGTGGAACGTGCCCCCGGACTCGACGAGCTCGGCCGGCGGGGTCTCGATGTGCAGAATACCGGAGCCGGCGGTCATCCACTGAGTGGCGCCGTCGGTGATGAGCCCTCCGCCGCCGTGGCTGTCCTGGTGCTGGAACAGGCCGTCGATCATGTAGGTCACGGTCTCGAAGCCGCGGTGCGGGTGCCAGTTCGTCCCCTTGGGCTCGCCCGGCTCGTACTCGACCTCGCCCATCTGGTCCATGTGGATGAACGGGTCGAGGTCGCTCGGGTGCACGCCGGCGAAGGCGCGCACCACGGGGAAGCCCTCCCCTTCGTGGCCTCGTGGCCCGGTCGTGATCCTCCGGACGGGGCGGTCGGTGTCCGACGGTGCCGCGGGTGCGATGCGGGGCAGGGTCAGAGTGTCTGCGGTGACGGCGGGCATGTCGTCCTCCTCGGTGGGCTGGTGTCGGTGACACCAGCATCAACCGGACTATGGTCCGATTAATTCCGAGGGCTCGGGGCGCACCGCGGACTCCCGGGGTCCGCTGCCGGTGAGCATCACGCACTCGGCGCAGTCCTCGTAGCCGCCGGGGCCGGAGGAGTCGATCTCGGCGGAGTCGTAGGCGACGGTGGTGGAACTGCGCACCCAGTCCTCGCCGCCGGTGGCGAGGACCGAGGAGATCGTGAGGAACTCGACGGTGCCGCGCGAGGAGCTGCTCGCCAGCGTGGCGCCGACGTCGAGGACATCGCCGATGCGGGGATGGCGGAGGTAGGAGAAGCTCTGCCCGACGTGCAGCACGCGGGCCAGGTTCCGGCCCGAGATCTTCTTCGAGACCACGACCGCGGCCGCGCTGAGGAGCGCCGAGGCGCCGATCGTCGCCGGTGCGGCGGTCGACGGTGCCGGCAGGATCAGCGGAGACTCGTGGGGCACGTGCCAGCATCGCACGGCGCGGGCGAAGTCCCGGACGCCGGCGGCGGTGACCTCCAGGGCGCCGGGGAACCAGACGCTCCATCGGCCGTCGTCGTACACGGGACGTCCTTTCGAGGGGACGGGCCGGCGGCGGGAACGCGGCCGGCGGGTCGGTCGTTTCAGGTCGATTTTCGGGTCGGTTCAGAAGGTGTGGAGGCGGCGGATCCGGTTCCGCGCGACGAACTCGGCCGCGCCGTCGTCGAAGAGGACGGGGAGGTAGTCGAACCCGTCGTCTCGGAGAACGGCGCCGAAGGTGTAGTCGGTGCCCAGCGTGATCCGCACCCGCTCGCCGATGCGGAAGGGGCTGTCGTGATCCATGGGAACTCCATTGGGGACCGTTCGGAGGCGGGGTGAAAGAGGGACCGCCTCCGAACGGGCTCCGGTCCTACGCGAGACGGATGATCTCGCTGTAGGCGGTCTTGGCGTCGTCGTACGACCGGCTCGACACCTTGACGGTGGCGTATGCGACGGCGTCCACGCTGCCGATGCAGCCGGAGACGCTGATCCGCTTCTCCTTGAACCGGATGCCGAAGGACTCGGCCTTCGGGTCCTTGATCGTCTTGACGTCCTGGGAGACCAGGGTGACGGTGCCGGGGGCGGTCTTGATGACCTGGTTCTGGCTCGTGCCGAGCTGGCCGTTCACGGCGCCGAAGCCACCCGCGCCGAGCGCGCCGGCGGGGATCGGGCCACCGAGTGCACCTGCTCCCGCGATGCCACCGCCTACGGTGGTCCCGACGGACTGGTTGGTGCCGATCCAGGACTCGAAGCCGCCGTCGTGAACACCGCAGGCCACCAGGTAGCCGACCTCGATCGACGCGTTCTCGAGGGGGTTGCCGCCGGTCGCGAGGATGTTCGCGGTCGCGTTCCCGTCGACGTACGCCAGGCGAGACTTGTTGTCGCCCGCGAGCGGCGGGAAGATCCGCGCCTTCAGATCGGCGAGCGAGACCTGCACGCGGAGCCCCTCGGGGCTGGTCAGCGTCTGCGTCGCGCCCTTGACGGGACCCGACGGGTTCTGGGGCGTGATCTGCGCCGCGGCCTGGCCGCCGCCGAGGGCGACGGCGCCGAGGGCGACGATGCTCACCAGTGCGGCCGACGGTGCGAGCTTCGGGAACTTCATGGGAGTTGAGCCCTTTCGATGGGGATGGGGGAACCACGCGGCGGCCGAATTGCCGCCGCGCGAAGGCGGGGGTCGAAACGTGCTCGGCGGAACGTGTTCAGCGGAGCTTTTGGAGAGAACTGAGGAGGGCGTGCAACTGCGGCCCACTCAGCTCCGAGGTCGCGGCGATCAATGCTCGAGCGCGCACGGTGTATTCGTGGTCCGCGGCATGCACGCCCTCCCGGGTGGGGTGGACCAGGACGAACTTGCGCGAACCTATCCGGCGTTCGTTCCGGGCGAGCCACCCCCGTACTTCGAGCGGCCGAATGGACCGGGAAACGGTGGCCGGTGACTTCGCCAGGGCGGTCGCCAGGTCGGAGAGCACGACAGCGGTTCCCGCGGTCCTGCTCGCCTCGAGCAGGAGGTAGTCGCCGATCGACATGATCGACCCTGGCGGACTGGTTCCGAGGAATCGCTTCGCAAGCGACGCCAAGGTGGGGATCATCTCGCGGTCGATCTGCGAGAGGGTGTCTTCAGGCATGGCTGGGGCCTCGAATCGACATCGCGGATTCACGGACGGACCGCTACGTGGCAGTGATGATGCCTCGAGTCTCGACCCGTACTTGTCAGCGATGAACATTTGTAAGCGACATGTCAGCAATGGGCACTTGTGAGCGATGGATACCGGGATCGCGAGGGTGATTGTTCTGTGTCAGCGCGCCTCCTTCGGTTCATGTTGTTAACGGTTCTGAAGTCGATCGCCACGCTAACTGAATTTGAGCTGTGCGAACAACCGGGGTTATAGTGACGTATATCACACTCATGTGATACCGCGAAAAAGTTGCGCCGCGGCAATTGGTGTGATTGTGATCGGGCGAACGTTCGGGCGACGGTTCATCTCGAATCATATTGGGGTGCAAATGTATTCGCTGGACGCCTCGTCGGCTCGGCGGGAACGGCCGGGCCTCTGTTTCTGATTGCGGTGAACAAGTCGCGCGCAGTGGTGAGAATCTGCACTGTCAGAGAAATGCGATTGAAACGTCAACAGTGATGTGGGGGGTGCTTACCGTGATGGTGCTTCCTGCCGTCGCTTCGCCGCCGCATGGCCCGCTCTCAGTCGCGGCACAGGTCGGGATCGCCCACCACGCGCCGCGCGACCGATGCCGGCGGATACTGTCGAATCCGTGACTCGAGCATGTGGCTTCGCCGTCTCCGCCGACGGCACGGAGATCTTCTACGCCGATTACGCGGAGGGCGCCGATCCGGCGAAACCGGCCTTCCTCCTCGTCCACGGCTGGTCGGCCAGCTCGGACTCGTGGGGCGCACCGTTCATCGGCGAGCTGACGGCCGCCGGGCATCGCGTGGTGGCGGTGGACAACCGCGGCCACGGCCGCAGCTCCGTCCCGGACACCTTCACCTCCCAGGGCTTCGCCGATGACCTGGCCGCCGTGCGCCGCGACCTCGGGCTGGGCGAGATCATCCCCGTCGGCTGGTCCTACGGCGGCCTCGTCATCGCCGATCACCTCGCGACGTACGGCACCGAGAACGTGGTGGCGGTCGGCCTGGTCGGCGCCATCACCTCCATCGGCGGGACGAAGGAGGGGAGGTTCCCGGGCGGCGTCACCGGCGAATCGATGAACGCCGCCCTGCCCGCCGCACTGTCCGCGCATCCCGGCAAGGCCATCACCGCGCTCGGCAGGCTGCGGATGCTGCCGCGCGGCTTCGACCAGGACGCGCTGGGCCCCGTCGCCCAGCAGCAGTTCGGCATCGCCCTGGCCACGCCCCCGGCCGTGCGCGGCGGGCTGTTCCGGCGCACCGTCGACCACGATCGCGACCTCGCCTCCTGGACCTTCCCCGTGCTCGTGCAGCACGGGCGGGACGACGAGGTGGTGGCACCGTCGACCGCGGAGCACCACGCCCGGATCCTGCCGAACGCGACCCTGTCCTGGTGGGAGGGCGGCGGGCACGCCCCGTTCGTCGTGGACCCGGCCCGCAGCGCCCGCGAACTCCTCGAACTGGCGTGATGAACGGCCGGGGCTAAGCTGGACGGCGTGCCTACTGGGAATTCCGTGGCCCCCGTGCCGCGCCGGATCGCGGTGCTGTCGGTGCACACGTCGCCGCTGGCCCAGCCGGGTACGGGCGATGCCGGCGGGATGAACGTCTACATCTGGCAGACCTCGCTGGAGCTGGCGCGGCGCGGGATCGAGGTGGAGATCTTCACCCGCGCAACGGCGTCGACGGACCAGCCGATCGTGGAGGCGGTGCCGGGAATCCGGGTGCGCAACATCGTCGCCGGGCCCTTCGAGGGCCTCGACAAGACGGATCTGCCGGCGCAGCTGTGCGCCTTCGCCGCCGGCGTGCAGCGCGCCGAGGCGCGCGAGGAACCCGGCTACTTCGACCTCATCCACTCGCACTACTGGCTCTCCGGGCAGGTCGGCTGGCTCGCGCGGGACCGCTGGGGCGTGCCGCTCGTGCACACCGCGCACACCCTCGCGGCCGTCAAGAACAACGCCCTCGCGATCGGTGACACCGCGGAGCCGCAGGCCCGGATCATCGGCGAGCAGCAGGTCTCCGACGAGGCCGACCGCCTGATCGTCAACACCGAGGTCGAGGCCGGTCAGCTGGCGCGGATCCACGACGTCCCGTCCGACCGCATCGACGTCGTCTACCCGGGAGCGGACCTGGCCACCTACACCCCCGGCGACGGTGCGGCCGCCCGTCGCGCGCTCGGCATCGCCGCCGACGAGATCGTCCTCACCTTCGTCGGCCGCATCCAGCCGCACAAGGCGCCCGATCTGCTCCTGCGCGCCGCCGCGCCGCTGATCCACGCGCACCCCGAGCGCCGGATCCGTGTCCTGGTGATCGGCGGGCCGTCGGGCACGGGGCTGGAGCGACCGGATGCGCTCATCGGGCTCGCGCGGGAGCTCGGCATCGAGGACGCGGTGACCTTCGGCCCGCCCCGCCCGCCCGCGGGCCTCGCCGAGGTCTACCGGGCATCGGACGTGGTCGTCGTGCCCAGCTACTCCGAGTCCTTCGGGCTCGTCGCGGTCGAGGCACAGGCCTGCGGAACCCCCGTGGTGGCCGCGAAGGTCGGTGGCCTCCCGGTCGCCGTCGCCGACGGTGTCTCGGGTCGCCTCGTGGACGGCCACGAGCCGGAGGTCTGGACCGCGGTGCTCGATGAACTCACCGCGGATCCCGCGCTGCGGCAACGGCTCTCCGACGGTGCCGCGGACCACGCCCGACGGTTCTCGTGGGCGCGCACGGCGGACGGGCTGCTGCGCAGCTACGGTCGGGCGATCGAGGCGCGACAGGCCGCGGCGCAGACGGTGCGCCGCCGGCGGCGACGGACGGGAGTGCGGATATGACCATGACACCGGAGCAGATCGAAACGGCCCTCGCCGAGCGGGAACTCGAGTTCACGCGCAAGGAGGAACCGGGCAAGGACGTGGCGCACTTCGTCATCGAGCTGCCGGGGGAGAAAAAGCTCAAGACCACGATGCTGCTGACGCTGGGGACGCACGGCGCGCGGGTCGAGGCCTTCGTCTGCCGGCACGTCGACGAGAACTTCGAGGGCGTCTACCGCTATCTGCTGCAGCGCAACCGGCGGCTCTACGGGGTGGCGTACACCCTCGACAAGGCGGGCGACATCTACCTCACGGGTCGCTTCGCCGAGCTGACCGAGGAGGAGCTGGACCGGGTTCTGGGGCAGGTGCTCGAGGCCGCGGACGGGGACTTCAACACCCTGCTGGAACTGGGCTTCTCCACCGCGATCCGCCGTGAGTTCGACTGGCGCGTCTCTCGCGGCGAACCGCTGTGGAACCTCAAGCCCTTCGAGCACCTACTGCCGGAGTTTCCGGAAGACCTTCCGCAGTAGCCGTTTCGGTCTTCTCGGCGCGCGCCCGGGGAATCGTCAGCGCCACCACGGCGGCGACCGCGGCGACGACGCCCGCGATCACGAATCCCGAGGTGAACGCGGACTCGGCGGGCAGCTCGACGGCGTGTCGGGTGCCGGCGCCCAGGGTGATGGTGGTGCGGGTGAGCACCGTCGCCATCACGGCGGAGGCGATCGCGGTGCCCATGGAGCGCATGAGCGAGTTGAGGCCGTTCGCCGCGGCCGACTCGGTCTCGGGCACGTTGCCCATGATCAGCGCCGGCATCGCCGAATAGGCCACGCCCACACCGCCGAAGACGATCATCGAGCCGAGCGACATCTTCCATGTCGCGTCCGTGAGGCCGAGCAGCGCGAAGTAGCCGATGGCCGACATCGCGGCGCCGATCGCGAGCGTCCGGCGCGCGCCGATCCGCTTGGTGAGCACCGCGGAGACGGGGGACAGGGCCATCATCACCAGGCCGCCGGGCACCATCCACAGGCCCGCGTTCAGCATCGTCAGGCCCAGGCCGTAGCCGGTGGCCTCGGGGATCTGCAGCAGCTGCGGCATCGTCAGCATGAGCGAGAACATCGCGAAGCCGACCATGATCGAGGCGAGGTTGGTGAGCAGGATCGGGCGGCGCGCCGAGATCCGCAGGTCCACCAGGGATTCGGAGGTGCGCAGCTCCCACCATCCCCACAGGACGAGGACGCCGGCGCCGCCGATGGCGCAGCCGATCGTGGCCGCCGAGGTCCAGCCCCAGCTCTGTCCCTTGGTGATCGAGAGCAGCACGGCGACCAGGCCCGCGCTGAGGCCGACGGCGCCGACCACGTCGAACCTGCCGGGGCTGAGGTTCGGCGACTCGGGGACCACCACGTAGACCAGGCCGAGGGTGAGCACGCCCAGCGCGAGCGAGAACCAGAACAGCGTGTGGTAGTCGAAGTGCTCGGAGATGTACGCGCCGAACGGGATGCCGATCGCGCCGCCCACGCCGAGCATCGCCGACATGAGCGCGACCGCGCCGGGGATCTTCCGCGCGTGCAGCTCGTCGCGCATGAGCGAGATGCCCACGGGCACCAGGCCCATCGCGAAGCCCTGGAACGAGCGGCCCACCACGGTGAGCAGCAGCGTGTGCGAGAGCGCGCAGATCAGCGAGCCGGCGATGAGGCTGAGCAGGCTGGTGAGCAGGATCAGGCGCTTGCCGTACATGTCGCCGAGGCGGCCGGCGATGGGCATCGCCACCGAGGACGCGAGCAGCGTCGAGGTGATGACCCAGGAGGCGTTGTCCGCGGTCGTGTCGAGCAGGTGCGGCAGCCGGCCGACGAGCGGCACCACCAGCGATTGCATCAGGGAGGCGAGGAGTCCGCCGAGGCAGAGGACGGCGATCAGGAGGCCGTCCGACGGGGCCCCGGTGCGGGTCCTGCGGAGCATGTCTGTCATGCGCCCGACCGTAGTTGCATTATACAACTCAAGCAACCGGATGCGGTGCGCATCACGCTGTCCGGGGTGCCTGTGACGTGCACTAACCTGGGGTCGTGGACCCTGTGACCAAGCTCCGCGCGGGCCTGGGGCTGCTCCTCGCCGCCCTGGTCGTTCCGATCCTTCTGATCCTCACGCTCACGCTGCCGCAGTTCCGGCTCGACGCCCACGTGATCCCGCTCGACGGTGCGTCGCACGCCGTCGAGCTGCCGGCCGGTAAGGAGTACGCGGTCCTGGCCGCTACGCGGACGAAGGCGGGGGCACCGTCGTGCGTGCTGACCGGGCCCGGCGGTGCGCCGGTTCCGCTGCGGGAGGTGCCCGGCGGTGTCACGGTGGAGAACCGGATGGTGCTGCGCGTCTTCGACACGGGCTCCGGCGCGGTCGCCGCGACGTGCCCGCCGACGCCGGGCTACACGGAGGTCGTGCTCGGGAAGCGGCCTGATATGACGCGCCTGCTCGGCGGCATCTTCGGCGCCTTCGGCTTCGCACTACTGTCCGGCGGGCCCGGCCTGGTGCTGCTGATCGGCGCTCTGCGGGGTCGCGCTCGACCCGTCTGAATTTGGTTATAACCAGTTTGGCTGATCTGCGGGTACGGCGCGCGGTCGCGCTCTAGGATGGGCGCATGGAAATCGTGATCCGCCCGACCCCCGCCGACGTCGCCGTCACCGCCGCCGACATCGTGGCCGACCATGTTCGCCGTGGTCCCACGGTTCTCGGGTTGGCCACCGGTTCCACGCCGCTGGCCACCTATCAGGAGCTCATCCGCCGTCACCGGGACGAGGGGCTCAGCTTCGCCGACTGCGTCTCGTTCAACCTCGACGAGTACGTCGGGCTGCCGAAGGGGCACCCCGAGAGCTATCGCGAGGTGATCCGCAAGGAGTTCACCTCGCACGTCGACATCCCGGACGCCAAGGTGGAGGGCCCGGACGGCACGGCCGCCGATATCGCCGCCGAGGCGCAGCGCTACGAGGACGCGATCAAGGCCGCGGGCGGCGTCGACGTGCAGCTGCTGGGCATCGGCACCGACGGTCACATCGGTTTCAACGAGCCGGTCTCCTCGCTCGCCTCGCGCACCCGGATCAAGACGCTGACCACGCAGACCCGCGAGGACAACGCACGCTTCTTCTCCTCGATCGACGAGGTGCCGATCCACGTGCTCACCCAGGGGCTCGGCACCATCTCGGACGCCCGGCACCTGCTGCTGCTCGCCACCGGCGAGGGCAAGGCCGAGGCGATCGCCGCCACCGTCGAGGGCCCCGTCGCCGCCATCAACCCGGCGTCCGTGCTCCAGTTCCACCCGCACGTCACCGTCGTCATCGACGAGGCCGCCGCGTCGAAGCTGCGGCTGAAGGACTACTACGCGCACGTGCTGGCCAACAAGCCGGAGAGCCAGCCCTTCTAGGGGTCGTTAGAATCGCGTAGTGAATACGCGACAGCTCGGCTTCGGCGCTCTCGCCGGCCTCGCGGCGGCGATGGGGCTGGGCCGGTTCGCCTACACCCCGATCCTGCCGCTCATGCAGGAGCAGACGGGGATCACGCCCGGTTCCACCGCGGTGGTCGCCACGTTCAACTACCTCGGCTACTTCCTCGGCGCGGTGGCGCTGGCGGTCTGGCCGCGGCTCGCGCGGAGCCGTGGCCTGCTGCGGGTCTCGCTGGTCGCGCTCGTCGCGAGCGAGGTGGCGATGGTGCTGGCCGTGAACGTCCCGGTGTGGTCCGGCGTGCGGCTGATCGCCGGCCTGGCCAGCGCCGTCGTCTTCGTCTACGGCGCGGGCGCCGTCGCGGGGACCGCTGCGGCCGGCGTCGCCTTCTGCGGCGTCGGGGTGGGCATCGCCGTCTCGGGCGTGCTCGTCGCGGGGCTCGGCGAGGCGGTGGGCTGGCGGGTGCTGTGGTGGGTGGCCGCGCTCGCCACCGCGCTGTTCGGGCTGTTCGCGTGGCGGCTTCCGCCCGGTCGTTCCGCCGCCGTTTCACAGCCCGACGGTGCCGCCCCGCGGTCCGCCGATGCCGCCCCGCGATCCGAGGGCGCCGCTCCGCACCGCCTCGGCATGGCCGCCTGGGCGCTGTGCCTGAGCTACTTCCTCGAAGGACTCGGCTACATCGTGCTCGGCACGTTCCTGGTCGCGGCGATCGCCGTGGGCGGTGCGCGGTGGGAGGGCCCGGCGGCGTGGGTGATCGTCGGCCTCGCCGCCGCCGTCTCGCCGCTGATCTGGGCGCGGCTGCGCCGATATCGCTCCGCCGAGACACTGCTGGTTCTCGCGCTGGTGCTGCAGGTGGTCTCGGCGGTGCTGCCCGCCCTGGTGCGCGGACCGGCCGCCGCGGCGGTCTCGGCCGTGTTGTTCGGCGGCACCTTCATCGGCGCGGTGATGCTGTCGATGGAGGCCGGCGCGCGGATCGGGATCCCGCGGTCCGCGGCGGTGCTGACCGCGGGGTACGGCATCGGGCAGATCGCGGGGCCGCTGGTGGTCGCGCCGATGCTCGGCAGTGACTCGGCCGGCTACGACGCGGCCTTCCTCACCGCCGGCGGTGTGCTGGTGGTCTCCGCCGTGCTGGCCGCCGTCGCGCGCTGGACGAGTACGCCGCGCGGCAGGACGGCGTGAATCCACGTTCACGGTCCACGTGGCGGTCGGACGATGCGCGCTGTGCGCGGTTGCCGCGCGACGGTGATCCCCTCGGGCCGGGCGGCTGTCGGCGGGCCAGTCGACGGCGCCTGCGGTGCCGAAGATGGCGAGGCCGTTCGCGCCGGCTGCTGTGGCGCAGTCAACTAAGTCAACCGTACGTGCCGCACCCTGCGTAGGGCACCGGGTCAACCGGTCAGCGGCGCTGGAAGAGCGTGCGCTGCGGGTAGCGGTCGCCGACGGCGGAGAGTGCGGTGAGCTCGTCGAGCTGGGCGTCGGTGAGTTCCACGGCTGCGGCGCCGAGGTTGTCGGCGAGGTGCGTGCGCCGGGTGGTGCCGGGGATCGGCACGACGTCCTCGCCCTGCGCCAGCACCCAGGCGAGCGCGACCTGCGCTGCGGTCACCGGTGCACCGTCGTGCCCCGCGCCCGCCGCGGTGAGCTCCGCGGCGACGGCATCGATCCGGTCGACGAGCCGCAGGTTCGCCTCGAGGTTCTCGCCCTGCCACCGGGGGATGGAGTGCCGGAAGTCGTCACCCTGCAGGGCCTTGACCACCTCCGCGCGGTCCGCGGTGAGCAGGCCCCGGCCGAGCGGACTGAACGGCACCAGGCCCGCGCCCACCTCGCGGGCGGCCTGCAGCGGACCGTTCTCGACGTCCCGGGTGAAGATCGAGTACTCGGACTGCAGGGCGGCGATCGGGTGGACGGCGGCGGCCTTGCGGATGTCGTCGGCGCTCGCCTCGGACAGCCCCAATGCGCGGACCTTCCCCGCCGAGACCTGCTCGGCCATCGCGCCCACGGTCTCCTCGACGGGGACCTGCGGGTCCACGCGGTGCAGGTAGTAGAGGTCGATCACGTCGACGCCGAGCCGGCGCAGAGAGCCGTCGACGCACTCGGCCACGCGCTCCGGGCGGCCGTCGAGGCCGATGGGCTTGGCGTTGTCGTCGTTGACGAAGCCGAACTTGGTGGCCAGCACGATCTCGTCGCGGTGCTGCTCGACGAACGGCGCGAGGAACTCCTCGTTGGCGCCGTTGCCGTACATGTCGGCGGTGTCGAAGAAGGTCACGCCGGCGGCGAGGGCGGCCTCGAGGGTGGCGCGGGCCTCCTCGGGGTCGGCGGTGCCGTAGGCGTGGCTCATGCCCATGCAGCCGAGTCCGAGGGTCGAGACCTGCAGGTCGCCGAGGGTGCGGGTGGGAAGCATGTCAGTCCTCCTGGGAGTGATGGGGTTCGACGGTGTCGGTCGGCTCGTCGGCGCAGTCGCCGAGCGCGCCGCCGTAGGTGGCGATCTTGTAGTCGATGACTGCGAGCGAGTACTTGAGTTCCTCGATGTGCGCGGCGGTGCGGGCACGGTGCGCCTGGAGCAGGGCGAGGCGGGCGGGCACCGTCGGCGGGCCACCGTCGACGAGCTGGATGTACTCCGTGATGTCCGCGATCGGCATGCCCGACAGGCGAAGCCGCGTCAGGAAGATGACGCGCGCGATCGCCTGCGGACCGTAGCGCCGGTGTCCGGCACCGTCGCGGTCGACGGTGACCAGCCCGATCCGTTCGTAGTACCGCAGCGTGTGCCCCGAGACGCCGACCAACTCCGCCAGTTCGGCGACGGTGAGCGGCCCCTGCTGTGCCGGCCCGGCGAGGATCTCGGCGGTGTTCGGCAGCGGCCCGCGGGTGCGGACGGCGGCGGCGAGTTCGTCTTCGGTGTGTGCGACCACGTGGGCAACGCTAGGCCTTCGAGCGCACTCGAAGTCAAGGACGTTCTCCCGGGGAAGATCGGGTCCGCTCCGGCTGCGGCGGCGTCCACGGCCGGACGAATCCCAGGTCGCCCATGCCCTCCGCGGCGGCGACGAGCTCGTACCCGGTGGCACCGTCGATCTGCTCGCGCAGGATGTCCGCGTGTCCGGCGTGGCGGGCGACCTCTTCGATGATGTGCAGCAGGATCCAGCGCACCGTCCACCCCGCGAAGCCCTCGGGAAACCACGGAGCCGGGCGCGCGGGCGCGACGACGTCGAGGTCCGCCTGATCTGCGACGGCCAGTGCGCGCGCGGCGGCGGCGTCGTAAGCGATGAGCAGCGAGGCGAGGCTCTCGCCTTCGGTGAGCCGGAAGTCCTCGCGCTCGGCCATGCCGTCGACGCGCGGATCCTCGAACAGTGCCGGCGCGGCCTGCGCGCGGGCCGACCAGGCGTCGACCGTGAGCGTGACGTGCTTGAGCAGCCCGCCCACGGTGAGTGCGCTACGGGTGGGGGACAGGCGGATCTGCTCATCGGTCAGGCCGAAGGCGGTGTGCCGCAGACCATTGAGCTGCTGGCTGAGGAATCCGCGTAGGCCTACGCGTTCGGAATCGGCGGGCGGCGCCATGAGTGGCATGAGGGCTCCTTGTCGTCCGTGATCGTGGTTGTCCGTGGTCGGGTGACGGGCTCGTCGGGTCTGAGGACAGTCAACCTCGAGCCACTGACAGGTTTTTACGGAACATCGAACATGTCGTCGGAGAAATACCTTGTCAAGACCTATTCTCGTTCGAATAATATCGGTAGAATACGAAGGTATGAGCAGTTCGGATGACGCCTTCACCCTGGGCCGGCGGGTGGTGACCCCGCTGCCTGCGGTGTTCGACGATGCGGTGTCCGAACTGACCGTGGGGGGTGCGCTCTCCCGCCTGCGGGTGCTCACCATCGAACAGAACCGCCTCGAAGCCGAACGCTCCGCCGTCCTGACCCGGCTGTATGAACTCCGCGATGATGCGCGGCGGGTGCGGGAGGAGTCCTCGCGGCGGTTCGTCGATGAGTGGGATGAGTTGGTCGCGGAGGTCGGTGCCGTGCTCGGGGTCGGTCGGATGGCGGCGGGGTCGGCGGTGCATCGGGGGTTGGATCTGCGGGAACGCTGCCCACGCCTGTTCGCTCTGTTCGCCACCGGGGCGGTGGGGTTGCCGGTGGTCCGGGAAGTGCTGCGGGCTTCTGCTGCGGTGCTGGATGAGGATCTTGCTCGGGAATTCGATGAGCAGGTCACCGCCTGGCTCACCAATCGGACAGGTCAATCCGTGACGGTCGGCGCGGTCGCCGACGCCGCGAAAACGATCCTGACTCGCATCGACCCCGCCGCGGCGCGGGAAACCCCACCGGTGGCGCCGCGGGAACGGCTGGAGTTCCACGCCCGCACCGACGGCCTCGTCGATCTGGAGGCGGTGATGCCGAAGGATCAGGCATTGCGCCTGTCGGCGCAGATCAACCCCGTCGCGCGGTCCGTGTGCCGGGATGATGGCCGGACGCTGGGGCAGCGGCAGGTCGCTGCCCTGGTGGCACTCGCCGAAGGCTACGAGAGTCTGGGCTGCCTGTGTGGGAAGGACTCCTGCGAGCTGCGCGAGCCGAAGCCCAGGGGCGGCGCGGTGTCGCAGGAGATTCAGGCGTTGGCGGTGATCGTGCTCAACGAGTCCGACCTCGCCGACATCCACCCCGGTGGCGCGACCGCTACGGCCGAGACCGACACCGCCCCACCGGATCCGAACCTGTTCACCGAGAACGCATTCGAATTCGACAGCCCCGGCGATGCCGCCGACTGCGCTGACGCGTCAGACACCTCTACTGACGTGGACGAAGTCGATGAGGTGGCCGTTGGCGACGCTGATGTGGACGGTTCGCTCGGCGGCACTGCTTCCGGCTCGGCTGCGAGTAGCGCAGACGTCGACGCCTCGGACGTCGATGACGACGGCGCCGCTGCTCCCGACGTTCCGGGCGCTGATGCTGGCGCCGCCGACCCGGACGACCCGTGTGATGCGAATGATGCTGATGACACCGATCGTGCGGGCGGTGAGCCCCCTGGACGACCTGGCCGTAGCTCGGGGGCGGTGATCCTGACCGGGGAGTCGGGGATCACGGGACCCGTCACCGTCGAGCAGGCGGGGGAGTTGATCGCCGCCGCGCGGACGCAGTGGCGGGTCCTCGGGCGTCGGGACCCCGCGACCGGGGAGATCCATGTCCGCGGTGCGGGTGGGTATCGGCCGACCTGGTATCAGCTGTTGGTGATGCGTCTGACATACCCCACCTGCGTCTTCCCCGGCTGCAGTGTGCCGTCGGATCGGTGCCAGGCCGATCACGTCGACGAGTACGACCGCGACGACCCCACGGTGGGTGGGGCGACCACCGTCGCCGGCAGCACCGGGCCGGGAAATCTGGTGCCGCTGTGCGGGTTTCATCACCGCATCAAGACCGAGACCGGGTGGCTCTCCGATGTCCTGGCCGACGGGACCGTCGAATGGCGCCACCCCGCCGGCGGGGTCTACACCGTTCCACCTGGTATGGCCCGTGAGCTCCTCCCCGGTCTCAAACAGATCATCTGGGACGCCCCTGCCCCCACACCCACCACACCGAAGAGTCCCGACGGACTCCAGACGGCGGCGAAACGAAAAGCGAAAGCCCGCCGCGCCCTGCGCGCCAAGAACCGGCTCCTGCGGCAGCAGCGCCGCGAACGCCGAGCTGCCGAAGCCCACGCACGGCAGCGGGCGGAGGAACGCGCCGCAGCCGAAGCCGCCGGCCAGACCTACGACGAGACCGCCCCGCTCAAACCTCCACCGTTCTGAGGAACAGAGATGCTGAGGAGCGGACGATGAAACGTCAGTGCGACCGTGCGGTCCAACGACCGTCCCGCCGGGAGATCGTGATCGGGTGGTCGAAGGCGTGGCTGATCGTGTCGGTGGTCAGCACCTCGTCGACCGGGCCGGCCGCGGTGATCCGGCCGTCGCGGATCAGGACGGCGTGGGTCGTGGTCGTCGGGATCTCCTCGAGGTGGTGCGTCACCAGGATCGAGGCGAGTTCGGGGTGGGCGCGCCGGGCACCGTCGACGGCGGTCAGGAGGATCTCGCGGGCGGCGAGGTCGAGGCCCGTGGCCGGTTCGTCGAGGAGGAGCAGCGCCGGCGCGGCCATGAGCGCGCGGGCGATCAGGGCGCGTCCGCGCTCGCCCTGCGAGAGCGTCGGCCATACGGACTCCGCGTGCCGCGCCATGCCGAGGGCGGCCACGAGTTCGTCGGCGCGCTCCCGCTGCTCGGGGGTGGGGGGACCAGCGCGGCGGGAATTCCGGTGTGTTGGTCAGGCCGGTCAGCACCACGTCGCGCACCGTCAGCGGCGCGTCCAGGCGGTGTCGCGGGTTCACGTGCCCGATGTGGGTGCGCAGCTCGCGCATGTCGACTCGGCCGAGGCGGTTACCGAGCACCTCGACGGTGCCGCGGGTCGGGTGGGTGACCGCGCCGCACAGCCCGAGCAGCGTCGACTTGCCGGCCCCGTTCGCACCCAACAGGACCCAGTGCTCGCCCCGGCGTACGGTGAGGGAGACGTCGTCGAGGAGGGCGCGACCGTTGCGGACCAGATCCACGTGGTCGATGCGCAAGACGTGCGGGGCGTTCGTCTCGGTCATTGCCTACCTCCTCAATTGATTGGATGATTGTATGACTGCGCACCGGTGGGATCCATCCCAGTACCTCCGCTACGGCGACGAGCGCACGCGTCCCTTTCTCGACCTGCTCGCGCGGGTTCCCGGTGACGCGCGCACCGTCGTCGACCTCGGGTGCGGGCCGGGCAACGACGTCGGGCCGCTGCGGGCCCGCTGGCCCGAGGCCACGATCCGCGGCGTCGACTCCAGCGAGGAGATGATCCGGCGCGCCCGCGCCGATGTCAGCGACCCGCGCGCGAGCTTCGAGACCGGGGACGCCGCCGCGTGGCGCCCGGCCGGCGAGCGACCCGACGTCATCGTCTCGAACGCCATGTACCAGTGGATCGATCGGCACATCGACCTGCTGCCCGCCGCCGCCGACGGGGCCGCCCGCGCCTTCGCCTTCCAGGTGCCGGGCAACCAGGACGCCCCCTCGCACGCCCTCCTCGCCGAGACGGCGAAGGCGTTCGGGATCACCGACTTCCGCCGCGTCGACGTTCGCGACCCCGCCGAGTACCTCGCGGCCCTACAGCGCCCGGGGTGGAGCGTGGACGTCTGGGAGACCACGTACCTGCACGTCCTGCAGGGCCCCGACGCGGTCTTCGAGTGGATCTCCGGCACCGGGGCGCGCCCGGTTCTCGCGCAGCTCGACGGTGCCGAGCGCGATGCCTTCGTCACTCGGTACAAGGCGGCGTTGAACGCCGCCTACCCGCCGCGGGACTTCGGGACGGTGCTGCCCTTCCGCCGCATCTTCTGCGTCGCGTCGCGCGACTGAGGCGAACCCGGGCGAGCGGCTCAGGTCGGAGGTGCCGCCCGGTCCAGCGCGTAGTCGCGGAAGGCGCGAACGGCCCGGGGGAGCGCCGTATCGGTGCGCCACAACAGGCCGACCTCGCGGGTGGGCGCGGGACCGGACATGGGGACGAGCACCAGGCCGGGCGGCCACAGCGGGTCCTCTTCGACCGGCAACAGGGCCACGCCGAGACCGGCCGCGACCAAACCGGCGACGGTGAACGCCTCGGACGACTCGAAGGCGATCCGAGGTCGGAAACCCGCGGCGGCGCAGCGCTCCTCGAGAATGCGCCGCAGGCCGAACTCGGGGTGCATCGTGATGAAGTCCGCGTCGGCGGCCTCGGAGAGGTGCACCGACGGCCGGTCCGCGAGGGGGTGCCCGGCGGGGACCGCGAGCGCGAGGCGCTGCACCGAGAGCAACCCGAAGGCGACCGCGCTGGTGGTCGGCCGGGGCGAGACGATCGCGAGGTCGGCCTCGTCGGCGAGCACGCGCTCGGTCACCGTCCCGGCGGCGAACTGCGAGAGCTCGAAGCCGACGCGCGGCTCCCGCCGCCGGAACCCCGAGACGAGTCGCGGGACCAGGACCACGCCGAAGGAGTGCAGGAAGGACAGCCGGATCGTGCCCTGGGACGGGCTCCGCTGGTCCGCGATCTGCGCCCGCGCGGCCTCCAGCTCCGCGTGCGCGCGCCGGGCGTGATCGAGGTAGATCTCGCCGCTCGCGTTGAGGACGAGGCGTCCGTGCCGCCGGTCGAACAGCGGCGCCCCGATGCCTGCCTCCAGTCGTGCGAGCGTCCGCGAGAGGGTGGGCTGCGTGATCCGCAGGGCGGCCGCCGCATCGGTCATGTGCGCCGTCTCGGCCAGTGTGATGAACCGCACAAGGTCGTCCGAGGTGCTCGGCGTGGGTCTACCACCTGCGGTCATGCGTACTTTCTATCAGGCATGAAAGATCCATGCATTTCACACATCGGCGGATCGGGAGCAGGGTCGTCTGGCATGACCGCCACCGTCGACCGCATCGGGAACGCACCGCTTCGGGCCGGGACTCCCGCGTACCGTCGCACCACCCTGGCGCTCTTCGTGGCGGGCCTGACCACCTTCGGCTCGATGTACTCGACTCAGGCCGTGCTCCCCGAGCTGACCCGGGTCTTCGGCGCCGCGCCGGCCGTCTCGGCCCTCGCGGTCTCGGTCACCACGGGTGTTCTCGCGCTGGCGATCATCCCCGTCAGCGCACTCTCCGAGCGCTTCGGCCGCACGCGCGTGATGACGGTGTCCGCCGTCGCGGCGGTCCTGCTGGGCCTGCTGATCCCGCTGTCGCCGACCCTGCCGATGCTGCTGGTTCTCCGTGCGCTGCAGGGGATCGCGCTGGCCGGAGTCCCCGCGGTGGCGATGGCCTACCTCGCGGAGGAGGTCGACGGGCGCGACCTGGGCGGGGCCATGGGGCGGTACGTCGCGGGCACCACCATCGGCGGTCTGCTCGGGCGCGTCGTGACGGCAGTCGGGCTGGACCTGGTGCCATGGCGCGGCGCCATGGAGCTCTTCGCGGTCGCGGCGGCCGCGCTCACGGTGGTGATGATCCGGACCCTTCCCGCCTCCAGGTTCCACGAGCCCGCCCCGGTCTCCGTCGGGACGACGGTGCGGGGCATGCTCGGTCACCTCCGCCGGCCCGCGCTCGCGACGCTCTTCGTACTCGCCTTCCTCCTGATGGGCGGCTTCGTCAGCGTCTACAACTTCCTCGGATTCCGGCTGCTCGCCGAGCCCTTCGCCTTCGCCCCGGGCGTGGTGGGGCTCGTCTTCCTCATCTACCTCGCGGGCACCGTCTCGTCCGGCGCAGCGGGCCGCCTGGCCGACCGGATCGGGCGGCGCCGGGTGCTCCTGGCCGCCATCGCCACGATGGGCGCTGGCCTGGTCCTCACGCTGCCGGATTCGACGGTGGCCGTGCTCGCCGGGATGGTGGTCTTCACCGCCGGCTTCTTCGCGGCGCACAGCGTGGCCAGCGGCTGGGTCGGCGTGCTCGCCGTCGAGCACCGCGCCGAGGCCTCGTCGGGCTACCTCTTCTGCTATTACGCCGGATCGTCCCTCGTGGGTGCGGCGGCGGGGCTCGCCTTCGCCGCGGCCGGCTGGCCGGGGATCGCGGCCGCGGTCGGCGTGGCTGTCGCGGCGGCGTTCGTCCTGGTCGTCGCCGGGCTCCCCGGTTCGGCCAGCGCGCGAGCGAGGTGCTGAGTAGCGTCGACGCCATGCGCATCGGAGTTCAGCTTCAGCCCCAGCACTTCACCGAGTACCAGCAGCTGCGCGACGCGGTCGCCAAGCTCGAAGACCTCGGTGTCGACGTGGTCTACAACTGGGACCACTTCTTCCCCCTCTCCGGCGATCCCGACGGCACCCACCTCGAGTGCTGGACGATGCTCGCCGCCTGGGCCGAGCAGACCTCCCGCATCGAGATCGGTGCGCTGGTCACCTGCAACAGCTACCGCAACCCCGACCTGCTCGCCGATATGGCGCGCACCGTCGACCACATCTCCAACGGTCGCCTGATCCTGGGCATCGGTTCCGGCTGGTTCCAGCGCGACTACGACGAGTACGGCTACGACTTCGGCACCGCGGGTAGTCGTCTCGACGACCTCGGCGCGGCACTGCCGCGGATCACGGAGCGCTGGGCCAAGCTCAATCCCGCCCCCACGCGCGACATCCCGATCCTCATCGGCGGTGGCGGGGAGAAGAAGACGCTGCCGCTGGTCGCGCAGTACGCCTCGATATGGCACTACTTCGTGGACCTCGAGACCTACCGGCACAAGTCCGGCGTGCTGGCGCGGGCGTGCGAGCGGATCGGCCGGGATCCGAAGGAGATCGCGCACAACGTCGCCATCCCGCGCGGAATCGGGGTCGACGGTGCCCTCGCCTTCGCCGACCAGCTGGTCGCCGAGGGGGCCACGGAGTTCACCGCCGAGCTCGCGGCACCGGCCTTCGACTACACCGTCATCGAGGCCCTCCTGCGCTGGCGCGACGGGCGGTAGGGACCTCCCGGTCCGGTCGGGACCTGTACAGGGACGATCGTCCCTGGTGGGCACCGTCGCGTCGGGATGAGAGTGGGACTGCGGGACCGTCCTGCACCCCGACCCGAGGAGTCCGCCATGGAGCAGTTCACCGCCGGAACCACCGTCCTCGACCGCGAGCAGGCGGTCGAACTGCTACGGCGCAGGGACGTCGGACGCATCGTGATCGCCCTCGGGGGAGAGGCCGAGATCTTCCCCGTGAACTACGTGCTCACCGACAGCGGAGACGTCCTGTTCCGGACGGGCCCAGGGAGCAAGCTCGCGTCCGCCGTCGTCGCGCGCGAGGTGCTCTTCGAAGTGGACGAGATGAGCGGCGACCAGGCGTGGAGTGTCATCGTCCGCGGGCCGGCGCGGGTGCGCACGGACTCGTCCGCGCTCTCGGTGGTGGACGCGCTGTCCCTGCGCCCCTTCATCGACGACGGCAAGTTCGAGGTCGTGGAGGTCCGTGCCGAGCGGGTCAGCGCCCGCGGCTTCGGCCGCACGGAGCCCTGGTTCTGACCCGCCGGGACATCGGCCGGGCGGTTTGATGAGCGGCATGCGCCGCCCCGGGCTCGCCCACTAAGCTCACCGGCATGACCTACGGCACACTGATCCTGCTCCGTCACGGCGAGAGCGAGTGGAACGCGTCCAACCAGTTCACCGGCTGGGTCGACGTGGCGCTCACCGAGAAGGGCCGCGGGGAGGCGGAGCGCGGCGGCGAGCTGCTCAAGGAGGCGGGCCTGCTGCCGGACGTCGTCTACACCTCGTTGCTGCGTCGCGCGATCACCACCGCGAACCTCGCGCTGGACGCCGCCGACCGGCACTGGATCCCCGTGGTCCGCGACTGGCGCCTCAACGAGCGGCACTACGGCGCGCTGCAGGGCCTGAACAAGGCGGAGACCAAGGAGAAGTACGGCGACGAGCAGTTCATGCTGTGGCGCCGCAGCTACGACACGCCGCCGCCCGCGATCGACCCGGCGAACGAGTACAGCCAGACCGACGACCCGCGCTACGCGCTGCTGCCGCAGGTCCCGCTCACCGAGTGTCTGCTCGACGTGGTCAAGCGCTTCGTCCCCTACTACCAGGCCGTCATCGAGCCGCAGGTCGCGCAGGGGAGGACGGTGCTCGTGGCCGCGCACGGCAACTCGCTGCGCGCCCTGGTCAAGCACCTGGACGGGATCTCCGACGCCGACATCGCGGCGCTCAACATCCCCACCGGCATCCCGCTGACCTACTCCTTCAACGAGGACGGCACCGTCGCCAACCCGGGCGGCACCTACCTCGACCCCGAGGCCGCCGCCGCGGGGGCCGCCGCGGTCGCCAACCAGGGCGCCAAGTAGTCCTCGATCTTTCGACGGGGCGGTACCGATACGAATCGGTACCGCCCCTTAAGTTTCTCCTCAGGCACCCGCGCCGCGCAGGCGATAGTTTGGATCACATGGCTGACGTGACTGTGACCCACTCCCCGGAACAGGAGCGCTACGTGCTCACCGTCGACGGAGATCAGGCCGGCTACCTCGACTACGTGGACGAGGTGGACGTCCGGGTGCTCACCCACACCGTCGTCGATGCGGAGTACGGCGGTAAGGGCTACGCCGCCGCGCTCACGCGCGCCGCTCTCGACGATGTCCAGCAGACCGGCAAGAAGGCCCGCGCGGTATGCACCTACGTCGCGAACTACGTCGCGAAGCACCCCGAGTACGCCGCCGTTGTCGAGGACGCCGCCGAGCGGTAACCCGGTGTTCACCGGTCGTTCTCAATGTGAAGTACCACCGGAGAACCTGGGTACACTGACCGCGTGACTGTGGCCCTCTGTGTGGTGTCCGCCCTGGTGGGCGCCCTCATCGGTTGGCTCGCCCGGCGCGTGAAGCAACGGGTCGCGACGGCCGCACCCGTCGGTCCGCGGCGGATGACGGTGGCGGAACTGCAGCGCGCGGTGATCCGCGACTCGCCCACCGGTCTGGTGGTCGTCGACCGCTTCCGCGACGTGATCGCCTGCAACGCCCGCGCCGAGGAGTTCTCCCTCGTCCGCGAGCAGCTCCTCGACGACCGCGTCTGGCGGGCCGCCTCCCGTGTCCTCGAGACCGGCGTGCCGAGCACCGTCGAACTGACCGTGGCGCGCCGCTCCGACCGGGCGAGCATCGCGCTGCGCTGCCGGGTTGACCTCATCGAGGGACTGCAGCCCGACGAGCAGTACGCGGTGGTCTACGCGGACGACGACACGGAGAACCAGCGGATGGAGGCGACTCGCCGCGATTTCGTGGCGAACGTCTCGCACGAGCTCAAGACCCCGGTCGGCGCGATCGGCCTGCTCGCCGAGGCACTGCTCGAATCCGACGACGACCCGGAGGCGGTGCGGCACTTCGGCTCGCGCGTGCTCTCCGAATCCACCCGGATGGGCAACATGGTCAACGAGCTGATCGCGCTCTCCCGCCTGCAGGGCGCCGAGAAGCTGCCCGACCTCGGCAGCGTCGAGGTCGACGACGTGGTCGGCGAAGCGGTTGCGCGGGCGCAGGTCTCGGCCGAGGCGAACAACATTTCGCTCATCGTCGACGATCCCTCCGGCCTCGAGGTCCGCGGCGACGACACCCTGCTGCTCACCGCGCTGTCGAATCTCATCTCCAACGCGATCGCCTACTCGCCGCAGAACACCCAGGTCTCGATCAGCCGCCGCAAGCGGGTGATCGACGGGGTGGCGTCGATCGAGATCGCGGTCACCGACCGGGGCATCGGCATCGCCCCCGAAGACCAGGAGCGCGTCTTCGAGCGCTTCTTCCGCGTCGACAAGGCGCGGTCCCGGATGACAGGCGGCACCGGACTCGGTCTCGCCATCGTCAAACACGTCGCCGCGAACCACGGCGGCACCATTAGGCTCTGGAGCAAGCCGGGCATGGGATCGACCTTCACGCTGGTACTGCCGGCGCCGGTCGAGTCGGGCGCGGAACCTGCAGAGCGCGATGACCACAGTGAGGATGTACTGCGGTGACACACGTACTGATCGTCGAGGACGAGGAGTCGCTGGCCGACCCTCTCGCGTTCCTGCTCCGCAAGGAGGGCTTCGAGACCACCGTCGTGGGCGACGGGGCCGAGGCGCTGCGGCACTTCGAATCCGCCGGCGCCGACATCGTCCTCCTCGACCTGATGCTGCCCGGGATGAGCGGCACCGAGGTGTGCAAGCAACTGCGCGCCCGCTCGTCCGTGCCCGTGATCATGGTGACCGCGCGCGACAGCGAGATCGACAAGGTGGTCGGGCTCGAGCTCGGCGCCGACGACTACGTCACCAAGCCCTACTCCGCGCGCGAGCTCATCGCCCGGATCCGCGCCGTCCTCCGCCGCGGTGTCGACACCGCCGCCGCGGACGGCCTCGACGACGGCGTGCTCGAGGGCGGTCCGGTCCGGATGGACGTGGAGCGGCACGTGGTCACCGTCGGGGGAGAGGCGGTGACCCTGCCGCTCAAGGAGTTCGACCTGCTCGAGTACCTGCTGCGCAACAGCGGACGGGTGCTCACCCGCGGGCAGCTCATCGACCGCGTCTGGGGCGCCGACTACGTGGGCGACACCAAGACCCTCGACGTCCACGTCAAGCGCCTGCGCGGCAAGATCGAGGCGGACCCGGCCAATCCGAAGCACCTGGTCACCGTCCGCGGCCTGGGCTACAAGCTCGAGCCCTAAGACTTCACTCCGCCCGCCGCGCTCCGCGTCGGCGCCTCCCATTACTGGTAAGACCACTTGACCACCGGACCTGATGCGGCTACGGTTCCGGCATGGAACTGAACCCGGTGACGAAGCGGTCCGCCGCCGACGAGGTGCACGACCAGCTGCTGAATCAGCTGGTCAGCGGTGCCGCGCCGGTGGGCTCGCGGCTCCCCAGCGAACGCCGGCTCGCCGAGGTGCTCGGCGTCTCGCGGCCCGTCATTCGGGAGGCGATCGCCCGGCTCGCCGCGTCGGGCCACGTCGAGGTCCGGCAGGGCGACGGTGCCATCGTCAACGACATCACCCGGACGGGCGGGCTCGACCTGCTGCCGCGCCTGCTCGTCGCCGCGCCCGACGGTGCCGTCATCGATCCGTCCGTGGTGCGCAGCGTGCTCGAGGTGCGCGAACACCTCGGGCCGTGGATCGCCGAGCAGGCGGCCGCGCGCTCGGCCGAGGCGCTCACCGGCCCGCTCGCCGCGGCGCTCGCCGCGATCGAGGGCGCTGGATCGGGCGCGGAGCAGCAGGCCGCCGCCCTCGCCTACTGGGAGCACCTCGTCCGGGGCGCCGATTCGATCGCGATGACGCTGATCTTCAACGGCATGCGGCGCGTCTACGAGCCGATGCTCGGCATCGTCGCGGACGCCGTCGCCGCGGCCGAACCCGCCGACCGCTACCGCGCGCTCACCGCGGCCGTGCTCGGCGGCGATGCCACCGCCGCCCGCGCCGCCGCGACGGCCGTGCTCGGCGGCGCCACCGGCGTCCTCGGCGGACTCCTCGACCAGATGGAGCGGCCGTGACCACCATCGACCGCGCGGCCCGGCGCCGCGTCACCCTCGCGGCGGCGGGCCGGGAGTTCCTCCGGCACCCGACGCCGTGGATGATCCTGGCCTTCCTCGTCGGCACCCTCGCCGCGCGCGTGCTCGCCGGCGGGGGAGGCCTCGTCGACCTGTGGGCGCCGCTGGTCTTCGCCGCGCTGTTCCCGTTCCTGGAGTGGGTGATCCACGTCTTCGTGCTGCACTGGAAGCCGCGCACCGTCGGGCCGGTCACGCTCGACACCCTGCTCGCGCGCGACCACCGCCGGCACCACGCCGCGCCCCGTGACGTGGACCTGGTCTTCATCCCCACCCGCGCGCTGCCGTGGGTGATCGCGGGCCTGGGCATCGCGGCGCCGCTCGGCGTCGGCGCGCTGATCGGTGCCCCGCTGCACGCGACCCTGACCTTCATGCTGGTCGAGGCGGCCTTCCTGCTCGGCTACGAGTGGACCCACTACCTCGTGCACACCGACTACCCGCCGCGCAGCCGCGCCTACAAGGCCGTCTGGCGCAGTCACCGTCTGCACCACTTCAAGAACGAGCACTACTGGTTCTCGGTCACCACCTCGGGCACCTCCGACCGGGTGCTGGGCACCTACCCGGACCCCGGCACCGTCGAGACCAGCCCGACGGCCAAGAACCTGCACGGCCTGGACGGGCGCGGTTAGAGCTCCACGTACTTCATGTCGAAGCTCTGCCGCTCGGTCGCGGCGGCGGTCGCGGGGTGCACGGCCACCAGGGAGTCGCGCCGCGCCGCGCACTCGCGGGCCAGCACGGCGTAGGCCTCCTCGCCCAGGAGCTCCGTCAGCTCCGGCGCGTAGCTCTGCCAGACCTGCTGCGCGCCGACGTGCGCCTCGGGCGAGCCCGTGCAGTACCACTGCAGGTCCAGGCCTCCCGGTCCCCAGCCGCGGCGGTCGTACTCGCCGATCGTGGTGCGCAGGATCTGCTCCCCGTCGGGCCGCTCGACCCACTCCTGGGTGCGCCGGACGGGCAGCTGCCAGCAGACGTCGGGTTTGACGGTGAGCGGTTCCACGCCGGTCCGCAGGGCCATGGCGTGCAGGGCGCAGCCCTCGCCGCCGGGGAACCCCGGGCGGTTGAGGAAGATGCAGGCACCGTCGTACCTGCGGGTCCGCAGGGCGGGCTCGTCGTCGAGGTCGTCCTCCTCGAGGTAACCCTTCTTTCCCAGCCCCTTGCCGCGGAACTGCCAGTCCGCGTCCGTGAGTTTCGCGACGGCCTTCTTCAGGCGCTTGCGATCGTCCTTGTCGGAGAGGAAGGCGCCGTGGCTGCAGCAGCCGTCGGTCTCGCGGCCGGGCTCGATGCCGTGACACGACGCCGTCCCGAACATGCACGTCCAGTGCGAGAGCAGCCAGGTCAGGTCAGCGGCGATCAGGTGGCTCGGATCCGTGGGATCGGGGAACTCCAACCACTCGCGCGGGAAGTCCAGGGGTACTTCCGGAACGGGCCGCCGCAGGCCGGGCATGGGAAGGTCGGTCACAGCGCCCACGGTAGTCGGGTCTAGATTGTTGCCGTGAGATTGGGAGTCCTCGACATCGGGTCCAATACGGTGCATCTGCTCGTGGTCGACGCCCACTGGGGCGCACGCCCGACCCCGATGAGTTCGACCAAGGCCACCCTGCGCCTGGCCGAGAAGATCGAGCCCAGCGGCCGGCTCAGCCGGGCGGGCGAGGACGCTCTGGTCTCCTCGGTGGCGGAGTTCACCACGATCGCCAAGAGTTCCGGCTGCGCCGAGGTGATGGCCTTCGCCACCTCGGCCGTGCGCGACGCCAGCAACACCGACTCCGTGCTCGCCCACGTCAAGCAGGCCTCCGGCGTCGACGTCGAGGTGCTCTCCGGCGCCGACGAGTCGCGACTGACCGCGCTGGCCGTGCGGCGCTGGTACGGCTGGAGCGTCGGCCGCGTCCTCAACATCGACATCGGCGGCGGCTCCCTGGAGATGAGCAACGGCGTCGACGAGGAACCCGATGTCGCACTGTCGCTCCCACTGGGCGCAGGCCGCATCACCCGCGAGTGGCTCCCGGAGGACCCGCCCGGCCGCCGCCGGGTGAGCATGCTGCGCGACTGGCTCGACGCGGAGATCTCGCCCGCGGCCGAGCGGCTCGCCGCGGCGGGCACGCCCGACATGGTGGCGGGCACGTCGAAGACCATGCGCACGCTCGCCCGCCTGACCGGCGCCGCGCCGACCTCCGCCGGGCCGCGGGTCAAGCGCACGCTGACGGCGAGCGGCCTGCGCCAGTTGATCGCCTTCATCAGCCGGATGACGGTGGCGGACCGCAAGGAACTCGAGGGCCTCAGCTCCGACCGGGCCGGGCAGATCGTGGCCGGCGCGCTGGTCGCGGAAGCCGCGATGCGGGCGATGAAGGTGGATGAACTCGACATCTGCCCGTGGGCGCTGCGCGAGGGTGTGATCCTGCGTTACCTGGACACACAGGCCGGTTTCACCCCGGAGAACGGGCCGAAGGCCCCTTAAGTCCCCGAAGTATCATCGGATCCCGCCCGCGTGTGCCGCCACGGTTGTGCACGGATGGGCAAGTAGGATCAGCGTGAAGACCAGACAGGCGTGAGTGACGGGTGAGACGAGTCCGGCACCCACGGGGCCCATCAGGCCGACGAGCCACAGGACGGTGACGTGCATGAGCGAGGAGCGAAGGATTTCGCTGGCGGAGCTGCTCGCCAGGGAGGGCGGCGCCCCGGCTGCGCCCGCGGGCGGACGCCGCCGTCGTCACCGCGGTGGTGAGAACTCGATCACCGTCGCCGAGCTGACCGGTGAGATCCCCGTCGTCCGCGACGATCAGCCCGCGCCCGGCGAGCAGGCCCCCACCGACGCCCCGCAGGCCGAGGTCGCGGCCGCCGAGGTCGCCGAGCCCGAGGTGGTCGAACCCGAGATCGTCGAGCCCGAGGTCGTCGAGGCGGAGCTCGACGGCGCGCAGGCCCCCGAGCCCGCTGCCCCGTCCGAGGCCGCCGCCGACGAGCCGATCACCTCGTCCTTCCTCGCCGCCGCCGTCGCGGCGCCCGGTCCCGTCGACGAGCCGGAGGCCCGCGCCGACGAGGCTCCCGTCCACGAGGCCGGCGAGTACGAAGCCGTCGAGTACGAGGCCGAGGTGTACGAGGCCACCGCCGACGAGCACCCCGTCGAGCCGGAGGCCCCGGCCCCCTCCCCGCGGCGCGGCCTGCTCCGCTGGGGTCGCGGCGCGCGCGCCGAGGCGCGGCAGGAGCACGAGGCCCCGGCGCCGGAGGAGGCGCATGCCGACGCCGAGCCGGAGCCCGGACCGGAGGTCGCCGCGGCGCAGTCCGAGGAGGGCACCGACTACGCGTGGTCGCGCTGGGACCAGGCCGAGGCCCCGATCATGGCGACCGCCGACTTCAACACGGCGCAGGTCCGCGAGCGGCAGTCCCGGTTCGCCGAGATCGAGGCGGACGACACCGTCGACGTCGCACCGGTCGCCGTGCCCGACGGTGACCTCGCGGCACCGTCTGCGCCCGACACGGCGTCGATGAGCGCGCAGCAGATCGAGGAGGCCCGGGCCGCCGGGAACCCCGACTTCCTGGATCAGCCCGGCCTCCTGGATCAGCCCGGCGAGGGCGTCGAGGACGAGGCCGAGAAGGCCCCGTCGGCGGGCAAGGGACGCGGGTGGCTCGCGCTGGCCGCGGAGGTCGTGCTCGGCCTGGTCGCGGGCGCCGGCCTGTTCTACGGCTTCTTCAAGCTGTGGAACTGGGGCGGCGGGAAGGCGACCATCGCGCTGACCGTCGTGCTGGCCTTCGTCGTGATCATCGGCATCGTGACCTTCACGCACTACCTGCGCAAGACCACCGACTACCTGACCCTCGGGCTCGCGCTGTTCGTGGGCCTGGTGATCACCTTCGGCCCGCTGCTGATGGCGCTCGGCTCGAACTGAGTACCCTCGGCGACGTGAGCGGGATCGCGGTCGGGCTGTCGACGGCGTCGGTCTACCCGGAGAAGCTCGAGGACGCCTTCCGGTACGCCGCGGAGACCGGCTACGACGGGGTCGAGCTCATGGTCTGGCACGAGGCGGCCAGCCAGGACATCGCGAACGTCGCGGGACTGTCCATGCGCTACGACGTGCCCGTCCTGTCCGTGCACGCGCCCTGCCTGTTGATCAGCCAGCGCGTCTGGGGGCCCGACCCCATGGCGAAGCTCGGCCGCGCGGTGACGGCCGCGGAGGACCTCGGCGCCGACACGGTCGTCGTGCACCCGCCCTTCCGCTGGCAGCGGCGCTACGCCGAGAACTTCGTCGACCTGGTCAGCGAGCTCGAGGACGACAGTCATGTCGCGATCGCCGTGGAGAACATGTTCCCGATGCGGCTCGACGCCTTCTTCGGCCGCCGGGGGGAATCCGTCGAGCGACTCAAGCGCCGCGGCCACCCCGGCACCGCGGTCTCCGCCTTCTCCCCGTCGATCGACCCGACGGACGTCGGCTACGCGCACTACACGCTGGACCTCTCGCACACCGCCACCGCGGGCGTCGACGCGCTGGAGCTGATGGACCGCATGGGCGACGGGCTGCGGCACCTGCACCTGACCGACGGACTCGGCGCGGCCGTCGACGAGCACCTCGTGCCCGGCCACGGCACCCAGCCGGCCGCCGAGGTGTGCCGCCGGCTCGCCGTGTCGGGCTTCGACGGGCACGTGATCCTGGAGATCGCGACCGGCTCGGCGAAAACGCCCGAGGAGCGGCGTGCGATGCTCACGGAGGCGCTGGGATTCGCGCGGGAGCACCTGCGCGGCGACCCGGCGGCCTGACACGTTCGGCACCCGCGGGGTGCCCCGGTAAGGAGAGCGCACAGATGGCTTTGTTCGCGGACCTCGTCTCCGTCACGAAGGCCCCGGGCGGTTACACCGCCGACATCGACCCCACCTGGACGGTGGGCCCCAAGGTGCACGGCGGCGCGCTGCTCGCCGTGATCGCCTCGGCGGGGCGGGCCGCCTACCTCGACGACGGGGGAGAGCCGGAGGTCGAGCCCGTCGTGATCTCCGCCGAGTACCTCGGCGCGCCCGATGCGGGGCACATCGAGCTGCGCACCGAGGTGCGCAAGCGCGGCCGCACGACCTCGTTCGTGAGCGTCGAGGCGATCCAGGGGGATCGCGTCTACGTCCAGGCCGTCGTGACCCTCGCGCGCCGCGACGAGGGCGAGGAGCGGTACGCGGAGCCCGGCCCGCTCGACGCGCTGCCCGCCACGCCGCCCGCGGACGCGCTGGCGTGGGACCCCGAGCATCCCGCGGCGAGGGTCTTCAAGGTCGGCCGGGTGGCCGAGGTGCGCTACGACCCGTCGACCCTGCCCGTGATGGAGGGCCGGACCGGCGCCGCGGAGACCCGGGGGTGGGTGCGGCTGCGCGCGGAGCCGGTCTCCGGGCTGTTCGCCCTGCTGGCGACCGACATCTCGCTGCCGGTGGTCGCGAACCTCGGTGGCGTCGGCTGGGCCCCCACGATCACGCTGACCGCGCACGTGCGCCGCGAGCCGGTGGACGGCTGGCTGCGGTTCCGCGCGTCGGCGTCCGTCGTCGGGCAGCGGTGGTTCGAGGAGGACCACGTGCTGCTCGACGAGTCCGGCCACGTCGTCGCGACGTCCCGGCAGCTGGCGATGGTGCCGGCCCCGAAGCCCGAGAAGAACTGATCGAGGAGGACTGACATGGATGGTCGTATCGCGCTGATCGGCGGCGGACGGATCGGCGAGGCGCTGCTGGGCGGCCTGGTGGCGGCCGGGCACGAGCCCGGCGCGCTCGTCGTCGCCGAGCCGCACGCGGGCCGCGGCGGGGAGCTCACCGAGCGCTACGGGGTCCGGACGGTGACCACCGTCGGGGACGCCGTCGACGGTGCCGATCTCGTCGTGATCGCGGTCAAGCCCGACGTGGTGACGGCGATCCTGCCCGACGTGGCCGCGGCGCTGCGGCCCGGCGCGGTGGTCTCGTCGGTCGCCGCGGGCGTGCCCACCGCAGTCTACGAGGCGGCGCTGCCCGCCGGGACGCCCGTGGTGCGGGTCATGCCGAACACGGCGATGCTCGTCGGGAAGTCGATGAGCGGGATCTCGGGCGGTCGCGACGCGGGGGAGTCGCACGTGGCGCTCGTCCGCGAGGTGATGGAGGCCGTGGGGAAGACCCTGGTCGTGCCCGAGGCCAAACTCGACGCGCTGACCGCATTGTCCGGTTCCGGTCCCGCCTACGCCTTCCTGGTGGCCGAGGCGATGATCGACGCGGGGGTGGATCTGGGGCTCACGCGGGAGCAGGCGAGCACCCTCGCGACGCACACCATCGAGGGTGCGGGTGCACTAATGGTTGAGACTTCCACGTCGCCCGTCGAGCTCCGGGCGGCGGTGACTTCGCCGGGCGGTACGACAGCGGCCGCGATCCGGGAACTGGAGAAGAACGGCCTGCGACCTGCCTTTTATGCGGCGACACGGGCCTGCGCGGAGCGCTCGGCCGAGCTCGGCCGGCTCGCTTAGAACGTTTGGTTAGCTCACTCCCGTCGCATTATTCCCATTGGTACCGCTAAGCTGCTCGAAGCACGTGCGTGTCAGGTCCGCCGGAGGGGAAGCCGGCGGCGCGACATGTGCCGGAGGTTAGGGATTACATGGCGTCTGCGAACAAGAACACCAAGCCCGCCGAGATCGGTGCCGGAGCCCAGGCTCCCCAGGCAGCCGGCTCGTCGTTCCTGACGGTGGCCGAGGTCGCCACCCTCATGCGGGTGTCGAAGATGACGGTCTACCGCCTGGTGCACAACGGGGAGCTCCCCGCGGTGCGGGTGGGCCGGTCCTTCCGGGTCCACGAGAAGGCGGTCCACGACTACCTGCAGACCTCGTTCTTCGACGCGGGCTAGATCCCGTTCGAGAACGTCAGCCGCGGCGGTGGCACAGGCGGATTTCGTCTGGGCCGTCGTGGCGGGTAAGGTAGAAGCCTGCTGCGTGGGACGCGGGGGCTTTCGTACGTACCCGGCCGCCGCGCACCGATCATGGCAATTCGATAGAGAGACGTGAGGAACCCATGGGTTCAGTGATCAAGAAGCGCCGCAAGCGCATGTCGAAGAAGAAGCACCGCAAGCTGCTCCGCCGCACCCGCGTGCAGCGTAGGAAACTCGGCAAGTAGGCCTTCCCTCGGGCCCTTCCCCGAGGCGACTTCTGGTCACACTTTCATGAGAGCCCGCCCAGGATCTGGGCGGGCTCTCGTGTTTGTCGGTTACCCTTCAGTAATGAGCGAGACGGTCGTCACTGCGCCGCGCGTCGTCATGGTGACGGGCGCGTCCACCTTCGTGGGCGGCTACCTCGTGCGCCGGCTCGCGCAGCGCCCGGACATCGAGCGCGTCATCGGGGTCGACGCCGTGCCGCCCACCAAGGCCATGCACCGGCGGATGGAGCCCGCGGAGTTCATCCGCGTCGACTACCGCAGCCACATCTTCGGCAAGATCATGGCGACCAACGAGGTCGACACGGTCGTGCACTGCTCCACCTCGGTCATCGACAACCACTTCCCGTCCACCTCCACCAAGGACGCGATCGTCTTCGGCTCCATGCGGGTCTTCGCCGCGTGCCAGAAGTCGGAGACGGTCAAGCGGGTCATCATGCGCTCGTCCACCCAGGTCTACGGTTCGAGCTCGCGCAATCCCGCGCTGGTCACCGAGGATCTCGTCGGCGGCGCCGCGGCGAGCGGCCATCCGCGCGATCTGCTCGACGCCGAGGCCTACGCCCGCAGCATGGCCCGCCGGCGCACGGACCTCGAGCTCACGATCCTGCGCCTCGCGCCCATCCTGGGGCCGAACATCGAGACCCTCCTCGGCTCGCTCTTCGAGCGGCCGGTCGTGCCCTCGATCGTGGGCCGCGACGCCCGCCTGCAGCTCCTGCACCAGGACGACGCCCTCGGCGCGCTCGAGCACGCCGTCGTCGCCGGACGGCCGGGCACGTACAACATCGCGGGCGACGGTGCGATCTCCATGTCGCAGGCGATCCGCCTGGCCGGCCGCGTGCCGCTGCCCGTCGTGGCGGCCGCGTTCGGGCCCGCCGTCGCCGCGATCCGGGGCCGCGGGCGCACCCCCACCGACAAGGTGCAGCTCGCGTACCTGAGCTTCGGCAACGCCTTCGACACCACCCGGATGCGCAGGGAGCTCGGTTTCGAGCCGCGCCTGACCACCCGGCAGGCGATGATGGACGTCGCACGCCACGGGCCCACAGAACCTACAATCGGTGTGGATTCCTTCCGGAGCGTCGAGCAGCGGGTCGCCTCGCTGGCGCGGCGGTTCGCGGGGATCGAGACCTCGGAACGGCACGGCTGGACGGTGGAGGCATGACGAAGCCATCAGGCTCACAGCACGCGAAGGTGCTGCAGCTGCCCGTGTCCATCGACACCGCTCGCTCCGAGGGGCGCGAGCGCGCGCAGCAGCGGCACCCGTCCGCGCTCACCGGGACCCCGGCATCGTCGGCCCAGCGGCGCGAGGCCACGGTGCACGCCCTCAACCCCGACTACGTCGCCGCCGCGCAGCCCGACGAGCCCGGTCCGGGCTGGCGCGAGCGCGCCGCGGAATCGGTGGTCGACGGTGCCGCCTTCGTCCGCGAGCGGCTCACCGGCGACTACGACATCGATCCCTTCGGTTTCGATCCGCACCTGACCGACGCGGTCTTCCTGCCCGCGCTGCGCCCCGTGTACGACAAGTGGTTCCGGGTGGACACCACCGGCGCCGAGAACCTGCCCCGCGAGGGCGGCGCGCTGCTGGTCGCCAACCACTCCGGCGTCATCCCGCTGGACGGCCTGATGTCCGCGGTCGCGGTGCACGACAACCACCCGGACCAGCGGCATCTGCGGCTGCTGGCGGCCGACCTGGCCTTCGAGTACCCGTTCGTCGGCGAGGTCGCGCGCAAGCTGGGCGCCACCGTGGCCTGCAATGCCGACGCCGAGGCGCTGCTCACCCGCGGCGAGCTGGTCGCCGTCTGGCCGGAGGGCTTCAAGGGCATCGGCAAGCTCTACCGCGACCGGTACAAGCTGCAGCGCTTCGGCCGCGGCGGCTTCGTCACCGCGGCGATCCGCGCGCAGGTGCCGATCATCCCCGTGTCCATCGTGGGCGCGGAGGAGATCTACCCGATGCTGGCCGACGTCAAGCCCGTCGCCCGCCTCCTGGGCCTGCCCTACGCGCCGATCACGCCGCTGTTCCCATGGCTCGGGCCCCTGGGCATGGTGCCGCTGCCGTCGAAGTGGCACATCGAGTTCGGCGAGCCCATCCCGACGGACCGGTTCGCCCAGTCCGACGCCGACGACCCCATGGTGGTCTTCGAACTCACCGACAACGTCCGCGAGACCATCCAGCAGTCGCTCTACCGCATCCTCGCGCGCCGGAAGAACATCTTCCAGGACTTCTAGGTTCGACGGTGCGGTGCTCGTGCCCGACGGTGCTGTGCGGCCGGGCTGGGTGGTTCGGTGGCCGGGCCGGGCGGGAGGACCGTTCCGCTCGCGGGTGTTCGTCCCCCGCGCGGCACCGAAAGGCGGGTCTGGCGTTTCGTCCCCCACTGGACGCCGGTCGTGGGGTGTGGGGTCGGCCGTCCCCCGCGCGGCGCCGATTCCCCACCGGGCGCCAGCTGTCCCACGTCGGAAGCCGATTCCCCACCGGACGGGCGCACCGTCGGAGCTGGGGGCCGGCGGGCGGGAGGTCTACTCGTCGCTGAAGTGCTTGATCAGGGCGGCGGCGCCGCCGATGGCGACACCCACGCCGAGGGCGGTGGGGACGCCGATCTTGGCGGCCTTGCGGCCGGTGCGGTAGTCGCGGATCTCCCAGCCGCGCACCCGCGCGACGTCCCGCAGGTCCGAATCCGGGTTGATGGCGACGGCGGTACCCACCAGGGAGAGCATCGGCACGTCGTTGTGCGAGTCGCTGTAGGCGGTGCAGCGCTTGAGGTTGAGCCCCTCGCGGATCGCGAGCGACCGGACGGCGTGCGCCTTGCCGAGGCCGTGCAGGATGTCGCCGACGAGCTTGCCGGTGAACACCCCGTCCTGCGACTCGGCCACCGTGCCCAGCGCGCCGGTCAGGCCCAGGCGGTCCGCGATCGTCTGCGCCAGCTCGACGGGGGTGGCCGTCACCAGCCAGACCTGCTGGCCGGCGTCGAGGTGCATCTGCGCCAGCGCCCGGGTGCCGGGCCAGATCTTGTCGGCGATGATCTCGTCGTAGATCTCCTCGCCGACGGCCTTGAGCTCCTCGGTGGAGCGCCCCGCGATGAAGGACAGCGCCTTCTCACGGCCGGCGGCCACGTCCTCGCTGTTCTCCTTGCCGGTCAGCCGGAACTTGGCCTGCGCCCAGATCGCGGACGCCAGGTCGGAGTAGGAGAAGTAGTTGCGGGCGGCGAGGCCACGGGCGAAGTGCACGATCGACGCGCCCTGCACCATCGTGTTGTCGACATCGAAGAAGGCGGCGGCCGTCAGATCCGGCAGGACCTGGCCGTCCTCACGGCCCTCCTTCTCGAGCAGCAGGGAGTGGGCGGCGTCGGCGCTGGCCTCGCCCGCCGCGCTCTGCCGACGTTCCTCGGCGCTGGCCTGGTCCGACAAGGGCACCTCCCGCTCGCGTGATTCCCCTCAACCTTAGCGGCGCGCGGCTGCGCCGGGGTGGGACACTCGGCACATGGCCGTCATCACTCTGCTCACGAGGGAGGGATGCGGGATGTGCGCCCGCGCCCACGACCAGCTCACAGCGCTGGTCGACGAGCTCCGCGCCGCCGACCGCCCCGTCGACTACCTGCAGCTGGACGTCGATGCGCCCGGCAACACCGAGTACCGCGGCGAGTACGGCGACATGCTGCCGGTCGTGCTGCTCGACGGGGCCATGCACAGCTATTGGGACGTGGACGTCGTAGGGCTGCGCGCGGAACTCGGCCCCTGATTGGCTCGCGGCTGTGGGAAGCGGACATTCCGCAGCTGCGGGCGGATATCCTGGGCTGAACGACCCTGACGGGTGACCTGCCGTCACCTGCACGGGTGAGGTGAGGCTGTGCGCGTTTTCCCCTTTCAGGGGATGCGGGGTACCGTGCCTTAACGGGAAACTACGGACTGTAGTTCACTCGTCATGATCTTCGAAGGAGCAGCGAGGGTGTCGGTTCTGCTGTTCGGCGCGTCGCACCGCAGCGCGCCGGTGTCGGTCCTCGAGAAGCTGGCGATCACCGAGACCGATCGTCCCAAGGTGCTGCAGCAGCTCATGGAGTCGCCCCACATCGACGAGGTCATGGTGGTCACCACCTGCAACCGCGTCGAGATCTACGCCGTGGTCGAGGCCTTCCACCCCGCGCTCGAAGCCGTCTCCGACGTCCTCTCCGCCCGCTCCGGCCTCACCATCAACGAGCTCAGCAAGCACGCCTTCGTGCGCTACTCGGAGGCCGCGGTCCAGCACCTGTTCTCCGTCGCGAGCGGCCTCGACTCGATGGTCGTCGGCGAACAGCAGATCCTCGGGCAGATCCGCGGCGCGTACGCCGCATCCGACGAGCACCAGGTCGCGGGCCGCGTCATCCACGATCTCGCGCAGCGCGCCCTGCACGTGGGCAAGCGCGTGCACACCGACACCGGCATCGACAAGGCCGGCGCCTCCGTCGTCTCCGTCGCCCTCGACCGCGCCCAGGCCATCCTCGGCGCGCAGGGCGGTGCGCTGCGGCGGGCCGTCGTCGTCGGCGCCGGTGCCATGGGCGGCCTCGGCGTCGCGCACCTGGCCCGCGCGGGCGCGACCGACGTCACCGTCGCCAACCGCACGCAGGACAAGGCGGCGCGGCTCGCGCAGGCCGCCCTCGACGCGGGGGTCGACGGTGCCCGGTCGGTCCCGATGGACGGTGTGGTCGCCGCGCTCGCGGACGCCGACGTGCTCATCGCCTGCACCGGCGCCGTCGGCAGCGTCGTGAGCCTCGCCGACGTGCACTCCGCGCTGGCGCAGCGCACCGTCGACACCGATCTCGTGGTGTGCGACCTGGGCCTGCCCCGGGATGTGGACCCCGCCGTCGCAGGACTGCCGGGCGTCGCCGTCATCGACATCGAGGCGCTCTCCCGGGAGCCGGGCACGCAGGCGGCGGAGGAGGACGCCGAGAAGGCGCGCCGGATCGTCTCCGACGAGCTCGCGGAGTACCTCTCGGCGCAGCGCTCGGCCGAGGTCACGCCGACGGTGACGGCGCTGCGGCGCCGCGCCGCCGAGGTGGTGGAGGCCGAACTGCTGCGGCTGGATTCGCGCCTGCCGGGCCTGGAGGGGGCGGACCGGGACGAGGTGGCGCAGACGGTGCGCCGCGTCGTCGACAAGCTCCTGCACGCGCCGACGGTGCGGGTCAAGCAACTGGCGGCCACCCCGGGCGGCGACTCCTACGCCGAGGCGCTGCGCGAGCTCTTCGAACTCAAGCCGGGCGCCACGGGCGCCGTATCCGCGACCGAAGGATCCGACGACCGAAGTGTCTGAAGTGACCACGCCATCCGTTCCGAACCCCATCCGCATCGGCACCCGGGGCTCGCTGCTGGCGACCACGCAGGCCGGCACCGTCCGCGACGCGCTGGTCGCGGCGGGCCACCCCGCCGAGCTCGTGATCGTGACCACCCCTGGCGACCTGAGCGCCGAGCCGGTCGAGAAGATCGGTGTCGGCGTCTTCACCTCCGCGCTGCGCGATGCACTCGCGGCGGGCGAGGTCGACGTGGCCGTGCACTCGTTCAAGGACCTGCCGACGGCCCCCGACGACCGTCTCTCGATGCCCGCCGTACCGCCCCGCGAGGACGCCCGCGATGCGCTCGTGGCGCGCGACGGTCTCGTGCTGGGGGAGCTTCCGGCGGGGTCCGTGGTGGGCACGTCCAGCCCGCGGCGGGCCAGCCAGCTTAACGCACTGGGTCTGGGTTTGGAAATCCGCCCCCTACGAGGCAACCTTGATTCTCGGTTACGCAAAGTAGCGGACGGTGAACTCGACGCGATCGTGGTCGCCCTCGCCGGACTCAAGCGGATCGGTCGCCAGAACGAGGTGACGGAAGCGCTCGATCCGGTGCAGATGCTGCCGGCGCCCGCGCAGGGCGCACTCGCAGTCGAGTGCCGACGCGACGATGCGGAACTGCACTCCGTGCTCTCCGGTCTGGACGATCCGGTCACGCGCGCGGCGGTCACCGCCGAGCGTGCCCTCCTCGCCGAACTGGAAGCCGGATGCACCGCGCCCGTCGGTGCGATCGCAGACGTCGTCGAGTCCCTCGACGACGACGGTCGGATCTTCGAGGAGCTGTCGTTGCGCGGCATCGCGCTGGCGGCGGACGGCTCCGACTCGGTCCGGGCCTCCGTGGTCGGTCCGGTGGGTGAGGCCGGCGCGTTGGGCATCGCGCTGGCACGGGAGCTGCTCGACCTGGGCGCACGCGACCTGCTCGCGTAGCACCCGCAACTACTGGGAGCCGATACATGAGCCGCACTGCACAGTCCGCGAAGGCCGACACGGCGCACGACACCGACGCGGTGTCCACCCGCGTCACCGCGAAGACGAAGAGCCCCGCCCGTGGCCGGGCGGTGGCACCGGGCCGCATCACCTTCGTGGGATCCGGCCCGGGAGATCCGGGGCTCCTCACCCTGCGTGCAGAGCAGACTATCGCGGGCGCCCGGACGGTCTACACCGACCCCGACGTTCCGCAGACCGTGCTCGACATGGTGGGCACCGCCCTGCCTGCCGAGCCGGTCGAGTCCGACGATGCCGCAGCCGACGCGAGCACCGCGAAGGGCCGCCGCAGCGAGCCGGCCGTGCGCAACCCCGCCACCGTCGCGCCCGCGCTCGGCGAGCCCGCCGAGGTCGCCAAGACGCTGCTCGCGCAGGCCCGCCACGGCCTCGACGTGGTCCGCCTGGTCGCCGGCGACCCCCTGTCGAGCGACGCCGTGCTGGCCGAGGTCAACGCCGTCGCCCGCACCCAGGTCGCCTTCGAGATCGTCCCGGGCCTGGCCCCGGCGACCGCCGTCCCCGCGTACGCCGGTATGGCGCTGGGCTCGGCGCACACCGAGGCCGACGTGCGCGGCGAGGTCGACTGGGCGGCGCTGGCCGCCGCACCGTCGCCCCTGGTCCTGAGCGCGACCGCCGAGCACCTGGCCGACACCGCCTCCGCGCTGGTCGAGAACGGCCTCGCGCCGCAGACCCCGGTCGCCGTCACGGCGCAGGGCTCGACCTGCAAGCAGAAGACCGTCGAGGCCACCCTGGCCACCCTCAACGAGGCCGGCGCCGGCCTGCCGGGCCCGCTCGTGGTCACCGTCGGCAAGGTCGTGGGCCAGCGGAACAAGCTCTCCTGGTGGGAGTCGCGCGCCCTGTACGGCTGGACCGTCCTGGTGCCCCGCACCAAGGACCAGGCCGCCGAGATGTCGAACCGGCTGCGGTCCCACGGGTCCATCCCCATGGAGGTGCCGACCATCGCCGTCGAGCCGCCCCGCAGCCCCGCGCAGATGGAGCGCGCGGTCAAGGGCCTCGTCGACGGTCGCTACCAGTGGGTCGTCTTCACCTCGACCAACGCCGTGCGCGCCGTGTGGGAGAAGTTCATCGAGTTCGGCCTGGACGCCCGCGCCTTCTCCGGCGTGAAGATCGCCTGCGTCGGCGAGCAGACGGCCGCCAAGGTCCGCGCCTTCGGCATCGAGCCGGAGCTGATCCCGGCGGGCGAGCAGTCCAGCCTGGGCATGCTCGAGGTCTTCCCGCCCTTCGACGACGTCTTCGACCCGGTCAACCGGGTCCTGCTGCCGCGTGCCGACATCGCCACCGAGACCCTCGCCGAGGGCCTGCGCGACCGCGGCTGGGAGATCGACGACGTGACGGCGTACCGCACGGTGCGCGCCGCGCCGCCGCCCGCCTCGACCCGCGAGATGATCAAGTCCGGCGATTTCGACGCGGTCTGCTTCACCTCCAGCTCGACGGTGCGCAACCTGGTCGGCATCGCCGGTAAGCCGCACGCCCGCACCATCGTCGCGTGCATCGGCCCGAAGACGGCCGAGACCGCGATCGAGTTCGGCCTGCGGGTGGACGTGCAGCCGGAGACCGCCTCGGTGGAGGACCTCGTGGAGGCCCTGGCGGCCCACGCCGCGCGGCTCCGCGCCGAGGGCGCCCTGCCCCCGCCGCGGAAGAAGCCGCGTCGGTCGCGGTCGTAGCGCTTACGTAGGCTGGGAGGCATGAGTTTTCCGCAGGTGCGGCCCCGCCGGCTGCGCACCACGCCCGCCGTCCGCCGCCTCGTCGCCGAGGTCTCGGTGGAGCCGCGGCAGCTGGTGCTGCCGATGTTCGTGCGCGACGGGATCGACGCCCCCGCGCCGATCTCGTCGATGCCGGGCGTCGTCCAGCACACCGTCGACTCGCTGCGCGCCGCGGCCGACGAGGCCGTGCGCGAGGGCGTCGGCGGGATCATGTTGTTCGGGGTTCCCGACGATGCCGACAAGGACGCCGAGGGCAGCGCCGCGTGGAACCCCGACGGGGTCCTCAACCGTGGTCTGCGGGCTCTGCGCGACCAGTTCGGCGATGCCGCGGTGATCATGGCCGACACGTGCCTGGACGAGTTCACTTCGCACGGTCACTGCGGCGTGCTCGACGCGCACGGCCGGGTGGACAACGACGCCACGCTGGAGCGGTACGCGCTGATGGCGGTCGCTCAGGCCGACGCCGGGGCGCACATGCTCGGACCGTCGGGGATGATGGACGGCCAGATCGGCGTGCTGCGCTCGGCGCTGGATGCCGCGGGCCACCAGGACGTCTCGCTGCTCGCCTACACCGCGAAGTACGCCTCGCCCTTCTACGGACCGTTCCGGGAGGCCGTCGGCTCGTCGCTGATCGGGGACCGCCGGACGTACCAGCAGGACGCCGCGAACCGCCGGGAGTCGCTGCGCGAACTGGATCTCGACCTCGCCGAGGGCGCGGACATCGTGATGGTCAAGCCCGCCATGAGCTATCTCGACGTGCTGGCCGACGTGGCCGCCGCGTCGCCGGTTCCCGTGGCCGCGTACCAGATCTCGGGGGAGTACTCGATGATCACCGCCGCGGCGCAGAACGGCTGGATCGATCGCGACGCCGCGATCCGCGAGTCGCTGCTGTCGATCCGCCGCGCGGGCGCCGACATCGTGCTCACCTACTGGGCCACCGAGGCGGCCGGCTGGCTCAACCGGGGGACGTGGTGAACATGCAGCACCAGGGCCCCGTCTGGCCCGGGCCCGGCCAGCAGCCGCCCACCTGGCCCGCACCGCCGCCCGCGCCGAAGCCCGAGCGCGGCCCCCGGCCCGACGACGTGAAGCTCTCGGTCCAGCTGTGGGTCTTCGTGATCCTCGCGTCCGCGGTCGCCCGGGTGGCGCAGGCGTTCGCGAACCGCGGCTCCGCGGAACTGCGCGAGCAGTTCGATGCCATGCGGGAGGGCGACGGCCTCATCGCCAGGAGCTTCCGCGAGCAGTACAAGACCTTCGAGCAGTACGACTCCACGACCTTCGTCATGGCCCTGGGCATGGTGGTCGTCGGTGTGATCGTGACCGGTGCGCTCGTCTACTTCCTGTGGCGCGGCCACTCCTGGGCGCGGCTGGTGCTGCAGTTCGTCGCCGCCTTCGTCCTGGTGCAGGGGGTGCTCGCGTTCTTCTCCGACCAGGCCCCGATCGCCGTCCCCGCGATCCTGGCGACCATCGCCGTGGTCGGCGCGATGATCACGGCCAACAGCCGCGAGGCGATGGCGTACTTCAAGCCCGGTTCGACGGTGGCCGGTCGGTGACGCCGCTGTACGCCGAGCGGGGGCTGTCCCGCGTCTGGCTGGTGCTCGTGCCCGTGGCGACGGTGGCGATGATCCTCACCCAGTGGCTGCTGGTGGGCCGTACCGCGGAGTGGTGGATCTGGCTGCTCCTGGGCCTGGCGACGCAGGGCTTCGTCTGGCTGCAGGTGACGGCCGGCCGCACGCACGTCTCGATGGCGCTGACCGAGGAGGACCTGCGCTGCGGCGAGGAGACGATCCCCGTCGCCGATATCGCGCGGATCCTCCCGGGGAAGGCGCCGGATCACCCGCGCAAGGCCAAGCCCGAGGACTTCCCGGTGTGGTCGTCGGCCCGCGCGATGGGGCGGCTGGGCACGGTGCCCCGGCGCCGCTACGGCGTCGGGCTGCAGCTCGCCGATGGTTCCACCGTGCAGGCCTGGGCCCGCAACGACTACGCCGTCCGCGCCGCCCTGGAGCCGCTGCTCGCGGCGCGATCCGCGAACTGACGGAGCGATCCGCGAACTGACGGCGCGCGATCCGCCCTCAGCCCAGTAGCGCGGCGGCCGTGCGCTCGATCTGCGCCGCGGCCTCGTCGATGCTTCCGCGGGGCGCGAGCAGGTGGCTCACGGTGAGCCGCACGAAGACCTCGACCGTCGCGTCGTCGACGGCCGCCCCGTCGGGACGTGCATCGAGCGCGCCGCGCACCGCGCCGATCGCGCGGCCCAACACGGCTTCGGGGTCGGTGGTGAGGAGCGGGAGCAGCTCGTCGCCCGCACCGGGCACCCCGGCGAGGATCGACTTGAGCAGCGTGTTGTCGGCCCCGTGGACCAGCGCGGCCCGGGCTCCCGCGCCGAGGCCCGCGACGACGTTCCCGGCGGCGGTGACGGCCGCGGTGACGGCGTCGAGGTAGCGGTCCGCGTCGCGCTGGATCAGTGCCGTGGCCAGGTCCTGCTTGGCGCCGAGTTCCTTGTACAGCGCGGTGCGGCTCACCCCGACGCGCTTGGCGATGAGTGACATGTTCACCGCGTCCCAGCCCTGGTCGACCACGAGCTCGCGGGCGGCGTCCAGCGCACGGTCCCGGAGCAGCTGCTTGACCTCCGTCTGGAAGCGGGCGGGAGCACTCATACCGCAAGACTACATCTCCGGGCTCAGTGTCCGCATGGTTGACAGATGTACCTGATGTGTAATCAAATGGAACACGTTAGTGACACGTGTCACCCCGGCGACGGCCCCGTCGGGACGGACCGAAGGAGACCGACATGCCCAGCTCAGCCATCCCGGCGACCACCACGACCACCGACTACGACGTGCTCGTCATCGGATCCGGCTTCGGCGGATCCGTCACGGCGCTGCGGCTGACGGAGAAGGGCTACCGCGTCGGCGTCCTCGAGGCGGGCCGGCGGTTCGCGGACGAGGACTTCGCCAAGACGAGCTGGGATCTGCGCAAGTTCGTGTGGATGCCGGCGTTGGGTCTCTACGGCATCCAGCGCATCCACCTGCTGCGCGACTGCCTGATCCTCGCGGGTGCGGGCGTGGGTGGCGGCTCGCTGAACTACGCGAACACGCTGTACAAGCCGCCCGCGTCGTTCTTCGAGGACGAGCAGTGGGCGGGTATCACCGACTGGTTCGACGAGCTCTCGCCGTACTACGACCAGGGCCGCCGCATGCTGGGCGTCGTCCGCAATCCCCACATGACGCCCGCCGACGAGATCGTCAAGCAGGTCGCCGACGACATGGGTGCCGGCGAGACCTTCATCCAGACGCCCGTCGGCGTCTACTTCGGTGAGCCCGGCAAGACGGTGCCGGACCCCTTCTTCGGCGGCGTCGGGCCCGATCGCACGGGCTGCATCGAGTGCGGCGAGTGCATGACGGGCTGCCGCCACGGAGCGAAGAACACTCTGGTCAAGAACTATCTCGGGCTCGCTGAGCGGGCCGGCGCGCAGGTCCATCCGCTGACGACGGTGACCGGGCTGACGCAGCTGGGCGACGGCACCTGGGCGGTGTCGACGGTCCGCTCGGGAGCGAAGCTGCGCAAGCGCCGGCGGACGTACACGGCGCAGCACGTCGTCTTCGCCGCGGGCACCTGGGGCACGCAGCAACTGCTGCACAAGCTCCGCGATACCGGCGCCCTGCCCGCGCTCTCCGATCGGTTGGGCGTGCTGACCCGGACCAACTCCGAATCGATCCTCTCCGCCGTCCGGATGAGCGTCGACGAGGATCTCGACCTCACCCGGGGCGTCGCGATCACCAGTTCCTTCCATCCGAGCAGTGACACCCATGTCGAGCCGGTGCGCTACGGCAAGGGCTCCAACGCGATGGGCATGCTGCAGACCCTGATGACCGACGGCGGCGGCCGTACGCCGCGCTGGCTGACCTTCCTCGGCACCGTGGCGCGCCATCCGCTGGCCTTCCTTCGCGTGCTGTTCGTCAACGGGTGGAGTGAGCGGACGATCATCGCGCTGGTCATGCAGAACCTGGACAACTCGATCACGACGTTCACCAAGCGCGGCCTGTTCGGCCGGACGATGTCCTCGCGGCAGGGACACGGCGAGCCGAATCCGACGTGGATCCCCCTGGGCAACGAGGCGACGCGGCGGATCGCGGACAAGATCGACGGCATCGCAGCGGGCACCTGGGGCGAGGTCGTCAACATTCCGATGACGGCGCACTTCCTGGGCGGGTGCGCGATCGGCGCCGACGCGTCGCGCGGTGTGATCGACCCGTATCACCGGGTGTACGGATACCCGACGCTCAGCGTCGTCGACGGCTCCGCCGTCTCCGCGAACCTCGGGGTGAACCCGTCGCTGACGATCACTGCGCAGGCCGAGCGGGCCGCCGCGCTGTGGCCGAACCGGGGCGAGGCGGACCGGCGTGCCCCGCAGGGCGAGCCCTATCGCCGCATCGCCCCCGTCGAGCCGCGCCGACCCGTGGTCCCCGCGACCGCCCCGGGTGCGCTGCGGCTGCCGATCGTCGAGATCCGCCGCGGCGAGCAGGTCATCGGCTGATCGCGTCGAGGCCGCGGCGCACGCGCTCGGTCTGCCGGACCGACATGGGTGGCAGCGCATCCGGCGCGAACCAGGCGATCTCGAGGGACTCGTCGTCGGCGACGTGGGCGTCCCCGGAGACGTACCGGCACAGGTAGAGGATCGTGAGGTACTGCGCGACGTCGCCGTTCGGGTAGGTCACCGGATCGTCGGTGCGCAGGTCGAGCAGTGCGACCACCTCCGCCTCGACGCCCGCCTCCTCCCGGATCTCGCGGACGATCGCCTCCGCCGGCTGCTCGCCGGGTTCGAGGATGCCGGCGATCGAGGCCCACGCTCCGGTGTCGGCGCGCCTGCCGAGCAGGACCTCGCCCGCCTCGTTCACGACGATCGCGGCGACGCCGGGCAGCCACAACAGGTCGGTGCCGATCTTCTCGCGGATGCTGCGCACGTACTCGGGGATGGGCATGCTTCTAGAGGGTACGGACCGACGCCGGCGAGGGAGTGGACGCGATGCTGAGTGACTTGATCGAACGGGAGATCGCGCAGGGGCCGCTGCCGGGTGCGGTCGCGGCCTTCGACGATCCGGCGGGCCTGACCGTCGCCGTGGCGGGCGAGCGGGCGGCGGGCGTGCCGATGACCCGCGACACCGTCTTCCGCATCGCCTCGCTGACCAAGCCGATCCTCGCCGCAGCCACGCTCGTGCACGTCGAGCGCGGCACCGTCGGACTCGACGACCCGGTGGCGCGGTGGCTGCCCGAGCTCGCCGAGCCCCGCGTGCTCCGCGATCCGGCCGGACCGCTCGACGAGACGGTGCCCGCGGTCCGCCCCATCACCGTGCGGCACCTGCTCTCGTTCACCGGTGGCCTCGGCATGCTCTCCGACTTCTCCGCCCCGCTGATGGCGGCGCTGTTCGGCACCCTGCACCAGGGGCCGGCCGACCCGCTGGGCACCCCGCCGCCCGACGAGTGGCTCGCGACGGCCGCGCAGCTCCCGCTGGCGCACCAACCGGGGGAGGGTTGGACCTACAACACCGGCGCCGACCTGCTGGGCGTTCTGCTCGCCCGCGCCACCGGCGGCACGCTCGGCGAGGTCCTGCGTGACGCGGTGCTGGACCCGCTCGGCATGGCCGACACCGCGTTCCGGGCGACCGCGGCCATGCGCCCGCGGCTCGGCGACGCCGTGATGGCGACGCCGGACGGGCTCGCGATCGTCGACCCCGCCGACGGTGCCTTCGTCCCGCCGCCCGTCTTCGAGTCCGGTGCGGGCGGCCTGCTCTCCACGCTCGACGATCTGCTGCGGTTCGGGCGGATGCTCCGCGGGGCGGGGGAATCCGACGGGGCGCGGGTGCTCAGTCCAGAGTCCGTGGCCGCGATGACGACCGCGCAGGTGCCGCCGCAACCCGGCAACGTCTTCCTCGACGGTGCCGCGTGGGGCTACGGCGGCGCGGTCGACGTCGACCGCGTGCACCCCTGGAGTGTGCCGGGCCGGTACGGCTGGGTCGGTGGCTCGGGTACGGCGTTCTACTTCTACCCGGACACGGGAAGGATCGCGGTGTGGCTCGGCCAGTTGCAGTTCGCCGGCCCGGCGGAAGCCGCACCGATCGAGCGGTTCTGGGCGGCCGCGATAGCGGATTGATACCCCTAGGGGGTATAGTCGACGGTGCGCGACGATCGCGCCCGTGTTGTAAGGAGTGAGCAATGGCAGTGGAGACCACCTACACCGTGACCGGCATGACCTGCGGGCACTGTGCGTCCTCGGTGCGCGAGGAGATCTCGGAGATCGGCGGCGTGACCGGTGTCGAGGTGAACGTGGAGACCGGTGCCGTCACCGTCGCCAGCGAGGCCGAGCTGGCGCGGGACGCGGTCGAGGCCGCGGTCAAGGAGGCCGGTTACACGCTGGTCTGAGCGGTTCCGCCTCCAGCGCAACGCCGTGCCGACCGGCTACGGTGGGGGCATGTCTGAGCAGGGTTTCGGGGACTTCGAGTTCGAGCGCAAGTTCTTCGTGCGCGAGGTCCCCGAGGCCGCCGCTCTCGACCCGGCGCCCACCCTCATCGTGCAGGCCTATCTGTTCGCCGCCGACGGGTACGCCGTCCGGGTCCGGGTGCAGGGGCCGGCTCCGTCGGAGCTCGCCGACGATCCCGGCGCGCTGGTCGACGCGCTCGACGGGGTGACCACGGGGACCATGACGGCCAAGGGGCCCGCCGTGAGCGGCACCCGGTACGAGGCCGAACGCGATCTCGACGCCCTGGTGGCGGGACAGATAGTGCGCCGCGCCGAGCACGTCGTCGCCAAGGTGCGGTACTCCGTGTGGCTCGGCGAGGACGGCTGGATCATCGACGACTTCCTGGGCGCGAACGCGCCGCTCGTGCTGGCGGAGGTCGAGCGGGGCGGCCCGGTGGTCGATCTCGCGATTCCCGACTTCTGCGCCACCGAGGTCTCGGAGGACGACCGCTTCCGCAACGAGTACCTCGCGCACGTCCCCTTCGGCGGCTGGTCCGACGCGTACACCCGGGAACTGGCCCTCCTCGGCCCCCGCTTCGTCCACAGTCTGGGCCAGAACCGCCTCGGCGGCGTCTAGCGAACTCCTGGCCGGAGCCAATCGCGGCGTGCCACGATGCCTCCCGTGAAGGAGGGGCGACGATGCTGAACGTGGGCGAGGACTTCGCCGGGTACCGGATCGAGCGGCTGCTCGGCGCGGGCGGGATGGGGGAGGTGTACGTCGCGCGGCACCCCCGGTTGCCGCGCTCCGACGCGCTCAAGGTGCTGGCCCCGCAGTTCGCCGCTGACGACCACTACCGCGCGCGTTTCCTCCGCGAGGCCGATCTCGCGGCCGGGCTCGCGCACCCCGCGATCGTCACGGTGCACGACCGGGGCGAGTTCGAGGGACGGTTGTGGATCGCGCTCGCCTACGTCGACGGTGCCGACGTCGCGAAGATCGCCGGGGCCGGGCGGATATCCGATGCGGAGGTCGCCCGGATCGTGACCGTCGTCGCGGACGCCCTGGACTACGCGGGCGCGCGTGGTCTCGTGCATCGCGACGTCAAGCCGGCCAACATCCTGGTCAGTACCGACCGCCGGATCCTGCTCACCGACTTCGGGATCGCCCGGCGGGGCGACGAGGCCTCGGACCTCACCGGGACGGGGGTCACCGTCGGGACGCTGCACTACGCCTCGCCCGAGCAACTGCGCGGGCTCGCCGTCGGGCCGCGGTCGGATCAGTACTCCCTGGCGTGCACGGCCTTTCACCTGCTCACCGGGTCGGCGCCGTTCGCGGACAGCAACGCCGCGAACGTGATCGCCGGCCATCTCGGGGCGCCGGCGCCGTCGGTCCGTCGCGCCCGTCCGGACCTGTCGCCGCAGGTCGACGGGGTGCTATCGCGGGGGATGGCGAAGGACCCGGCGCACCGGTTCGGCTCCAGCGGCGAGTTCGCGGCCGCGCTCGCCGCCGCGCTCCCCACCGCGCCCGCAGTGGCGCCGTCGCCGCTCCCGGCGCAGCCGTACGACCCGGATCGCACGCACCTGCGCGGGCAGGAACCGATTCGCACCGTCCCGACGGTGCCGCCCCGCCGGACCGGCCGCAACCTTGCCGTTATCGCGCTCGTGGCGGTGCTGCTCGTGGCTGTCGCCGGCTACGGCGGATACCGCTGGCTGTATTCGCCGGGCGCCGACAACGGGCCGACCGCCGCTGCCGCCGCGCTCCCGAGGGTGCCCTCGGTCCCGGCGCTGCCCTCGCTCGCGACGAAGCCCGAGAAGCCGCGCTGGGAGGTGAGCGAGGAGTGGGACTTCCTCGACGCGACAGATCGGCTTGCCGTCTTCCAGGTGCGGACGCGGCCCGGCGGGATCGCGGTGGTCGACGCCGCGACCGGGCGGCCCACCCGACCCGTGATCGCACTGCCGGATCTGCGGCGCGTGTCGGATTGCGCCGTGTACGAACAGCGGCTGGCGTGCGTCGCCGAGTCCGGCGCGCAGGACTCGCTCCTCGCGCTCGTCGATCTCGGTTCCGGCGCGGTGACCACGAAGCCGGTGGGGGACAGGGGATACGCCGCCTTCGTCGGCGAGAACGCGGTCTGGCACACGGACAAGGAGGCGATCGCCTTCCGCCCCGACGGGGCGCAGGCCTGGCGGCTCGCCGCGGAGACCGTGCAGGTCCGATCCACGGCGGGGTTCGCGGTCTCGATCGCCGCGGCACCGAAGAGCGATCCGTTCGGCAAGGGAGTCCTGACGGTGCTCGACGAGAGCGGCCGGCAGGTGCTGCGCCGCGAGTACGCCGCCGGAGAGCAACTGCCCCTCGTACGCACGTCGATGACCGGCCTGCTGTTGGAGACGCGCGACGCGCTGGAGGTGATGGCCCGCGACGGCACCGTCCGCCCGGTGGCCGCCGGGTGGAAGGGCGCCTACGACTGCGCGTGCGACGCGCCGCCGTCGCTGCCGGTGGTGCACCGCGCGGACGGCGACCGGACGACGGTGGCGGCGATCGACCCGGCGACCGGCGAAACCCTCTGGTCGCGTGCGATGTTCGGTAAGAAGGTCGCCGGCGCGGAGGGCTCGCCCGCCGTCGAGGTGCGGGGGACGGGCACGGCGATCGTGGCGAAGCGCACGCAGTCGAACGCGAGCGGCTCCGACTCCGTGGCGTACGGCATCCGGGACGCCTATACGGCGGAGGGCGGCGATCTCTTCTTCGGGCGCAGCGGCCAGATCATCGGGAGCGACGGCGGCCGCGTTCTGGCCCGCCTCGACTCGCCGAGCGGCCTCGCGGCGTACGACGTGGGCGCGGTCTCGGAATCCTGGACGCTGTCGTTCAGCGGTGCCCCGTTCGTGGCGGCGGGCGGGGTCTACGTGGGCAACCGGCGGGTGATGTAGCGAAATCCGACCGGGGGCGGTTGACGCCACCTGTGATAACGATGTTAACTTAACGTCGTTAACACAAGTGGAAGGAGCCGGACGATGATCGACGCACTCACCCGCCTCGTCGCGCGCCGCGCGAAGGCGGTCCTGCTGCTGGCCGTGATCCTGCTGGCCGGGCTGGGCCTCGCGGGCGCCGGGGTCGCGGACAAGCTGCAGGCCGGCGGCTACGTCGACCCGCAGGCCGAGGCCATGCAGACCTACGACCGCATGGCCGACGACTTCCACCGCGGCGGCCTGCCGCTGGTCCTCGCCGTCTCGGTCCCCGAGGGGCAGGAGGCCGCTGCGGGCGCGTACGGCCGCGGCCTGGTCGACCGGCTGAAGGCCGACGGCCGCGTCGAGAGCGTGGTCGACGGCTTCAGCACCCCCACCCCCATGCTGGTCAGCGAGGACAAGCGCACCGCGCTCATCGTCGCCGCGATCGCCGGCGGCGAGTCGCGGGCCCCGCTCAACGCGAAGGACATCGTCGCGGGCCTGCCGGAGCCGCCCGCCCCGGTCACGGTGGCCGCGGGCGGCCAGGCCTACAGCTACTCGCAGATCAACGAGCAGTCCTCGCGCGACCTCCTGATCGCCGAGGCGGTCGCCATCCCGATCACCTTCCTCGTGCTCGTCTGGGTCTTCGGCGGCCTCGTGGCGGCCGCGATCCCCGTGCTCGTCGGCGTCGCCGCGATCATCGCGACCACCGGCATTCTGCGCGCCTTCACCGCCTTCACCGACGTCTCGATCTTCGCGCTCAACCTCACCACCGCCATGGGCCTGGCGCTCGCGATCGACTACACGCTGCTCATCCTCAGCCGCTACCGCGAGGAGGTCGCGGGCGGGTCCGCACGGCCGGAGGCGTTGCGCCGGACCATGAACACCGCCGGCCGCACGGTCCTCTTCTCCGCGGTCATCGTCGGTCTCTCGTTGGCGGCGATGGCGATCTTCCCGATGTACTTCCTGCGCTCCTTCGCCTACGCGGGTGTGGCCGTGGTCGTCTTCGCCGCCCTCGCGTCGCTGATCCTCACGCCCGCGGTGCTCACCGTGCTCGGTGGTCGGGTGGACGCCCTGAAGATCGGCCGCCGCCGGCCCGAGCCCGCCCCGCAGGAGAGCCTGTTCTACCGGTTCACCCGCGTCGTGCTGCGCCGCGCCGTACCCATCGGGGTCGCGCTGATCGCGCTCCTGCTCGTGCTCGGCAGCCCGTTCCTGAGCATCCATTTCGGCTTCCCGGACGACCGGGTGCTGCCGACCACCGCCAGCTCCCACCAGGTCGGCGACACCATCCGGTCGGACTTCGCCGAGGACGCGGCGGGGCAGGTGAGCGTCGTCCTCACCGACCGGGTCGACGACGGTGCGGTGGCCGACTACGCCGGCCGGCTCTCGTCCGTCGCCGACACCGGTGCGGTGGTCGCGCCCACAGGGACCTACCTCGACGGCCGGCGGGTGGCCGACGGTGACCCGACCGCCCGCGCAGCGAACGGGACTGCGCTGCTGCTGGTCTCGTCAAAGCTCGACCCGCTCTCGCAGGCCGCCTCCGACCAGCTCGACCGGCTGCACGAGGTGCGGGCGCCCGCGCCCGCGACCTTCGGCGGGTCCGCGCAACTGAACCGCGACTCGGTGCAGTCCATTCTGGACACCCTCCCGACCGTGCTCGTCGTCATCGCGGTGACCACGTTCATCCTGCTCTTCCTGCTCACCGGAAGCCTGGTCCTGCCGCTGAAGGCGCTGGTGATGAACGTGATCTCGTTGTCGGCCGTCTTCGGCGCACTGGTCGCGATCTTCCAGTGGGGCTGGCTCGGCGGGCTCGACACGACGGTGACCGGCGCGATCATCGCGAACATGCCGGTCCTCATGTTCTGCATCGCCTTCGGCCTGTCCATGGACTACGAGGTCTTCCTGCTCTCCCGGATCAAGGAGTTCTGGGACCACTCGGAGGTCAAGGACCACGCCGCCAACGACGAGGCCGTCGCGATGGGCATCGCCCGCACCGGCCGGGTGGTGACCGCCGCGGCGCTGCTCATGGCGATCGTCTTCGCCGCCATCGGTTTCGCCGGCGTCTCCTTCATGAAGATGTTCGGCGTGGGCATGATGATCGCGGTGCTCCTGGACGCCACCCTCATCCGGATGCTGCTGGTGCCCGCGTTCATGCGGGTGGCGGGCGTCTGGAACTGGTGGGCGCCCGCGCCGTTGCAGCGCCTGTACCGCCGGGTCGGTCTGCGAGAATCGTAGGACCATGACTCAGGAGAAGCGGCGGCGCAACAAGCGCGGCGACGGTGAACGCCTCGCCGACGACATCCTCGACGCCGCGACGGCCCTGCTGATCGAGACCGGCAGCGCCGAGGCGGTGTCGATCCGCGCCGTCGCGCAGCGGGTGGGGGTCACGCCACCGTCGATCTACCTGCACTACGCCGACAAGGGCGCGCTCCTCGGCGCGGTCGTGGCGCGCTACCTCGCCGGCCTCGACGACGCCCTGCGCACGGCGGAGGAAGGCGCCGCGACCCCGCTCGACGCGGCCCGCGCGCAGGGCCTCGAGTTCGTCCGCTTCGCCGTGGCGAACCCGGAGCAGTACCGGCTCGCGGTGATGGAGCCGTCGGAGGCCGCCTCGGACGTCGACGAGGTGCTGAACAACGCCGCCTTCAGCCACCTGGAGTCGACGGTGCGCCGCCTCCAGGACGTGGGCTACTACCCGCCCGGGGACCCGCGGCCCATCGCGCTGAAGATGCTGACGATCGTGCACGGCGTGGCCTCCCTCATGGTCGCGAAACCCTTCCTGCCGTGGGGCGATCCGACCGAGTACGCCGACAGCGTGATCAGCGGCGCCTGCCTCGGGATCGCCCTCACCGCGTGGATGGACGAGGTGCCCGACGGTGCCGAGGCCCTCGACCTCGTCCGGCGGCTGCACGGCGGGGAGCCGCTCGGATCAGGCTGACCGCAACCGTTCTGCCGCGGCCCGTCGTGCCGCACTGTTGTCCTCACATCCCGAGGAGGACAGATGATCGAGGTGCAGGGCCTCACCAAGACCTACGGCGCCGGTCCCGGTGCGGCGCACGTGCTGCGGGACGTGGGCTTCACGGTGGCGGCGGGCGAGATCTTCGCCGTCGTCGGACCCAGCGGCGCGGGTAAATCGACACTCGCGCAGTGCCTGAACCTGCTCGAACGACCGACCAGCGGCACCGTCGTGATCGGCGGACAGGACCTCACGGCGCTGCCGGAGGGGCAATTGCGGGCGGCCCGCCGCCGGATCGGCACCGTCTTCCAGTCCTCGAGCCTGCTGCGCCGGCGCACGGCCGCGGAGAACGTGGCCCTGCCGCTCGAGTACCTGGGCGTGACGAAGGCACAGACGCGGGCGCGGGTGGCGGAGCTGCTCGACCGGGTCGGCCTGGCGGACAAGGCCGGTCACTACCCGCATCAGCTCTCCGGCGGCCAGCGGCAGCGCGTCGGCATCGCCCGCGCACTGGCGCTGCGCCCCAAGGTCCTCCTCTCCGACGAGGCCACGTCGGGTCTCGACCCGGACGCCACCGCGCAGTACCTCGACCTGCTGCGGGACGTCCGCGACGAGCTGGGCCTCGCCGTGGTGCTCATCACCCACGAGATGGACACCATCGTCCGCGTCGCGGACAGCGCGGCCCGGCTCGACCACGGCGTCCTCGCCGAACAGGGCGTGCTCGTCGATCTGCTGACCGATCCCGGATCGGTGCTCGGACAGGCACTCCGGTCCGCCGGGCCGGCGGCGGCGGCACCGTCGGGCCAGACGACGGTGCGCCTGACCTACGACACGCGCGTCCCCGCCGACTGGCTCAGCCGGGTCACGCTCGAGACCGGTGCCGCCGTCGCGCTGCTGTCCGCGTCCGTCCAGGCGGTCGGTGGCGTCACGGTCGGGACGGTCACCGTCGGGATCGACGACGGTGACCTGCCCCGCGTCCTGGGCGTCGCGCGTGCACTGGGGCTGCGGCCCGACGCCACGGAGCGCGAGGCGGTGGCGGCATGACCTACCTGGCCTCGGGGATCACGGTTCCCCTGGGTGAGATTCCCGATCTGGTGCTGCCCGCGCTGCGCGACACGGTGATCATGGTCGGCCTCGTCATGGTGATCGTGCTCGTCGTGGGGGTGCCGCTGGGTGCTCTGGTGCACAATCTCGCGCCGGGTGGGCTCCTCGCGAGACCCGCCTTGCATCGACCTCTCACCTGGGTGATCAGCGTCGGTCGCTCGCTGCCCTTCCTCGTGCTCATGACGGCGATCATCCCGTTCACCCGGCTCCTCACCGGGACGAACATCGGGATCGCCGCCGCGGTGGTGCCGATGTCCATCGCGGGCATCGCCTTCTTCGCCCGGATCGTCGAGAACAGCCTGCGGGCGCTGCCGCCCGAGGTGGTGACCGTTGCGAAGGCATCCGGCGGGTCCACCGCCCAGATCATCTGGGGCGCACAGATCCCCGAGGCGCTGCCGGGCATCGTCGGCGGCCTGACCATCAACACCATCGCCATGATCGAGTACTCCACGATCGCCGGGACCATCGGCGCCGGTGGGCTCGGTTACGTCGCCGTCACCTACGGCTATCAGCGCTTCGACCACGGCGTCATGATCGCCACGATCGCCGTCCTCATCGTCGTCGTCACCGCGATCCAGCTCGCCGGCGACGCCCTGGTGCGGCACCTCACTCCCGAACAGACCGTTCTCCGAAAGGCTCTCGCATGAGCGATATCGACACTCCTACGCCCGACGCACCTCCCACCGGCGACGACCACGGCTTCACCACCCGCGGCTCGCGCCGTCCGCTCGTCATCGGGGCGGTGATCCTCGCCGTCCTCGTGATCGGTGGCTTGATCGGCTGGCGCGCCTTCGGCGGCTCGGATACCAAGACCGCCAATGAGACCGCGGGTGCGACGCTGCTGGTCGCCACCACCGAGGGCAACGCCGCCGAACAGGCACTGATCGAGTTCGTGGCGAAGGACGTCGCCCCGAAGCACGGCATCAAGGTCGCCTTCAAGGGCCTCGCGGACTCCACCACGATCAACCGCGCCGTCAGCGAGGGTGAGGTGGCCGCCACCGTCTACCAGCACAAGCTGTGGCTCGGGCAAGTGCTGCAGGCGAATCCGGACTTCCGCGAGGAGGCCGCGACGCCCGTCTTCCGGTGGGGCTTCGGCCTGTTCTCCGACAAGTACACCGATCCGAAGCAGCTGCCGCAGAACGCCAAGGTCTCGCTGTACTCCGATCCGGCGAACGAGGCCCAGGGCCTGTGGTTCCTCGAGCGGGCCGGTCTGATCACGCTCAAGCCGGGCGTGAACAAGTGGCAGGCCACGGTCAAGGACATCGCGACCAACCCGAAGAACCTGCAGTTCACGCTGCTCGACTTCGCCGCCCAGACCCGCGCCCTGCCGGATCTCGATGCGGCTGTAGGTTATACCGAGTACTACCTCGCCGCGGGCGTCCCGATCTCGAAGGAGATCTTCGCCCCGCCCGCGCCCGACGAGTTCGCGGGCCAGCTGACCATCGGCACGCGGTGGAAGGACACCGAGAACATCAAGAACCTGGTCGCGGCGTTCAAGGATCCCGCGGTGCAGGAGTTCCTGCGCACCGATCCGCGGGTGAAGAACATCCTGCTGCCGCTGTAGCACCGCACTGGAGTCGGCGTGACGACGCCCACGGAGCGCAATCGAAGTCGTTCCGTTGGTTGGTAATCCGCTCTGTGGGTTGTCGTTGTCCCCGTGTTCGCCCCTCGGTCAAGGCGTTTCGTGTAGCGTCCGAAGAGCCTAGGGGGTGATCATGGACGGTCGGTCATCGGTCGTCGCGGCGCTGGTGCCCATCGCGTGCTTCGTCGCACTGGGAATCACGTTCGTGCCCTTGGCTCGTCGCGTCTCGTTCGGGCCGCAGATGCGCTACGAGAGCATTCGTGGACTCCGGATCGGGCTGGGGGTCTTCCTCGTGGTCGCGCTCGCGTGCGGGGCGTTGCTGAGCCGGTGGTGGTCCCACTACAGCACGGCGGCCGGACTGATCGCACTTGTCGTCGCCGTCTCGGCGGCGATGCTGATCCCGGCGATCCGCGTGCCCAACGGTGCCGAGACGGGGCTGCGGCGTTGGGGCGGGCCGGTGCTGGTGGCCGGGCTCGCACTCCTCGCCGGTTGGGGTTCGCTCGCCGTCGTGCACCACGAGCTGCAGGCCATCGAGGCGTACGGCACGCGCAACGAATACGACCAGCTGGTGTTCACCACCGGCAGCGGCAGTAGGACCGTCAGTATGGCGATTTCCGCCGACTGCGTCGTGGCCGCAGTGCTGTTGGCGGTCCTGGCGATCGTCAGCGCGATCGTCGTCACTGGCACCGCCGGAACCTGGCGCCGCCACCACGGCCACCTGCTCCATCTCGTCGTCCTGGCGGGATCGACGGCGGTGATCCTGATCGGCACGCCGGCGCAGGACGGCCACGAGGCCGCGCTCGCGGCGCAGAAGGTCGGTTCGATGGCGACGTCGGGCCCGGGCCGACCGCTGTACGACGGCCTCGCCGATCACGCGGAGAACCTCGAGTACCTCGCGCAGCTGTCGACGTTCGGGCCCATCGGTTTGCTGCTCGCCGTGATCCTCGGCTGGTCCCGCGGCGCCGATGCGCGCACCCCGGCCGCACAGGTGGGCCCGCTAGGGTGAGATCATGACCGAACGACCCGAGGTGACCCTCTGGCCCAACGGTGACCGGAAGTCGGACTTCCATTGGACCGGCACGGAGGTCGACGAGGATCGCCTGCGCGCGCTCGCGCTCGGCGGCTACCAGCTACGCGGTTGCCGGCGCCCGGTGGACGCGCTGCGGTGGGAGTGCACCGTGCACGACGGGCCGCCGCCCCCGGAGTACGCCGCGGCGGAACTGCGCAAGAGCTGGGGCATCGAGGACGCACCGGAGCTGCGCCGCACCGTCGGGAAGCTGCTGGACGGCATGCACTCCGGCCTGTACGAGACGGTCTTCCCGCTGGCGGCGAAGCTCGGCGTCGCGAAGCGCGACGGCAAGCCGATGGACTCGCCGCTCACGATCGAGGACCACCGGCGGTTCCTCTCCGTGCGTTCATCGGTGATCGGCCAGGATCCGCGGGTCGTGCTGAGCGCGCACGAGGCGATCTATCGGTTGATCGCGATGCGCCTGCTCACCAGGCTGACGGAGCCCGACCTGCCCCGGCACGTGCGGGCCTGGGACCTCGCCCGCATCCCCGGTGTGGTGCGGTGCGGGTACACCGCGGGTTACATCGACGAGGCCGAGGCCTGGCAGCTGCTCGCCGCCGCGCTCCGCAGGGCGCAGGCGGAGTATCGCGGCTGGGAGACCTTCGCCGACGGGCTGCTGACCGGGCGGGCGTTCTGGCTGGCGATGGACGATGTCACCGAGGTCGCGTCCGAGGACGCGAAGGTCGCGGCGGAGGTGCACTTCCTCCTGGAGGCCGACACCGGGCCGTGGCGCCGAGTGACCCTGCAGCCGTAGCGCGACGGACCGGCCGTCAGTGGGCGGCTCCGGGCGGCGCCGCGCCGAACACCCCGGCGATCAGGGTGGGCACCTCGGCCTCGGGAACGGTGCCGGCCTCGATCCGCGCCCGCAGCTCCGTGTACCGCTCGACCTCCTGCGCGATGCCCTGGCCCCGAACCGGTTCCGGCGACGGTGCCACGGCGTACCGGCCGTAGGTACGGGCACCGTCGACCGTCTGGAAGAAGCGGTGGAAGGAGACCCTGCTCCGGAGCCACACGTGGTAGCGCCCCGTGCGATCGACCAGGTTGGCGCGCACGTGGCCGGGGTCGTTCGTCTCTCCCTCCTCGATCCGGATGAACACGGACAGGGGGAGTTCCAGAACACGGGGCGTGGGCTTGGGTGTCGCGTAGAGCAGCCGCCGGTCGGTGACCAGCAGCGGCTGCCAGCCCTCGGCGTTGTCGCGCCAGACCTCGAAGGCGCCGAGGACGAGCTCGTCCGCGCGGACGGTGTCGATCAGCCATCGGTCGGCATCGGGCAGATCCTCGAGCTGCCGGAACCAGTACATGGCGGCCTTGATATCGGGGCGGTTCCGGCTCGGGGGGCCGTAGTCGGGGCGCGCTGCGGCGGGCCGGCTCAGCGTGATGTGCTCGGGGTCGGCATCGGACGGTCGCGGCTCGGTCATGGTTACCGGACGGCGACGCTGTTGGCCGGATCCAGCATCGGCACGTCCAGCGCGACGGCGGGGATGCCGAAGGCGTCGACCAGCGATTCGGCGATCGGGCGCGCCTTGCCGCACAGCTCGTTGACACCGCGGCGGATGGCCTTGGCGCGCTCGACCGAGACGTGGCGGTGCATCAGGTACCAGCCCAGGTCGCGTTCGAGCAGCGAGTAGACGTACAGGTTGCGCATGAGCTTGAGCGCGTCGCGGGTCGGGCGGTCGGTGACGTCGGTGATCACGTCGACGAAGGCCTCGAGCACGATCCGCTCGATGTGCGCCTCGCCCACCTTGACCAGGTGGTCCTGGGTCTCGGTGAAGACCTCGAGCGGGTCGGCGTCCTCGTCCTTCGCGCGCCGCATCCGTGCCGCGGCGGTGCGCAGCAGGTGATCCTCGCGGTTCCGGAGCAGCCGCAGCTGCGTGCCCGGGTGGGTGAGGTCGCTCTCCTCGGTGTCCTCGTTCGAGTCGTCGAGCAGCGTCTGCACCACCTGACGCGCGGCGGTCTTCTCCAGCACCACGTCGCGGGCCATCTCGGCGACGAAGCGCACCCAGCCCACCGCGTCGAGGCCCTGCACGTCGGCGGCGTAGGCGGTCAGCTGCTCCTTGGCGACCAGCTGCGTGAGCACGAGGTTGTCGCCCTCGAAGGTGGTGAAGACGTCGATGTCGCCGCGCAGCAGCGGAAGCCGGTTCTCCGAGAGGTAGCCGGCGCCGCCGCAGGCCTCGCGGGCCGCGCTGATCGCGTCGGAGGCGAGACGGGTGTGCCCGGCCTTGATCGCGGCGGCCTTGCCCTCGATCTCGCGGGCGTAGTCGGGATCGACGGCGTCGGGATCGCCGGTCTGCAGCTCGTGCAGCTCGGCCGTGAGCTCGTTCTGGGCGATCGCGAACGCGTAGGCGCGAGCCACGAGCGGCAGCAGGCGGCGCTGGTGCGTGCGGTAGTCCAGCAGGAGCAGCTCGTTCTCGCCGCCCGGGGCGTCGAACTGCCGGCGCACCAGTGCGTACTTGGTGGCCAGGGTGATGCCGAGGCGGCCGGCCGCGCCCGCCGCGGCGCCGACGGTGACCCGGCCGCGGATCAGTGTGCCCAGCATCGTGAAGAACCGCTTGTTGTCGGAATCGATGGGGCTGGAATAGGTTCCGTCCTCCGCGACCTCCGCGTAGCGGTTCAGCAGCTCGCGCCGGGGGATCCGCACGTGATCGAAGACGATGCGGCCGTTGTCCACGCCGGGCAGGCCGCCCTTGTAACCGCAGTCGGAGGTGGTGACGCCGGGCAGGTCGTCGCCGTTCTCGTCCCGGATCGGCACGACGAAGCAGTGCACACCGCGGGCCGTGGGCTCCTCGCCCGGGCCGCCGGTGATGAGCTGGGCGAAGACCGCGGCCCAGCGCGCGTGCGCGCCGGCGCCGCCGATGTAGTCCTTGCGGGCGCTCGACGTGGGGGAGTGGATCTCGAACTCACCGGTCTCCGGCAGGTACGTGGCCGTGGTCTCCAGTTCCTGCACGTTGGAGCCGTGGCCCGTCTCCGTCATCGCGAAACAGCCGAGCACGTCCAGGTCGATGAGGCCGCGCACGTAGGTCTCGTGGTGGTACTCGGTGCCCAGGTTCTCCACCGCTCCGCCGAACAGTCCCCACTGGACGCCCGCCTTGACCATCAGCGAGAGATCGCCGTAGCCGAGGGTCTCGATCGCCGTGACCGCGGCGCCCACGTCACCCGTACCGCCGTGTTCGGCCTTGAAGCCGTCGGCGGGGAAGCCGAGCGGCACCATGGCCTTCATCTGCTCGAGCATCAGCTCGCGGTACTCGTCCAGGCTCAGCCCGGCCTTCGGCACCACCGCGCCGTCCTGGATCTGCTCGCGGACCACGTCCCGCGTGGCGGCCCAGCGTCCGTCGAGAATGGCGCGCAGCGCTGCGGTCAGTTCGGGCGACGATGCCTGCGAGGTCGGAGCACTCATGGCCTCAACCGTACCCAGCACGGGCGATTCCTGCCGGTTCCGTTGCGGGAATCACGAGCACGACGCGCAGGGAGCCTCCGCTCCGCTCGCGCGGAGCACCGCGAGCACCGAATCGGGCACCGGCAGGTCCCGGCCCGGCGTGGGCTCCACGCGGGCGTAGCCCTTGCGTAGCGGCAGTACACCCGACCAGCCGCCCTCGCTCGTCGCGGCTCCGCCGGTGCGGGACTTGACGATCCAGTTGTCGTCGGTGATCGTCAGCGTGAGGACGGCCGTCGCGGCGAGCTCCTTGCGGGTGTTCGCGCGCAGTTCCGTGCTCCGCCCCGGTAGCAGCGCGTCGAGGAAGCCGTCGAGTAGTTCCTCGGCGTCGGTGCCGCCGCCGTCCAGGACGCCGCGGAGCACGGCCGACCGGTAGTTCATCGAATGGTCGAAGGCGGTGTCGGCCACGACGAGGCCGTCGACGTGGGTCACCGTCAGCGTGACCGGCGCGCCGGCGGCGACGTGCCGCAGCGCGCCGGCACCCGTCGAGCCGTGCAGCACGATCCGCTCTCCGACGCGCGCGTAGGCGATCGGGATCGACCAGGGGAGGCCGTCGGCCACCGTCGACAGCACGGCGACCACGCCCTCGTCGAGGATCTCGTCGAGCAGGCGCCGGTCTCCGCCGCGCTCGGGGTATCGGGTGAGCTTGTCCATGCAGACCATTCTCGGATCGATACCGGAGTATCGGAAGATCCAGAACGTGCGCGATCTGAGAACCACTATTCTGGCGAGGTGCCCCGCCCGCCCGCTCACCTCCCCGACTTCTGGGCCGCGCTCGCGCCCGCGGACGCGTCCCTGTCGAGCTCCGGCATCGTCGACGCCGTCCTCGCGGGGCTCGACCGCGGCGCCCTGCACCCCGGGGACCGGCTCCCCTCCACCCGCGCGCTCGCCGCCGGACTGGGCATCGCGCGCAGCACCGTGGTCACCGCCTACGACACCCTGGCGGCGATGGGGGCGACGATTCCCGTGCCCGGCAGCGGAACCCGGATCGCCGACGGCACGGACCGCCTCGCCCGTGCGATGCTCGCGACGTCCGTGCCGTCGCGGCGGGAGGAGCCACCGTCGGACACCGGCGCCGTGGGCCTGGAACCCGGCGTTCCCGATGTGCACCTCATCGACCAGCGGCGGTGGCGCCGCTCCTGGCGGCACGCCACGGCGCTCCCGCCCGCGGCGTCCGCGGCGCCGAACATCGCAGCGCTGCAGGAGGAACTGGCCGTGCACCTGCGCCGCCGGCGCGCCGTCCGGGCCGCGCCGGACGACCTGCGCCTGTTCCCCGGCGTCAACCCGGCGCTGGCCGCGATCGCCACCTGGTTCGACGCGCCCGTCGCGGTCGAGACACCGGGCTACCGGCGAGCCTTCGACGCCTTCCGCGCCACCGGGAACGAGCTCATCGGCGTGCCCGTGGACCACGAGGGGATGGTCGTCGCCGGGCTGCCGCACCGGCGGTGCCTCGTCTACGTCACACCCGCGCACCAGTATCCGACGGGCGTGCGGATGTCGATGCAGCGCAGGCTCGACCTGGTCGACTGGGCTCGCGCCACAGGCGGCCTCGTCATCGAGGACGATTACGACGGCGAGTTCTCCTTCGACGTGGCGCCGCTGCCCGCGCTGCAGACCCTCGCCCCCGACCACGTCGTCTACCTCGGTACCGCGTCGAAGGCGCTCAGCCCGCAGCTCCGGATCGCCTGGGCCGCAGTGCCCGAGGCCGCGCGCAGCGTCCCGAACGCCGGGCACGGATCGAGTACCGGGGTCGACGGTGCCGCAGCCGCGATGCTCGCCCACTTCCTGGGAACCGGCGCGTGGGATGCGCACGTCGCCCGGGCGGCACGCACCTACGGCGCGCGCCGCACCGCGGTCCGGAGGGCGCTGAGCCGGCACCTGCCGGCGGCGACGGTGCTCGGCGCCGACGCCGGGCTGCACCTGACCGTCGACCTCGGCTCCGCCGCCGCGCTGCGCTGCGCGGTCGAGAACCTGGCACGCAACGGCTTTCGGGTCGCGACCGTCGCCGAATACGCGCTGACCGAGGGCGACGTCGCCGACACCGCGCTGCTGCTCTCCTACGCCCGGCTGCCCGAGACCCGCGCCGACGCGGTCATCCGGCTGCTGCGGACGTGAACTCCTCCCAGGCCCTGCGGATCTCGGGGGAGGGGTCGTAGACGATGCGGTTGCTGTCGTCGATCACCAGCGTGGCGCGGGAGGTGCCGTTGTAGGTCGGCCATTCGCTCGCGGGACGGCCGGTGCGCGCGAACGTGATCCAGTCGCGCTGCATCCCGTCCGAGACGCGCATGGCCACTCGGCGGTCCCCGAGGGCGCCGAGGACCCACCCCGTCCTGCCGTGGTACACGCCGAAGACCGCCATCAGCTCGGAGGCGTGCGTCGCGCCGTAGCCCAGCAGGTCCAGCGTTTTCGGGGCGAAGTCGTAGCGGTAGAAGTACGTGGGCGCGTGCCTGCTGTGCGCGTGCGCGATCCGCAGCGACGGGGCCCAGAACATGTAGTCGCCGATGATCCGGTTCAGCGCACCGGTGTCGGGGAAGCCGGGGTACTGCTCGGCGAGCGGCGCGAACCGCTCCGGCGTCGCGCCGAGGGTGTGCGCGGCCCGCTCCGCCGAGGGCTTGCCCATGCCCGGCATCTTCGTGAACAGCGTGGCCTCGGCGCGGTTCGTGCCGATGATGAGCGGTACCTGTGCGCCCCGTCCGGCCGCGATCGCGACCTCCGGGTCCTCCGGGAGGTAGTCACCGTCGACCGTGGGGCCGTACGGGACCACCCCGAGCTGCTCCCGGTTCAGCTCGCCCATGAGGCGGTTCCCGGCGCGGCCCAGGTCTTCCGAAGTGGCCGCGTCGATCTGCTCCGGCCCGCCGAGGATCTCCACGAAGCGCTTGCCCCAGCCCCGCGCGGTGACCGCGTCGACGGTGAGGCCGGGGGCCGAGCTCTGCGCGATGGCGCGGTGGAACAGCCCGCGCGCCGCGGGCGTCGCGAGGAGCGTCGTGACGGCGTTGCCGCCCGCGCTCTCGCCGAAGACGGTGACATTGCCCGGGTCGCCGCCGAAGACGGAGATGTTGCGCTGCACCCACTCCAGCGCGGCGACCTGATCGCGCAGGCCCAGGTTGCCGTCGATCGGCCGTTCGTCCGTGGAGAAGTCCGTCAGGTCGAGGTATCCCAGGGCGCCCAGCCGGTAGTTGATCGAGACGAAGACGACGTCGCCGCGCTCGACCAGCGAGGTGCCGTAGTACAGGGGCGTCGCCGAGCTGCCCATGAGGTAGGCGCCGCCGTGGATGAACACCATCACCGGGCGCGGCGCTGCCGCCGGTCCCGCCGGAGCGGTCACGTTGAGGGTGAGGGAGTCCTCGCTGGTCGGTTGGTACTCGCGGAAACCGACCAGCGTGTACTTCTTGTTCTGCGGCGAGGCCGCGCTGAACTCCGTCGCCGTGCGGGCCCCGGCCCAGGGCTCCACGGGTTGCGGCGCCCGGTAGCGCAGCGGGCCGACGGGCGGCTGCGCGTAGGGGATCCCGCGGAAGGCGTGCACCGTTCCCTGATCGCGGCCGACGATCTCGCCGCTGTCGATCCGCACCCGGGGGCCGTCGGTCATGACTGTTCGCTCTCCTCGTCCACCGCCGCGACCAGCGCCGCGATATCGCGCTCGAAGGCGCGCACGATCGGCCACGGGTCCGGCACCTGCTTCTTGCAGGCGATCACACCGATGTTCAGTGTGCCCTCCTGCGAGAAGACGGTCACGTTGAGGCCCGCGCCGTGGAAGACCGGCCCCAGCGGGTACATCGCGTGGATCCGCGCGCCCAGGAAGTACAGCGGGAAATCGGGGCCCGGGACGTTGGAGATCACCAGGTTGTAGATCACCGGGTGCAGCTCGGGCAGGTTCCTGTCGCCGTAGATCCGGGCGCCCGCCTGCATGATCGCCGCGGGTGCGAACTGCGCCCACGAGCGCAGCAGGTTGTCGTCGAGTTCGCCGTGGTGCTCCTTGCTCGTCGCCACGCGCTCCCGGATCGCCTCCAGGCGTTCGACGGGGCCGTCGACGTCGGTGGTCATCCGGGTGAACATGCCCGTGACCTTGTTCGAGCCCTCGACCAGCGTCGCGCCGATCTCCGCCTCGTGCACGGAGACCGGGATCATCGCGACCAGCGGCTGTTCGGGGAGCTCACCGCGGTCGTGCAGGAACTCGCGCATCGCGCCGGAGCAGGCCGCCAGCACCACGTCGTTGACCTTGACGCCGAAGTGGTCCTTGATCCTCTTGACGTCCGCCAGCGGTACCGAGGCGAAGGCGATCGAACGGTGCCCGGTGATCGAGCTGTTCAGCGAGGTCCGGGGAGCGCTGAACGGGGCCGGCATCGCCGCGCCGCGCCGCGCGCGGGCCCACCACCGGACGGGCACGGGCAGCGTGCGCGGCAGCAGCGAGACCAGCGACAGCGGCCGGAGCAGGAGGTTCTTCGCACCGTCGGCGGCGAGCGCGAGCAGCGGCGCCCCGCCCGTGGACCTGCCGACCATCGCGGGGTCCAGCGCCGGCGGTTCGGGGGTGAGCGAGCACAGCTGCGCCATCAAGCCGGCGCCGGTCACGCCGTCGACGCCGGCGTGGTGCATGCGCATCATGACCGCGATCCGCCCGGTGGACGCCGGGAGCGGAGCGAGCGGGTCCGGTTTCGCTGCCAGCCCCTCGATGACCCACATCTCCCACAGCGGCTTGCTGCGGTCCAGGGCCTGCCCGGCGATGTGCGCGCACAGCTCCGCGAGCTCCTGCTCGCCGCCCGGCGCGGGCACCGCGATGCGGTGCACGTGCGCCTCGATGTCGAAGGACTCGTCCTCCACCCACACCGGGTGGTCCAGGTTGACCACGGAGTCGTGCAGCTTGCGGCGGAAGGCGGGCATGGCCGTGATCCGCCGCGCCAGCTCGCCCCGCAGGTCCTCGAAGCGGTAGCCGCCTTCGACGGTGCCGGGGTCCAGCTCGAGGATGCCGCTCACGTGCATCAGCTGGGACCGGGACTCGAGGTACAGGAAGGAGGCGTCCAGCCCGCTGAGTCGTTCCATGGCCGTAGCTCCTACCCGTGCGCGATGTGGCCCCAGGGTGGAACCTGTTCCACTATAGAGGGTGATTCGGGCTGCTCGGTGCGGGATATGAGCCGTGTGGTCGCAGTGTCGACGGGTGGTGCTGGAGCCCGTCGCGCGCCGCTCAGGTCGCTGAGGTCCACGAGGCGAGAAGCGCGGCGCTCGCGCGGTAATCGACACGCCCCTCGCGATGGCATGCGCGGGGCGCATGGCTCGGGCCTCCGAATCCGCCTGTGAACTGCATGTCTCCGGGCCATGCGCGTCGCGCATGGCCCGGGAGAAGGAACGCGACTTCTCCGCGCCGGCCCGGTTCGGGTAGTTCTCCTACACCCTGTAGTTGACGATTTGCCTCCGTGAGGGACACTGGAGGTCGTGAGTTCCTCCCTTGCCCTCGGTACCGACAGTGCGGCTCCGGCCAGCGCGGCCCTCTTCGAGCGCGCCGCCCGCTCCATCCCCGGCGGGGTGAACTCTCCGGTCCGTGCCTTCTCGGCCGTGGGCGGCACGCCCCGGTTCATCGTCAGCGCCGCGGGCTCGCAACTCGTCGACGCCGACGGCAAGACCTACGTCGACCTCGTCTCCAGCTGGGGCCCCATGATCCTCGGCCACGCGCACCCCGCCGTGGTCGAGGCCGTGCAGCGCGCCGCCACCACCGGCCTGAGCTTCGGCGCCCCCACCGAGGCCGAGGTCGCGCTCGCCGAGGAGATCATCGCCCGCGTCGCGCCCGTCGAGCGCGTCCGCCTGGTCAACTCCGGCACCGAGGCCACCATGAGCGCCGTGCGCCTGGCCCGCGGCGTCACCGGCCGGACCAAGATCGTCAAGTTCGCCGGCTGCTACCACGGCCACGTCGACGCCCTGCTCGCCGACGCCGGCTCGGGCGTCGCCACCCTGGGCCTGCCCACGAGCCCCGGCGTGACGGGCGCGCAGGCGGCCGACACCGTCGTCCTGCCGTACAACGACCTCGACGCCGTCCGCGAGGCCTTCGCGCAGTACCCGGGGCAGATCGCGGCCGTCATCACCGAGGCCGCCGCCGGGAACATGGGCGCCGTCCCGCCGCTCCCCGGGTTCAACGAGGGCCTGCGCGAGATCACCAGGGCCGACGGTGCCCTCCTCATCCTCGACGAGGTCATGACCGGCTTCCGGGTCAGCAAGGCCGGCTGGTACGGCCTCGATCCCGTCGACGCCGACCTGTTCACCTTCGGCAAGGTCATGTCCGGCGGGCTGCCCGCCGCGGCCTTCGGCGGCTCGGCCGAGGTCATGGGGCATCTCGCCCCGCTCGGCCCCGTCTACCAGGCCGGAACCCTCTCCGGGAACCCCGTCGCCGTGGCCGCGGGCCTCGCGACGCTGCGCAGCGCGACCGACGAGGTCTACGCCAAGCTCAACGCCAACTCGATCCGCCTCGGCGGGCTGATCGGCGACGCGCTCACCGCGGAGGGCGTGCGGCACCACGTCCAGTACGCGGGCAACCTCGTCTCGGTCTTCTTCGCCGACGGGGCCGTCACGGATTACGCGCAGGCCAAGGCCGCCGAGACCTTCCGCTTCGCACCCTTCTTCCACGCCCTGCTCGAGCAGGGGATCTACCCGCCGCCCAGCGCCTTCGAGGCGTGGTTCGTCTCCGCCGCGCTGAGCGACGACGATTTCGCAGCCATCGAGGCGGCCCTTCCCGCCGCCGCCCGCGCGGCCGCCGCGGCGACGCGGTAGCCGGTCACGAGGAGAAACGATGACCCAGACGATCGTGCACGTGATGCGGCACGGCGAGGTGCACAACCCCGACGGGATCCTCTACGGCCGCCTGCCCGGGTTCCGGCTGTCGGACACGGGCCGGGCCCAGGCGCAGACGGTGGCCGACGCGCTCGCCGATCACGACATCACCGCCGTCTTCGCCTCGCCGCTGCAGCGCGCCCAGGAGACCGCGACGCCGATCGCCGCCGCCCACGGGCTGTCGATCATCACCGACGAGGAACTGATCGAGGCGGGCAATCAGTTCGAGGGACTCAAGGTGGCCGTCGGCGACGGCGCCCTGCGCCAGCCCAAGCACTGGCCCAAGCTCCGCGACCCGTTCACCCCCTCGTGGGGCGAGCCCTACCTGCAGATCGCGCACCGCATGGTCGGCGTCGTCGACATCGCCCGCGAGCGGGCGCGCGGCCACGAGGCGGTGCTGGTGAGCCACCAGCTCCCCGTCGTGACGCTGCGCCGGTACCTCGAGGGCAAGCGGCTCTGGCACGACCCGCGCAACCGCCAGTGCTCCCTGGCCTCGCTGACCAGCCTCGTCTACGACGGCGACGACCTCGTCGAGATCGTCTACTCCGAGCCGGCGGGCGCCACCGACCCGCTGGTGCGCGGCGCGTGAGGATCGCGCGTCGCGCGGCCGCGCTCCTCGTCGTGGGCGCCGTCGCGTTCGGCGCCTCCGCCTGCGTCCAGCTCTCCGACCAGTCCGCCAAGGGCGGCGTCATCGCCCCCGGCGGCAAGGTCCGGCAGTTCTACGAGCCCGGGCAGCGCAGCACCGTCGAGAACCTGTCCGGGCGCAGCGTGACCGACCCGAACACCACGATCAAGCTCTCCGATTACGCCGGCAAGGTCGTCGTCATCAACGTCTGGGGCAGCTGGTGCGCGCCGTGCCGCCTCGAGTCCCCGGAGCTCGAACGCACCTTCCTCGCCACCCAGGCCCGGGGCGTGCAGTTCCTCGGCATCAACGTGCGCGAGACCGCCGGCGACGACGCCGCGCGGGACTTCATCGGCTCGCAGGGGCTGACCTACCCGTCGATCTACGATCCGCCCGGGAAGACCCTGCTCGCGATCGGTGAGCAGTACCCGACCACCGTCGTGCCGATGACCTTCGTGCTCGACCGGCAGCACCGCGTGGCCGCCTCCTACCTCACCACCGTCGGCGAGAAGGAACTGACCGCGACGATCGACAAGGTCCTGGGGGAGGGCTGATGGGAGAGGCCTTCGCCGCCGCGGCCGTCTCGGGTCCGCTGCTACTCGCGCTCGGCGCGTGCCTGCTCGCGGGACTCGTCTCGTTCGCCTCGCCGTGCATCGTGCCGCTCGTCCCCGGCTACCTGTCGTACCTCGCCGGGCTCGTCGGCGCCGAGGCGCCCGCCGCCACCGTCGACGAGGCCCGCGCGGGCGCACGCGCCGGACGGTGGCGCGTGATGGGCGCGGCGATGCTCTTCGTCGCCGGCTTCACCGCCGTCTTCCTGCTGATGACGATGTCGGTCTTCGGGCTCGCCACGTCGATCCGGCTGAACTCCGACGTGCTGATGCGGATCGGCGGCGTGATCACCATCGTCATGGGCCTCGCCTTCATCGGCCTGGTCCCGATACTCGAGCGCGACGTCCGGTTCGCGCCGCGGCAGTGGACCACCCTCGCGGGCGCGCCGCTGCTCGGCGGCGTCTTCGCCCTCGGCTGGACGCCGTGCATCGGGCCGACGCTCGCCGGGATCCTGTCGATCGTCGTCGGCACCGACGCGGAGCCGGCGCGCGGCGCCGTCCTCATCGTCGCCTACTGCGCCGGGCTGGGGCTGCCCTTCATCGTCCTGGCCCTCGGGTCGACGGTGGCCGTCCGCGCCGTCGGGTGGCTGCGCCGCAACTCGCGGCGCATCCAGATCGCCGGCGGCGTACTGATGATCGCGGTCGGCCTCGCGCTGGTCACCGGCTACTGGGCCGAGTTCATCGACCTGGTGCGCCGCCTGTTCGTCTCCGACACGGTGATGCCGATCTGATGACCACTCCGGTGAAACAGTCCCTCCCGCGTCGCGCGATCGCCGCCGTCCGCAACGCCTGGCGCTCGCTGACGTCGATGAAGACCGCGCTCGTGCTGCTCTTCCTGCTCGCCGTCGCGGCCATGCCCGGCGCTCTGCTGCCGCAGCGGGACGTGGACTCCGCCGCGACCGCCACGTGGATCGCCGACCACGGCACGCTCGGCGAGTTCATGGACAAGCTGCAGCTCTTCGGCGTCTTCAAGTCGGTGTGGTTCACCGCCGTCTACGCGCTGCTCTTCGTCTCGCTCGTCGGCTGCATCGTGCCGCGCGTCTTCGAGCACCTGCGGGCACTGCGCACCCCGCCCGTCGCGACGCCGCGCAACCTCTCCCGCCTGCCCCGGCACACCGTCCGCGAGTCCGCCGAGGAACCGGACGCCGCCGCGCGGACCGCTCTCGGGGCGCTCCGCGGCTGGCGCAGGATCAGCCGGGTGGAAACGGCCGCCGAGGCCGGTACTGATGGCGCCGCCACCGTCACCGTCTCCGCCGAGAAGGGCTACCTGCGCGAGGCCGGGAACCTGGTCTTCCACATCTCCCTACTGGGCATCCTCGTCGCGATCGGCGTCGGCCAGCAGTTCTCCTACGAGGGCTCCCGGATCGTGATCGCCGGCGACGAGGGCTTCTGCAACTCGTCGTCGAACTACGACAACTTCCGCGCGGGCAACCTCGTCGACGGGACCGGGCTCGCGCCCTTCTGCCTCAAGGCCGACGAGGTGCAGGCCACCTTCCTGCCGAACAAGCAGCCGGACATGTTCCGCACCCTGGCCTCCTACCAGGACCGCGACGGACTGCGCGACGGAACCTGGAAGAAGTACGACATCGAGGTGAACCAGCCGCTCCGGATGGAGGGCGTGCGCGTCTACATGCTCGGCCACGGCTACGCCGGCACCTTCTCGGTGACCTACCCCAACGGTGCGGTCCGTACGCAGACCATGCAGTTCGCGCCGCAGGACAAGGTCAACTTCCTGTCCTCGGGCGCGCTGCGCTTCGACCCGCCGGCGGACCTGTACCGCACCGAGGACGAGCGCCGTACCAAGCAGATCGGGATCGAGGGGCTGCTCGCGCCCACCAAGCAGCTCGACGGGACGCTGCTCACCTCGCGGTTCCCCGCCCCGAACGATCCGGCCGTGGCGGTCGACATCTACCAGGGCGACACCGGCCTCGACACCGGCAAGCCGCAGAACATCTTCTCGCTCAGCCGCGATCAGATCGACGCGAAGCGGCTGGAGAAGAAGGCGCGGGTGAACCTCACCGTCGGGCAGTCCACGACCCTCGAGGACGGCACGCGGGTGCGCTTCGACGGGGTGACGAACTTCGCGGCCCTGCAGGTCAGCCACAACCCGGCGCAGAACTGGACGCTGATCTTCGCGATCGGCATGCTCGGCGGGCTCATCGTCTCGCTCACCGTCAAGCGGCGGCGGGTGTTCGTGCGGCTGACCCCGCGGGACGGCGGCGGTACCGTGATGGAGATCGCCGGATTGGCCCGCACCGATCAGGCGGGGTGGAACGAGGACTTCGAAGCACTGGCCGACCGCCTCGTGGGCGGAAACCGGGAGAAAGTGACACGGTAATGGAACCCACGATCAACACCACCCTCGCCGGGTACGCCGAGACGATGTTCCTCAGCGCCACCGCGATCTACGCCGTCGCGCTCGTCCTCCTGGTGGTGGAACTCGCCACCACCCGGGTGAGCGCGACCGCGGCCCGGGATCGCACGCGGGAGCTCGTCGCCGCCGGTGGCGCGCCGATCGCCACCGACTCGGCGCCCGGCGTCATCCTCGACGACGGCCCGCGGATCTCGCGCTCCGAGCGGATCGGCCGGATGGGCTACGCGGTGGTGATCGCGGGCCTGCTGCTGCACGTCGCGTCGATCGTCTCCCGCGGCATCGCCACCGGACGCATGCCCTGGGGCAACATGTACGAGTTCGTCACGATCACCTGCGCGGGCGCGGTGCTCGCCGCCGTCGTGATGCTGCGCAAGTCCGAGACCCGGCCGATCCTCGTCTTCGTGCTGGTCCCGGTGCTGATGCTGATGTTCGTGGCCGAGAGCGTGCTGTACACCACCGCCGGGCCCGTGGTGCCGGCGCTGAAGTCGTACTGGCTCGCGATCCACGTCTCGATCGTCTCGATCGGCTCGGGCATCTTCCTGGTCTCCGGCGTGGCGTCGCTGCTGTACCTGGTTCGGCGCCGCTTCGAGCTGCCGGACGGGAGCGTGGCGGCACCGTCGGGCTTCGGGGGCCGGCTGGTGGAGGCCCTGCCGTCCGCGCAGGTCCTCGACCGCGTGGCCTACGGGACGGTGATCGTCGCGTTCCCGTTGTTCAGTGCGGGGGTCATCTGCGGCGCGATCTGGGCGGAGGCGGCGTGGGGCCGGCCGTGGGGCTGGGACCCCAAGGAGACGGTGTCGTTCGTGTCCTGGGTGATCTACGCGGCGTACCTGCACGCGCGGGCGACCGCCGTCTGGCGCAAGGCCGCGCCCTATCTGAACCTGCTGGGCTTCGCGACGATGGTCTTCAATCTGTTCTTCATCAACTACGTGGTGAGCGGACTGCACTCCTACGCGGGCTGAGCCTGCGCAGGAGCGCAGAGCGCTCGGCCGCCGTGCTACGCGGTGGTGTTCTGATTCAGTAGAGCAAATACTTCCGAGGCCCGGAAGCGACGGTGCCCGCCGGGGGTGCGGACGGAGCCGAGGAGGCCCGCACCGGCCCACCGGGTGACGGTTTTGGGGTTGACGTTGAACAGAGCGGCCACCTGGCCTGGGGTCATGAGCCGTTCGGGCTGACGGGGAGCAGCGGCCCGCGGGTCTGCTGCGCGCTGGGCGAGGTTCGGGTGTGCCGTGGTCATGATGCCCAGTATGCAGTGATTTGCCCGAGTACTCGAACATCTATCGGAATGTCAAGTATTGGTAAAGTCGCATTTCGGGCGGCGAGTAAGATCGTGGCCATGACCGATACGAGTACGGCTAAGCGGACGCTCGCCCGCGCCCTTGTTTTGTATACGGCGTTCCGCCTGGGACTTGTCGTCGCCGTCTTCGCCGTGCTGTACGGCATCGCCTCGCTCTTCCTCGACGAGGTGCCCCCGGTTCCCGTCGTCCTCTTCGCCATCGTGGTCTCGCTGCCGCTGTCGATGGTGGTGGGCACGAAGCTGCGCAACCGCGTCAACGAGAGTGCCGCGGTGATCGACGCCGCCCGCAAGGAGAAGCGCAACGAATTCCGCCGGCGGCTACAGGGCGTGGACGAGTGACCGTCGTCTGCGATCGGTCCGCGGACCGATCGTGGGTCGACAACGCTGTCCGGCTGATCGAGGCCGACGCGCGGCGCAGCGCCGACACGCACCTGCTGCGGTTCCCGCTGGGGGAGTGGGCGCGGGCTTCCGGCTCCGGCGGTGCGGACGGCGCGGGGATCGATCTGTACCTCAAGGACGAGACCACGCACATCACCGGGAGCCTCAAGCACCGTCTGGCCCGGTCCCTGTTCCTGTACTCGCTGTGCAACGGGTGGGTGCGGGAGGGCACCACGGTGATCGAGGCGTCGTCGGGCTCGACGGCGGTCTCCGAGGCCTACTTCGCGAAGCTGCTGGGCCTGCCCTTCGTCGCCGTGATGACGAAGAGCACGTCGCCCGCGAAGGTGGCGCTCATCGAGCGCGAGGGCGGCACCTGTCACTTCGTGGACCGCGCCGACGAGGTGTACACCGAGGCCGCGCGTCTCGCCCGCGAGCGGGGCGGGCACTACATGGACCAGTTCACGCACGCCGAGCGGGCCACGGACTGGCGGGGGAACAACAACATCGCCGAGTCGATCTTCTCCCAGCTCTCGCTGGAGGAGCACCCCGAGCCCGCGTGGATCGTGGTCGGGGCCGGTACGGGCGGCACGTCGGCGACGATCGGCCGCTACATCCGGTACCGCCGGTACGCGACGCGGCTGTGCGTGGTGGATCCCGAGAATTCGAGCTTCCTCCCCGGTTTCGAGGCCGGCGACTGCACGGTCGAGACGGGGCAGTCCTCGCGGATCGAGGGCATCGGCCGGCCGCGCGTGGAGCCCTCGTTCATCCCCGAGATCGTCGACCGGATGGTGGGGGTGCCCGACGCCGGCTCGATCGCCGCGGCCCGCATCGCCTCGTCGCTCCTCGGCCGCCGCGTCGGTGGCTCCACGGGGACCAATCTGTGGGGCGCCTTCGGCGTGATCGCGGAGATGGTGCGGACGGAACGGTCCGGCAGCGTCGTCACCCTCCTCGCCGACGACGGTGACCGCTACCTCGACACCTACTTCGACGACGCCTGGGTCGCCTCGAAGGGTTTCGACCTCCTCCCGCCCACCCTCGCCCTCGAACGCTTCCTGGCCGACGGGACCTGGCGGGAGTAGGGCGCCGGGTCCGGGTCCCTGGGCGCTGCTGGGCGGCCGCGCCTATTTTCGGGTGGCGTGACTGCTCCGAAAAGCCATGCGTCCGACGCATGGCTCCTGTTTCCGCAGATCAGAGCGTTTTTTCCGAGTGCGGGCCATGCGTGTCGCGCATGGCCCACTGACCTCGCCGCCGCGCTCGCCCCTCGGCAGATCGCGAACGGGCTCACCAGCCCGCCGACGCGCGAAAGTTGTCAGTGCCCAGCGGTACCGTCCCGACATGTCCGATATCGAGAGGTTGCGGGTGGTGGCGACGGTCGCCCGTACGCACAGCATCACCGAGGCGGCGCGGGTGCACGGCGTCGCGCAGTCCACCGTCACCAGGTCCGTCACGGCCGCCGAGAAGATGCTCGGCTACCCCCTCTTCCGCCGCGGGGCGCGCGGCGCGGAGCCGACGACGGGCGGTCGAGCGGCGATCACACTGATCGAGCGCATCGTCAGCGGGTTCGACGAGCTCCGCGCCCTCGGTGCCGGCCGACCCGCCATGCTCCAGCTCGCCCACCGCGCAGACCTACCGATCCCCATCCGCCTTGAGGACACGGTCGTCCTGTGGAACCGCAAGAACGAGCCCACAGTCGAACCGGTCGTCGTCGAGGATCCGGTGGCGGCGGTCCGCGCCGGCGAGACCGCGTTCGCCGTGGTCAGCAACAGCGGCCCGCTGATCCCGGACATGGAGACCGTCGTGGTCCGAGTCACGCGACTCGAGCGGATAGAGCTGCTGCACCGGCCGGACCCACCTGCCGAGATGGCCGCCTTCCTGATGCGAGTGTGACGGTGCCGTCGATGGTGGCCAATGCGTGCGGCGCATGCCCCGGATCGTCGAAACTAGCCTTGACCTGCGTTTATTGGAGCCATGCGCGGCGCGCATGGCTGATTCGACGAGAGGGCGGGATTTCAGGGGGCGTTCACGGCCCGAACTGCATCAGGCCGCCGTCGGGCAGTGACACGATGAGCATGGTGCCCACGTGCAGTTGCCACGCCTCGAATCGGGTCCCGGGCCCGGATCGGAGAACCGTGCGGCCACCGGCCGGGATGATCCGAATCTCACCCGACTCGTACACCTGTACCTCGACGGGGCGCCCCACGCGCAGGTGCGGTTCGAGCGCAGCGATCAGGGACGGTCCGTCATTCGCGATGTCCTCTGCCTGGATGCTGCGGCGGTCGCCGTCCGCGGAGTCGATGTGGATCGGGTCCTCGATCATCAGGTGAGATTCGTCGTCGAACCGGAGGACCACGTTGAAATCGTGGACGACCACCTCTGCGACCGCGGCCGAGAGTGTCAGCCGGACATCGCCCTCGTCGGCCAAGCCCGTCACGCCCCCAGGAACAGCCCGACCGCGGCGCCGAGGGACCAGACCAGCATGGCGAGGCCGGTCTGGGCGAGGGCGGGGATCAGTGCGGGGCCCTGGCCGCCGCGGAGCACGGGGAGTGCGGCGCGCACCGCCAGCGGCGCGGACAGCAGGGCGAGCAGCGCCCACGGCGTGGCCACGGCCGCCAGAGCCAGGCCCAGCACCGTCGGGGCCCCGGCCAGGACGGCGAACAGGACGCGCGTGCGGGCATCTCCGAGCCGCACGGCGAGGGTGATCTTGCCGGACTCGCGATCGGTGGGGATGTCGCGCAGGTTGTTGGCGACGAGCACGGCGGAACTGTACGAGCCCACCGCGCACGCCGCGAGGACGCCGGCGACGTCGATACGCCCGGCCTGTACGAACTGCGTGCCCAGCACCGCGACCAGGCCGAAGAAGACGAAGACCGCCACCTCGCCGAAGCCGAGGTAGCCGTAGGGCTTCGAGCCTCCGGTGTAGAACCAGGCCCCGGCCACGCAGACCGCGCCCACGAGGATCAGCCACGGCGCCGACGTCAGCGACAACGCCACGCCGGCGACGCCGCCGACCCCGAAGCACGCGAACGCCGCGCGCTTGACCGCGGCGGGCGAGGCGAGCCCGGACCCGACGAGCCGCAGCGGCCCGACTCGGTCGTCGTCGGTGCCGCGGATCCCGTCGGAGTAGTCGTTGGCGAAGTTCACGCCGATGATCAACGCCAGCGAGACCACCAGCGCCAGCAGCGCCTTCCACCACACCGCCCCGCACAGGAAGGCCGCCGCCCCCGTACCCGCGATCACCGGGGCGATCGCGTTCGGGAGCGTGCGGGGCCGGGCTCCTTCGAGCCACTGCGCTGCGGTTGCCATGCACCCAGCCTATGCAGCGGCTACAGAACCGAGGTGTCCAGGTCGAGCGTGGTGCGGTCGAGCCTGGCCAGCAGGTCGAACTCGGTGTGCGCCTTGGGCAGCTCGTAGACGAAGAAGTACTGCGCGGCCGCGCGCTTGCCGCGGTAGAAGGCCTCGTCGCGCACCGTGCCGTCCTCGGCGACGGTGGCCAGCGCCTGGTCCAGCCACAGCCACGCGACGACGACGTGGCCCAGCCCGTCCAGGTACGCGGTGGCGTTCGCCAGCGACAGCGACGGGTCGCCCGTCCCCCCGAGCGTCATCGTGACCTCCACGGCGCGCTGCGCCGCCGCCCGCAGTGCCTCGGCGTGCGGGGCGAGCTCGGGCACCGTCGAGGCCCGGGCCGCAGTGGCCTCGATCCGGCCGAGCAGCGCCCCGAACGCGGCGCCGCCGTGCTGCGGGACCTTGCGCCCCAGCAGGTCCAGACCGTGGATCGCCTTGGCGCCCTCGTGGATCGCGTTGAGCCGGTTGTCCCGGTAGAGCTGCTCGACGTTGTAGTCGCGGGTGTAGCCGTAGCCGCCGTGGATCTGGATGGCGTAGTCGTTGGCGCGGGTCGCCCACTCGCTGGGCCAGCTCTTGATGATCGGGGTCAGCAGGTCCAGCAATTGCGCGGCCGCGGCCCGCTCCTCCTCCGACGGTGCCGTGTGGGCGTCGTCGACGAGGCGCGCGCCGAACAGTGCGAGCGCGAGCCCGCCCTCGACGTAGCTCTTCTGCGCCAGCAGCATCCGCCGGACGTCGGGGTGCTCGATGATCGGGACCTGCGGCCCCGTCGGAGCGGTGACCGGCCGGCCCTGTACGCGGGTCTTGGCGTATTCGAGGGACTGCAGGTAGCCGGTGTAGCCGATCGCGGAGGACGCGAGGCCGACGGCGACGCGCGCCTCGTTCATCATCTGGAACATCTGCACGAGGCCGCGGTTCTCCTCGCCGACCAGGTACCCCGTCGCCCCGTCGAGCGAGAGCAGGCAGTTCGTGGTGCCCTTGTTACCCATCTTGTGGTTGAGGCTCACCAGGTTGACGGCGTTGCGCTCGCCGACGGTGACCGCCCCGTCCGGCCCGGAGACGACCAGGTGCTTCGGCACGATGAACAGCGAGATGCCCTTGACGCCCTCCGGCGCGCCGGGGACCTTGGCCAGCACGAGGTGGACGATGTTCTCGGTCATCTCGTGGTCGCCGCCGGTGATCCACATCTTGGTGCCGGTGATCGCGTAGGTGCCGTCCTCGCGGCGCTCGGCCTTGGCACTGATGTCGGCCAGCGCCGAACCCGCGTCCGGCTCCGAGAGACACATGGTGCCGGTGAACCGGCCCTCGATCATCGGCTCGAGGAACAGGCGCTTCTGCTCGTCGGTGCCGAAGGAGCGGATGACGTTGCCGTTGCCGAGCGTGAGGCCCGAGTAGACGGTGGTGGAGACGTTCGCGGCCTGCATCCACGCGAACGCGGCCTTGCTGACCAGCGACGGCAGGCCGATGCCGCCCTCCTCGGCGGGCAGCTCGGCGAAGGTGAAGCCGGCCTCGTTGATCGCGTCGAGCCCGGCCTTGGTCGCGGGCAGCGTCTTCGCGGTGCCGTCGGGCTGGATCGTCGGCTCGTTCGCGTCGGCGTCCTTGTAGTGGTTCGACAGCTTCTGCACCGCGATGTCGGCGGCCAGGTCCAGCGCGGCGTCGAAGGTCTCCTTGGAGTGGTCCGCGAAGGCCTCGCGCTTGGTCAGGTCCTCCGCGTGCAACCACTCGTAGAGCAGGAAATCGACGTCACGCGGGTTGAGCAGCGGGGTCTGCGCTGCGATGTTCTGCTTCACGGTTCTCCGATCCGGGCTGTGGTCTGGCGAGCCATCTTACTCGGCAGTAACTTTACCCGGATTTCCTTCATTCGTGAATATTTGTGACCAGCTCCGCCAGCGCGCGCCGGTCGACCTTCCCCGGCCCGCGCCGCGGCAGCTCGTCCACGAGGTACACGGCGCGAGGCGCCGCCGTCCGGTCCAGGTCGGCCTCCACGGCCGCGCGCAGGGCCTCGACGGTGACCGCCCCCGCCGGCGTGCCCGGGGTCCGGACGACCGCCGCTGCGACGCGCTCGCCGAGCCGCTCGTCGGGCTGCGCGAAGACGGCGACCTCGGCCACCCCGGGCACGCGGGCGAGGACGGCCTCGACGACCTGGGGGAGCACCGTCAGGCCGCCGGTGGAGATGGCCTCGTCGAGCCGGCCCGTGACCGTCAGGACACCGTCGGTCAGCGTGCCCGCATCGTCCGTGCGGAAGTACCCTCGTTCCGCGAACGCGGGATGCTCGGGCAGGTTCCGGTAGCCGAGGGCCACCGTCGGGCCGCCGAGGACGACGCGCGCCGTCCCGGACGACGGAGCGCCGTCCAGGCGGATCTCGACGCCCGGGAGGGGCACCCCGTCGTAGACGCAGCCGCCGGCCGTCTCGCTCATGCCGTACGTGCGGACCACGCGGACGCCGGCGGCGAGGGCGGCCTCGCGGACCGGGACGGGGCACGCGGCGCCGCCGACGAGGACGCCGTCGAACCGGGCGAGGGTCTCGGTCGCCGACGGGTCGGCGAGCACCTTGACGAGCTGCGTGGGGACGAGGGAGACGTAGCGGCGCTCCGCGGTCATCGCGGCGTAGCCGGCGGCCAGGGCGGCGGGGTCGAAGCCGCGGGAGACGTCCAGGCCCACCGGCGCGTGGCCGGAGGCGAGGGAGCGGAGCATCACCTGCACGCCCGCGACGTGGTGCGGCGGCATCGCCAGCAGCCACTGCCCGGGGCCGCCGAGCCGCTCGTGCGTACCCGCGGCGCTGGCCGCGAGATTGGCGCGGGTGAGCATCGCGCCCTTGGGCGTCCCCGTGGTCCCGGACGTGGCCACGACCAGGGCGGCGCGCTCGTCGATCGGCGAACCCGCGGCCAGCGCGTCCGCCAGGCGGGCCGCCTCCCGCGGATCGTGCGCGGGGACGGGCAGCCACGCCGGCGCCGTGCCGTCCAGCAGGGCCTCGAGCTGCGGGAGCGCCGATTCGACGGTGCCGATCGGGAGCGTGGTGAGGTTCACTCGCCGTGGGTCCGGGGGCAGCCGTCGGGGTTGAGCGGGGCGTCGTCGAAGGGCCAGCCCTTGCGCTCCAGACGCTCCCGGACCCGGGCGATGTCCTTCTCGAGCGGCATCTCGTGCGTGCGTCCGCTGATCGCGACGCCCGCGTCCACGCGGGTGATCGGCTCGACGCCCTCGGGGGAGAGGTGGACGTGGTCGATCAGCTCGCGGGTGACCTGCTTGACCTCCTCCTTGGTCAGCTGGCGGTCCAGGAGGGCGAGGAGCGGTTGATAGTCGGTGCTGGGCACCCCGTCGGGGTAGCCGGCGCGCAGCCAGTCCACGATCTTGGCGAGGAAACCCGAACCAGAACTCATGAGAGATCCACCTCCGGTGCGGTGCGCCACGGGTGGCGCAGTGTCGTGCAGTGCCGTGAGGGGGTCATCGCGAACGGCCCCCTATGCCTGTGACCAGGATAGGGGGCCTTCCGCGCTGCCGCGATCGACAGCCGGGCGTACGTACTCAGTGAGCGAAACCGGTGAGCGGCCAGCCGCCGGCCGCGAGCTTGCTCGCGACCTGGCGCAGGTCCTGATCGCTCGGCTCGGACTGCGTGACCTTCGCGATCGCGGCCTCGATCTGCTCGCGGTGCACCTCGTCGGGGCGGTTCGCCAGGATGCGGCCGATGACGGAGTTCACCTCGTCCTCGGTGAGCTGCTTGGTGAGCAGGGCGAGGAGGGGGAAGTAGTCCTTCGGCGGCACGCCCTCGGGGTATCCGGCGCGGAGCCAGTCGAGGACCTGGGCGAGGACGCTGTCCTGGGTGTTCTCAGTGGTCATGGTCCCGCTCCTACTTCTTCTTCTCGAACCACGGGTAGATGTGCTCGAAGGTGAGCTCGTACTTGAAGCCCGACGCGACGATCATCGCGATGCCGAGGAGCACCGCGGCGATGACGATGACGAAGGCGATCGCCGCGAGCACGTTGCCGAGCGGGTTCGGGGCGTGGACGGTGCCGTCCTCCCGCTCGTGCCCGTTCCCGACGGCGAGGCCGCGGACACCGAGCGCGAACAGGGCGGGCAGGCCGGCGCCGAGGACGAGGCCCACGAGGAGCACCTTCCAGACCGCGGCGAGGGCGAGGGAGATGGTTTCCATGTCTTAGACCTTCGCAATCTTCTCGTCGGCGACCGGCGCGACCGCATTGGTCTCGTCGTCCCATTCGGCGTTGACGTTGTTGGAATCGATCTTCTGCTGCTGGGCACGCCAGTACATGTACCCCGACAGCGCCACGAGAATCACGAAGGCGACGAGCGGGCCGGCCAGCGTCGGGATCTTGGCGGCGACGAACCACATCACCGCACCGACCACGGCCGCGGCCGGCAGGGTGATGACCCATGCGGCGACCATCCGGCCGGCGATGTTCCAGCGGACCTTCGCGCCCGGCTTGCCGACGCCCGAGCCGAGGATCGAGCCGGTCGCGACGTGCGTGGTGGAGAGGGCGAAGCCGAGGTGGCTGGACGCCAGGATGATGGTGGCCGACGAGGCCTCGGCGGCCATGCCCTGCGGCGAGCTGATCTCGATCAGGCCCTTGCCCAGGGTGCGGATGATGCGCCAGCCGCCCAGGAAGGTGCCGAGCGCGATGGCGACGGCGCACGCCACCTTGACCCAGAACGGGACGCCGTGGGTGTCGTGCCAGGCGAGCGGGCCGGTCGAGTCGGGGGTGGAGGCGCTGTAGCCGATGAGGGCGAGGGTGATCACGCCCATGGTCTTCTGCGCGTCGTTGGTGCCGTGCGCGAGCGAGACGAGCGAGGCGGTACCGATCTGGCCCCAGCGGAAGCCCTCCTCGGTGAAGCGCTCGGCGACGCCGGCGACGATCTTGAAGATCAGGTAGGTGCCGACGGCGGCGACGAGACCCGCGACCACGGGTGCGAACAGCGCGGGCATGATCACCTTGCCGACCACGCCGTCGAGCTTGCCGTGGCCGATCCAGACGACACCGGCGCCCGAGGCGAGGGCGGCGCCGACGAGGCCGCCGAACAGCGCGTGCGAGCTCGAGCTGGGCAGGCCGAGCAGCCAGGTCAGCAGGTTCCAGACGATGCCGCCGATCAGGCCGGCGAGCACGATGACCAGCAGCGCGCGGCCGTGCTGCTGCGTGAACTCGACCTTCGGTGAGCCGTCCTTGTTCTGGATCTTGATCACCGCGTTGGTCACGGTCAGCGCGACCTCGACGGACAGGAAGGCGCCCACCAGGTTCAGGATCGCCGAGAGGCTCACGGCCGTCTTCGGCTTCAAGGCACCGGTCGCGATGGACGTCGCCATCGCGTTGCCCGTGTCATGGAAGCCGTTGGTGAAGTCGAAGGCGAGGGCCGTCACGATCACCAACAGCAGGATGATCAGTTCGCTGTTCATGATCAAATAGTGCGGCCCGAGGGGCCTTTCCTCCAAACAGGTGAGACGGCTCAGTTGCTCCTTTGACCTGCGGATTCGCGATCGTCTGACGAGCGTTCACCAGATGTTCATTCAGTCTGTTCGCAGACGCGCCGTTTCGTGTCCGATTTGTAACGGTTTCCGGCGGGCGACGGAGGCGCTCGGCGGGCCGCGACTAGTATTCGCGCATGGCGATTTTGGATATCCGCGTGCTGGGCCAGGTCTCGCTCTCCGTGGACGGCGCGCCCAACGAGGTGTCGGGCGTGAAGCCGCGGTCGGTGCTCGCGCTCCTCGTGATGAACCGCGGCCGTGCCGTCACCGTCGACTCCCTGAGCGAGCAGGTCTGGGACGGCAATCCGCCCGCCTCCGCGCGCGCCAGCCTGCAGGTCTTCGTCAGCGGGCTGCGCAAGGCGCTGCGCGGGCCGTCGGGCGATTCGGGGCTCCACGAGCTGCTCGGTACCTCCGGGTCGACGTACCGCCTCGACCTCGAGCCGGAGCAGTCCGACGTGGGCCGGTTCGACGCAGCCCGCAGGCGGGGCGCCGAGCTCGCCGCCGCGGGCAGGTACGACCAGGCGTCGCTGGCCTTCGCGTCGGCCCTGTCGGAGTTCCGCGGCGACGCCGTCGCCGACCTGCGCGGGCTGCAGTTCGCCGACAACTTCGCGATCGGCATGGCGGAGGAGCGGGCCGCGGTGCAGTCCGCGATGTACGACGCGGAGATCGCGGCCGGTCGGGCCGCGTCGGTGATCGGCGAGCTCCGCCGCCTCGTCTCCGAGCACCCCCTGCAGGAGCCGCTGTGGGGGCAGCTCATCACGGCGCTCTACGTGACGGGCCGCCAGGCCGATGCGCTGGAGGCGGCGCGGGAGCTGCGCCGGGTACTCGCCGACGAGCTGGGCGCCGACCCCACGCCCGCCCTGGTCGAGCTCGAGCGCAAGGTGCTGCGGCAGGAGCAGCTGGCCTTCGCGGCCGCGCGCCCCGTGGCCCAGCCGGGCGACGGCCGCGCCTTCGAGAAGACCGAGACCGACGTCACCGTCGCCGCGGCCGGCCCGCGCGGGACGCTCACCGCCGCCGACGGCACCGAGTACCCGGTGCACGGCGAGGTCCGGCTCGGCCGTCTGCCCGACAACGACATCAGCATCGACGACACCAAGGTCTCGCGCGAGCACGCCGTCATCACCGGCTCCGTCAGCGGCTTCGCAGTCCGCGACCTCCAGTCGTCCAACGGGACCTACGTCGGGGACCGCCGCGTCGCCGGCCAGCTCCCCCTGTCCGACGGTGACGAGCTCACCCTGGGCCGCACCACCTTCCGGTTCCGGGTGCTCGAGGAGTAGGCGGGCGGGGTCGCATGGGACGAGTCGCCGGGGGTGGGCCAGCGGTGCGGAGCCGCGCCGGCGCGTGTGTCAGCCATGCGTGTCACGCATGGCTTGGATAAGTGCAGGTCAACGCACTTTTTCAGCGGGCGGGCCATGCATTGCGCGCATGGGGCTATCGTGGGCGGGTGATCAACGGGGCGCACATCATCCACTACTCCACCGACGCGGACGCGGACCGCGCGTTCCTGCGCGACGTGCTCGGCGTCGAGGGGGTGGACGCCGGCGGCGGCTGGCTGATCCTGCCGCTGCCCGCATCGGAGATCGCCGTCCACCCCACCGACGGCGCGGCGAAGCAGGAGCTGTACTTCATGTGCGACGACGTCGAGGCGGAAGTGGCTGCGCTGCAGGCGAAGGGGGTCGATACCGCGCCCGTCACCGACCAGGGCTGGGGCCTGCTCACCTCGCTGACGCTCCCCGGCGGCGGTGCGATCGGGCTGTACCAGCCCCGGCACCAGCGCGCCCACGGCTGACCGTCTCAGCCCGAGCGGTCCAGCTTGCCGGCGCCTGAATCGTCGTCGGTGAGGAGCCGGGCCAGCAGGTCCAGGTCCTTGGTCATGGCGGACCGCATCGCCCGAGCCATGACGGGCGCCGCGACGCGGGCGAAGCCGCTGGGCGTGCCCCGGTTGCGCAGCCGCATCAGCGTGCCGCCGGTCACCGTCTCCCAGGTGTAGACGGTCTCCATCGGGAAGGGGCCGTCGGCGGTGCGCATCACCATCCGCTCGCCCGGAACGAGTTCGGTCACCTCGTACGTGTAGGCCAAAGGCCTTCCCAGGAACCGCGCCTCGAAGTCCATCCGCGAGCCGATCCGCACCGGTGGATCCGTCCGCCAGGCGACGGACCTGATGTTGGCGTACCACCGCGGCGCGTTCGATGGATCCCCGGCGAACCCCGCGACCCGCTCGCGCGCAACGGGAATCACTCGCTCGACCGCGACATCGACGTCCATGCGAGCACGATACGCGGCGCGCCGGCCGGCATCAGTCCGGCAGGGCGTCCCGGAGAAGGGTGGCGGCATCGTCGGACCTGCGGGGCCGGCGGCGGAGGAACCGGCCGAGCACGGACCGCTTGTCGCCGGCGAACCGCGGAATGACGTGCAGGTGAACGTGATCGACGGTCTGCATCGCGACCCGTCCGTCGTTGACGACGAGGTTCACCCCGTCCGCCCGGAGCCCGCCCTCGCGCGCGGCCCGCGCCAGACGGTGCCCGAGCGCGAACATCCGTGTTCCGTCGTCGGCGGGGAGGTCGGCGAGGCGCGCCGCGTGCCGCTTCGGGACGACGAGGGTGTGCCCGGGGCTGAGCGGGCGCACGTCGAGGAAGGCGATCACCTCGTCGGTCTGGGTGACGACCGCCGCCGGTGATTCACCGGCGACGATCGCGCAGAAGACGCACTGCGGCACGGTGACTCAGTAGTAGTACGGGAACGGCGACCAGTCGGGGGCGCGCTTCTCGAGGAAGGAGTCCCGTCCCTCGACGGCCTCGTCGGTCATGTACGCGAGGCGGGTGGCCTCGCCGGCGAAGAGCTGCTGCCCGACGAGCCCGTCGTCGGGGAGATTGAAGGCGTACTTGAGCATGCGCTGCGCCTGCGGACTCTTACCGAGGATCTTCGCGGTCCACTCGAGCGCGACGTTCTCCAATTCGTCGTGGTCGACGACGCGGTTCACGGCGCCCATCCGGTGCATGTCCTCGGCGCTGTACACATCGCCCAGGAAGAAGATCTCCCGGGCGAACTTGTTGCCCACCTGCTTGGCGAGGTAGGCGCTGCCGTAGCCGGCGTCGAAGCTGCCCACGTCGGCGTCGGTCTGCTTGAACTTCGCGTGCTCGCGTGAGGCCAGGGTCAGGTCGCAGGTCACGTGCAGCGAGTGCCCGCCGCCCGCGGCCCAGCCGTTGACCAGCGCGATCACGACCTTCGGCATGAACCGGATGAGCCGCTGCACCTCCAGGATGTGCAGCCGTCCGCCCTCGGCCTTGACCCGGGCCTCGTCGACGCCGTCGGCGGTCGCGGCCTCGACGTCGGAGTCGTGGCTCGTCGCGTACTGGTAGCCGGAGCGCCCGCGGATCCGCTGGTCGCCGCCCGAGCAGAACGACCACACGCCGTCCTTGGGGGCCGGGCCGTTGCCGGTCAGCAGCACCGCGCCGACATCGGCGGTGCACCGCGCGTGGTCGAGCGCGCGGTACAGCTCGTCGACGGTGTGCGGGCGGAAGGCGTTGCGCACCTCCGGCCGATCGAAGGCCACGCGGACGGTGCCCTGCGTGATGTGCCGGTGGTACGTGATGTCGGTGAGGTCCTCGAATCCGGGGACCGGCTGCCACAGCTCGGGGTTGAAAGTCACGCACCCGACTCTACTGTTGGACCCGTGGTGGACATCGACGAACTGGTGGCCGCGGCGCACGTGGTGCGGCTGCCGATGCGGGTGCGGTTCCGCGGGATCACGGCGCGGGAGGCCGTGGTCTTCCGCGGTCCGGCGGGGTGGGGCGAGTTCGGCCCCTTCCCCGAGTACGGGGACGCCGAGGCCGCGCACTGGCTGCGCGCCGGGATCGAGGCCGCGTACACGGGATTGCCGGAGCCGCGGCGCGGCACCGTCGAAGTCAATGCGACGGTGCCGGCCGTGCCCGCCGCTCAGGTGCCGGAGGTGCTCGCCCGATTCCCCGGCTGCCGAACGGTGAAGATCAAGGTCGCGGAGCGGGGGCAGACGCTCGATGACGACCTCGCGCGCGTCGCCGCCGTCCGGAAGGCCCTGCCGGGCGGGATGATCCGCGTGGACGCCAACGGCGGCTGGAGCGTCGCGCAGGCGCACGAGGCGATCAGCAGGCTCGTCGCCGATGGACCGCTCGACTACGCCGAACAGCCCTGCGCCACCGTGGAAGAGCTCGCGGAGGTGCGCCGGCTGGTGGGCGGCGCGTGCGATATCGCGGCCGACGAATCCATCCGTCGCGCAGACGATCCCCTGCGCGTCGCGGAGCTCGGCGCCGCCGACGTCGCGGTCGTGAAGGTCGCGCCGCTCGGCGGCGTCCGGGCCGTGCTCGCCGTCGCGGACGCGCTGCGGGCGGCGGCGGGGGTGCGAGTGACGGTGTCGTCGGCGTTGGACACCGCGGTGGGGCTCTCGGCCGGGATCGTCGCCGCGGCCTGCATCCCCGACGGCAACGCCGCGGGCCTCGGGACCGGGGGCTTCTTCACCGCCGACCTCGGCGAGCATCCCCTGGTCGACGGCGCGCTGCGGGTGCGGGCCGTCGCGCCGACGGAGGAGCGGCTGGCCGCGGTCGAGGTGGCGGGGGAGCGGCGGGACTGGTGGCTGAACCGCGTCCGACGGTGCGCCGCCCTTCTGTAGCGAGGTCCGAGGCGCTACTTCCAGGGCGCGTACGCCCACCCGAGCAGGCGGTGCGGCCGTGGGTTGGGGGTGGGGATGATCTGGATCTGGCTGCCGTCGCCGTAGCCGCGCTTGAGCCCCTGCACGCCGCCGCTGAGGTACTTCCCGTTCCCGAGCGAGATGTCCACGTGGTAGCCGTAGTCGCTCTGGGTGAAGACCAGCGCGCCGCGCGGCGCAGGAAGTTTCGGATGGCCGAGGCCCTTGGCCGCCAGGCCCTCGTAGAAGGAGCGGGCGGTGTCGCGGGGGATACCGGTCGCGGTGGTCTTGCCGTAGGCGAAGTCGACGAAGTCCTCGCAGCCGTACTCGCCGAAGGTGTCGGTGCCCAGCAGTGTCATCCCGCGTTTGATCGCCGCCTCCACATCGGCCGCATGCGCCGCGGGGGTGCCGGTGAGGGCGATCAGCGCGGCGAGCAGGACGGTCAGCAGTGATCGGCTCATCGTTCCTTTCTAGTGCTAAGACGACCGGCGTCGTGCCGTTTTGCGATCGGAATATCGTGGGAGTCTCCTGTCAGTGGTACCGCCTAGGGTGCGGGTCATGGAGAACCTGATGACGGAGCTCGGCGCGGCGATGACCGGTGAGCAGACGGAGCGCAAGCGCAGATTGGAGTCGGTCTGGGCGCGGATCGAGCCGTCGGATCATGCGTCGAGGTGCATCGCCGCGCACTACATCGCCGACGTCCAGGACGAGCTGGACGCCGAGGTGGAGTGGGACGAGGTGGCGCTGGCCGAGTCGGTGCACGTCTCGGACGCCGATCTCCAGGCCGTTCACCCGTCGCTCAGCGTGGCGGGCTTCATGCCGTCCCTGCACCTCAACCTCGCCGACGGGTACCGGCGGCAGGGCCGGTTCGCCGAGGCGGCCGACATGCTGCAAACCAGCAGGGAGTTCGACTTCGCGCTGGACTCGGCGATCGATCCCGCCGACGCCTCGGGCATTCGCGAGGCGCAGGACCGCGTGGCCGCCCGCATCGCGGCGGCGGACAGCGGCGGCGTGGCTACCCGGGCGGAGTGACCGGCGCGGGACGCTTCCGGCCGGAACCGGGAAGCGCGGTCAGGAGGCCGGCTGGTCGCGCAGGGCTCGGGCGGCGTCCTCGTGGCCGCCCTCGAACAGCGCGCCGATCAGCATCGTGCGCAGCGCGTGCTTCTTGATCGCGATGTCTGCGGTCTCCGGCAGTGCGGAATCGAGCACGGTGAAGCCGTTGATCAGGGCGACGACCCCGCGGGCGGTCTCCGGGCCGATCTCCGCGCCGGCCAGTGCCGCCGCTCCCTGCGCCACGGCGTCGGCGGCGCGGAGGTACTCCTCCACGAGCACGCGCGAGGCGGGGTCGCGGGCCGCGCGCAGGTAGGCCTCGATGAGGGCGAGGGACTCGTTGCCCCGCGCCTCCGAGGACTCGGCGAAGGCGGCGATCACCTCGTCGGGGCTCGCCGAGGTGTTCTCGAGGACGGCCGACAACACCGCGAGTCGCTCGAACTCCTCCCCGACGAAGGTGCGCATCGCCTCGTGCGTGAGATCGTCGATCGACGCGAAGAAGTAGCCGATCGTCGTGGTGGGCAGGCCCGCGCGGGCCGTCACCGCCCGGTGGGTCACGGACGCGTACCCGGATTCGCCGACCGTCTCGACCGTCGCCTCGAGCAGCGCGCGCTTGCGCTCGAGGGTGCTCCGCCGGTGTTTGCGCTCCTCCACGCCCGCAGTCTAGGCGGCCGACGAAGTCTGTACAAAGATCCAGACTCGGGCTATCGTCGATTTCTGTAAATCTGTACAGACTCGGCGTGCGCGCCGGAGGAGCTGCCATGACCACCGAGATCACCGACGTGCCGACCCGGGTCCACGCCTTCTGCGACGACGCCCTCGGCACCCTCGACGCCACCGGTGTCGCCGAGGCGATCGCCGCGGGCGAGATCGGCGTCGCCGAGGCCGCCTCGGCCGCGACCGCGCGGATCCGCACCGTCGACCCCGCGGTGCGTGCGGTGCGCTGGTGGTTGCCCGAGGGCGGGACCGGGCCGCAGGCGCCCGAGGGCGCCGCGTTCTACGGCGTCCCGGCGGCGGTCAAGGAGAACATCGCGCTGGCCGGCCTGCCCACCACGATGGGCTCCGCGGCGCTGCCCGCCGTCCCGGCGAAGCGCTCGGGCCCGGTCGCGGAGCAGCTCCTCGCGACGGGGATGAACGTGCTGGCGTCGACGGTGATGCCCGAGTTCGGCATGACCGCGAGCGCGGAGTTCGCGAACCGCGAGCCCGCCCGCAACCCGTGGAACCCGGCCTACTCGGTGGGCGGATCGTCGTCGGGAGCAGCGGCGCTCGTGGCCTCCGGCGCCCTGCCGATCGCGCACGGCAACGACGGGGGTGGCTCGATCCGCATTCCCGCGGCGCTGAACGGGCTGGTCGGGCTCAAGGTCAGCCGCGACCGGCTCGTCGGAATCCCGGAGCTGCGGGTGCTGCCGGTCAACGTCGTGTGCGAGGGCGTCCTCACGCGCACCGTCCGCGACACCGCCCGGTACGTCGCCGCCGCCGAACGGCACCGTCGCACGACGACACTGCCGCCGGTCGGGCATGTGCGCGGCCCCGGTCGGCGGCGCCGGATCGGGCTGGTCACCGAGTCGGTCACCGAGTTCGGCATCGCCGACGCCTGCCTCGCGCCGGTCCGCACCCTGGCCGACGAGCTCGCCGCGGCGGGACACGAGATCGTCGAACTGCGCATGGCGGACCTGCGCATCGACGGCGGCTTCGTCGCCGACTTCCTGCACTACTGGGGGCTGCTCGCGGCCCTGGAGGTGGGGGCGACGGCGGTCGCGGCGCGGGGGCGCGGCTCGTTGTCGGCGCTGGATCCGGTGACCCGCAGCCTGCTGCGTTCCGGACTGCTCGGGGCGCCCGCGATCCCCGGGGCGATCGCCCGGCTGCGCGCCGTGACCGGCAAGTACGAGCGGATGTTCGTCGAGCGCGGCGTGGACGCGATGCTCTCGCCGACGATGACGAGCACCACCCCGCGCATCGGCCACCTCGACCCGAACCTGCCCTTCGACGAGTTCATGGCCCGCACCATCGAGATGGTGGGGATCACGCCGCTGAACAACGTCTCGGGCGGCCCCGCGATCTCCGTGCCCTGCGGCGTCGACGATGCGGGGCTCCCTCTTGGGGCGCAGTTCGCGGGGCCCGCGGGCACGGAGTCGGCGCTGCTCGAACTCGCCTACGAGGTGGAGCAGCTCCGTCCCTTCGGGCGGATCGACCGAGGCGTCTAGCGGCGGAACCAGCCGCGCTGGGCCGGTTGCTCGGCGCCCGACGGTGCCGGGTGGCCCGGGCACCAGTCCTCGGGGCGGACCGTGGCGCGCACCTCGTCGACGTGGGAGCCGCAGCCCGTCCAGGTGGTCTTGCCGCACACGCGGCAGGTGATCGCACTGCACATGAGCCGGACCTTACACCCGCGGATCAGGTGCGCCCGCCCGCAGCGGAGGGCCCGGGGGCGACGGCTCCCGCGGCTCTACCTCAGCTCGTCGACGGTGACGGTGAAGTCCTGGGCGCGCAGGCGGTCGGCGAGGACGTCGCCGAGCGCGACGGCGGGGGTGAGGACGCCGGCGTAGGTGGGCAGGGGTGCGCCGCCGCGGGCGGTGTCGCCGTCGAGGGCCAGCGCCAGGCTGGACTCGCCGAGCATGACGGCGGTGCCGCTGTAGCCGGGGTCGAGCTTGGCGCCGATGGTCGAGCGGTAGCGGCGGCCGCTGGTGGTCCGCGTGTAGACGTCGGCGATGAACGAGCCCTTGGCCTGCGATTCCTCGCTCGGTCCCTCGCCGGGCGCGGGGAGAATGCGGTCGAGCACCGGGCGCAGCGGCTTGATCGCGAGCGCCGCCATGCCCGCCGCGAGCGCGCCCTGCACGACGTGCGAGCCGATCTTCGAGACCAGCGCGGGGCCGGGCACGGCCATGGTCTCCCGGTACGTGAAATCGGGGCCGTAGGCGAAGTCGAGCAGGCCGTTGGAGCGGCGCACCACGCGGGTGTTGTAGCTGCCCATGAAGAACGGCGCCAGGGTGCCGCTCAGCGACGGGTCGACGGTGGCGGCGTCGACGGTGGCGAGGTCGCCGGGCTGCTTCGGGGTCTCCCGCGTCGGGTCGGCGCTGAGCGAGTGCGGGCGGGCGGCGATCCGGCGGGCTTCGCGGTCGGCGGCCATCTCGTCGGCGAGGCCGATCGCGGAGGCGATGGTGCCACCGCTCGCGCCGCCGCGCAGCGACCGGATGACCAGCGTCGTGGCGCCGAGCGTGCCGGCACCGTCGGCCATGGCCTTCTCGTGGACGAGGAAGGTCCCCAGGTCCGAGGGGATGGAGTCGAACCCGCACGAGTGCACGATCTTGGTGCCGTTCGCGACGGCCTGCTCGTGGAACTTGTCGATCGACCGGCGCGCGAAGAGCACCTCGCCGGTGAGATCGGTGTAGTGCGTGCCGGCGTTGACGCACGCGCCGACCACCGTCTCGCCGTACTTCGCGTAGGGGCCGACGGTGCTGCACAGCACCGTCGTGCGCGCGACCATCTCATCGAGAGTGGAGGGCTTGTCGACGTCCGCGACGACGATCCCCCAGTTCTTCGCGCCGTCCCCGAGGCCAGCGCGCAGCTTCTCCAGCTTGGTCTGTGTCCGGCCCGCGAGGGCGATGCGCACGCCGTCCGGCGCGTGCCTCGCGAGGTGGCGTGCCGTCAGCTCGCCGACGAAGCCCGTCGCGCCGAAGACGATGATGTCGAATTCCCGAGTACCCGCAGTCATGGGCGCGATGTTAGCAGTGTTCGCATCGGTGTGCCACGGGCGCGCGACCGGCCGTTCCACGCTGCTACTCCCGGCAGGCGGCCTCGGTGGGGGACGGGACATCGTCGGACGTGCGACGGGCGCGGAAGCGCTGGAAGCCCCGGGCGGCGGCGGGGGCGAGGAAGAGCATGAGTAGCACGCGGATCAGCTGTGCCGCGACCACGAAGGTGATGTCGACGTTCGACGACGCGGCCACGGCGAGCACCGCGTAGATCCCGCCGGGCGTGGTGGCGAGGTAGCCGTCGAGCGCGGAGACGCCGGTCATCGCCGACAGCGCGAATCCCAGCCCGGCGCAGCCGATCCCGACCCCGATGATGAGCGCCGTCGCCCACGGGAGCAGGCGTGCCATCGACGCCAGCGACTCCCGGGTGAAGCCCCCGCCGGCCTGCCAGCCGATCACCAGGTAGCCGGCCGCGACGAGCGTCCACGGCACCGTCGCCCCTGCGGCGACGCCCGACAGCGACAGCGCGGCGGAGGCGATGAGCGGCCCCAGCAGTCCGCCCGCGGGCAGGCGGGTGATCCGGCCCACGGCGAGCCCGCCGGCGACGCAGAGCACGCTGAAACCGAGGTCGAACCACCACGGCCGCTCCGGCCCGGACGCGGCGGACGACGAGCCCGGCGTGCGCGGATACAGCGCCGCGACCAGGGGGAGGGAGACGGTGACCAGCGCCACGCGCAGGTACTGGACCACCGCGACCACCCGCTCGTCGCCGCCGAGCTCCCGCGCGATCGCGACCAGTCCGGACGCGCCGCCCGCAACGAGGGCGAGCGAGCCGGTGATGGAATCGGTGTCGCGGTGCCGGCCCAGCAGCGCGCCGGCGCCGACGGAGAGCAGCAGCGTGGCGAACCCGACGAGCAGCGCCGCGGGCCATCGCGAGCCGAGCGCCGCGAGGGTGTGCGCCTGCATGAGCGTGCCGATGTAGGCGCCGAGCACGCCCTGGGCGGCGAGTTGCACCGGCCGGGGGATCGGGCCCGGCGCCAGGCCGGCGAGCGCCGCGACCACCGCGCAGGCCAGCGCGGCGAACAGCGGCGCGCTGGGCACGCCGACGGCGATCAACGCCGCGGACAGCGCGCAGGAGGCGACGATCAGGCCGGTCCACCTCATCATCGCGCTGCGCATGATGACAAGTATCTGCTTGAAAAACTCCGGATGCAACCCGCGAAAGGCGCAGAAGTATGAAGTAAACTCTTGCTATGTCCGATGTCAGCGAGCTCCGCTACGGCGTGCACTCCCTTAGCCGTGAGATCCGCGCCCACCGTCGGCCGGGACCGCTCACCGAGACCCAGTACCTCATCCTCGGCAGCCTCGACCGTTACGGCCCGGCCACCCCGGCCGACCTCGGCGAGGCGCACCACGTCCGCTCCCAGACCCTGACGCCCGCGCTCAACGCCCTCGCCGACGCCGGGCTGGTGCGCCGGCGCCGGGACGACGCGGACCGCCGGCGCCAGTACGTGGAACTGACCGACGCGGGCCGCACCGTCATCGAGGAGGACCGGTCCGTGCGCAATGCCTGGCTCGAGGCGGCCATCGCGGAGCGGCTCACCGACCTCGAACGCGGCGTGCTCCTCCTCGCCGGCCCGGTGCTGGCGAAACTCGCCGACGGGTGACGCGGTCGTAAGGTGGTCGCCATGCACGAACCCACCGGCCCCGCCGCCGAGAACAGGGCGCCGAACCCGTCCACGCTGCAGGCACGCGTGATCGTGGACGAGCTGGTGCGCGGCGGCGTCACCGACGTGGTGCTGTGCCCCGGATCGCGCAACGCGCCGCTGGCCTTCGCCGTCCACGCCGCCGATCGGCGCGGCGAGCTGCGGCTGCACGTGCGGATCGACGAGCGGACCGCGGGTTTCCTCGCCGTCGGCCTGGCCGCGGCGTCGAAGCGACCCGTGGCGGTCATCATGACCTCCGGCACGGCCGTGGCGAACCTCTCGCCGGCCGTCTTCGAGGCCAACTACGCCCGGGTGCCGCTCGTCGTGATCAGCGCGAACCGCCCCTACGAGCTGCTCGGATCGGGCGCCAACCAGACCGTCGAGCAGTTCGGGATCTTCGGGACCCAGGTCCGTGCGGCCCTCTCGCTCGGACTCGCCGAGCCCGGCCTCGACCGCAACTCCCAGTGGCGCAGCGCCGTCTGTCGCGTGCTCGCCGCCGCCCGCGGCGCCCGCACCGGCAACGCCGGGCCGGTCCAGTTCGACATCCCGCTCCGCGAGCCGCTCGTCCCCGACGACCCGTCGCCCGCCCTCGCGCAGGGCAGGCCCGACGGTGGCCCGTGGACCGTCGCGCCCGTCGCCACCCTCGACGTGCCGCTGCCGATCGACCTGAGCCCCGACACCGTCGTCATCTCCGGACACGGGGCCGGGGAGAATCCCGCGCTCGCGGGGCTGCCCACCGTCGCCGAGCCGACCTCGCCGCAGGCGAGCAATGGTTCAGGGCCCGCGCCGCGAATGCTCTTGCACCCGTGGGCCCTGCCGGCGCTGAAGCCGCGGCAGGCCATCATCTGCGGCCGCCCGACCCTGCACCGCGAGGTGAGCGCCCTGCTCGCCGACCCGGAGGTCACCGTCTACGCCGTGACGACGGGGCCGCGCTGGCCGGACGTCTCCGGCAACGTCGCCGCGACGGGGACGCGCGTGCTGCCCGTCGGCGAGCCCGATCCGGCCTGGCTGCGGCGGTGCGCCGAGGCCGATGCGGCCGCGCGGGAGGCGGTGCGGGAGGGCCTCGACGACGAGCCCGTGACCGGCCTGCACGTCGCCCGGGCCGTCTGCGCGGCGCTCCGCCCCGGCGACCAGCTAGTGGTCGGCGCGTCGAATCCGGTGCGCGACGTCGCCCTCGCCGGGCACCTCCCCGACGGGGTGCGGGTGCTGTCCAATCGGGGCGTCGCCGGCATCGACGGCACCGTCAGCACCGCGGTCGGAGCGGCGCTGGCCTTTCCGGACCGGCGCACCGTCGCGCTGATGGGAGACCTGACCTTCGTGCACGACGCCTCCGGTCTGCTCATCGGGCCGCAGGAGCCGCGCCCGCGCAACCTGACGATCGTCGTCGCCAACGACAACGGCGGTGGCATCTTCAACCTGCTCGAACAGGGCGAGGAGCGCTACTCCGGGGCGGAGTACGACGGTGCCGCCGCCCGCGTCTTCGGCACGCCGCACGGCACCGACCTCGCCGCGCTGTGCGCGGCGTACGGGGTGGCCTACCGCCGGGCCGGGCTGGACGATCTGGGCCTAGACCACGATGCGGACGGCGGACTGCAGATCGTGGAGGTGCGGACCGAGCGGTCCGGCCTGCGGGCGCTGCATGCGGGCATGCGGGCCCGGATCACCGCCGGGCCGGGGGAGCGAGGATGAGCCGCACCGCGCTGCGGCGCGTGCAGATCGTGCTGCTCAGCGCCGCGCTGCTGATCACCGGGCTGTGCGTGGTCCTGGTCGCGGCCGCCTGGCGCGACGACCGCACCATCGATGCCGACCGCGGCACCGCGACGGCGGAGGTGCTCTCGGCCGGCCCCCGCCGCTCGACGATCAGCTTCTACACGACCGACGGCGTCAACCACAATCCGCCGCTGGGCGTGCTGTATCCGAGCGAGCTGTCCGTCGGCGACCGCATCCAGGTCGAGTACAGCAGGTCGGATCCGGAGCTGGTCCGCGTCGCCGGACGGTCCGCCGTGGTCGCGGTGGTGCCGGCGGCGTCCGTCGCCGCCGGGACCTGGCTCGTGATCGGGGCGATCATGGTGCTGCTCGCCGTCGGCCACCACCGGGGCGAGAGTTCACCTGACGTTCCGCGCACCGTCGACGCGTAGGGAACCTCACGGTCACCGCCCCGGGGGAGGATCGCGGCGTGCGTATCGCGATCGTGGCCGAGTCCTTCCTGCCGAACGTCAACGGGGTCACCAATTCGGTGCTCCGGGTGCTGGAGCACTGCCGCCGCACGGGTGCCGACGCCATCGTGATCGCGCCGGACGCGGTCGCGGGTTCGGAGCCCGCCCCGCTGGAGCACCTCGGTTTCCCCGTGTACCGGGTGCCCGCGCGGATGCTGCCGCGGATCTCCTCGCTGCCGATCGGGCAGCCGACGATGGGCATCGTCGACGTGCTGCGCGACTTCGCGCCCGATGTGGTGCACCTCGCCTCGCCCTACTTCCTCGGCGCGGGTGGCCTCGCCGCGGCCAAGCGGCTCGGGATCCCCGTCGTCGCGATCTTCCAGACCGATGTCGCCGGGTTCGCCGGCTCGTACGGGCTCGGTCCGCTCGAGCGCGCGGCGTGGTGGTGGACCCGCCGGATGCACAAGCAGTGCGACCTGACCCTGGCACCGTCGTCCGCCTCCGTGGCCGACCTGCGGGCGCACCGCGTCCCGCGGGTGAAGACCTGGGCCCGGGGCGTCGACGCCGAGCGGTTCGCGCCCTCGCACCGCAGCGCGTCCCTGCGGGCGCAGTGGCTGGGGGACCGGCCGGACCGGCTGGTGGTCGGCTTCGTCGGGCGGCTCGCGGCGGAGAAGCACGTCGAGCGGCTCGTCGGGCTCGCGCACCGCGACGACGTGCAGCTGGTGATCGTCGGCGACGGTCCCGAGCGGGCGCGGCTGGAGGCGCTCCTGCCGGGCGCGGTCTTCACCGGCCAGCTCGGCGGCGGTGACCTCAGCGCCGCCTACGCCTCGCTCGACGTCTTCGTCCACGCCGGCGAGCACGAGACCTTCTGCCAGGCCGTCCAGGAGGCGCTCGCCTCCGGCGTGCCGTCGGTGGCGCCGGACCAGGGCGGACCGCGCGATCTCGTGGCGCACTGCCGCAACGGCTACCTGTTGCCGACGGCCGAATTCGCGGAGCTGCTCCCCGGCGTCATCGACACGCTCGCCGATCCCGCGCTGCGGGCGCGGTTCGGTGAGGCCGCCCGCAAGTCGGTGCTCGCCCGCACCTGGCCCGCCCTGTGCGACCAGCTGTTCGGGCACTACGCGGACGTGATCGCCGGGCCCTCCGGAATCGCCGTCGGCCGTGCAGTCTGAGCTCTCGTGTAGTTTTCGGGGCATGGCAAGGGCCTCCCTCGACAAGCAGCCGGGCGACGTCGCGTCGATGTTCGACGGTGTCGCCCGCCGGTACGACCGGACCAACACGCTCATGACGGGCGGCCTCGACCGGTACTGGCGCAGCCGCACCCGGCGGGCACTCGCGCTGAAGCCGGGGGACCACGTGCTCGACCTGGCCGCCGGCACCGGCGTCTCGACGGTGGACCTGGCGCGGTCCGGCGCCTGGGTCGCGGCCTGCGACTTCTCGACGGGGATGCTGCAGGCGGGCGCGTTCCGGCGGGTGCCGATGGTCGCGGGCGACGCGATGGCGCTGCCCTTCGCGGACGACTCCTTCGATGCCGCCACGATCTCCTTCGGCCTGCGCAACGTCCAGGACACCGCGGCCGGTCTTCGGGAGATGGCGCGCGTGGTGCGGCCCGGCGGCCGGCTCGTGGTGTGCGAGTTCTCGACGCCGACCAATGTCGCCTTCCGCGCGCTGTACGAGAAGGTCGCGCTGGAGGCCATCCAGGTGGTGGCGAAGGGATCGTCGAACCCGGAGGCGTACACGTACCTCGCGGAGTCCATTCGGAACTGGCCCGACCAGGCGGATCTCGCCGCGATCGTCCGCGGGGCGGGGTGGGGCGACGTCGCCTGGACGAACCTGACCGGCGGCATCGTCGCGCTGCACACCGCGACCCGCCCGCTAGGCTGAAGACGTGGAGAAGACGGTAGCCGGGGTCTCACTGGGGTCCGACGAGTTCGCGGCGGGGATCCGCGCGGACCTGGCCCGCGTGGAGCAGGTCATCGCGGACGGTATCGCCGAGGCCGACGGGTGCGTCATCGACGAGGCACTGCACCTGTTCCAGGCGGGAGGCAAGCGCTTCCGGCCCATGTTCACGGTCCTCTCCGGCCGGATCGGCGGCAGCCCGACCGGCGAGGTCATCACCGCCGCCGCGGCGATGGAGCTGACCCACCTGGCCACGCTGTACCACGACGACGTGATGGACGAGGCGGACACGCGCCGCGGGGCACCGTCGGCCAACGCGAAGTGGGGGAACTCGATCGCGATCCTCGCGGGTGACTTCCTCTTCGCGCGCGCCTCGGCCTACGGCGCGGACCTGGGGCCGCGGGCCGTCGGCGTGATCGCGAAGTGCTTCGGCGAGCTGGTCACGGGCCAGATGCTGGAGCTCAAGGGGCCCGGTGAGAGTGATCCCGTGCAGCACTACCTCGACACCATCTGGGGCAAGACCGGCAGCCTCATCGCCACCTGCGGGCTGCTCGGCGCGCTGCACGGCGGCGCCTCCGAGGAGACGGCGCAGCGCATGTATCGCATCGGCGCCGCGATCGGCATGGCCTTCCAGATCAGCGACGACATCATCGACATCAGCTCCGTCGCGCAGGACTCGGGCAAGACGCCCGGCACCGACCTGCGCGAGGGCGTCTTCACGCTGCCGGTCCTGCACGCCCTGCGCGACTCCGGGCCCGACGGTGACCGGCTGCGGGAGATCCTCGTCGGTCCCGTCACCGAGGACGCGCTGGTCGAGGAGGCCATCGAGCTGCTCGGGCGCTCCGCAGGCATGAAGGAGGCGCAGGCCACCCTGGCCCGGTACGCCGACGAGGCCCGCGCCGAGCTCGCCGAGCTGCCCGCGTCCGAGGCCCGCGCCTCGCTGGAATCCCTGGTCACCTTCACGGTCGCCCGCCTGGGCTGAGGTCGCCGTCCGTGCAGGGTCGAGGAAGCCGGACCGGCAATCAGATCCGCACCGCGCTGCTCCTGGCGCTGGTCGCGGGGTTCGTGACGGCGACCGGCGCGGTCTTCGGGGAGACGGTCTTCCTCCTGTCGATCGTCCTCGCGGCCGGCGTCTGCGCCTACCTGTACGTCAGTGGGCCGTCGCTGCCCCTGCGCGCGATGCACGCGCGCCGCGTCTCCGAGCTGCAGCAGCCCGTCCTGTTCCGGCTGGTCCGGGAGCTGTCGACGTCCGCGCGGCTGCCCATGCCGGCGGTCTACCTCTCGCCGACCGCCGCGCCCAGCGCCTTCGCGACCGGGCACTCCCCGACGCACGCCGGCGTGTGCGTGACCATCGGCCTGCTGGAGCTGCTGTCCGAGGACGAGCTGCGCTCGGTGCTGGCGCATCAGCTCGCCCGGATCGGCGCCCGGGACACGCTGACCGCCTCGGTCGCCGGGGCCCTCGGCGCCGTGATCTGCGGCTTCGCCGGCTTCGGCTACCTGCTCGGCTTCGGTGACGGCGGCGCGCGCCGCAGCCGGGTCGTCGACGCGATGCTGTCGGTCCTCGCGCCCGTCGCCGGCGCGCTGATCCGGCTCGGCGTCTCGCGGACCGTCGACTACCGCGCCGACCACGCCGCGGCACTGCTCACCGGCGCGCCGTCGACGCTCGCAACCGCCCTGCGGAAGGTGTCCGACGGTGCCGCGCGCGCACCCCTGCCGCCCGAGCCCGAGATCGCCGTGCACGCCAACACCATGCTCGTGTGCCCCTTTCGCGATGGCGACCGCCTGGGCCGGATCTTCCGCACCCAGCCGCCGGTGGACCGCCGCGTCGCGCGCCTGGAGGCCCTCACGTCGTAGCCCGACGGTCCGCTGTCGGGTGTCGGCCGTGGCGTGTGATGGGGGACCGGTCGCCGAGTGGGGGACGGCCCAGCCCGCACTCTACGACCGGCGTCTGGTGAGGGGTGGAACGCGGGCGGAGGGCATCGGTGCCGCGCGGGGGACGAAAAGTTGTGGATACCCGCTGGTAGTTGTGGATGAACGCGCTCTCTCCGCGGTTTCGCGAGTGCGCCTGCTGGTGGGATGTGGACCATGGGGGAACTGCTGACACGCGAGTATCTGACGGCGACGGGGTGGACGAGCGGAGCGATCAGCCGCGCCGTGGAATCCGGCGAGCTCCTCCGGCTCGCCAAGGGGATGTACGCGCTCGCCGGGGACTATCCGCCGAGCGTCCTGTATCGGATGAGGGTCGTCGCGGCGGCGCGGTCCTGCAGCGGCGTCATCAGTCACGAGAGCGCCGCCGCGCTGCTCGACATCCCGTTCCTGCGGCCGACGCGGGAGAGCGTGCACTTCACCGTCGACCGGACCCACGGCGGAGGCCGGCGGCCCGGCATCCACGTGCACCCGCGGCCGCTGCTCGACGAGGAGATCGTCGGGGTGGACGGCATGCGCGTGACATCGCGGGCGCGTACAGCGATCGATGTCGCCATGACGGGCGACCTGATCCGCGGGGTCGCCGCGATCGACGCGGTGCGGCTCGTGCCGCGGTTCCCGAAGCCGTGGACGCCGCCGCCCGTGCCCCTGCCCGCGCTGACCGCGTGCCTCGACCGGCTCGGACGCCGTCGGGGATCCGCAACCGCCCGTCGCGCACTGGCGCTGTCCGTGGACTGCTCGGAATCGCCGGGGGAGTCCTGGTCGCGGGTGCTGATGCACACCTGGGGGATGCCGATGCCGCGGTTGCAGACCGAGTTCGACCTCGCCGGCCGACAGGTCTTCGCCGACTTCGAGTGGGGATCGCTGATCGGCGAGTTCGACGGCAAGGGCAAGTACGGGACGACCGATACGGAGAAGGCCGAGGCACTGGAAGCGGAGAAGGAACGTCACGGGCTGTTCGTGGACGCCGGATTCGAAGTCGTGCGATGGAACTGGGACGACCTCCTCGTCGACTCCCGCCTCCGCGCCAAGCTGACCCCCGCCCTCTCCCGCCACGGCCTCCTTGCGGCATAGCCGTGCCCGGCGTGTGGTGGGGGAATCGGTGTTCGGAGTGGGAACCGGCGCGGCGCGTGGGACGTCCTGGCGCTCGGTGGGGGAGAGCTGGCGCCTGGTGGGGGATTCGGCGCCGCGCGGGGGACAGCCGAGCCCCCACCCGAGGACCGGCTTCGGGTGGGGGAGTGAACGCCCGGCCCGCGGATCGGCGCCGCGCGGGGGACGACGGTGCCTCAGGCCGTCAGGTGCTGTGGGGTGGGGATTCGGCTGTTGCGCGCGCCGCCTCACCTCGACGTGACGAAAACCGCTGAACTCTCTCATCGTGAGAAAACCCACAGCTGAGCCCGCAAACCGACGGCGAATGAAAGCGCGTCTGGGCGACCCGAGCGCCGCACCAGGGATGGGCGCGGCGACCACATGCCGGACGAGGGACGGGAGGGAGCACCACCGTCGAGCGCATCGGAGGGCGTGAGCCGCTAGGCGAACGACCGGAGCCTTAAGCGAGCGGTGGTGCTCCCTCCCGGCCCGGCGAGACGGTCACCGTCGCCCCGACCCGCACCGGCCCGGGCCGCGAGAGCACCGTCGCCCGCCCCGGCCCGACGGTCACCGTCGAACCCGAAGCCTCAGCGGTAGTTGACGAACTGCACCGCGATGTCCAGGTCGGCGCCCTTGAGCAGGGCCTGGACGGACTGCAGGTCGTCGCGCGACTTGCTGGAGACGCGGAGCTCGTCGCCCTGGATCTGGGCCTTGACCGACTTGGGGCCCTCGTCGCGGATGAGCTTGCTGATCTTCTTGGCGTTCTCGCTGGTGATGCCCTCGACGAGGGTGCCGGTGATCTTGTACGTCTTGCCGGAGGCGACGGGGTCGCCGGCGTCGAAGGCCTTGAGCGAGAGGCCGCGCTTGATGAGCTTCTCCTGGAAGACCTCGAGGCCGGCCTTGGCGCGCTCCTCGGCGTCGGAGGTGATGACGACCTTGTCCTCGCCGGAGAACTCGACGGTGGTGTTGGTGCCGCGGAAGTCGTACCGCTGGCTGAGCTCCTTCGAAGCCTGGTTGAGGGCGTTGGCGACCTCCTGGCGGTCGATCTTGCTCACGACGTCGAACGACGAATCGGCCATGGCTGCGTGGACTCCTGATCGTTGGGCAGGTGCTTGACCTGCGGGTTTGCGCGCCCCCCACGGGGACGTTGTAGTCTATCGTCCGCTGCCTTCGCGGGCAGCGAAGGCACGTTGCCCGAGCGGCCAATGGGAGCGGACTGTAAATCCGTCGGCTTACGCCTACGTAGGTTCGAATCCTACACGTGCCACCCGCTTCGGCCCCTGGCGTCTCGACGCCAGGGGCCGTCGCAAATAACGGATTGACCTGCGGATTTGGATGATCTCGGCCGCGGTGTGTAATCTCGTTGAGGCTCTTGGAGCGCCGGAAACGGCGGCCCGAGGACACGCCCCCTTAGCTCAGTCGGCAGAGCGTTTCCATGGTAAGGAAAAGGTCGACGGTTCGATTCCGTCAGGGGGCTCGCTAGACCAGTGCTAAGTGCTGATAGCTCAGGGCGGTGTAGCTCAGCTGGTTAGAGCGCACGACTCATAATCGTGAGGTCGGGGGATCGAGCCCCCCCACCGCTACAACTGACATCAAGGAACGCGAAAGAGGAACCGTCGTGGCTTCATCGACAGATGTTCGCCCCAAGATCACCTTGGCGTGCGAGGTGTGCAAGCACCGCAACTACATCACCAAGAAGAACCGTCGCAACGATCCCGATCGCCTCGAGCTGAAGAAGTTCTGCCCGAACTGCGGATCGCACCAGGCGCACCGAGAGTCGCGCTGACGTAGACGTCGAGAAGGGGAGGGCATCCACAGCGGATGCCCTCCCTTTTGGCATACTGCCCTTCAGCCCATTCACGATAGGTAGGTTCGTCACGTGAGCAAGGACATCGATGTGCCGGGTGGCCCGGTCACCGAGCAGCTCAGCCCCGAGGAGGTCGCGGAACGCACGCGCGCCGCGGTCGGTTACAACTACGAGTACGACGAGAAGTACTACGTCAGCCGCGAGAAGGTCCGCGAGTTCGCGAACGCGTCGCAGTTGACCGACCCCGTGCACCACGACGTGGCGGCCGCACGGGCTGCGGGCTACGCGGACCTGGTCGCGCCGCCGATCATGTTCTCCTTGATCGGCATCATTGCGCACCGTCCGCTCTTCGAGAACGCGATCGTGGGCTACGGCCGCCGTCCGGTCGTGCAGTCGGCGCAGGACGTGAAGTTCCACGCGCCGATCGTCGCGGGGATGACGCTGACCACGCACGTGCATTTCGATCAGTTCAAGCAGGCCGCGGGCGTCGACTTGATCGTCACGCGCAATGAGATCTCCGACCAGGACGGCAACCCGCTCGTCACGTCCTGGACCACGCTGGCCGGCCGGTCGGGCGAGGACGAGGACGCCGAGTTCGTCGGTGCAATGGAAAAGGTGATGATGTATGGCGCTTCGTAACTTCGCGGACGTCTCGGTGGGCGAGGAGCTGCCCGAGCGGACCTTCGAGCTCACCCGTGGTGACCTCGTGAACTACGCCGGCGTCACCGGCGACCCGAACCCCATCCACTGGTCCGATCACATCGTGAAGCTGGCCGGCATGGAGGACGTCGTCGCGCAGGGCATGCTGACGATGAGCCTCGGGTCGAACTACATCACCGAGTGGCTGGGCGATCCGGGCGGGCTCAAGGAGTACAGCGTCCGGTTCACCGCACCCGTGTACGTGCCCGCCGACCAGAAGGCGGAGCTGCTGTACTCGGGCAAGATCAAGTCGCTCGATGCGGAGAGCAAGACGGGCGTCGTCTTCCTCACCGTCAAGCAGGGCGATCGCAAGATCTTCGGCAAGCCGGTCGCCACCGTCCAGTTCGCCTGACGGTCTTCGGCCCCCGCCGGGCCGTGTGACCGCGCGTTTTGAGGTGCGGCACCGATGTGCCGTACACTGAACTGTCCGCATCGATCGGCGGGCGTGCGAAAGCGCGCCGTGCGAAGGATGCGGCTGCGGGACCCGAGGGTCCCGCAAAGGGGTGTAGCTCAGTTGGTAGAGCAGCGGTCTCCAAAACCGCAGGTCGCAGGTTCGAGTCCTGTCGCCCCTGCATAGTGCGGGCCCCGGCCCGGCTGTCGAAATCGGCGGGCCGACGCCCGCTGGAAGATCCAGCGGAGGGATGTGCGTGAGCGACGAGAAGGACGACGCGACCACCGGCGAAGCCGGCGACAGCGCCGCCGAAGACGCCCAGCAGGCCCGCCCCTCCGGTAAGCGCTCCAGTGGCCGTCGTGGCCGCACCGCGCTGGCCGAGGCTCCGGAGCCCGGTGAGGCGCTCGAGTCCGGTTCCGCGAAGAAGTCCGCGGCCGAGAAGCCCTCGCGCAACCCGTTCGCCGCCATCTGGCTGTTCATCCGCCAGGTCGTCGCCGAACTGCGGAAGGTCATCTGGCCCACCCGGAGCCAGATGGTCAACTACACGATCATCGTGCTGGTGTTCGTGGTGCTCCTCACCGCGATGATCAGCCTCCTCGACCTCGGCTTCGCGAAGCTGATGTTGTGGGCGTTCGGCAAGTAGCCGGACCGCACGAGAAGACGAGACGGAAGGAACTTCGGCGCTGTGAGCACCCCGGAGCACAACGAGGCAGAGCAGGACGTCCAGGAGGACGTGCTGGTCGATGACGCTGCCGCGGCGACCGAGGTCGAGCCGGCCGAGGACACCGTCGCCGAGACCGACGATGTCGACGAGGCCGATGTCGACGAGGCCGATGAGCCCGAGGCCGTCGCCGAGGAGGTCGAGGAGATCGACCCCGTCGAGGAGCTGAAGGCGCAGCTGCGCACCGCTCCCGGCGACTGGTACGTCATCCACACCTACGCGGGCTACGAGAACAAGGTCAAGGCCAACCTCGAGACCCGTGTCCAGAACCTCGACGTCGGCGACTACATCTTCCAGGTGGAGGTCCCCACCGAGGAGGTCACCGAGATCAAGAACGGTCAGCAGAAGCGGGTCAACCGCAAGGTGCTGCCGGGCTACATCCTGGTGCGCATGGACCTCAACGACGAGTCCTGGGGCGCCGTGCGCAACACCCCCGGCGTCACCGGCTTCGTCGGCCTGACCAGCAAGCCCTCGCCGCTCACGATGAACGAGGTCGTGAAGTTCCTGCTCCCCGAGAGCGCCCGGACCAAGCCGGCCAAGGCCGCTGCGGCCTCGTCGTCCGACGGTGCCGCCGCCTCCGGCGGAGCGGTCTCGCAGGGCCCCGCGGTCGAGGTCGACTTCGAGGTCGGCGAGTCGGTCACCGTCATGGACGGCCCGTTCGCCACCCTGCCCGCGTCCATCAGCGAGATCAACGCCGAGCAGCGCAAGCTCAAGGTGCTGGTGTCGATCTTCGGTCGTGAGACGCCCGTCGAGCTCGCCTTCAACCAGGTCGAGAAGATCTCCTAGAGCGAGCCATCATGCTTCCCGCGCCGGTACACGGGTGCGGGGTGAAGAAAAAGGAAACTGAGGATGCCCCCGAAGAAGAAGAAGGTCGCCGGGCTCATCAAGCTGCAGATCAACGCCGGTGCGGCGAACCCCGCGCCGCCCGTGGGTCCCGCGCTTGGCCAGCACGGCGTCAACATCATGGAGTTCTGCAAGGCGTACAACGCCGCGACCGAGTCGCAGCGTGGCAACGTCATCCCCGTGGAGATCACGGTCTACGAGGACCGTTCCTTCACCTTCAAGTTGAAGACTCCTCCCGCTGCGAAGCTGCTGCTCAAGGCCGCAGGCGTGCAGAAGGGCTCCGGCGAGCCGCACAAGACCAAGGTCGCCAAGGTGACCTGGGACCAGGTGCGCGAGATCGCGGAGACCAAGAAGGAAGACCTCAACGCGAACGACGTCGATCAGGCCGCGAAGATCATCGCCGGCACTGCTCGCTCGATGGGCATCACCGTCGAGTAAGTCGCCGGGAGGCGAACGCCTCCCGTGGGAGGGTCGGCTCGGCCCGCGGAACCACTCACTGCCCGAACGCTGGGCAAGAAACGAAAGAGCTACACAATGAGCAAGAACAGCAAGGCCTACAAGGCCGCTGCCGAGAAGGTCGACAAGGACAAGCTGTACAGCCCGCTCGAGGCCGTCGCGCTCGCCAAGGAGACCTCCTCCACCAAGCAGGACGCCACCGTCGAGGTCGCCATGCGCCTCGGTGTCGACCCCCGCAAGGCCGACCAGATGGTGCGCGGCACCGTCAACCTGCCGAACGGCACCGGTAAGACGGCCCGCGTGATCGTCTTCGCCGTGGGCGACAAGGCCGAGGAGGCCAAGGCCGCGGGTGCCGACGAGGTCGGCGCGGAGGATCTGATCGAGAAGATCCAGGGCGGCTGGCTCGAGTTCGACGCCGCGATCGCCACCCCGGACCAGATGGCCAAGGTCGGCCGGATCGCTCGCGTGCTCGGCCCGCGTGGCCTCATGCCGAACCCGAAGACCGGCACCGTCACCCCCGACGTGACCAAGGCCGTCAGCGACATCAAGGGCGGCAAGATCACGTTCCGTGTCGACAAGGCCGCGAACCTGCATTTCGTGATCGGCAAGGCGTCCTTCGACGCCAAGCAGCTGGTGGAGAACTACGGCGCCGCGCTGGAGGAGATCCTGCGCGCGAAGCCGTCGGCGGCCAAGGGCCGGTACCTGAAGAAGGTCACCGTCTCGACGACCACCGGACCGGGCATCCCGGTGGACCCGCAGCGTGTGAACAACCTCACCGAGGAAGAGGCGTAAGCCTCCCTCTCATCAGGGTCTTCACGAAGCCCCCGGATCGCTCCGACGAGCGGCCGGGGGCTTCGTCGTACCCGCCCGACGATCAGAGCAGCATCAGGTAGTCGCTGGACCCGATGGCGATGGCGACGATCGCCAGGTACACCAGGAAGATCACGAGCGGCACGATGACGAGCAGCGTGAAGACCGCCCCGAGGATCGCGCCGATCAGCGCGGGCGTGTTCTTGAAACCGCGCTGCTTGGACTTACTCAGCGCCATCCAGCTGACGACCAGGCCGATCGGGCCGCACGAGACCACCGAGAGCACCAGGCCGACGATGCCCATCGCGCTGTCGGGATCCTCGACCTGCCCCGGTGGCATCGGATGGCCGGGGTAGGGCTGCGCGCCCGGGTAGCTCGAGGGGTACGACGGGGTACCCGAGGGGTAGGACGGCGGCCCGCCGTACGGGTCGTAGCCTCCGTAGGGTCCCTGACCATGTGGATCGTTCGGCATCGACATCGTGAACACTCCCCTTATCACTGCGAAGGCCGGTGTGCGCCCAGCGTAGCCGAGGCCGCCGACAACTCGCGGAACGCAGGCGGGCGGCGAGGGCGAAAACCTGTCACCGTGCGCCGGTATCCTCGCGCCATGGACGACGACAGGCTGCTCAGCCGCATCGGGGCGCTGCTGCGGCAGGCCGAGGGGACCGACAACGAGCACGAGGCCGCCACCTTCACCGAGGCGGCGCAGCGGCTCGCCACCGCCGCGTCGATCGATCTCGCGGTGGCCCGCGCCCACCAGCGCGGCACGGAGCGCGCCCGCGCGGTCCCGCAGCAGCGCACGGTCCGGATCGGCGAGGCGGGGCGCCGGGGCCTGCGCACCTTCGTCGAGCTGTTCGTCGCCATCGCCCAGTCGAACGACGTCCGGTGCGACGTGGCCTCCAACTCCACCTTCGTCTTCGCCTACGGCTTCGCGGAGGACGTCGACGCCTGCGAGGCCCTGTACGCCTCGCTCGTGATCCAGATGGTCCGCGCCTCCGACGCCTATCTCCGCTCGGGCGCCCACAAGTCCGAGACGGTGCAGCAGCTCTACGAGGACCGTCGCACGGGGCGGCGGTGGGTCGAGACCAAACCGGTCTCGGGGGTCACGGCACGGATCAACTTCCAGTCGGCCTTCGCCGCGCGGATCGGGGCACGTCTCGCGGAGGCCCGGGCCGCCGCCACCGCCCAGGCCGCGGAGCGGGACGAGCCCGGCACCGCGATCGCCCTGCGGGACAAGGAGGTCGAACTCGCCTCGTTCTACCGCGACGAGTCCACGGCGCGCGGCCGGTGGCGCGGGTCCAGCGCCTCGGCCGGCTACTCCGACGGTGCCCGCCGCGCGGGGGACAGGGCGGGCCGCTCCGCCCGGCTGGGCACGCACTCGGAGCTCGGAGGTAGCCGGGGAGCGCTCGAACGGGGAGCGCCGTGACCGCGCCCTACCGGCCGTACCCACCGCCGTCCCCGCCCCGCCCGCCGCGGAACACCGCGGCGCTCGGCTGGGCGGTGGGGGCAGCCGTGGTCGTCGTCGTCCTGTGCGCCGTGCTCGCCGGGGTGCTGCTGATCCGGGCATCCGGGGCGGGCCCGTCGACGGTGGCGGTCCCGAGCGCGCCGTCGGGGACGGCGCCGTCGGGCACGGCAGGCGCCTGCGGTGTTCCGGGGCCGGGTTCCACCGCGCCGATCACCGATCGCGTGGTCTCGGGGCCGCTCTCCTTCCCGGTGGCCGCAGCGCCGGGGTGGACGCGGCAGGGGTACCAGTTGTTCTCGCCCGGGGCGCAGGCCGCCGGTCTGCGGACGACGGTGCCGGGCCACCGGTGGGACGCGCACGTCGAGATCGGCCTCACGACCTTCGCGCCGAAGGTCTCCGCCGAGGAGGCGGCGCGCCGGATCATCCCGTGCATCGTCGCGAGTAGCCGGTACGACTCGTACCGGCCCCGGCTCGAGGGACTGACCGAGCCGGAGGCGGTCACCGTCGACGGGGTGCCGGCCGCCCGCGTCACGGGGCGGATCCTGATCAGCCGCCCCGGCCTCGACATCGCGGGCGATGTGGTGACGGTGGTGGTCATCGCCTCCGCTCCCCAGGCATACTTCGAGTCGGACACCCCGATCGGGGATACCGCCCTCGCGGCGGTGGCAGGACAGATCTTCGAGCAGCTCAAGGTGGCGAGGGACGTATGACCAATCCGCAGGACCCGAACGGGCAGCAGCCCAACCCCTACGCACAGCAGGGTGACCCGTACGCGCAGGGCGGCTACCAGTACGGATACGGCCAGCAGACGAATCCGTACGCGCAGCAGCCGTACCAGTACCCCGGGCAGCCGCAGTACCCCGGCCAGCCCCAGCCGGGGTACCAGTACCCCGGTGGGCCGGACGGGCAGCCGCCGCAGAAGCCGAACCGCACCGGCCTGTTCGTGGGGATCGGCATCGCGGTGGTGCTGGTGATCGCGGTGGCGATCGCGGCGGTCGTGCTGGTCATGCGTTCGGACTCGGGGAAGGCGGATCCCAGCGCCGCCCCGACCGCGGGCCCGACGTCGGTCACTCCCAGCACCGGCGGCGACTGCGGGGTACCGGGTACTGGCCTCGCGTCGGAGATCACCGACCGAGTCGCGTCCGGGCCGCTGTCCTTCCCCGTCTCGGCCGCGCCCGGCTGGGAGAAGGAGAGCTACACCGTCTACGCGCAGAGCATCGCCGCCGCGGGCCTGCAGAAGGCCATGGGTGACGGTCAGCCGTGGCAGGCGGGCGCCGAGGTCGGGCAGACGAACTTCAACTCCAAGCTGGACCCGAAGGATGCCGCCTCGCGGATGATCCAGTGCATCGCGGACGGTGCGGGCTACCTCAACGTCACCTCGAAGCGGGTCGAGCAGTCGGCGGCCGAGTCGATCACCGTGGACGGGGTGCCCGCCGCCAAGGTCACCGGCAAGATCCTGGTCACGGGGGACAAGCTCACCGTAGCGGGCGACGACGTCACGGTGATCGTCATCGCCTCCGCACCGCAGACCTACGCGATGCTGGTCATCCCGATCGGCCGCGAGGACATGGCCGCCACGGGTAGGGCGATCATCGAGCAGCTCAAGGTGGCCAAGGACGTCTAGGGACACGCAGCGGGCCGCGGTCTACCGGGCTGAGGAACTCGTCCGCGGCCTGTTCGAGCACGCGGGCGCGGGGCGCACCGTCGACGTACTCGGCGTGCCGCTGACCCTGCCGCCCGAGGCGCGGTTCGCCTCCGTCGATTCGGTGCAGGCCTACGTCGACCGTGTCGCCGGCCCGGGCGTCGTCCGGGTACGGGCCCGAGCCGGGGCGGCCGGCGCCCACTACGAGCTCGGTCCCGCCGGCCCGGTCGTCGCCGTCCCCGCCGGGCGCGACGGTGCCTGGGCGTTGCGCGAGCTGGTGGTGCTGCACGAGCTCGCGCACCACGTGGTCGCGGCCGCCGGTGCCGACGGTGCCGCCCACGGCCCGTCGTTCACCGCCGCGTTCGTCGACCTCGCGGCACAGGTCATGGGCCCCGAAGCCGGCCTCGCGCTGCGTATCGTCTACACCGAGTCCGGCGTCGCCATCGGTTGACGCGCGGTGGCGTGTGGTGGGGGAAAGGGTGTCGCGTGGGGGACGGCCGACCCCTCATCAGACGCACGGCGTGCGGTAGGGGAGCGAACGCGGGGGTCGCGGATCGGCGTCGCGCGGGGGACGTGCTGTGTCTGGCGTGTGGTCGGCGGATGGGCGTGTGGTGGGGAATCGGCGTCGCGTGGGGGTCGACGCCGCGAGCCGACAGCGAAACGAGGGACGCCCTCCCCAGCCGGCCCGGTCGATGCGCACCCGACCGGACCACCAGGCACCGTCGGGCCACGATTTGGTGGCTGGCCACCTTCCGCGTACTCTGGACTCCCGGAAACCGGTGTTCCACCGGTTCGTTCCACCGAAGACCGTCGGTCATCGGGCGCAAGCCCGATCGAAGGTCCGGCCCCGAGCCGGCGACCCACGCAGGAGGACGAGGATTCATGATGAACCCCGTGCGCCCTGCGCCGGGGTTCTCGTCGTTTCGGGCCCGAACCTTCTCCGTCGGTACGACACGTAGAGAGGAGGCGAAGTATGGCAAACGCCGAGAAGGTCGCAGCAGTCGCTGAGATCGCCGAGAAGTTCTCGAAGTCCACGGCCACCGTGGTCACCGAGTACCGCGGGCTGTCGGTCGGTTCCATCACCGAGCTGCGTCGTTCGCTCGGGGAGGGTGCCACCTACTCCGTCGCCAAGAACACCCTGGTCAAGATCGCCGCGAAGAACGCCGGCATCGAGGGCCTGGACGAGCTGTTCGAGGGTCCGACCGCGATCGCCTTCATCGAGGGTGAGCCGGTCGATGCCGCCAAGGCGATCAAGAAGTTCGCCAAGGACAACAAGGCCCTGGTCATCAAGGGCGGCTACATGGACGGCCGCGCGCTGTCCGTGGCCGAGGTCGAGCGCATCGCCGATCTCGAGTCGCGCGAGGTGCTCCTGGCCAAGCTCGCCGGTGCCATGAAGGGCAACTTGGCGAAGGCCGCTGGCCTGTTCAACGCTCCCGCCTCGCAGGTGGCCCGCCTGGCCGCCGCGCTGCAGGAGAAGAAGGCCGCCGACGAGGCTGCCGCGTAGTACCGCTGATCCCAGCAACCCCCATCACCTTGCCTCGCGGATCAGCGAGCAAGACTTACAGGAAGGACGCCAATCATGGCGAAGCTCACCACCGACGAGCTGCTTGACGCTTTCAAGGAGCTGACCCTGCTCGAGCTCAGCGAGTTCGTGAAGGCTTTCGAGGAGACCTTCGAGGTCACCGCCGCTGCTCCGGTCGCCGTCGCGGCCGCCGGTGCCGCCCCCGCGGCCGGCGCTGCTGACGCCGCTGCCGAGCAGGACGAGTTCGATGTCGTCATCGAGGCCGCCGGCGACAAGAAGATCCAGGTCATCAAGGTCGTCCGCGAGCTGGTTTCGGGCCTCGGCCTGAAGGAGGCCAAGGACCTCGTCGAGAGCGCTCCGAAGGCGATCCTGGAGAAGGTCGACAAGGACGCCGCCGATGCGGCCAAGGCCAAGCTCGAGGAGGCCGGCGCTTCGGTTTCGGTCAAGTAAGACCGTTCCTTCACGCCCGAACGGCCCCGTCGCCCTGGCGGGTTCACATGATCGTCGCAACACTCTCAACGAGAGGTTGCGGCGATCATGTCGTTTCAGGAGGACTGTGCCCGGTTCGGCGGCGAGCTGGCGCAGCTGGTCGACTCCGGTGTTCCGGTGAAGGAGGCCGCTGTCGCGGTGGGTGTGCCGCGGCGGCGGTGTTACGCGATTCTGCGGGCGATTGGCCACCCGGTGGGGCCGCCTCGCGGGCCGGGTAGGCCGGCAGATCCGGAGCGGATCGTGGCGGTGTTCGATCGGACCGGCTCGATCAACAAGGCTGCGATCGAGTGCGATGTGGCGTTCTCGGTCGCTCGCAGGGTCTTGGTCGATGCCGGTCTGGTCACGGCGGACAAGCTGAAGGCGGTGGGTAAGCCGGAGGCGAGGAAGCGATTTCTCGCGCTGCTCGATCAGGGGTGGTCGTCAGCGCGCGCGGCCCGTGAGGTGCAGGTGAACGAACGCACCGCCCGGGACTGGCGCCAGGGAATCCGACGAACCAGTGGCAGGCGGATCCACCCGGACGGCACAGTCGTGGACTATCGAACCAAGACGATCTACAAACAGGCTGTGACCAGTGCCATCTCGAGCCGAGACGATGCTTCGGCGATCGCGATCGCGATCAGTGACCGTTACCTCTCGCTCGATGACCGCATCGCAATCGCTGACGGGCTGGTACTCAAGGACTCGATGCGGACCATCGCCGCCCGGATCGGCAAGAACGTCTCCACCATCTCCCGGGAGGTCCGTCAACGCAGCATCGGCGGCCGGTATCTGCCGTATCAGGCCGATCGGGTAGCGGTGGCGGCTCGGGCGCGGCCGAAGCAGTCCAAACTGGTGGTGAACACGGTCCTGCGGGCAGAGGTCGAGGAGGGCTTGTCGAGGAAGCTCTCGCCGGAGCAGATCTCGCACCGTCTGCGCCGGGATCACCCTGACGACGAGAGCATGCGGGTGAGCCACGAGACGATCTACCAGGCCTTGTACTTCCAAGCCCGTGGAGGGATGAAACGAGAAGTGCAGCAAGCACTCCGGACCGGACGAACCAAACGCAAACCGCAGCGGAAAGAAGGTGAGCGGTATCAGCGGTTCATCGACCCGATGGTGATGATCAGCGACCGCCCGGCCGAAGTCGAGGACCGTGCTGTTCCCGGCCATTGGGAGGGGGATCTCATCACCGGTGAGCAGAACAAGACCGCGATCGGCACTCTCGTCGAACGCTCCACCCGCTACACGATGCTGCTGCACCTGCCCGACGGGCACGACGCCGAACAGGTCCGCGACGCGATCATCACCGCGATGAAAGACCTGCCCGCGCACCTACGCGGGTCGCTGACCTGGGACCAAGGCGCAGAGTTGGCCCGGCATGCGCAGATCAGCGTGGCCACCGATATGCAGGTGTATTTCTGCGACCCAGCCAGCCCCTGGCAGCGCGGCACCAACGAGAACACCAACGGGCTGCTCCGGCAGTACTTCCCCAAGGGCACCGACCTGAGCGTCTACGGCCCCGCGGATCTCGAGCACGTCGCTCAGCAACTCAACAGCCGACCACGCAAAACGCTCGGCTGGGAAACCCCAGCCGAGCGTATGCGTGATCTAATCACCACCCAGTAGAACAGGCAGTGTTGCGTCGACCCCTAGAAACCGCC
>NZ_JBYPZI010000013.1:0-80219 GCF_057815145.1 Tsukamurella sp. II2bb
CTGACCGGTGGTGGTGACTGCCCGGGTTTGAACGCGGTGATCCGGGCGGTGGTCCGCACAAGCGATTCCCGCTACGGGTCAGCGGTGGTCGGCTTCCAAGACGGCTGGCGCGGACTACTCGAAGACCGCAGGGTGCAACTGTCCAACGACGACCGCAACGACCGCCTCCTGACCAAAGGCGGCACCATGCTCGGCACCGCCCGCACCCACCCCGACATCCTGCGCGCCGGCCTCGACCGGATCACACAAACCCTCGACGACAACGGCATCGACGTCCTCATCCCCATCGGCGGCGAAGGCACCCTCACCGCCGCCTCCTGGCTCGCCGACGAAGGCGTCCCCGTCGTCGGCGTCCCCAAAACCATCGACAACGACATCGACTGCACCGACGTCACCTTCGGCTTCGACACCGCCCTGACCATCGCCACCGACGCCATCGACCGCCTCCACTCCACCGCCGAATCCCACCAACGCGTCATGCTCGTCGAAGTCATGGGCCGCCACGCCGGCTGGATCGCCCTCAACGCCGGCCTCGCCTCCGGCGCCCACATGGTCCTCATCCCCGAAGTCCCCTTCGACGTCGAAGAAGTCTGCTCCCTCATCAAACGCCGCTTCCAACGCGGCCACTCCAGCTTCATCTGCGTCGTCGCCGAAGGCGCCAAACCCGCCGAAGGCACCATGGAACTGCGCCTCGGCGGCACCGACGAATTCGGCCACGAACGCTTCACCGGCGTCGCCCACCAACTCGGCGTCGAAATCGAAAAACGCATCAACAAAGAAGTCCGCACCACCGTCCTCGGCCACGTCCAACGCGGCGGCACCCCCACCCCCGCCGACCGCGTCCTCGCCACCCGCTACGGCGTCAACGCCGCCGACGCCGCCCACGCCGGCAAAACCGGCAACATGGTCTCCCTCCGCGGCACCCAAATCGGCCTCGTCCCCCTCGCCGACGCCGTCAAACAACTCAAACGCGTCCCCCGCGAACGCTACAACGACGCCGCCGAATTCTTCGGCTAACCGCCCGAAACGTACGCACCCCGTCCCGGGCGGACCGAGGTCACCGTCGGGACGGCGTGACCGGACGCCGCCACGACGCCGGGGAGTTCGTCGGTGATCCGTTCCGCCGCCCCGGCGGGAGCCAGGGCGACGACGGTGCCGCCGAAGCCGCCGCCCGTCATCCGCGCGCCGTAGGCACCGAGTCGTACCGCCGTCTCGGCGATGAGATCGATGGCCGGAACAGTGATCTCGAAGTCGTCGCGCATCGACGCGTGCGAGGCGCTCATCAGCGCGCCGAACGCGACATGATCCGCGGCCCGGAGGGCCGCAGCGGCCTCGAGCACGCGGCGGTTCTCGCCGAGGACGTGCCGGGCCCGGCGACGGGTCTCGTCGTCCGCCAGGCGTTCCCACGCTCGGTCCTCCGCGTCGCGCAGCGATGGCACGCCCAGCTCCGCGGCCGCCCGCTCGCAGGCCTCGCGGCGGCGCCGGTACTCCCCCGCGACGTGCCGGTGCGGCGAGTGCGAGTCGATCGCGAGCAGCACGTCATCGCCGAGCCTCAGCGGCACGGGTTCGGTTGTCAGTGTGCGGAAGTCGAGCAGGAGCGCGGTGCCCTCAGCACCGTACAAGCTGCTCATCTGGTCGAGGAGCCCGGTCGGCGCGCCCACGTACTCGTTCTCCGCGCGCTGCGCGATCCGCGCGAGCTCCGTGCGGTCCGTGCCGTGGGGCGCCAGCGCCAGCAGGACCGCACACTCCAGCGCGGCCGAGGACGAGAGTCCCGCTCCCACCGGCACGTTCGAGCGCAGCCGCAACGCCCCGGCCGGTACGTCGATCCCGTGCGCCCGTAAGGACCATACGCAGCCCGCCACGTAGGCCGCCCAGCCGCCGACCCCGCCCGGCGCGGTGCCCAGCGGGATCACCACCGTTCCGTCCGCCTGGGCGGAGGACACCTCGAGCGCGGAACCGACGGGCGCTGCGTCGAACTCGGCGACGGTGCCCGCCTTGAGGGCGATGGGCAGGGCGAAGCCGTCGTTGTAGTCCGTGTGCTCGCCGATCAGATTGATCCGGCCGGGTGCGAAGGCGCGCACCGTCATCCGATCACCGCCCGCAGCTCGCCGGCGATGGTCTCCGGGGTCTTGTCCGTGACGAAGGCGTCGCGCCCGGACTCGGAGCCCGCCAGGTACTTCAGCTTGTCGGTGCTGCGGCGGATCGAGAAGAGCTCCGCGTGCAGGTAGCCCTCAGCGGCCTCGGACCGGTACTGGTGCCACGACGCGATGTACGGCAGCGGCTCGTCGTAGAGCGCGTCGAAGGCCCGCAGCAGCACCAGGTACACCTCCGCGAGATCGTCGGCCTCCGCATCGGAGAGCTCGGACAGGTTGCGCACATGTCGATTCGGGTAGACGTGCGCCTCCACCGGCCACTTGGCGGCGTACGGGACGAACGCGGTCACGTGCTCCGTCCGCACGAGGATGCGGGTACCGTCGGCGATCTCCGCGGCGAGCACGTCCTCGAAGAGATCCGCACCGTGCTCGGCCCGGTACTGCGCAGCGGTGCGGAGCAGCGTGGCGGTGCGCCGGGTGCGGAACGGGTAGCCGTAGATCTGGCCGTGCGGGTGCGGCAGCGTCACCCCGATCTCCTCGCCGCGGTTCTCGAAGCAGAACACCTCCTCGATGTCCCTGCGGGCCAACAGTTCCGCGGTCCGATGGCTCCACGCGTCGATCACCAGCCGCGCGTGCGCCCGCGAGAGTCGAGCGAAGGATCCGTCGTGGTCGCTGGCGAAGCAGACCACCTCGCACCGCCCGATGCCGGACCTCTCCACCCGCAAGGGATCCGCGGCACCGTCCGGCTCCCGCTCGAAACCGGGCGGCGTGGCGAGCGACGGGAACCTGTTCTCGAAGACCACCACCTCGTAGTCCTCGGCGGGGATCTCACTGGAGAGCCCGGTGGGGTCTGGGCACAGCGGACACATCGCCCGCGGCGGCTTGTACGTGCGCTCCTGCCGTGCAGGGGCGATGATCACGCCGTCCCCGGTCGTCGGATCCCGCCGCACGGTGGTCACGGGCACGACGGGGCGGGCGGGCAGGTCCCGGCGATCCACCCCGATGCGCGGCCGCGAATCGGAGGAGAAGAACAGGATCTCCCGCCCGTCCGCCAGACGGGAGACGGTGGGCTCGGCGATCGTGCGGTTCACGGCGCCGCGCCCCGAACAGTCACCGGCCCGACGCCCGTCAGGCCAGGTCGTCCTGGCGCATGAGCTGGCGCGCGGCCTCGGTCACGGAACCGGAGAGCGACGGGTAGACGGAGAAGGTCTGCGCCACATCGTCCACGGTGAGGCCGTTCTGCACCGCGACGGTCACCGGGAGGATCAGCTCGGAGGCGTTGGGCGCGACCACGACACCGCCGATCACCATGCCCGTGTTGGGGCGGCAGAAGATCTTGACGAAGCCGCGCCGCAGGCCGGACATCTTGGCGCGCGGGTTGGTCGCGAGCGGCAGCATGACCGTGCGCGCCTGATAGGTACCGTCGTCGATCGCCGCCTGCGAGACGCCGACGGTGGCGATCTCGGGGCGGGTGAAGATCGCCGAGGAGACGGTCTTGAGCTTGACGGGCGAGACGCCCTCACCCAGCGCGTGGTACATCGCGACGCGGCCCTGCATGGCGGCGACGGAGGCGAGCGGCAGCACGCCGGTGCAGTCGCCCGCGGCGTAGATGCCGGGGACCTTGGTGCGGGATACCCGGTCGACGGGGATGTAGCCGCCCTTGTTCAGCTCGATCCCCACGTCTTCGAGGCCGATACCCGCCGTGTTCGGGATGGAGCCGACCGTCATGAGGCAGTGCGAGCCCTCGACGGTGCGGCCGTCGGTGAGCCGCACGACGATGCCGTCCTCGGTGCGCTCCACCTTGTCCGCATAGGCGCGCTTGACCAGCGAGACGCCGCGGTCGACCAGCGCGTCCTCGAGCACGAGGGCGGCGTCCTCGTCCTCGTGCGGCAGCACTCGGTCGCGGGAGCTGACCAGGGTGACCTTGATGCCGAGCTCGGTGTAGGCGTGCACGAACTCGGCGCCGGTGACGCCGGAGCCGACCACGACCAGGTGCGTCGGGAGCTCGGCCAGGTCGTAGAGCTGGCGCCACGTGACGATCCGCTCACCGTCGGGCTGCGCGGACTCCAGGACCCGGGGCGAGGCACCGGTGGCGACCAGCACCACGTCGGCCTCGAGGGTCTGCTCGCCGCCGGTCGGGGTGACCACGTTCACCACGTGCTGCGCCATCCCCGGGTTGCTCGGCGCGAGCGAGGCGGTGCCGCGGATGATCCGCACGCCCTCGCCGACGAGCCTGGCCCGGATGTCCGCCGACTGCGCCGACGCGAGGTCCTTGACGCGGTTGTTGATCCGCTCGACGTCGATCTCGACGCGCTCGAAATGCAGCTCGATCCCCAGGTCGACGGCGCGCCGGGTCTCGGTCCGGATGCCGGTGGAGGCGATGAAGGTCTTCGACGGGACGCAGTCGTACAGGACGCACGCGCCGCCGATCCCGTCGGACTCGACCACCGTGACGTCGCCGCCGTGCGCCACCGCCACGAGCGCCGCCTCGTACCCCGCCGGACCGCCGCCGATGATCACGATGTTCGTCATGGCATCCACGCTATCGTCCGCGCCCCCGCCGCGTGCGGCCACGGTCCCGCTCGGCCGTCCAGTGCGGGCGGGCGCGCTAGAGTTCAGTCTGTGCCGATCTACGCCGCCTACGGCTCCAACATGCACCCCGACCAGATGGCCGAGCGCGCCCCGCACTCGCCCATGGCAGGTACGGGGTGGCTGCGCGGCTGGCGCCTGACGTTCGCCGGTGAGGACATCGGCTGGGAGGGCGCGCTCGCTACCGTCACCGAGGACCGGTCCGACCCGGACGCCAAGGTTTTCGTGGTGCTCTACGACGTGACGCCGGACGACGAGCTCTCCCTGGACCGCTGGGAGGGCTCCGAGCTGGGCATCCACGTCAAGCTCAAGGCCCGCGTCGACCTCATCGGCGGCGGCTCCACCCTGGCCTGGCTGTACGTGGTCGACGCCTTCGAGGGCGGCCTGCCCTCCGCCCGCTACCTCGGCGTGATGGCCGACGCGGCGTACATCGCCGGCGCCCCCGAGGACTACGTCCTCGACATCCGCACCCGCGAGTCCCGCAACGTCGGCCCCGGTCCCGGCGCCTCCGCCGACGGCCCGGAGTAGTCGTTCAGGCGGCGTCCAGCCCGCAGGCCGACGGTGCCAGCTCGTCACGCAGCTACGCGCCGAGCGGGTGCCGCTCCAGGTACTCCGCGACCGCCTGGCGCATCACATCGGACGGCGTGCTCTGCGCACCGTCCGCGTACGCGGCGAGCTGCTCATCCAGCTCGCGCGGCAGCCGCACCGTACGCACCGGCGACTTGCCCCGGCCGGCCTCGTCCGCAGCCGGTCGGCCCATCTTCAGCAGCGGCCCCGCCAGCGTGCCGGGAACCGGCCGGAACTCGCCGGCCTCCACCGCATCGGCCATCGCCTCGTACCGCTCCTCCGACCGCGCGACCTTGCGCGCCGCACGAACCGCATCCCCCTTGGTCGCGTACCGGCCCGTGACCGACGACCTCGCAGTCTTCGTGGCCCGCCCCGCCGAGGGGCTGGCCGTCTTCTTGCCCGTGCTCATCGCTTCTCCCCTCTCTGTGGTCGCTGTGCGCGAACCGGGTCCAACCCGCAGAGCCGAGTCACCACGACGATCTCCACACCACAAGTGTATGACACTTACGATGAGGCGTCCATCGGTCTGCGGCGGCAGAGTTCGCCGACGGCGGTCCCACCCGGAACTCGCCCTGCGCAGCGGAGTGCTCGTGGCTAGGCGGAGGCGAAGACCACGTTGGTGAAGACCTTCACGCCGATCTCCAGCGCCCGCTCGTCCAGGACGAAATCGGGCTGGTGCAGGTCGTACTGGCGGCCCTGGCCGGACCACACGCCGAGCCGCGCCATCGCGCCGGGCGCCTCCTCGAGGTACCAGGAGAAGTCCTCGCCGCCGCCGGACTGCGGGGTGTCGACGGCACCGTCGGGCGAGACGGCGCGCGCCGCGTCGGCGAGGCGGGTGGCGGCGAGGTGGTCGTTGATGACCGGGGGGACGCCACGGGTGTAGTTGACCTCGTGCTTGATCCGCAGGGGCGCGAGCAACTCGGCGATGATCTCGCGCACGAGCGGCTCCAGCGACTCCCAGATCGGGTGTTCGCCGGTGCGGACGGTGCCGTGCAGCGCGCCGATCTGCGGGATCGCGTTCGGTGCCGAGCCGGCGTTCGCGGCTCCCCACACCATGATCGTGCCGGAGCGCGGGTCCACGCGGCGGGACAGCACGCCGGGCAGCCCCGTGATCACGGTGCCCATGGCGTAGATCAGATCGCTGGTCAGATGCGGTCGCGAGGTGTGGCCGCCGGGCGAGTGCAGGATCACCTCGACGTGGTCGGCGGCCGAGGTGATCGCGCCGGAGCGGACGCCGATCTTGCCGACCTCGATGCGGGGGTCGCAGTGCAGCGCGTAGATCCGGGAGACGCCCCGCATCACCTCGTCGCGCACCGCCGACAGCGCGCCGCCGGGCATGACCTCCTCGGCGGGCTGGAAGATCAGGCGCACGCCCACGGGGAGCCGGCCGGCCCGGTCCAGTTCGGCGAGCGCGAGGCCGGTCCCGAGCAGGATCGAGGTGTGCGCATCGTGCCCGCAGGCGTGCGAGACGCCCGGCGTGGTGGACTGGAAGTCGAGGCCGGTGGCCTCGTGGATCGGCAGGGCGTCCATGTCGGCGCGCAGGGCGACCCGCTCGCCGCGGGCCGGCCCGAGATCGCACACCAGGCCGGTCGTGGAGAGCTTGCGCGGGTGCAGACCCGCCGCCGTCAGGGCCTCGAAGACGGCGCCCGTGGTGCGCTGCTCGCGCCAGGACAGCTCGGGGTGCGTGTGCAGATCGCGCCGGAACTCGCGGAGCCAGTCACCCTTGCGCCGCAGCCACTGGTCCACGTACGCGGCCCTCGAGAGATCCTCACCCGCAGTCCCGCTCGCCGTGCCCGTCACCGTCCGCCTCCATCTCTGCCGCGGCGCCCGGCCCCGGTCAGCAGCCGCGTGCGCTCATCCTCGTCCTCCACGACCGCAGCGAAGGCTGCGGCCAGGGCCAGGGCGCCGTCGCGCACGGCCCGATCGGCGGATTCGCTCGCGGCGGCGGCCGTGAACTCCGGTTGGTGGGTCACCGCCCCGCCGGTCTCGAGGCCGATCAGCGGATGGATCGACGGTACAGCGTGGCTCACATTGCCCATGTCGGTACTCCCCAAGGGCACCAACCGCTCGAACTCCGGCGCCACCGGCGACCGGCCGATCGCGACCGCCGCCGCGCGGTAGGCGTGCGCCAGCGCGTCGTCGCTGCGCAACTCGGTGTACGCGGGCGAGACCTCGGTCAGCTCGTGGGTGCAGCCCGCTGCCAGCGCGCCCGCGGCGAAGCAGTCCCCGGCCCGGGCGGTGAGCCGCTCGAGCGACTCCGCATCGTCGGCCCGCAGGTAGTACAGGAGTTCGGCGGCGGCGGGCACGACATTCGGCGCGCTCCCGCCCTCGCTGACGATGCCGTGCAGTTGCTGTCCCGGCTCCAGGTGTTGGCGCAGCAGCCCCAGCGCGACCTGAGCGACGGTGGCGGCGTCCCCCGCGTTCCGGCCGGCCCACGGCGCCGCGGAGGCGTGCGCCTCGCGGCCGGTGTACCGGATCGCGAGGTCGGCGAGGGCCAGGGTGCGGGTGCGCACCACGTCGAAGGGCGCGGGGTGCACCATCCCCGCGCAGGCGAGGCCGTCGAAGGCGCCGCGCGCCAGCATGAGTACCTTGCCGCCCCCGGACTCCTCCGCGGGAGTGCCGTAGACCTCAACGGTGATGCCCAGCTCGTCGGCCACGGAGGCCAGCGCGGCGCCCGCGCCGACGGCCGCCGCGGCGATGATGTTGTGTCCGCAGGCGTGCCCGATGCCCGGCAGGGCGTCGTACTCGGCGAAGACGCCGACGCGCAGCAGGCCGGAGCCGGCGCGGGCGACGAAGGCGGTCTCCAGGCCGGCGATCCCCCGTTCGACCGCGAAACCGTTCCCCGCCAGGGCATCCGCGACCAGCGCGGAGGCGTGGAACTCCTCGAAGGCGAGCTCAGGGCGCGCGTGCACGGCGTGGCTCACGGCGACCAGGTCGCCGTACATCCGGTCGACGGTGCCGGTGAGCGCCTCCAGGAGGGAGGTGACGCGGTCGGTCACCGTCAGCCGAACTTGACTTCGGTCGTCGGGACGGCGAGGTCCGCGAGGAGCGGCGCGTGCAGGTCGTTCTTGATCTTGTTCAGCGTGGGACCGTCCGCGGCGGCGTTGGCAGCGGCGAGGGCGGTCGCGGTGGACAGCAGCTCGGCCTCGGGCACGGCGGAGCCGACGATGCCGGCGGCGACCGCGTCGCCGCCGCCGTAGCGCCGGCCCGTGGTCATCGCCTCGAGGGCGCTCTGGTAGGGCAGCCGCGAGCGCAGCAGGGTCGCCATGCCCTGGGTGAAGCCCATCTTGAGGCTGACCTCGGGCAGGCAGAAGAAGCCGCGGTCCGCGCGCATCACGGCGGAGTCGCACGAGAGGGCGAGCATGGCGCCGGCGCCGAAGGCGTGGCCGTTGATCGCCGCCACCGTGGTCATCGGGAAGGTCAGCAGGCGGCTGAAGACCGTGTGCACGCGGTCCAGGTACGCGGGCAGCTCGCCGGCGTTCGCGAGGATGTACATCACGTCGAGGCCGTTGGAGAAGAACTTGCCGGTGGCGGTGACGACGAGCGCGGCGGGCGCGCCGGCCGCCTGCGCCTCGATCTCGTCCAGTCGCGCGTGAACGGCCTCCACCCAATCGGGCGAGAACCGGTTCTCCGGGTTCGTCTCCGACAGCTCGACCCCCTCGTCCCCCAGGTAGAGCGTGAAGACGTCGTCGGTCCGCGTGACATAAGGCATGGCGATCACGATAGCCGCTAGCATCGTGAGACATGGCGCATGATCCGGCAGCACGAGACTTCGGCATCGATGATCCATCCACAGCCGCGCGGGAGGCCGCGACGGCCGTGCGCGCGGCGACCGGGGGCGAGGCCTTCGACGTGGCCGTCGTCCTCGGCTCCGGTTGGGCGCCGGCCGCGGAGGCGCTCGCCGCGCGCGGGGTGGAGACGGGCTCCGTGGCCATGGCGGACCTGCCTCATTTCGCCCCGCCAAGTGCGGCCGGCCACAAGGGCACCGCGATCGCGCTCGTCGTCGGGGGCAAGCGGGTCCTCGTGCTGCTGGGCCGCACCCACGCCTACGAGGGACACGACCTCTCGCGCGTGGTGCACCCGGTGCGTACCGCGTGCGCCGCGGGCGCACGCACGGTCATCCTCACCAACGCCGCAGGCGGCCTCCGCGAGGGCATGTTCGTGGGCGAACCCGTGCTGATCGCCGATCACCTCAACCTCACCGCGCGCTCACCGCTCGTGGGCGCGCAGTTCGTCAACCTCGTCGACGCCTACTCCCCCGCGCTGCGGGCGCTGGCGCAGAGGGTCGACCCGTCGCTGAACGAGGGCGTCTACGCCGGCCTTCCCGGCCCGCACTACGAGACTCCCGCCGAGATCCGCATGCTGCGCACGCTGGGCGCCGACCTGGTGGGCATGTCGACGGTGCACGAGACCATCGCTGCCCGCGCCGAAGGTGCTGCGGTGCTCGGGATCTCGCTCGTCACCAATCTGGCCGCCGGCATCACCGGCGAACCGCTCGATCACCAGGAGGTCCTCGAAGCGGGCCGCGCGGCCGCGGCCCGGATGGGCGGCCTGCTCGCCGACGTGATCGAGGCGATCCAGGCATGAGCGCGCCACTCCCGGCGGACGCCCGTGCCTGGATCGACGCCGACCCCGACCCCGTGACCCGCGCCGAACTCGAGGCGCTCAGCGGCGACGAGCTCGCCGAGCGCTTCGCGGCACCCCTGACCTTCGGCACCGCGGGCCTGCGCGGCCCGGTGCGCGGCGGGCCGGCGGGTATGAACGTCGCGGTGGTCACCCGCGCCACCTGGGCCCTCGGCGAGTGGCTCAAGGGCAAGTGCCTGGGCGGCGGCACCGTCGTCGTAGGGCGCGACGCCCGGCGCGGCTCCGAAGCCTTCTTCGCCGCCGCGACCGAGGTTCTCGCGGCGCAGGGATTCGCCGTCGTGGCGCTTCCCGAGCCCGGTCCCACGCCCTGGGTGGCCTTCGCGACACGCGCGCTCGGCGCGGTCGCCGGCGTGCAGATCACCGCCTCGCACAATCCGCCCGCCGACAACGGCTACAAGGTCTACGTGGGCGGCGGCGCCCAGCTGGTCTCGCCCGCGGATGCGGAGATCTTCGAGCTCATCACCGCGGCCCCGCCCGCGAAGACGATCGCCCGTGCCGCGGCGCCGGCCGACCCGCGCGCGACCGAGGTCGTCGCGGCCTACCTGGACCGCGTCTCCTCGCTGCGCCCGGCGCCCGCCGCACCCCTGCGGATCGCCCTGACGCCGATGCACGGCGTCGGCGGGAAGGTCGCGGTGGAGGCCCTGCGCCGCAGCGGTTTCGACGACGTGCACGTCGTCGAACCGCAGTTCGCGCCGGACGGCGAGTTCCCGACGGTGGCCTTCCCCAACCCCGAGGAGCCCGGCGCTTCGGATCTGCTGCTCGCCCTCGCGGAGCGGGTGGACGCCGACCTCGCGGTCGCCCTCGACCCCGACGCCGACCGGTGCGCCCTCGGCGCCCGCTTCCCCGACGGGTGGCGGATGCTCACCGGCGACGAGTCCGGCGCACTGCTCGGCGCGCACCTGCTCGACGAACCGCTCGCCGGGGCACCGTCGGATCCCCTGGTGGCCACGACGATCGTCAGTTCGGAGCTGCTCGGCGCTATCGCGGAGGCGCACGGCGCGCGGTACGCCCGCACCCTGACCGGCTTCAAGAACCTCGTGCGCGCGGGAGACGGCCTGGTCTTCGCGTACGAGGAGGCGCTCGGCCTCTGCGTCGATCCGGCGACGGTGCGCGACAAGGACGGGATCTCCGCCGCGGTCGTCGCCGCCGGGTACGCCGCGGCCCTGAAGGCGTCGGGCCGCGGCCTGCCCGATGCGCTGGACGCGCTGTATCGCCGCCACGGCGTGTACCTCTCGGGCCAGTACGCGCTGCGCGTCGACGACGTCTCCCGCATCGCCGCGATCATGGCGGCCCTCCGCGCCAATCCGCCCGGCGAGGTGGCGGGCATCGCCGTGGGCTGTGCGGATCTGCTGGCGGCGCGGCCCGCGACGGACGCGCTGGTCTTCCGGGGCAACGGGGTTCGGGTCACGGTGCGGCCCTCCGGAACCGAGCCCAAGGCGAAGTTCTACCTGGAGGTGGTCGAGCCGGTGTCGGACGGTGATACCGGCGACGCCGAGGCGCGCGCCCGCCTCCGGCTCGCCGCCGCGACCGAGACGGTGCGTCAGTGGGCGGCCCTCGGGTGAGCCGGGCGGGGCGCCCGGGGAACCCGGCGCGCGGTCGGGTGATCGCAGTGTCCGTCCTGGTGGGAGTTCTGATCGTGGTCGGGGCGGCCGTCGCCGCCACCGCGTACGTCAGTGAGCGCAGGGCTCCCGAGCCGGTCCGTCTCGCCGCGCCGCCCTCCTCCTCGTCGGCCACGCAGTCGCCGGCCGCACCGTCGTCGGCCCCGCAGCCGCCCGCGCCGCCGGCCCCCGCACCGTCGATCCCCGGCACCGACGCGCTCGGTTTCCTGGGCACCCCGGCGCGCTGCGCCGACGGTGACACCGCGCGCATGATGGTGCTGACCCCGCGTTCCCAGGCCGTGGTGTGCGAGCACGCGGGGGCGCTGTACTACGCGGGCTGGCGCATGGACGATCACGCCGGCACCCGCATCGAGGGCGTCCTCCCCGCCGGCCCCGGCTGGGTCGCACGTGCCCCGGACGCGACGATCAACATCACGCCCGCGGGCCTCGCGATCAGCACCCCGCGGGGCGAGTTCACCGAGCCCGCGACGGGCTTCTGGGCGACGCCCTAGCGTTCGGGGCTCAGGTCCAGCGCGGACCGAACTGACGGTCGCCGGCGTCGCCGAGGCCCGGAACGATGTAGGCGTTCTCGTTGAGCCCCCGGTCGACGGTGGCCGTCACCAGGCGGACGGGATGACCGCAGTCGGCCAGTGCCTGCACGCCCTCCGGCGCCGCCACCACGCACACCGCGGTCACGTCGGTCGCGCCGCGCCGCGCGAGCAGGCTCAGTGTCTCCACCATCGAGCCGCCCGTGGCCAGCATCGGGTCGAGGACGAAGACCGGGCGGCCGGCGAGATCGGCCGGGAGGGACTGGAAGTAGGGCTCGGGAACGTGGGTCTCCTCGTTGCGGCCCATGCCGACGAATCCGACCTGCGACTCGGGCAGCATCGCGTGCGCCTGATCGACCATGCCGAGGCCGGCGCGGAGCACCGGCACCAGGAGCGGCGGCGCGGCGAGCGCGGCACCGTCGGTCACCTCGAGCGGGGTGGTCACCCGCACGGCCTCGACGGTGGCCCCGCGCATGGCCTCGTAGACCAGCATCTGGGTGAGTTCCTTGAGCGCGGCGCGGAAGGACGCGTTGTCCGTCGTCTCGGCACGGAGGGCGGTGAGCCGGACGGCGGCCAGGGGGTGATCGACCACGGTGATCTGCATGCGGCCAGCGTATCGGGAACCGCGCGCGGTCCTGGGGCGTCCAATCAATGAGGGGGTATTGCGATGGAAGCATTTCGGATGACGACGAGCGCGGTCGCCGCGGCGGGGAACGAGTTGGGGTCGCTGGCCGCGGCGGTGGCCGGGGCCGCAGGGGCCGGCGCCGTCTCGGCGGCGGCGCTCACGCCGGTCTTCGGGCTGGTCGGCGGTGACTACCTCGCCGAGCTGCTGGGCGCGGTGACCGCCGCGGACGGCGAGGTGGCGCGCCTGGCCGCCTTCTACACGTCGGCGGCGGCGGGCGCCGTCCGGACCGCGGCGTCGGCGGTCTCGGCGGACGCCGGCGGGGCCGGGGCGCTGCTCGGGCTGGTGACGCCGTGAACGGCATCGTCGCGGCGCTGGCGGCGCCGCTGCGGGCTCTGTTGGACGCCTTCGGCTCCGGCGATCTCACGACCGCCGGGGTGGATGCCGCGATCCGCGGCGTGGAAGCCGAGCTGGCGAGGGTGAGCGCGCAGACCGACACGGCCAGGGTCACCGTGGGGCGGGAGTGGACGGGACTGGACGCGACCACCGCGCAGGCCACGATCGGCCGCGGCGGCACCGCCGCCGGTGCACTGGCGCAGCACACCGGCGCGATCCGCGCCTCGGTTACGAGCGCCGCGCAGGTCGTGAGCCGGGGCCGCGTCCGGCTGCAGGCGATCCTCGACTCCTTCGTGAGCAAGGCCGAGGCGGCGAATCCGACGCTGCTCAATCCGACCGGGCTGATCGCGGTGCTCACGCTCGCCGCGGAGCACCTGCAGCAGGCCCTCGACGTGCTGCGCTCGGTGCGCGAGGAACTCGACGGCGAGACCGGGACCGTCGCCGGGCTCGCCGGGAGCACACCGAGCGCGCCGGGCACCGTCGACGGTGGCGCGGCGACCACCCCGGCATCGACCACCGCGGCCGCGACACCGGCGGCGGCCGCGCCGTCCGGGAGCGGCGGAGGCACGGGTTCGGGTGGTGGGTCCGGCAGTGGCGGATCGCCGCTCGGGGGTCTCACCTCGGCCCTCGGCTCCGCGGCACAGGGCGGTTCGGGCAAAGGCGGCTCGGGCAAAGGCACAGGCGCGCAGACGGTGTCGGCCTCCCGCCGGTCCGGCAGGTCGACGGTGACCGCCGACGGCAAGGGAGGCTACGACGTGCGCCTCCCCGACGGCACCGTCGTCAAGGCGCCGAATGCGAAGGCCGCCGCGGCGGTGCAGGCCGCGCTCACCCAACTGGGTGTGCCCTACGCGTGGGGCGGAACGACGGCAGGGGTGGGGCTCGACTGCAGCGGGCTGACGCAATGGGCGTACCGGCAGGCCGGGATCGAACTGCCGCGCACCGCTGATCAGCAGGGCGTGGGAGCCGCCGTCAGCGCGTCCGACCTGCGCCCGGGGGATCTCGCGGTGTGGAGCGGGCACGTCGCGATGGTGATCGGCGGGGGCAAGATGATCGAGGCCGGTGATCCCGTCCAGATCTCGTCCATCCGCACCGACAACATCGGCCAGCAGTTCCACGGCTTCTTCCGGCCCACGGGGTAGCGATGAGCGCCTCGCTGTGGCTCGTCGCCGCCCCGACCGAACGAAACCTGATCGGCGCGATCGTCATGGCGTCCGCCGATCAGTCCTGAACTCCACCTGGAGCTGGCACGCGTAGCCGCGAAGGCCGCTCTGCTGAACGGCCGCAAGCCCGATCCGCGCGTACTGAAGGTGCTGCGGAAGTACTCCGATCCTCTGGCCGACGCCGAGCCGGAGTAGTGCACTAGTGTGGGCGCCATGGCGTCTGACATCGTCCCGATCGAACTCGGCCTCACCGATGGTCCGGTGTACACCCTGTGGGCACCGCGCTGGCGGGACGGGGAGGATGAGTGGGAGGCGTTCCTGGGCCTCGACGAGGACCTGTACGGCTTCTCCTCGGTCGCCGAGCTGGTCGCCTTCGCCCGCAGCGGCAAAGCGAACGACTTGGACGATCACCCGGCGTGGGAGGCCCTGACCACCCTCCCCGCCGAGGCCTTCGTGCCCCGCGACGACCGCAGCTTCGACCTGATCTCGGTACCCGAGCTGGCGGCCGAAGAGCCCACCCCCGAGGTGATCGCCGAGCTGGAGGACACGCTCGAGATCGTCGGCCTGATCGGCGAGGTCTGCGAGCTGATCGACGTCACCAAGTTCTTCAACGGCAACCCCGTGCTCGGCACGGTCCGGATCGGCACCCGCAACTTCGAGGGCCGCGAGGGCGCGGAGATGTGGCACAAGGTCGGCCAGATCATCAGCCGCAAGTGGGACGACGTGATCGACGCGATCGAGAGCGTCGTCAGCGCACCGAAGGTCTCGGCCACGCTGACCGAGGCCGCCGCCGAGGAACTCGCGGCCGCCGAGGAGAAGGCCGCGGCGCTCGCCGCCGACGCCGAGGATCTCGACGACGACCTCGATGACGTGCCCGGGCTGGACACCGACGACCTCGATGCAGACGACGACGAGTTCGAGGACGACGACGCGACCGAGGACGGGACCGCGGAGGACGACGAGGACGACTTCGAGGAGGACGACTCCTTCTGGGGCCAGGTCGGCATCGACCCGATCAAGATCATCACCTCCACCGGCGAGTACTACACCCTGCGCTGCTACCTGGACGACAGCCCCGTCTTCCTGGGCCGCAAGGGGAAGATCTTCGTCTTCGACTCCGAGGGCGCCCTGGCGCGGTACCTCGCGGACGACGACGACACCGATCTGTCGTCCGTCTCCACCTACGACGAGGTGCGGGTGGCCGCGACCGACGGGTCGCTGGAGATCGAGGTCTACGACGACAACGTCTACGTGCTTCCCGGGATCGGCGAGGACATCGCCGACGGTCCGCGCCGGATCGATCGCGACCAGCTCGATCTCGCGGTGGAACTGCTCCTGGACTCGGCCGACTTCGCCGAGGACACGTCGGTCCGCGAGGCCCTGCGCCCCACCACCCCGCTGGGCTTCTTCGTCTCCTACGCGCTCGATCCGCAGCCGCGCCGGCTGGCACCGTCGGGCCCGTTCGACAACGAGGCCGAGGCCTGGCGCGCCCTCGAGCACGACTTCGAGGACCGGCTCGTCTCCAAGTGACCGCGCCCGCGGCGGCCCGCGGCCGTGATCGGCCCGCGCGCCGCCATGGGGCGGCCGGCGTCAGCCGATGAGCACCGCGTAGCCGGGCTTGATCACGTCGTCGATGAGCGCGAGCCGCTCGTCGAAGGGCAGGAACGCGGACTTCATGGCATTGATGGTGAACCGCTGCAGGTCACTCCAGCCATAGCCGAAGGTCTGCACCAGCGTGAGCATCTCCGCGCTCATCGTGGTGTCGCCCATCAGCCGATTATCGGTGTTCACCGTCACGCGGAACCGCAACCGGGCCAGCACGTCGAACGGGTGCTCCGCCATCGAGGTCACGGCCCCGGTCTGGACGTTGGAGCTGGGGCACATCTCGAGCGGGATGCGCGCGTCCCGCACGCGCGCCGCGACCCGGCCCAGCACCGCGGACGAGACGTCGGTGGAACCCGGTTCGATGCCGGCGATGTCGTCGACGATGCGCACGCCGTGACCGAGGCGATCGCAGCCGCAGAAGGCCAGCGCCTCGTGGATCGAGGGCAGGCCGAACGCCTCGCCCGCGTGAATGGTGAAGGGCGCGGAATGATCCCGCATGTACTCGAAGGCGTCGAGGTGGCGGCTGGGCGGGAATCCCGCCTCCGCCCCGGCGATGTCGAAGCCGACGGCGCCGCGGTCGCGCCAGCGCACCGTCAGCTCGGCGATCTCCCGCGAACGGGCGGCGTGCCGCATCGCGGTCACCAGACAGCGCACCACGATCGGGCGGCCCGCGACGCGGGCCGCGGACTCCCCCGCGGCGAATCCCGCCAGCACGGCCTCCATCACCTCGTCGAGCGAGAGCCCGCCCTCGAGGTGCTGCTCGGGCGCGAACCGCACCTCCGCGTAGACGACGCCGTCCGCAGCGAGATCCTCGGCGCACTCGCGCGCCACCCGGGCGAGCGCCTCCGGGGTCTGCATGACGCCGACGGTGTGCTCGAAGGTCTCGAGGTACTTCACCAGCGAGCCGGAGTCGGCCGCCTCTCGGAACCACGTGGCCAACTCGGGTTCGGTGGTGGCGGGGAGGTTCGCATAACCGGTCTGCTCCGCCAGCTCGAGGACGGTCGCGGGGCGCAGCCCGCCGTCGAGATGATCGTGCAGCAGCACCTTGGGCGCGCGACGCAGGGACTTCAGATCGATGGGTGTCGGGCCGACCGGATTCGCCATAGGGCAAAACTACCGGCTCCGCCTCCACCGCGCCGTCCGGAATGACGATGCGCCGTCGGGAATGACGATGTCGGGACGGCCGGGCCGGCGGCGGAGGTGCGGCCGACACCCGGTCGCGACTGCGAACGAGCGCCACCGATCGGATACCACGCCGTCCGCGCGCACGCCATCGCGGAATCGTTGAGGAATTCCACCATCGAATTCCTGAATCATTCGACCTGGCGAAACAATTCACGCAATCGAGACTTGCCGCCGGTATACCAACTCTGCGACAATCAAGGCTCGCGAACGTCGAGTTCGATGTACGCGACCCGGGGAGAATGTCCCGACTTCGTTCGCGTACCTGGATGAGGCGATGATGAAACACCTGAGCTCTGCCATTGCGGCACTTCTTCTCACGCTCGGCGGCGGCGCTATCGGATATCCCGCGGCGGCGGATCCCGACACGCTGACGACCGCGGACCGGGCCTATTTGGCAGCCATACGGAGCAGCCAATCCGGGACGGTCGCCGTTGGCGGCAACGAACGCTACCTGATCGAGATCGGTATCCGGATCTGTCAAGTACTGCGGTCGGAAAAGCCAGTGGGCGAGATCGTCCGGGACGTGGGTTCGAACGGAGTGAACGCGTACGACGCCTTCATCGTCACGTCCGCGGCTTCGATGAACTACTGCCCGGACACGGCCTCGCGGATCAATCAATTCTCCCAGCGAGCGCTCTGAGAACCATCACCGATAAGGAGTCCTCCATGTCCGACCCCCGTCATGTGCTCGGCGAAGGCCACACGCTACTGCGACGGACGGATCAGGTGTACGACGAGGCGAGCTGGTCGCCGCTTCCCATGACGATCAATGAAATGCGACACGCCATCGAAGTACTGGTCCGGATGCACTACGAGATCACCAGCACTGTCGAGCGCCTCGAGAATCGGATCGCGATCCTGGAAGCCCGTGACTTCCGCTGACGCCGAGCGCATGGAATTCAACGACCGGGGTCGTACCCCGGAACGGAATGAAGGGTTTCCAGCACCCTGATGCGGCCGAATTCGACGTGCGTGAAAGCGATCGCGCGCGCCACCTCGGGCGTTCCGTACGCGATCGCCTCGACGAGCTGGACGTGCTCCCGGTGCCGCTCGACCGGGTGCGCGGCCATGTTCGCGATGTTGAGCCGATTGCTCCGTTCCCGCAGCGGGTCCATCACCACCGGATAGAGCGCACCCCCGGCAAGGACCTCCACCTCGGCGTGAACCTCCCCGGAGGCGCGATGGAAGCCCTCCATGTCCCGGCGGTCCAGCGCGGCGCCGGCACGATCCGCAGCCTCGGTCAGAGCCCGCGGATCGGCACCCGCGCGGACCGCACTGCCGGCCTTCGCGGCCGCGAGCGGCTCAAGGACTGCGCGGATGTCGTACAGCTCATCGACACCGCTTCGGGTCACCGTGGTGACCACAGCCGGACGCCGCGGTTCGAGCACGACCAGCCCGCCTGCTTCCAGACGCGGGAGCGCCTCACGGATCGGCACCCTGGAAACGTTGAGTTCCTCGCTGAGTTCGCGCTCCCGGACGACACTCCCGGCCGCCAGGCGACCGTCGAGGATGCGCGCTCGCAACTCCCCGTACACCCAGCTCACCAGCTCACCGCGTCGCCCGGCTCGCTCCATGACCGTCCTCATCTCGTTTTCGCGCTGGTCCCGGCGAACCAGCAGCCCAGGTATACCGCAGGCCGTCGCTGCACCATCCGCCGCCCGGCGGCGCCACGATAGTTACCTAGACATCATACCAGTTTGAAGCGAAAATTCAGGGTGATGGCACACCGGTCAAACGAATCGTCTATTCTTCACGGAATCAACTTTGGTATACCAACGCTGGTCGGAATAGAACCCAGGAGCAACTCGTGCATCGGAGGCCACCGGACGGTGCGGCGATGCCGACGACCGCAACCGTCGGCGACCGGCTCGAGCACGCGTACGAGCGTGTCGGACTGACCCGCGCGCACGCCGGAATCCTGGCGATGGTGCTGTTCGGTGTCTTCTTCGACGCCGTCGAGCAGAACACCGTCGGTATCGCGGGCCCGATCCTCATGGCCGACTGGGGCCTCGGCGCCACACACATCGGCCTGCTGAACACGGCGACCTTCACCGCGGTCGCACTGGGGCGCGTGCTCGCCGGCAGCCTCATGGACCGCGTGGGACGGCGCCGCCTGCTCGAGTGGAACCTGCTGGTCTTCGCGGCGGGGTCGCTCCTGTGTGCACTCGCCCCGAACTACGGCACCCTCCTCGCGGCACGGTTCCTGGTGGGGATCGGCCTGGGCGGCGAGATCGCCGCCGCCGTCGTCATGCTGGCCGAGTTCTTCGCCGCACGGCATCGCGGCACTGCGATCGGGCTGATCAACGTCGCGGCAGGCGGACTGGGGAACATGCTCGCGCCGCTCGTGGGAGTCGCCGTGTTCGCCGTCGCAGGCGGTGCGGACCGCTGGCGTTGGCTCTTCGGCGTGCTCGTCGTCCCCGCGCTCCTCGTTGTCGTGTACCGCCGTAACCTGCCCGAGTCGCCGCGATACCTCGTCGCCCACGGCCGCGTCTCGGAGGCCGAGACCGTGTTCAACCGCCTGGCTTCGGGCCGGCTGCGCGGCACGCCGACCACCCGGATCGCCTACCTGACGCCGCTTCCGGAGGCGGAACCGTCGGCCCGGCCAGGCGCCCGCCCGGCCCGCCGGCCCCGGCTCCTCGGTCGACGGTTCCGCCGCCGGACCCTCGCGCTCTGCGTCGCCGTCTGCATGTCCTACGCCGCGCAGTTCACCATGATCACACTGATCCCGCTCATCCTCACTCAGCGGGGGATGCCCATCGCGACGGCCCTGTGGTTCACGCTGATCATGCAGAGCGGATCGCTGGCGGGCGCGCTCACCGCGGCGGCCCTGGCGCCCCGAGTCCCGCGCAAGGTCACGCTGACGGCCGGAGCCGCGCTCGGCACGGCAGCGGGCCTCGGCTTCGGCTTCCTCGCCGTCAACGAGGCACTGGTCCTCCTGTTCGGCGCCGCGTTCAATTTCGCGGTGATCGTGCTCAACACCACGATCTGGGTGTTCGCCCCGGAGCAGTACCCCACGTCGATCCGCGGCCTCGCCACCTCCGTCATCCTCTCGCTCGGCTCGCTCTCCGGCGGCCTGTTCGCGCTCATCGCTGCAGCCCTCCTCGACGCCGTCGGCGTCGGCGCGGTGTTCGCGATGATGGCCGCGGCGTTCGCGATCTGCGGGATCGCCGTCCAGTTCCCGCGCGAGACCTTCGGCCGCCCCCTGCCCGAGGGGGACGCACCGTGAACCGCACCGCCCGCCGCCTGCTCGTCGTCAACCCGAACAGCGACACCCGCACGACGGAGATGCTCCTGCGCGCCGCCGGCCCGGCCGCCGCGGCGGCGAACCTCTCGCTGCGCGGGGTGACAGTGCCGGACGCGCCGCGGATGATCGTCGACGAGTCCGCCCTGCGCGCCGCACGGGCGGCCACCGTCCGCGCGACCGTCGCCGCCATCGACGACGAGGTGGCGGACGCCGTGCTCATCGGGGCCTTCGGCGACCCCGGCGTCGCGGACCTGGCGGCCGCGCTCCCCGTGCCGGTGGTGGGCATCGGACGGTCCGCGGTCGCCCGCGCCGCAATCCTCGGGGAGCCGTTCGCGGTCGCCACCACGACCTCCGCACTGGCCTCATCGATCGGTGCCCTCGTCTCGTCGATAGCGCGACCCGGCCAGTACACGGGGACCTTCGTCACCGACGGGGATCCGTTGGACCTCGCCTCCGACCCGGACCGCATGGCCTGTGCACTGGAGGCCACCACCGCTCGAGCGATCGCTGCGGGCGCGCGCACCGTCGTCATCGGGGGCGGACCGCTGAGCGACTCCGCCACCCACCTCGCCACCATCGCCACGGCCCGCATCGTCGAACCGATCCCCGAAGGGATCCGCGCGGCGATGCGCCTGCTGCTCGAGACCAGGGCAGCGGGAGTAGGCACGCGATGAGCTCGGAATCGATCTACCACGGACAGTGGAGAACGGCAGTCATGGACATGATCCACAGCTCACTGGCAGAAGCAGCGCCCGGCAGCCCCACCGATACGACTCCCCTGGGTCTGCTCATCATCCGCACATCGCACCGCCTGCGCAGGGAGTACGTCCGCGCCCTCAAGTCGATCGGAATGACTCTGCGCGATTACTCGGTACTACTCGCACTGCGGGTGAGCGGACCGGCGAGCCAACGGACTCTCGCGCGCCGGGCGGCGGTCGACCCCAGCGAACTCGTCGCCTGCCTCGACGGGCTGTCCCGGACGGGACTGATCCACCGCTCCCGCGACCCCATCGACCGGCGCCGGCAGATCGTGACGATGACGTGGGACGGCCTGGAACAGCTCGACCGGGCGGACACGCACCTCACCGCGGTGAACACGAAGATCTTCGGGAACGGGCGCGCCGCAGTGGAACTCCACCGCGCGCTCATCGCGGTCACGGGCCACGACGACGAGAACCGCTAGCGATCTCCGCCGTCCTACCGCAGCAGTAAGGAGGATTCCATGCTCGAGACCGGCCAGTTCTACGCCGACCCCGACGGGCGCATCTGGTGGTACTCCGACGACGATCACCAGTGGGGCTACTTCCACCCCGAGCAGTTCCGGCGGATCGCACGCGAGGAGGAGCACCGTCGTGCCCTCGCTGCGGCGCCGGGCGCCTTCACCCCGGTCGAGTCGCGCGTCGCCTATGCGATCATCGGCCGGGCGATACTGTCGATCCGTCTCGGCCGCGACGACGAGCCCGTCCCGGTCGCGGCGATCTACTCCCGCCTGAACGAGTTGTGGCCCTTCGACTGAGTCGACGACCGCGCAGGCGGTGGACCGAGGGGCCGCTAGCGCTCCGTGAGATAGGTGAGGATCGCCCGCACCCGGCGGTTGCCCTCCTCCGGCGGGAGATCGAGCTTGGCGAAGATGTTCGCGACGTGCTTGGCGACGGCGGCGTCCGAGACCACCAGGGCCGCAGCGATCTCCGCATTGCTCCTGCCCTCCGCCATGAGCGCGATCACCTCGCCCTCGCGGGGCGTGAGCCGGTCGAGCACCGTCGGGTTGAACATCCTGGAGACGACCTCGGGGTCGACCACCACTCCCCCGCCGGCGACGGTCTCGATCGCCCGGAGGAAATCGTCGACCCGCCCCACCCGCTCCTTGAGGAGGTAACCGACGCCGCCGCCCGACTCCAGCAGCCGTCGCGCGTACGCCGCCGCCACGTACTGCGACAGCACGAGCACCGGTAGGTCCGCGCGGCGGGCGCGCAGCTCCAGCGCCGCCCGCAGGCCGTCGTCACCGTGCCCGGGCGGCATCCGCACATCCGTCACCACCAGGTCGACGGTGCCGGGGTCGACCGCCCGGAGCGCGTCGGCGTCACCGATCAGGCCGGCCACCTCGTGGCCGGCCCGCTCGACGATCCGCTGCAGGCCCTCGGCGAGCAGCACTGCATCCTCCGCTATCAGAAGCCGCATGCCAGGCAGGCTACGACAGGGCCCTCGCCCAGTAGAGGGTGGTGGGCCCGCCGGGCGGGCTGAGCACCGTGAGCGTGGCACCGATCGCCTCCGCCCGTTCGACGAGGCCAGCGAGGCCCGTGCCCCGGGCCGGATCCGCGCCGCCGGCACCGTCGTCCATCACGGTCATGGAGACGCCGAGCACGCCGGCCGCGAAGGTGATCCACACCTGCCCCGCCCCGCCGTGCTTGATCGCGTTGGTGACGGCCTCACTGGCGGTGTAGTACATGGCCTGCTCGATCTCGGCGGGCAGGCGGCGGCCGGGCTCCCAGCCGTCACCCGCCACGACGTCCACCCGGATCGCGCCGCCGAGTTCGGCGCACGCGGCCTCGACCCCGGCATCGTCGAGCACCTGCGGGTGCACCCCGCGGACGGTGTCCCGCAGGCCCGCCATCGCCCGCTCGAGCCGGAGCTGCGCTTCGACGACCTGCGCGCGCACCGACTCGTCGGCCCCGGCGGAGAGGCTCTGCTGGAGTTCGCCGAGTTGGAGCGACAGGCTCGCGAGGTCCTGCTGCGGTCCGTCGTGGAGGTCGCGCTCGATGCGCCGGCGCTCGCCCTCGAAGGAGCTCACCAGCACGCCGCGGGAGGTCTCGAGCGTGGTCACCCGGCGGCGCAGCTCCTCCTCGGTGGGGCTGAGCAGAAGGCGCGCCGTCGCCACCTGCAGGGCGGAGACGGCGTAGGTGGCGTAGAGGGCCACCGCGCACAGCACCGCGCCGACGGCGCCCCAGAGCGCCCGTCCGACGACGCCGTCCACCGGCGCGCCGAGGACGGTGACCTCGTCGGCGACGAGGGGCGCCACGAGGAGCCCGACTCCGACGACCCAGCCGAGGACTGCGCCGACGAAGACGATGGGCGTGGTCACCGCCAGCAGCAGGGAGTAGGCCACCTCGCGCCAGGTCGCCCGTTCGCCGAGCCGCGCGCCGGCGCGGGTCGACGGGCTCCCGGTCAGGGGTGGGTGCGGATCCCCGATCGCGGGCACCTCCAGCCAGACGACCCTGCGGCGTTCCAGCTTGGCCAGCCAGTAGGACCACGCGGGGGCGAGGGGCAGCACCACGATCACGGCGTAGAGGAGGAAGAGGGTCCATCCGACGACCATCGAAACCGCGAAGTAGGCCAGGCCGCGCCACGGCGCGGACGTGGTGAGGAAGCGCAGGGGCTCGCGCAGCGGCGCTCCGAGCGCGCTGCTGCCGGGCCGGCGCAGCGCGGGGGACGACGGGGTCATGGTATCGATCATGCCGTAGACGCTAGGGCCGCGACCTCCGCCGAGTCCCTGGCGCGAACAGGAGAATCGGGGGTGGTGCCAGCACTACCCGGATCGGGCCGCACACCTCGCCGATCGTGGATCCGCGGCTCGTGCACTAGTGCATCGGCGTTGCGTAGTGCCTTTCGATGCCCACAATCCTCCGCTTCGACTGTCATGTCGGGAAGACCGGAACGACCACCGTCGGCGATCAGTAGACGCTGTCGAATTCCTCTGCGCGCCAGCGGAATCACGGTGCCGATCAACGCCCTCGGCGTCACGTCGCGAGGAAGACACTCTCCATCGCTCGACCTCGACGACGTCATTGCCACGTGTACCTGAACCGGTCGATCCGAGGAGACGGATACTCCCTGAATCGTCCGAACACGTCCCACGTGATCGATTGACCCGATTGCGTGAAGGTGACCACCCGGCGAAGCTCCACGGCGGCTCGCGCACCCGGATCGCCGAAGGAAACCGTGAACTGGAACGCATACGTTCCAGGAGTTCTGGACGTCACCGTCACATTCCCGTGGTCGAACGTGCACACCACGGGGTCGCCCGCTTGCACGTCGTACGGCGCATCGCAACGACTCGCCGACCCACCCGCCGATACCGAAGGCAACGGAGCCGCCACGGCGACGACCACCGAAGACACGCCCGCGACGAGAGCCGCAACAACCCTTTTCATGACGACCACCTTTCCGGCAGAAGAAATCCCCGACTACTCCGATGAGCACGACCGCATGATTCGCGCCGCTCACATCGACGTCGACCCGGAGAAATTATGCGTAGCATAGCTAATAACTGGTCGAGGTATACCGTGCGCCACGTCACGCCGCCCTGCCGCACATCGCTCCACCCGGCGACGGGATACGCGGCCCGTCGGTTCTCCGGGCGGCTAGCGTGAGCGGTATGCGCATCGCGATCCTCGACGACTACCAGAACGTCTCCCGCACCTACGGCGACTTCTCCGGCCTCGACGTCACCGTCTTCACGGAGCCGCTCACCGACATCGCCGCCCAGCTCGCGGAGTTCGACGGGGTCGTCGCCATGCGCGAACGCACCCGCTTTCCCGCGGAGGTCCTCCGCTCCCTCCCCCACCTACGACTCCTGGTCTCGACGGGTCGCCGCAACGCCGCGATCGATCTGGACGCCGCCAGCGAGCTGGGGATCACGGTGTGCCACACCGGATACCGCCCGGCTGCGGCCGCCGAGCACACCTGGGCCCTGATCCTCGGGGCACTGCGGCACATTCCGGCCGAGGACGCCAACATCCGGGCCGGACGGTGGCAGAGCACCGTCGGGAAGGAACTGCACGAGAGCACGATCGGCATCGTCGGGCTGGGCGGGCTCGGCCGGCGCGTCGCCCGGGTCGCGAACGCCTTCCGCGCCGAGGTGATCGCGTGGTCGAGCAACATCGACCCCGACCGCGCCGCGGAGGTCGGCGCCACGGCGGTGAGCAAGGAGGAGCTGTTCGAACGCTCGGACGTGGTGACCATTCACTACGTGCTCTCGGAGCGCTCCCGCGGCATCGTCGGCGCCGCCGACATCTCCCGGATGAAGCCGGGCGCCCTGCTGGTCAACACCTCTCGTGCGGGCGTGCTCGATACGCCGGCCGCCGCGGCCGCCGCACGACGCGGCGACATCCGCCTCGCCCTCGACGTCTTCGACACCGAACCGCTGCCCGCCGACGACCCGATCCGGGACCTGCCGAACTCGGTGCTCACCGGACACGTCGGCTACGTGACCGAGCAGCAGTACCGCACCTTCTACGCCGACGCGGCCGAGGACATCCGCGCGTACCTCGCGGGCACCCCCGTCCGCGTCATGAATCCCTGACCGTCACGCCCCGGCGGTCACCCGGTCCAGGACGAGCGAGCCGCGTGTCGGCGCGGACTCGCCGATGACGGCCGCGCCGTCGAGAGCGGCGACGGCACCGTCGAACTTCTCCGGGGTGTCGGTGTGCAGCGTGAACAGCGGCTCCCCGGCCCTGACGGTGTCGCCGACGCTCGCATGCCAGGTGACGCCCGCACCGGCCTGGACGGGCTCGCCCTGCCGCTCACGGCCCGCGCCGAGGCGCCAGGCGGCGATGCCGACGCCCATCGCGTCGAGCTCCGCGAGCACACCCGAGGCGGGCGCGGCGACGGTGCGCGTGTGCCGCGCGACGGGCAGCGGCGCGTCGGGGTCCCCACCCTGCGCCGCGATCATCGCCCGCCAGCTGTCCATCGCCCTCCCGTTCGCCAGGTGCTCCGCGGGGTCGGCATCGACGCCCGCAAGGGCGAGCATCTCCCGCGCGAGGGCCAGCGTCAGCTCCACGACGTCCGACGGTCCGCCGCCGGCCAGGACCTCGAGCGACTCGGCGACCTCGAGGCCGTTGCCGGCGCTGCGGCCGAGCGGCGTGGACATGTCGGTGAGCAGCGCGACGGTGTTCACGCCCGAGTCGTGCCCGAGGGCGACCATCGTCTCGGCGAGCTCGCGGGCCTGGGCCTCCGTCTTCATGAAGGCGCCCTTGCCGACCTTGACGTCGAGGACGAGCGAGGCGGTGCCCTCCGCGATCTTCTTGCTCATGATCGAGCTGGCGATGAGCGGGATCGCCTCGACAGTGCCGGTGACGTCGCGCAGCGCGTAGAGCTTCTTGTCGGCGGGGGCGAGGCCCGACCCGGCTGCGCAGATCACCCCGCCCACCTTCTCGAGCTGGTCGAACATCTGCTCATTGGTCAGGTCGGCGCGCCAGCCGGCGATCGCCTCCAACTTGTCGAGCGTGCCGCCGGTGTGGCCGAGGCCGCGACCCGAGAGCTGCGGCACCGCGACGCCGTAGGACGCGACGAGCGGGGTGAGCGGCAGCGTGATCTTGTCGCCCACGCCGCCGGTGGAGTGCTTGTCCGTGGTCGCGAGCGGGCGGCCGTCGCGGCGCAGCCCGGAGAAGTCCATCCGCTCGCCGCTGGCGATCATCGCGGCGGTCCACCGGGCGATCTCGCGGCGGTCCATACCGTTAAGAAGGATCGCCATCGCGAGCGCGGACATCTGGTAGTCGGCGACCTCGCCGCGGGTGAACCGATCGATCACCCAATCGATCTGGCCGTCCGACAGGGCCTTGCCGTCGCGCTTGGCGGCGATGACGGAGACGGCGTCGAAGACTTCGCTCATTACTTGACCTCTTCCAGATCGTCGGGCCCGAAGGCGTCGGGCAGGAGCCGGCTCAGGGGCATCGGCCCCGAGCGGTGGTCGACCATCAGGTCGCCGCCGCCGTGCTCGTGGAGCAGCTGCCGGCAGCGCCCGCAGGGCAGCAGGACGTCGCCGTTGGCGTTGGTGCACGTGAAGGCGAGCAGGCGTCCCCCGCCCGTGGAATGGAGCGCGCTCACGAGCCCGCATTCTGCACAGAGGGTCAAGCCGTATGAGACATTCTCCACATTGCAACCGGACACGATGCGGCCGTCATCCGCGAGCGCGGCCGCCCCCACCGGGTAGTTCGAATAGGGCGCGTAGGCGCGCCCCATGGCCTCGACGGCGGTGCGCCGCAATACCTCCCAGTCGATGTCGGGCACAGCCGCGCGCTCCTTTCCGAGGCTTGTTGATTCCGGGTCAATTTTGGTCAGGCATACCTAAGTAAATCCCTTTGGCCCCAAGGGATCGGGACCGTGGTTTCGATTCCACATTCCGGTGGGTTTAAGGTCAAGGCGTGGGTTCAGGTATACGTCGCGAACGGCGCCGGCGCGAGGGCTCTCAAGTCCTTCGTCGGACCGATGTGCGGGGTGTCCAAGAAACGATGTCGAAGGCAGGACTCGATGAGCAGTAGTACCGAGGTGGCGGCCGCCGAGGAGCCGCGCCGCGTCTCCCTCTACAAGGGCGATCCGGGCATGTTGAACTGGGTGCTGCACCGCATCAGCGGCGTCACCATCTTCTTCTTCCTGTTCGTCCACGTCCTCGACACCGCGGTCATCCGCATCGATCCGGAGGCGTACGACGCGGTCATCAAGACGTACAAGACCCCGATCATCGGCCTGCTCGAGATCGGCCTCGTCATGGCCATCCTCTTCCACGCCCTCAACGGCGTCCGCGTGATCCTCGTGGACTTCTGGAGCAAGGGCGTGCAGTACCAGAAGGCGATGTCGATCGCGATCTGGGCCGTCTTCCTCATCACCGGCGCCGGGATGGCCGCGCGCCTGCTCTACATCATGATCTCGCACGCAGGCTGAGGGGGACCTTCACCATGACCACCGCGAACGAACCCAAGCTGGCCAAGACGCTGCTCAAGCAGTACGACCGTCCCGCCTCGCTCGACAACCCGCGCTCGCCGCACCGTCCGGCCGCCGGGAACTTCGAGAAGTACGCATGGCTGTTCATGCGCTTCTCGGGCATCGCGCTCCTCGTGCTCGTCTTCGGGCACGTCTTCATCATGCTCGCGCTGGACAGCCAGGGCGTGCACCGGATCAGCGCCGCCTTCGTCGCGCAGCGCTGGGCCAGCCCCTTCTGGCAGATCTGGGACATCACGATGCTGTGGCTCGCGCAGCTGCACGGCGGCAACGGCCTGCGCGTGATCATCGACGACTACGCCCGCAAGGACCGCACGCGGTTCTGGCTCAAGACCCTGCTCGTGCTGTCGATGATCCTCGTGGTCGGCCTCGGCTCGTACGCGCTCCTCACGTTCGAACCGGCATCCGTGCCCACCGCCCAGTAACGGCCAGGAAGGACTCACCCGCATCATGCAGGAACATCGTTACGACGTGGTGATCATCGGCGCAGGCGGCGCCGGTATGCGCGCGGCCATCGAGGCCGGGCCCCGCGCCCGCACCGCGGTGCTCACCAAGCTCTACCCCACCCGCTCCCACACCGGCGCGGCGCAGGGCGGCATGTGCGCCTCCCTCGCCAACGTCGAGGAGGACAACTGGGAGTGGCACACCTTCGACACGGTCAAGGGCGGCGACTACATCGTCGACCAGGATGCCGCGGAGATCATGGCCAAGGAGGCCATCGACGCGGTGCTCGACCTGGAGAAGATGGGCCTGCCCTTCAACCGCACCCCCGAGGGCAAGATCGACCAGCGCCGCTTCGGCGGCCACACCCGCGATCACGGCAAGGCCCCCGTCCGCCGCGCCTGTTACGCCGCGGACCGCACCGGCCACATGATCCTGCAGACGCTGTACCAGAACTGCGTCAAGCACGACGTGGAGTTCTTCAACGAGTTCTACGTCCTCGACATCGCGCTGACGGAGACCGAGGACGGGCCCGTCGCGACCGGCGCCGTCGCCTACGAGCTGGCCACCGGCGAGATCCACGTCTTCCACGCCAAGGCGATCATCTTCGCCACCGGCGGTTCGGGACGCATGTACAAGACCACCTCCAACGCCCACACCCTCACCGGTGACGGCATGGGCATCGTCTTCCGCAAGGGCCTGCCCCTGGAGGACATGGAGTTCCACCAGTTCCATCCGACGGGTCTCGCGGGCCTGGGCATCCTCATCACCGAGGGCGTCCGCGGCGAGGGCGGCATCCTCCGCAACGTCGACGGCGAGCGGTTCATGGAGCGCTACGCCCCCACCATCAAGGACCTCGCGCCGCGCGACATCGTCGCCCGCTCGATGGTGCTCGAGGTGCTCGAGGGCCGCGGCGCCGGCCCGAACAAGGACTACGTGCTCCTGGATGTCACGCACATCCCGGAGGAGACCCTGATGGCCAAGCTGCCGGACATCATGGAGTTCTCGCGCACCTACCTCGGCGTCGACCCCGTCACCGAGCTGGTGCCCGTGTACCCGACCTGCCACTACGTGATGGGCGGCATCCCCACCAACATCCACGGCGAGGTCCTGCGCGACAACGAGCACATCGTCCCCGGCCTGTACGCCGCCGGTGAGTGCGCCTGCGTCTCCGTGCACGGCGCCAACCGCCTCGGCACCAACTCGCTGCTCGACATCAACGTCTTCGGCCGCCGCTCCGGCATCGCCGCGGCGGAGTACGCCAAGACGCACGACTTCGTGCCGCTGCCCGAGAACCCGGCCGAGATGGTCGAGAACTGGGTCGCCTCGATGCTCAGCGACCACGGCGACGAGAACGTCATGGCGATCCGTACCGAGCTGCAGCAGACGATGGACAACAACGCCGCCGTCTTCCGCACGGAGAAGACCCTGACGCAGGCCCTCGAGGACGTCCGCGCCCTCAAGAAGCGGTACGAGCACGTCACCGTCACCGACAAGGGCAAGCGCTTCAACAGCGACCTGCTCGAGGCCATCGAGCTGGGCTTCCTGCTCGAGCTGGCCGAGGTCACCGTCGTCGGCGCCCTCAACCGCAAGGAGACCCGCGGCGGCCACGCCCGCGAGGACTACCCGAACCGCGACGACGAGAACTTCATGGTGCACACCATGGCCTACAAGGAGGGCGAGGGGCTCGAGTCCGGCATCCGGCTGGACACCAAGCCCGTCGTGCAGACCCGCTACGAGCCGATGGAGCGTAAGTACTGATGACTGCCGCAGTGGAAACCCCGTCGAACTCGGTGCAGCCGCCCGTCCCGCCCGGCTCCACCATGGTCACGATCAAGGTCTACCGGTTCAACCCGGAGGATCCGGACGCGGCCGGCTGGCAGAGCTACCGGGTCCCCGCGCTCCCCTCGGACCGCTTCCTGAACCTGCTCCTGTACATCAAGGGCTACCTCGACGGCACCCTGACCTTCCGCCGCTCGTGCGCGCACGGCGTGTGCGGCAGCGACGCCATGCGCATCAACGGCGTCAACCGCCTCGCCTGCAAGATGCTGATGAAGGACTTCCTGCACGGCGACAAGGACATCACCATCACGGTCGAGCCGATCCGCGGCCTGCCGGTGGAGAAGGACCTCGTCGTCGACATGGAGCCCTTCTTCGACGCCTTCCGCGCCGTGAAGCCCTACCTGATCACCTCGGGCAACGAGCCGACCCGCGAGCGCATCCAGTCCCCCACGGACCGCGAGCGTTTCGACGACACCACCAAGTGCATCCTCTGCGCCTGCTGCACCACCAGCTGCCCGGTGTACTGGATGGACGGCTCGTACTTCGGCCCCGCGGCGATCGTGAACGCGCACCGCTTCATCTTCGACAGCCGCGACGAGGGCGCCGCCGAGCGCCTGGAGATCCTCAACGGCGTCGACGGCGTCTGGCGCTGCCGCACCACCTTCAACTGCACCGACGCGTGCCCCCGTGGCATCCAGGTGACCAAGGCCATCCAGGAGGTCAAGCGCGCCCTCCTGTTCAGCCGCTAGATCCATCGCTGCAGCCCGGAACGCCCCGGACCTCCTCCCGAGGTCCGGGGCGTTTCTCATGGTCGACGGTGCCCGCGCGGGTCAGGCGCCGACGAGGCGGTTCGCGAAGGTCGACATGGTGTAGACGCCCACGCCGAAGACGATGTCGAGCGCGTCGCGGCGGGTGAAGCCCGCGTCGAGGAACTCCTGCAGCTCGGCGGCCCCTACCTGCCCGGCACCGTCGAACAACCGCCCGACGAAGGTGACGGCCGCCGCGACCGCCGCGTCGCGTGGCGGCAGCCCTACGCCGATGTCGTGCGCCACGTCCTCCCGGCCCATGCGGGCGAGCGCGGCGGCGTGGATCTTCACGCACACCCCGCAGCCGTTGCGGTGGGCGACCGCGAGGATCACCGCCTCCCGCACAGCGGGCGGCAGCGCCACCGCCTCGAAGGCCGCGCTCGCCGCGAGGAACCCGCCCAGTAGGGCCGGAGATTCCGCCTGCAGCGCGGCAGCCCGAGGAACTCCGCCGAACTTCGCGCGGATCGCCTCGAGCGCCGCGCGGGACTCCGGCGGCGCCGTCTCGACCGTGTGCGCCGTGAACACCATGACCACTCCTCAGATAGACAACTAGGTTGACGATTATCGACACGATACAGTCAACCCGGTTGACGGAACAAGGGGGTGACGACATGGCGAGACCCGGCTACGAGCTGCCACTGCTCCTTCTCGACGGTTTCCGCGAGGCGGTCGACGAGGCTCACCGCATCCTGGCCGAGCGCGGCTTCCCCGAGGCCCGCCCACGCGACGGATTCGCCATGCAGGCCGTCGGCACCGGGTCGACCGCCGGCGAGATCGCCGCGGCGCTCGGCGTCACGAAGCAGGCCGCGGCCAAGACCATCGCCCGCCTCGTCGAGCTGGACTACGTCACCATCGGTCACGATCTCCAGGACGGCCGACGACGAATCGTCGCGCCCACCGCACGTGGGCGGGCGATGCTCCGCGCGAGCGCTGCGGCCTTCCAGGCCGTCCATGACGCGTGGTCGCAGCGCATCGGATCCGGCCGCCTCGACACCATGCTCGACGATCTGGCCTCGCTCACCGCCTCGCCGATCCGCCTCGACACCCTCGCGGCCATGACCGACGAGGCGCCCGACCTGCACAGACACAGTCGATCATCGGAATGACACCAGACACCCCTTGATATGACACCACAATGGTGTCACTATTGACGTCATGGACATCACCCCCTACGTCAGCGACCTCCAGCGCCGGCTCGTCGCCGCCGCCGAACGCGGTTTCGCGGATGCGGGCGACAACGGCGTCGACGATGCCCGGGCCGCCGCCGAGCGGCTCGCCACCGGTCTCGACGACACCGCGCGCCTCGTGCTGCTCGACGCGCTGTCCGCCGCGGCCGCCGAGATCACGCGAGAACTGGTTCCCGGCTCCGTCGACCTGCGCCTGCGCGGGCGTGAGGTCGACTTCGTCGTCGCCGCGCCGCGCGCGGATCAGGACGAGACGGCAACGGCCTCCGACCGCGTCGAGTTCGATGACACCAGCACCTCGCGCACCACGCTCCGCCTGCCCGACGCACTCAAGGGTCAGGTCGACGAGGCGGCGGCCGCCGCGGGCGTCTCCGTGAACACCTGGCTCGTCCGGGCCGTCGCCGCGGCCCTCGCCCCGCGCAAGCGACGAACCGCCCAACGCAGCCTGCGCATCGGCGACGACTTCGCCGGCTGGGCGCGCTGAACCCTCCCTCCCGGAACTCCCCCGCCCCACCGATACCCACACCTGCCACAGCCCCGTCACCCGCGGGGCCGGCCGAACGCACCCATCGAAAGGCCCCTGCCATGCCCACCTTCCCCACCCCCGAACCCATCGACCTGGCCGTCAACCTCCAGGTCGGCGACATCGAGGTGATCGCGAGCGACCGCACCGACACCGTCGTGACCGTCTCACCCAGCTCCCCGAACAAGGCCTCGGACCTGCGTGCCGCCGAGGCCACTCGCGTTGAATTCGACGGCGCCCGCCTCGTCGTGGTCGGCCCGAAGCCCAGGTTCGGGCTCCTGAGCTTCATCGGCGCCACCGAATCGGTCGACCTCACCGTCGAGCTACCGGCGGGCTCACGGTTCACCGCGGAGAGCGCGGTCGGCGGCGTCCGCTCCGAGGGGCGCCTGGCCGCCACCCGGATCAAGGCGACGACGGGCACCGTCGAGCTCGAGGCGACGGGGGATCTCTGGCTGCGTGCCGGCCACGGCAACGCGCTCATCGGCGCGGTCGACGGTTCCGCCGAGATCACCGCCGACCACGGCCGGATCCGAATCGCCTCCGTCGCGGGGGACGCCGTGCTGAAGGCCTCGCACGGCAGCGTCCACGTCGGCGAGACCCGCGGCGCCGTCGCTGCGAACCTGTCCTACGGCGACCTGGACATCGACCGCGCCACCTCCTCCGTGGCCGCCAAGACCGCCTACGGCAGCATCACGCTGAACGAGGTCTCCGGCGGGGAGATCGATGTCGAGAGCAGTTACGGCACGCTCACCGTCGGTGTGGCGGCGGGGACCCCGGCCTGGCTCGACCTGTCCTCCGCCGAGGGGCGCGTCCGCAACCACCTCGACGACGGCCTCCCCGAACGGGCCACCGGCGACCGCAGTGCGGAGCCGGAAGGCGAGCACGTGACAGTGCGCGCCCGGGCCACGTTCGGCGACATCGACATCCGCCGCGCCCGCTGAACGGCGCCTTCCCTCCAGGAGCACATCATGACCATGACCACCACCGCGGCCGTCGAGGTCCGCGGCATCGAGAAGTCCTACGGCGACGTTCCGGTGCTGCGCGGCGTCGACTTCACCGTGACCCCCGGGAGCATCGTCGCCCTCTTGGGCGCCAACGGCGCGGGGAAGACCACCCTGATCCGCATTCTGTCGACTCTGCTGCGCCCGGACGCCGGCACGGCCACCGTGCACGGCTACGACGTCACCACCGAGGCCCAGCGGGTCCGCGAATCCATAAGCCTCACCGGCCAGTTCGCCGCCGTCGACGAGATCCTCAGCGGGCGCGAGAACCTCGTACTGGTGGCGCGCCTGCGGCACCAGAGCGACCCGGACGCCGTCGCCGAGGAGCTGCTGCACCGCTTCCGCCTCAGCGAGGCGGGCGGCCGAAAGGTCGGCACGTACTCCGGGGGCATGCGCCGTCGCCTCGACATCGCCATGAGCCTGATCGGCGATCCCGCGGTGATCTTCCTCGACGAGCCCACCACCGGCCTCGACCCGGAGGCCCGGATCGACGTCTGGGACATCGTGAAGGACCTCGCCGATCGCGGCACGACGGTGCTGCTGACCACGCAGTACCTGGAGGAGGCCGAGCACCTGGCCGACCGGATCGCCATCCTGCGCGACGGGCGGATCATCGCCGACGGCACCCTCACCGATCTCAAGCGGCTGCTGCCGGCGGCGAAGGTCGAGTACGTCGAGAAACAGCCCTCGCTCGAGGAGATCTTCCTCGCGCTGACCGGCACCCGCACCGAACCCACCACCGAGGACCGATCATGACCGTCCACGCCGTCTCCGACACCGGTGCGCTGCTGGGCCGATCGCTGCGGCACATCACCCGCAGCGTCGACACCATCATCACCACCGCGATCACCCCGATCGCCATGATGCTCCTGTTCGTCTACGTCTTCGGCGGCGCGATCAAGGGCAGCACCGGCGACGCGAACTACGTGAACTACCTGCTGCCCGGAATCCTGTTGATGGCCATCGCCTCCGGCATCGCGTACACCGCGCTGCGGCTGTTCAACGACATGCAGGGCGGCATCTTCGAACGCTTCCAGTCGATGCCGATCGCCCGCTCCTCGGTACTGTGGGCGCACGTGCTCACGTCCATGGTGGCCAACGCGATCACGGTCGTGATCATCATCGGTGTGGGACTGATCATGGGCTTCCGCTCGCCCGCCGGACCGCTCGCCTGGCTCGGCGTCGCCGGGATCCTGGCCCTGTTCACCCTGGCACTCACCTGGATCGCGGTGGCCGTCGGCCTGACGGCGAAGTCCGTGGACGGCGCGACCGGCTTCTCCTACCCGCTGATCTTCCTGCCGTTCATCAGCTCCGCGTTCGTCCCCACCGCCACCATGCCCGGACCCGTCCGCGCCTTCGCGGAGAACCAGCCGGTGACCTCGATCGTGAACACCATCTCGGCCCTGCTGGCGGAGCGCCCGGTCGACACCGGCGATCTGGTCTCGGCCCTCGCCTGGTGCACGGGCATCCTGGTCCTCGCCTACGGCGGCGCGATGCTCGCCTACCGCCGCCGGATCAGCTGAGCCGCCGCACGACCGCGGCCGGCGCCCCGTCTCGTGGTGCCGGCCGCCGCCTCGGTGTGCGTAGCGTCAGACCGTCGTCTTCTGGTGCGTGGGCGTGGCGAAGAACTGCACCACCACGAAGGCGACCACGAGCGCCGCGGCGGGCAGCAGGATCGTCGAGCCCATCGCGTCCGCGAAGGGCCCGCGCAGGATCTCCGGGAGCGCGCCGGTGCTGATCGCTCCCCCGCCCTTCGCCGCGTGGCCGGTCGCGGCCGCGAACTTCTCCTCGATCTGGTGCTGCATCAGTACGCCGACCGCGGCGCTGCCGAGCACGGCGCCGACCTGTCGCGTCATGTTGTAAACGCCGGACCCCGCGCCCGCCAGCTGCAACGGCAGGTTCCGGTTCGCGGTCGCGGCGAGCGGCCCCCAGATGAAGGCGTTGCCCACGCCCATCAGGGCGATCGGTGCCAGGATGCCGATCACGGGAGTGGTGTCGTGCGCGACGAAGGCCAGCCAGAACAGCGCGACCGCATTGGCCGCGAAGCCGAATCCGGTGAGGTACCGGGGATGCACCTTGTCGGCCAGCTTGCCCGACGGTGCGGCGAGCGCCCCGGAGATCACGGCGAGGGGGATCAGGAGCAGCGCGGAGCGGGTGGGCGTGAGTCCCATCGACTTCTGCGCGAACAGCATCAGCGGGATCGACATGCCCGTCACGGAGAAGCCCATGCACGCGATCGCGGCGTTGGCCAGCGAGAAGTTCCGGTCCTTGAACAGCGACAGCGACATGAGCGGCTCCGCCGCCTTCGACTGCCACCAGACGAAAGCGACGAGCAGCACCAGGCCACCCCCGATCATCGCCCAGATCCCCGTCGACCAGTCCTCCTTCTGGCCCTCCTGCAGCCCGAAGGTCAGCAGGAACAGGCCGAGGGCGCTGAGCACGATGCCGGGGACGTCCAGCTTGTGCTTGCGCGTGGGCAGGTTCGGCACCAGGATCACCGCGGCGACGAAGGCGGCGATGCCGACGGGCACGTTGACGAAGAAGACCCACTCCCAGCCGAGCCGGTCGACGAGCACGCCACCGGCCAGCGGGCCGACGAGGATCGCGACGCCGGCGACCGAGCCCCACAGCGCCATCGCGGTGCCGCGCTTGTTCGCCGGGAAGGTGCGGGTGATGACGGCCATCGTCTGCGGCGTCATCAGCGCGGCGCCGAGGCCCTGCACGACGCGGGCGGCGATCAGCATGCCGATGGATCCGGACAGGCCGCACCACGCCGACGAGAGCGTGAAGATCGTCAGGCCCACGAGGTAGAGCCGCTTGGGCCCGTACATGTCGCCGAGCCGCCCGGCGAGCAGCAGCGGCACCACGTACGCCAGCAGGTAGCCGCTGGTCACCCAGATGACACCGTTGAGATCGGTGCCCTTGGTGAGGTCGATCCAGATCGCGTCGGTCGCGACCGAGACGATCGTCGAATCCACGAGGATCATGAAGAAGCCCACGACCAGCGCCCACAGGGCGGGCCAGGGCCGGTAGCCCGACGGCAGGCCGGGCAGGGCGCCCGGGTCGTACGGCTTCGCCTCCGGGGTGGCGTCATTCGTCATGACTGGTCACCTTCCATTCCAAGGTCTCGTCGTCGAGTCGTTCGACGGTGCGCCGGAGCCAGTCGGCCTCGGCGGTGCGCATCGCGATCAGGTAGTCCAGGTCGAGCAGGTGCGCTTCGGCGGCGTGCCTCAGCGCGCGGGCGTGCCCCGCCCGCATGGCGGCGACCTGCCCTTCGAGCCGCTGCATGCGCGCCACGAACAGTGCGCGCACCCGGTCCCGGCCCAGGTAGTGCGCCTCGGAGACGGCGAGCGGGAAGCTCGGGTACTCCTCGACGGGCTCGGCGAGCAGGGCGGCGACGGTGTCGCGCAACCGTTCCCGGCCCGCCGCGGTGATCGAGTAGGTGGTCCGTTCGGGCCGGTTGCCGTCGCGGTCGGTGCCGACCTCGGCGACCAGCGCGTCCTCCGCCAGCCGCTTGACCGTGTGGTACAGCGAGCCGGCACGGAGCTTGACCACGAGATCCTCGCGGCGCTCCGTCATCGTCGTGAACATCTCGTAGGGGTGCATGTCCCGCTCGGTGAGCAGGGCCAGCGCGGCGATCGCCAGCGGGGTCAGGGCCCGTTCCCGCGCCATCTCCCACCTCCGTTCGTGCGCTCGGAGGTGACGCTACTCCGCAATTACTCCATGTGGAATATTCGGATTGGGCTGACCTTCTCGAACCGGGACGAACCGGAATATGATGCCCGCCACAGTCGGCGTGCTCGTGGTCAGTGACTGTCGGCGCCGATACCCGCGACCCGCCAGGCTCGGGCCGCGGAGGGCTTCTTCCCGCACGACATGATCCGCGGCGCCAGGTCCTCGGAGCGCACCGTCATCGTCCAGGCGCGGCCGTCCTCGTGCCGGACGGTGACGGTGCCGTCACCGTCGGACGCGGTGCGCAGGACGTCCGGCCCGACGGGACCGAGGAGCCCGCGCACGGCGACCTCCCCCGCCTGCTCGGCGGGCGGCAGGGACGACCGTCCGCGCAGCCCGGAGGTGGCGACGGTGCCGGCCCGCGCCGCGTCGAGCGCCGCCTGCGCCTGCTCCTCCGTCACCCGGCCGTAGGTGTAGCCGGTGGGGAGCACGATCACCACCGGCGCGAACCGGTGCCCGCCGGTGTGGGAGCACTCCCAGACGACCGGCTCGGCGTAGCTGTCGGCCAGCGCGGCCGCGATCGGCCGGCCGAGGACCGCGCAGCAGACGTCCCGCTTGCCGTTCGTGCACACCAGCGCGATCGGGCCGGACGGCTCGCCCGCGGCCGGATCGTCGACGGGCAGGCCCGGGATCTCGGCGTAATCGTCGACGGTGAACATCCGCAGCGCCGTGCGGCCGGGCACCGAGTCGGCGACGAAGACCCGCATCGGCCCCGTCCCGGCCGCACGCCCGGGACGGCGGACCAGGAGAACGCGCAGCCCGCGCTCCGCCGCGAACCTCTCGACGGCCGCACCCACCTCGGGAGCGAAGGTCTCGCCCGAGAACGGGTCCCGGCCCCAGCCGGACTCGTTCTCGATGCAGAGCCAACCGGTCTCCGTGGTCGCCGTGCCGGGGAGCGGCTCGTCGGCGAAACTCGAACAGCGCTCCGTCATACCGCCACCGTAGCCGACTAGCATGAGCCGCGATGATCGCGCGCGCCCTGAGAACCGCAGCCGTCGTCGGCCTCCTCGGCGCGCTCGGCGTCGCACCGGCCGGCGCGACGCCCGCCCCCACCCCGACGCCCGTCCCCGGGCCGGCGGTGAAGACACTGGTGACCGACGCGTGCCCGCACAAGCACGTGCCGCCGCCCGCCGTCGACGCCTCCGAGGTGCCCAAGCCCGGACAACCGAGCCCGGCGCCACTGCCGATCCCCGATCCTCCCGTCGGGGGCGCCGCGCTGGCCGGCTGCGGCCTCGTCCTGCCCGACGGTGCGCCGCCGGTCCCGCCCGGCATCGACTCCGCCGGGTGGCTCGTCGCCGACGTCACCGCCGGCACCGACCCCACCGTCCTCGCCGCCAAGGACCCGCACGGCCGGTACCGGCCCGCCAGCACCATCAAGATGCTGCTCGCACAGGTCGTGCTGCGCGACCTGGACCTGAACACGGTGGTGGAGGGGACCGCGGAGGACGCCGCCCAGGAGGGGGACGCGGCCGGCGTCTCCCCCGGCGGCCGGTACACGGTCAAGGACCTGCTCGAGGGCCTCATGCTGATCTCGGGCAACGACGCCGCGCACGCACTGGCTCGGCAGCTCGGCGGGGTCGAGACGACCGTGCGGAAGATGAACGAGCTCGCCGCCTCGCTCGGCGCGCACGACACGCGCGCCGCGACCCCGTCGGGCCTGGACGGCCCGGGCGGGAGTTCCAGCCCCTACGACCTGGCCCTCATCCTGCGGGCGGGCCTGCAGGACAAGCGCTTCGTGGAGATCGCCGCGACGCCGCGGATCACCTTCCCCGGACACCCGCCGGTGCCCACGACCGCGCCGCCCACCCCGCTGCCGCCGGGGGCGAGCGCGCCGCCCGCTCCCACGTCCGTGGCGCCGTACCCGATCATCAACGAAAACCGCCTGCTCACGGACTTCCCCGGCGCGGTCGCCGGCAAGAACGGCTACACCGACGACGCGAAGAAGACCTTCGCCGGCGCGGTCGACCGGGACGGCCACCGTTACGTGATCGTCCAGATGTTCGGCCTGTCGCACACCGGGAACACCTACTGGGATCAGTACCGGCGCCTGCTCGACTACGGCGTCGCGCTGCGCGGGAAATCCGTGGGCACGCTGGTCACTCCCTCGTCGGGGTCCGGCGCGGCGGAGCGGCCCTCCGGCGGCGAGGATCGCGTGGTGGAGAGCGGATCGTCGGGCCTGGCGGGCGGCACCCGGCTACTCGTCGGCCTCGGTGGCCTCGCCCTGATCGCCGTCCTCGTCGGTGCCGCGATGCGCATCAACCGGGGACGCTGACGTGGTGGCCGCGCCGCTCGGAGCCGCGTCGGTCCCGGACAAGGGGCTCCGCTCGGATTCGCTGGGCCTGCTGAGCAACATGGCGATCGGCCTGTCGTCGACCGCCCCCGCGTACAGCCTCGCGGCGACGCTGGGCGGCGTCGTCGGGCACGTGCAGGGCAAGGCGCCGGCGATGTTCGTGGTGGCCTTCCTGCCGATGCTGATGGTGGCCGTCGCCTACAAGGAGCTGGCCGCCGACACCCCCGACGCGGGAACCACGTTCACCTGGGGCAGCAGGGCGTTCGGGCCGTGGATCGGATGGATGGGCGGCTGGGGCCTCGCGGTCTCGGCGATCATCTGCCTGGCCAACGTCGCGGAGATCTCGGCCTCCTACCTGTTCCGCTTCGTCGGCCTGAATTCCCTCGCCGAGGACCGGGTGGCGGTGATCGGCTTCGGCTGCGCACTGATCGTCGCGATGACCTGGGTGTCGTACCGCGGGATCGTCGTCTCCGAGCGCATGCAGAACGTGCTCATGTCGATCCAGTTCGCCGTGCTCGGCGTCGCCGCGGCCGCGGCGCTGTGGGCGGTCTACCGGGGCTCGGCGGGCCCGCAGGCCGTGCGGCCGAGTTGGGACTGGCTCGACCCGCGCGGGCTGAGCGCCTCGCAGGTCGCGGCCGCGGTGATCCTGTGCATCTTCCTGTACTGGGGATGGGACGCCTGCCTCGCCGTCGGTGAGGAGACCAAGGACTCGTCGTCCACCCCGGGCCGGGCCGCGGTACTCGCCACGGTCGTGCTCATGGGCACGTACGTGCTGGTCGCGGTGGCCGTGCAGGCCTATTCGGGTTTCGGCGCGACGGGCCTCGGACTGGGCAATACCGACAACCACGACGACGTGCTCACCGTGCTGGGCCGCCCCGTCGGCGGCGCGATCCTGGCCGGGCTGCTGGTGCTCACCGTCGCCCTGTCCGCGCTGTCCTCGACGCAGTCGACGGTGCTGCCCACCGCGCGGGGCACCCTCGCGATGGCGATCTACCAGGCCGTCCCCGAGCGGTTCGCGCGCGTGCACCCGCGGTACCTGACGCCGTCCTTCGGCACCGTCGTGATGGGCGCCTCGGCGCTGGGCTTCTACCTCACGCTGGCGCTGCTGAGCCGGAACACGCTGGAGGATTCGATCAGTTCCCTCGGCCTCGCGGTCGCCTTCTACTACGCGATCACCGCCTTCGGGTGCGCCTGGTACTTCCGGCGCACGGTCCGGCGGTCGCTGCGGAACCTGGTGCTGCGGTTGATCTTCCCGGTGCTCGGCGGGATCGCGATGATCTGGGCGTTCGTGCAGAGCGCGGTGGACATGATCTCGCCCGGCTACGGCCAGACCGTGATCGGCGGCATCGGCGGGGTCTTCGTGATCGGCATCGGCATGCTGGTCCTCGGGGTGCCGCTGATGGTGGCGTGCGCGGTGACCCGGCCGGCCTTCTTCCGCGGCCGCACCCTGCCGCGAGCGACGGCTCCCGAGGACGCCTGAGCCGCCGCCGGTGTCCGGCCCGCTGGGCCGCGGTCAGCGCTTGCGGCGCAGGAGCGAACCGAGGCCGAGGCCGGCGACGAGGCCCGCCGCACCGGCGAGCGCCGTCCGGCCGGCATCCGGTTCCGAGCGGACCACGGGCGAGATCACCACGGGCTCCGGAGCAGCCGGAACGACGTAGCGCTGGTTACGCGGATCCGTCGCCGCCCAGGCCGTGGCGAACAGCAGCATCCGCGCCGTGAAGTAGATGAACAGCATGATGCCGAGGATCGGACCGAACGTCGCCCCGGCGGGACTGCGCAGGGTGGTGCCGATGATCAGAGTCGCGAACTGCGTGAAGACCGTGAAGACGACGGCCATCAGCAGCCCCGCCCGCAGGGCGTTGCGCCAGGGGAAGCTGACCCGCGGCATCCGGGCGATGACGAACGTCCACAGCACCCAGGTGGCGCACACGGTGACCAGCAGGGTGACCCCCGCGATCAGGTAGCGCAGCCCGGGTGCTCCCTCCAGGCCGAGGGCGTCGAGCAGGGTCGCGGTCAGCGGGCTACTGCCCACAGCGATGAGCACCGAGCAGACCACGATGGCGGCGAACAGGCCGACGAGCGCCGCGAGGTCCGCCAGCTTCTGCTTGACGAAGTTCTGCTCGGGCTCCTCGCTGTCCCACATCTCCGTCAGGGCCGCGCGCACGTTGCCGACCCAGCCCAGCCCGGCCCACAGGCCGCCCGCCAGGCCGATCAGGCCGACGGTGCCGCGCGAGGAGATCGCGCGGTCCAACAGCTGATTGACGGTGGTGGCCATCTCCTGGTTCGACATCACGTCGCCGATCCGCTGCTTGATCTCCGCCAGCAGCTCGGCGTCGTTGACCAGGACGTAGCCACCGATGGAGAAGACGACCATCGCGAGTGGGAACAGCGCGAAGACGCTGAAGTAGGTGATCCCGGCGCCGAAGTAGTCGCCCTTCTTGTCCTGGTACCGCAGCGCGGCGGCCATGACGTGGTCGAACCACGGCCATCTGTCACGGTACTTCTGGAGCATCGGGACTCGCCCTCCTGCTGTTCGCTCGTGCACGTGCGGCCCTACGGGGCCAGGAACCCCACCCTGTCATAGACGTCCGCCAAGGTGCGGGAAGCGATGTCGCGCGCCCGCTCGCGGCCCGAGGCCAGCACCTTGTCCAGCTCCGCGCGATCGTCGAGGTAGGTCCGCACGCGGTCGCGCAGCGGCGACGCGAATTCGACCAGGACATCCACTACCCGGACCTTCAGATCGCCGTAGCCCTTGCCCTCGTAGGCCAGCTCCAGCTCCGGGATCGTGGCACCGGTGAACGCCGCCTCGATGGTGAGCAGGTTGGACACGCCGGGCTTGTTCTCGCGGTCGAAACGGATCTCCCGCTCGGTGTCCGTGACGGCGGAGCGGACCCGCTTCGCGATCACCTTGGGGTCGTCGAGGATGCTGATCAGCCCCGCGTCGGACTCGGCCGACTTGCTCATCTTGGCGGTGGGGTTCTGCAGGTCGTAGATCTTCGCGGTGTCGGAGACGATGTACGCCTCGGGCACGACGAAGGTCTTCTTGAACCGGGTGTTGAAGCGCTGCGCCAATGTACGGGTGAGCTCGAGGTGCTGCCGCTGGTCCTCGCCCACCGGAACGAGCTGGGGCCGGTAGAGCAGAATGTCGGCGGCCATGAGGATCGGGTAGGTGAACAGGCCCACGGAGGAGCTCTCCGTACCGTTCTTCGCCGACTTGTCCTTGAACTGGGTCATCCGGCTCGCCTCACCGAAACCCGTGAGGCAGCTCAACACCCAGGTCAGCTCGGCGTGCTCGGGCACCTGCGACTGGACGAACATCGTGGAGCGCGCGGGATCCACGCCCAGCGCGAGCAGCTGCGCCGCGGCGAAGAGGGTGCGCTCGCGCAGCGCCTTCGGGTCGTGCGGCGTGGTGATGCCGTGCATGTTCGGGATGAAGTAGAAGGTCTCGAACTCGTCCTGCAGCTGCACCCACTGCCGCACCGCGCCGAGGTAGTTGCCGAGATGGAACGAGTCCGAGGTCGGCTGGATGCCCGACAGCGCGCGCTGCCGCTTCGCGGGGGTGGGTGCGGTTCCGGTCACGGGGATCGAGTCTATCGACCGCACTTCTGCGAGTCCCGCCAGTATCCGGCCCGACGGTGCTCGCCCGCGCCTTCGGTCTCCCGCCGGCGACGGCACGCGCGTGCGCACACGGCTACGTCGCGCTGCCCGAGTCCGCGGGCCGGGACCTCCTAGTCCGCGTACTCGACGGTGACCGGTGCGTGGTCGGACCAGCGGAGGTTGTAGGCGTCCGCGCGTTCGACGCGGGCGGAGACAGCGCGCTTCGCGAGTGCGTTGTTGGCGATCTGCAGGTCGATACGCCAGCCGGAATCGTTGTCGAATGCCTTCCCCCGCCAGGACCACCACGCGTACGGCCCGGGAACGCCGGGGTGCAGCTCGCGCACCACGTCCTTGAAGGCGCGGCCCTCGCCGATGTGCTCGCTCATCCAGGCCCGTTCCTCGGGCAGGAACCCCGAGTTCTTGACGTTGCCCTTCCAGTTCTTGATGTCGAGTTCCGTGTGGCCGATGTTCCAGTCACCGCACACGAGCACCTCGCGGCGACGTCGCCCCAGCTTCGCCAGGTACGCACCGAACTCGGCACGGAAGCGGTCCTTCTCGTCCTGCCGTTCGGTGCCCACGTCACCCGAGGGGAGGTAGAGCGAGCCGACGGTCAGGCCGCCGAAATCGGCCTCGATGTAGCGGCCGGTGGGATCGAACTCCGCGCTGCCGAAACCGATCCGCACCGCATCGGGCTCGCGGCGGGAGAGCACGGCCACGCCGTTGCGGCCCGCGGTCGAGGACTCCGCGGCCGCGAGGTGCCAGCCCTCCTCCAGTGCCGGCGCGAGCGCCGCGAGCGTCTGCTTGTGGGTGGCGCGGACCTCCTGCAGCAGCACCACTTCGGCTTCGGTCGCACGGAGCCAGGGCAGCATGCCGAGATTCTCCTCGGACCGCTGCTTCACCGCGGCGCGGACGCCGTTGACGTTGATCGAGCTGATGATCATGCGAGCGCCTCCACGGTCAGGCCCGAGCCCGCCCACGCGGAACGCACGCCGGGCCCGTCGGCATGCTCGGAGACGGCCAGGAGCACGTGCACGTCCCGGTCCGCGAGCACGGACACGAAGGTGGACAGCAACTCGGGCTCGTCGGCGAGCACCTGCTCGGCCTCGGCGACGCCAAGGACGACGGGCTCCCGCCCCCCGGACCAATCGATGTCCCCGAGGCAATCGGCCAGCGCGTCCCAGTTCTCACCGAAGTGGAGCGGGAACTGCAGGACGGCGGAGACCTCATCGAGAAGAGCCGCCTTGGTGCGCATGCGACTGCCCCGTGCGACGAGCACGCGCGGCCGTTCGCGCCGCTTGACGGAATCCAGATCGGCGCCGGTCAGCGCCGCGCCGGTACCGGACGAGAGGAACTGCGGGAGGGTGCTCATCGGATCCTCGTGAAGGTCTCGTAGTGGTTCAGGGTGTACCAGGCGCTGCCGTCGGCCCCGGTGATGATGCGCTCGGCGTCCCGGCTCTGCCCGGGCTTGCGGACGTTGACGTCCCACTCCGTGTACTTCGCGCGCTTGCCCTGCGCATCCGTGGCGGGCAACCGGCCCTCGAAGTTCCCGAAGTTCCGGCCGCCCTGCGTCCCCGAGCCGTCCTGGGGCGGCCAGGTGCCGGCGTCGATCCGGGCGAGCGTCGCGAGGACGCGCTGCGGCACCGCGGAGTTCGACGGTGCCGCCGACCGGGACGGGCCAGCCGCCGCGGCCGCCGACCCGGAGCGCGGCACGGTACCGGAGGCGCCCGCGGCGCCGGAGCTCGCGGTGGCGGCCGACGTGGCCGTGGCCGTGGGCCCGACCGCCGGTTTGCCGCACGCGACCAACCCGAGAACGGCGAGCAGCGCGATCGCGCACAGCGCGAGGATCCTTCGCATGCCGACGACCCTACCGAGCGACACCGACAAGTTCTGAGCTCCGTCGCGCCGACAGTCGCGCCGACCGCATCCCGATCCCGAAGATCACCAGCCCGGCCAGCGCGAGGCCGCTGCCCACGAGCGCGGGCGCGGTGTACCCGGCACCGGCGGCGATGACGGCGCCGCCGAGCAGCGCACCGAGCGCGTTCGCGATGTTGAGCGCCGAGTGGTTCAGCGTGGCGGCGAGGGTCTGCGCCTCCCCCGCCACGTCCATCAGGCGGGTCTGCAGCGCGGGCACCAGCGCGGACGCGGTGAGCCCGATGAGGAAGAAGAGAGTGACCGCCGCGACGGGCTGCGCCGCGAACAGCGAGAACAGCGCCTGCAGCACGACCAGCGCCGCCAGCGCGACCGCGATCGACCGGACCACCGAGCCGTCGGCCGCCCGGCCGCCGACCGCGTTGCCGATCACCATGCCGACGCCGTACGCGGCGAGCACCACCGGCACCGAGGCCGCACTGAGACCCGACACCGAGGTCAGCGTGGTGGAGATGTAGGTGTACACGGCGAACATGCCGCCGAAGCCGACCACACCGGTGAGCAGCGCGAACCACACCTGCGGGCGGGCCAGCGCCCCGAGTTCGGTCAGCGGGTTCGTGAGCGGGATCTGCACGGCGGGCAGGAAGGCCGCGAGGGCGGCGACGGTGACCGCGCCGATCAGCACGACCACGGCCATCGCGTAGCGCCACCCCAGCGCCGTCCCGAGCCAGGTCACCAGAGGCACGCCGACGACGTTCGCGACCGAGAGGCCCATCAGCACCCGGCCGACGGCCTTCCCCCGGTCCGCGGGCCCCGCCAGATGCGCGGCCACCAGCGCGGCGACCCCGAAGAACGCCCCGTGCGGCAGGCCCGCGACGAACCGGGCCGCCATCAGTGTCCCGTAGGTCGGCGCGAAGACGGAGAGAGCGTTGCCCACGGTGAAGGCGACCATCAGCGCGATCAGCAGCGCCCTGCGCGGCACCCGCGCGAACGCCGCGGCGATGAGCGGGGCACCGACCACCACGCCCAGCGCGTACGCCGAGATCACGTGGCCGGCGACCGGCTCGGTGACCCGCAGGTCGGCGGCGATGTCGGGGAGCAGCCCCATCGCCGCGAACTCGGTGGTACCGATGCCGAAGCCGCCGAGCGCCATGGCGCCGACCGCGAGCGAGGTCCGGGTAGAAGTGCGCACGGGAGGGTGCAACGTCCCGGCTCCGCCCCCGCTTCCCTGCGGACCTGTGACCTCGTTCACGGGAAAACGGTCGGTTATGATGCAGGAAGAGGTCATGAGCGTCAGCGCACAGCCCCGGCTTGCTGACCGGCAACCCTCCACCGCGGTGGGGTGCCCCGGGTGATGACCTGGTTTCCCGGTCTACCCGCCGGGTGGCAAGCGCGAGGAGAGGTTCGGTGACCATCAGTATCCGCACAGGACGGCCCATCGACAGTCCCCCGGCAGACTGGGCCCGGGTGCCCGACGGTGCCGTGCAGTCGCTGTCGCTCGGACCGCTGGTCCTGGAGTCGGGTGTCGTCCTGCCGGACGTGACGATGGCCTTCCAACGCTGGGGCAGGCCCAACGCGGCCCGCGACAACGTCGTGCTGGCGCTGCACGCCCTCACCGGCGACTCGCACGTCACCGGCCCCCCGGACGCCGATCACCGGTCCGCCGGATGGTGGGACGGGTTGATCGGGCCCGGCGCCGCGGTCGACACCGACGAGTGGTGCGTCGTCTCGGCGAACGTCCTCGGCGGGTGCTCGGGTTCGACGGGGCCGGCCTCGCTCGCGCCGGACGGGCGCCCCTACGGCTCCCGGTTCCCCGTGATCACGGTCCGCGACCAGGTCGAAGCCGAAGCGGCGCTGCTCCGCGCCCTCGACGTCCACGACATCGCCTCGGTCGTCGGCGGGTCGATGGGCGGCGCGCGGGCTCTGGAGTGGGCCCTCATGTACGGCGACTTCCTGCGCTCGGCCCTGATCCTCGCGGTGGGCGCCCGGGCGACGGCCGACCAGATCGGCACCCAGACGACGCAGATCGCGGCGATTACGGCGGACCCGCACTGGCAGGGCGGCGACTACCACGAATCCGGTCACGCCCCCACCGCGGGCCTGGGCGTCGCGCGCAGGATCGCGCACCTGACCTACCGCACGGAGATCGAGCTGGACAGCCGGTTCCGCAACGACGCCCAGGGCGACGAGGATCCGTTGACCGGCGGCCGGTACGCAGTCACCTCCTACCTCGACCACCAGGCCGACAAACTGGTCAACCGGTTCGACGCCGGCAGCTACGTCGTACTGACGGACGTCCTCAACCACCACGACGTCGGCCGCGGCCGCGGCGGTATCGAGGCGGCGCTCCGCGAGTGCCGGGTTCCGGTCGTGGTCGGCGGGATCGATTCCGACCGCCTGTATCCGCTGCGCCTGCAGCGGGAGCTGGCGGACCTGCTCCCCGGCAGCGGCGAGCTGGTGGTCGTCCATTCCCGGGACGGCCACGACGGTTTCCTGACCGAGATGGACGCCGTCGCGGAGCTCCTCACCCGGACGCTGGACCTCGCGCGGCGCTGACCGTCAGAGCGCGGGCGTCGTGACGGTCGGCGCGCTCGCCACGACCGCAGTGCCGGGCCCGTGCACCACACTGGTCGACGTCCGCTCCGACTGCGCCGCTCCGGTGTTCACCTGATTCGAACTCGAACTCCCCGTCGCCGGAGGCGCTCCGGTGACGTTCGGTGCGCCGAGACCTGCGCCCAGCCCGAGCCCGTGCCCCGGCGCCGGCGGCGGCGCCTCACCCGACGGCGAGGGATTCGTCGCGGTTCCCTCGGAGGGGACGACGGCGCCCGGCGGGGTCCCGGTCGGGATGGACGGGAGGATCGTGGTCGGCAGGGTGCCGGTCGGTGACGGGGGCGGGGTCGTCGGCACCGTCGGAAGCGGCGGCCGGACGGTCGTGGGGATCACCGGCGGCGGGGCGAACGTGGTCATGGTGGGGGTGACCTCGTCGCCCCCGGCCGGCTCGTGCGGCACGGTCGTGGGGATCACGACCGGCTTCTGGTGCCCCGGCGTCGACGTGGAGCTCGAGAGCTGCTCCGGCGAGGTGGCCGGGACGGCACTGGTAGCCGTGTCGGAGGTCGGCACGACCTCCTCGGTCGTGCGGGCGGTGGGCCCGATGATGCCGGTCGCGTAGCCGGTGGCGATGATCGCGCCCACGAGGGCCGCCACCACCAGGAGCGGGAGGACCGCGGCGGTGAGCCGGACGCTGTGCCCGCCCAGGACCCCGATCCCACCCTCCACCAGGGACGACGGTGCCGTCCCCGCGGCGCGGCGGTCGGCCGCGAGCAGGGCCGCCCCGGCGGCCGAGATGGTCTCCGGCTCGTCGACCTGGACCGGTTCCACGCCGGCGTCGCGTGCGACGGCCGAGACCGCTTCCCGGACAACGGCGTTCTGCGCCCCGGAACCGATCAGTGCGAGCGCCGCGGGCGCGACGGCGGCGCCGGCGATCGCCGACCGGATCAGTGCGGCCACGTGATCGGTGGACGCGGCCCCGTGCCCGTCGACGACGACGGCGCGCGTGCGGCGCTCGGCGGTCACGGCACCGTCGTGCACCGTGTACAGGCGCACCCCGTCGGCGGCCAGATCCGCGATGAGGGCGCTGCCGTACCGGGCGATCGCACCGCGCTCGCCGAGACCGCGCAGCGCCGCGTCCGCTTCCGGCACGATCCCGGCACCGCGTACCCCGCCCCGGGCGCCCAGGCGGACGGACAGCAGATCACGCCGGCTGCGAACGGTCACGGCGGAGACGTCGACCGCGCGCTCCGCGTGGCTCGCGAGCAGATCGAAGCCCGAGGAGAGGAGGTCGCCGCGGTGGCCGAGCCGGTACGGGCCGGGGTCGATGGTGCGCGCCTGCCTGCCGACGACATGACCGTCCTCGATGTCGAGGAGGACGCAGTGCACGGGCCCGGAGCCCACGGAGGCGCCGAAGGACGAGATCCGCATGGCACCTCCGATCGGATCGCGCGACGAGCCGTTACCTCAGCACATCGTACCCGAAGCCGAAACGTTACATACGGCAGAAAGTATTCAGAATTCGGGGATCTGCATATCGACTAGGTGTCCAGCGGATTGATCCCCCAGGAGACCACGAGGATCGCCGCTGCGGCGAGCGCGAGCACCGCCACGTCGAACCAGCGACTGCGCACCCGGAGCAGCCCCTGCCGGCGCTCGGGCAGCACCGCCCGCAGGACCGCCGCGAAGCCCGTGCCCGCGCCGAAGACGAACAGGCCACGACGCCAGTACTCCAGGCCGATCAGGACCATTCCGGCGACGAGCACCGCGACGACGGCGACGTATCCCGCGTTCGCAACCACCGCGCGCACCATCCTGGCGCGCCGGTACTGCTCGGCCGCGGGTTCGGCCACTAGACCCCGCCCGAACGAGCCAGGTCGCGTTCGGCGGCGTCGATCACGTTCCCCAGCAGGAACGCCCGCGTCAGCGGCCCGACCCCACCGGGGTTGGGCGAGAGGTGGCCCGCGACCTCCTCGACGCCGGGTGCCACGTCGCCGCGCAAGCCGTCGGCGGTGCGGCTGACGCCCACGTCGAGGACCGCAGCGCCGGGCTTGACCATGTCGGCCGTGATCAGCCCCGGCACGCCGGCGGCGGCGATCACGATGTCGGCGCGCCGCACCTCGGCGGCGAGGTCGCGGGTTCCCGTGTGGCACAACGTGACCGTCGAGTTCTCGGTGCGCCGGGTGAGCAGCAGCCCGATCGGCCGGCCGACGGTGACGCCGCGGCCGACGACGACGACGTGCGCGCCGTCGAGGGGGACGTCGTACCGGCGCAGCAGGTACACGATGCCGTGCGGGGTGCAGGGCAGCGGCCCCTCCGCGCCGAGCACGAGCCGGCCCAGGTTGGTGGGATGCAGGCCGTCCGCATCCTTCGCCGGGTCGATCCGCTCGAGGATCGCGTTCTCGTCGAGGTGCCGGGGCAGGGGGAGCTGCACGATGTAGCCGGTGCACGCCGGGTCGGCGTTGAGATCGTCGATCACGGCCTCGAGCTCGGCCTGGGTGATGTCCGCGGGCAGGTCGCGGCGGATCGACTCGATCCCCACCTTGGCGCAATCCGCGTGCTTGCCCTTGACGTACGACTGCGAGCCCGGATCGTCGCCGACCAGCACCGTGCCGAGCCCCGGAGCGATGCCACGCGCACGCAGGGCGCTCACCCGCTCCCGGAAACTCTCGAAGAGTTCGTCGCGGGTAGCCTTGCCGTCCAATACCTCAGCCGTCACGGCCGACATCCTATCTCCCCGGTACAGTGGGACGGCTCACGCCTGTTCGACTCGCGGTCGTTAGGGTTTCATTCGATACTGAGCCCCATGACTGAACAAAACCCCCTCCAACAGGGACTTCAACAGGGCGTCAAGGCCACCTGGCAGGCCACCCTCGCCCTCGGCCTGCTCTCCATCCTCATGGGCGTCATCATCGCGGTGTGGCCGGGACCGACCACCCTCGTCATCGGCATCCTGTTCGGCATCTACCTGCTCGTGAGCGGCGCCTTCCAGGTCATCGCCGGCCTCCTCGGCGAGACCCAGCACCGCGTCCTCGCGGTGATCACCGGCGCACTGTCGCTGATCCTGGGCGTCTTCTGCTTCCGCAGCGACGTCATCGAGTCGGTCGCCATTCTCGGCATCTGGATCGGTGTCGCGTGGATCTTCGCGGGTATCGCGCAGATCGTGGCTGGTGTGAGCGACAAACTGCTTCCCGGCCGCGTATGGGTCGTCCTGCTCGGCATCCTCACGCTGCTCGCCGGCCTGGTGCTGCTCGCGAGCCCGTTCACGGTGGGCGTGCTGGTGTGGGTCGCAGGCATCTTCGCGGTGGCCATCGGCATCGTGCAGATCATCACCGCCTTCCAACTGCGCAGCGTCGCGAAGCGGTTCGGCGCCCAGCAGGCGCAGCAGTACGCCGGCTGACCGCCCCTCGTCCCACGGATGCGGAGCACGGGTGACAGGATCGTCATCCGTGTTCCGCATTCTGTTCTTCGAGCCCCGGATCGCCCCCAACACGGGCAATGCGATCCGCATCGCCGCCGTCACCGGATGCGAGCTGCACCTGGTCGAACCCCTCGGTTTCGACCTCTCCGAGCCCAAGCTCCGGCGCGCCGGCCTCGACTACCACGACCTGGCGCACGTGCGCGTGCACGCCGACCTCGACGCCGCCTGGGCCGCGCTCGCCCCGCAGCGCGTGTACGCCTACACCGCACACGCCACGCGCCATCACCACGAGGTCGCGTACACCCCCGGCGACGTCCTCCTGTTCGGGCCAGAGCCGACCGGCCTGCCGCCCGAGGTGCTCACGGACCCGCACGTCACCGAGGCCCTCCGCATCCCCATGCTCGCCGGCCGGCGTTCGTTGAACCTCGCCAACAGTGCCGCCGTGGTCGCCTACGAGGCGTGGCGCCAGAACGGCTTCGGCGGGGCCGTCTGACGCTCCGCCGTCACCCCGCCGGCTTCGCCTCAGCGGGCTCGTTGTAGCCCGTCTGGCTGTTGAGCATCGGACGCAGGCGCGCCGTCTTCTCCGCCGTCCAGCCGGGCGGCTCCAGGATCGCCGCCCACGCGTCGACGGCGGCCTTGACGTAGCTGTGGCCGTGCCCGTCGGGAACGTCCGCCGCGACGGCCATGTCGGCGGAGACCTGCAAGAAGGTCACGATGGGGATCCACGACACCGACGGCAGGACGTCGTAGCCGCGCTTCTCCCGCAGCCAGTCCGGTTTGCTGAACGCCAGGTCCGGGTCCCACCGGCCGATCGGGTCCGAGGCGTGCTGCAGGTACACGGCGCGCGGGTGGGACCACGGCTGCGCCGGGTTCGCCAGGTCCTCCGCGCGGGCGGCGAACCGGACGTTGGCCCCCTGCTGGTAGACCGGCAGCCACTCGGGTGAGCCGGCGTCCCGCTGCTGCGTCAGCCGTACCCACATCTCGTTGTTGAAGGTCGGGCCGGAGAAGAGCGCCCCGTCGGTCCTGGCGATCAGGTTGTTGAGGGACAGGAAGGGCGCCTCGCCCCCGAACGAGCCGAGGCTCTCCCCGAAGACGACCAGCTTGGGGCGCTGCCCCTCCGGCAGCGCCTTGACCCGCTTGTCGACGGCCTCGAACAGTGCCTGCCCCGCGTCGAGCGCGTTCTGCTTGTCCACGAGGAAGGACAGCCAGCTCGGCAGGAACGAGTACTGCATGCTCACGATGGCCGTGTCGCCGTTGTACATGTACTCCAGCGCGCCGGCCTCGGCCTCGTTGATCCACCCCGTGCCCGTGGTCGCCGCCACCGCGACGACCTTGCGCCGCAGGCCCCCGGTGCGCTCGAGCTCCCGCGCAGCCTTCTCCGCGATGTCCTTGTACCGGTTCGGATTCCCCGAGTCGGACGATTCGAGTCCGGCGTAGGCGCGGATCGGCTCCATCGCGGGCGCGCCGTTGAACGCGCCGAGGTGCGCAGTGGTCTGCGCGTTGGAGACGAAGACCCGCCCCTGCTTGCCCAGCGAGGACCAGCTGACCAGGGAGCCCGGCCCGCCCGAGCGGAAGGCACTCGAGGGTGCGGGACGGTCGCTGGCACCCTCCCGGCTCGCGGTGGAGAACGCCGAGTTCATCGCGTCCATCGCGCCGCGGACCACCACGCCGTTGATGACCTCGATCCCGAGGAAGGCCACCAGGGCGACCGCGATGACGGCCGAGACGCGGGGCGGGCACACCCGGTCGAGCCGCGCGATGAGCCACCGCACCAGCCATCGCACCGCCTTACCGAGCTCGACGAGGAGGTACAGGAAGACGACGGACAGGACGGTGATCTGCAGGTAGTCGACGAACCGGAGCTGGTCGGCACCCATCATGTCGCGCAGATCGCTCTGCCAGCTGTCGAAGAAGAAGACCATCCCGACGGTGCCGACCAGACCGATCCCGAGCAGCACCAACCAGGCCCGCTTCGGTGGCGCCGGACTGCTCTCCCGGGAGAGCATGAATCGCACCAGCCACACGGCGAGGACGCCGAGGAGATAGCCGATCGCGCCGGACCCGCCGCTCACCAGGCTCTGGAACAGCGGGCCCCGAGGAAGAAGCGACGGGGTGAAGGAGAGCCAGAGGAAGACCAGGCCCACCGCGGTCCCGGTGAAGGTGTAGCGGTGCGACCACCATTCGCGGAATCGATCGAGCGCGCGCCCGGACTCCTCCACGGCGGTCGTGACAGCGTCCTCGACTGCCTCGGTCATATCCCGTCCCCTGTTCTGCGCTGCCATCAGTGACCCATCATGGCCCGTCCGCGCCCCGCGCGCCCGCGAAGGTGTACGGGAGCGATTCCGCGCGGTTCTCGTCGACCTCGATCGGCCGCCCCGAGGTCGTGGCATAGCGCCGCGCCGGGCGCAGTTGCGGTGATCGCCCGCGACACCCGCCGGACGGTCAATATCATCGACGAGAAGCAGCGATCGGGTCCACAGTCCCGGCCGTGGCGGAGTACGTCGTCAGTCCCACGAAGACCGGTGGTATCACAACATGTTCAAGAAAGTCCTGGTGGCCAACCGCGGTGAGATCGCGATCCGCGGATTCCGAGCGGCCGTGGAGAGCGGTGCCCGCACCGTGGCCGTCTACCCGTACGAGGATCGCAACTCGCCGCACCGGCAGAAGGCGGACGAGGCGTATCAGATCGGGGTGGAGGGGCATCCGGTCCGGGCGTACCTGACGGTGGACGAGATCATCCGGATCGCGGTGAAGGCCGGCGCGGACGCGGTCTACCCGGGGTACGGCTTCCTGTCGGAGAATCCGGATCTGGCGGCCGCATGCGCGGAGAACGGGATCACCTTCGTCGGCCCGCCGACCGAGGTCCTCGAGCTCACGGGCAACAAGGCGCGGGCGATCGCGGCGGCCCGGGAGGCGGGCCTGCCCGTGCTGACGTCGACGGCACCGTCGGCGGACGTGGACGAGTTGCTCGCCGCCGCGCGGGACATGCACTTCCCGGTCTTCGTCAAGGCCGTCGCGGGCGGCGGCGGCCGCGGTATGCGGCGCGTCGCCGCGATCGAGGATCTGCGGGACGCGATCGAGATCGCCTCCCGCGAGGCGGAATCGGCGTTCGGCGATCCGACGGTCTTCCTCGAGGAGGCGGTGATCGATCCGCGGCACATCGAGGTGCAGATCCTCGCCGACCGTGCGGGCAACGTGATCCACCTGTTCGAGCGGGACTGCTCCCTGCAGCGCCGGCACCAGAAGGTGATCGAGATGGCGCCCGCGCCGAACATCTCGGACGAGCTGCGCGAGCGCCTGTGCTCGGATGCGGTGCGGTTCGCCGAGGCCATCGGCTACAGCTGCGCGGGGACCGTGGAGTTCCTGGTGGACCCGGCCGGGCGGCACGTCTTCATCGAGATGAACCCCCGGATCCAGGTGGAGCACACGGTGACCGAGGAGGTCACCGACGTCGACCTGGTGGCCGCGCAACTGAAGATCGCCTCCGGTTCCACCCTCCCCGAGCTGGGCCTGACCCAGGACGCGATCGGCCTCAACGGTGCGGCGCTGCAGTGCCGCATCACCACCGAGGACCCGACGGACGGCTTCCGGCCGGACACCGGCCGGATCACCGCCTACCGCAGCCCCGGCGGCGCGGGCATCCGGCTGGACGGCGGCACGTCGGTGGGCGCAGAGATCAGCCCGCACTTCGATTCGATGCTGGTCAAGCTCACCACCCGGGGCCGGAACCGGGAGACGGCGATCGTCCGCGCGCGGCGTGCCCTGGCGGAGTTCCGGATCCGCGGCGTCGCCACGAACATCCCCTACCTGCAGGCGGTGCTGAGCGACCCGGCGTTCGTGGCCGGCGAGGTGACCACCTCGTTCATCGAGCAGCGGCCCGAGCTGCTCACCGCGCGCGGATCGCAGGACACCGCGTCGAAGATCCTGCGGTACCTCGCGGACGTCACCGTCAACAAACCGCACGGCACCCGACCGACCAAGGTCTACGCGTCCGACAAGATCCCCGGCATCGATCTGGGTACGCCCGTGCCGGACGGCTCGAAGCAGCGCCTGGACCGACTGGGCCCGGCGGGCTTCGCCGCGGACCTGCGGGCGCAGACCGCACTCGCGGTCACCGACACCACCTTCCGGGACGCGCACCAGTCGCTGCTCGCCACCCGCGTGCGCACCTCCGCGCTCGCCACGATCGCGCCGTACGAGGCGCGGCTGATGCCGCAGCTGTTCTCGGTCGAGGCGTGGGGCGGCGCGACCTACGATGTGGCGCTGCGGTTCCTGCACGAGGACCCGTGGGAGCGCCTGGCCACCCTGCGCGAGGCGATGCCCAACATCTGCCTGCAGATGCTGCTGCGCGGCCGCAACACCGTCGGCTACACGCCCTATCCGCAGCAGGTGACGGACGCCTTCGTCGCCGAGGCCGCCGCCACCGGCGTGGACATCTTCCGGATCTTCGACGCGCTCAACGACGTCGAGCAGATGCGTCCGGCGATCGAGGCCGTGCTGGCCACCGGCACCGCCGTCGCCGAGGGCGCCCTCTCCTACACCGGCGACCTGACGAATCCGGCCGAGTCGCTGTACACCCTCGACTACTACCTCGGCGTCGCGGAGAAGATCGTGGACGCCGGCGCACACATCCTGGCGATCAAGGACATGGCGGGCCTGCTTCGCCCGGCGGCCGCGACGAAACTCGTGACGGCCCTGCGCAAGGAGTTCGACCTGCCCGTGCACGTGCACACGCACGACACGCCCGGCGGGCAGCTCGCCACCTACCTCGCCGCCTGGACCGCGGGAGCTGACGCCGTCGACGGTGCCGCCGCCCCGCTCTCCGGCACCACCAGCCAGCCCTCGCTGTCCGCGATCGTGGCCGCCACCGCGCACACCGACCGCGACACCGGCCTCGACCTCGACGACGTCTGCTCACTCGAGCCCTACTGGGAGGCCGTCCGCGGCGCCTACGCGCCCTTCGAGTCCGGCCTCAAAGCTCCGACGGGACGGGTGTACCACCACGAGATCCCCGGTGGGCAGCTGTCGAACCTGCGGCAGCAGGCCGGGGCTCTCGGCCTGGCGGAGCGGTTCGAGGACATCGAGAACGCCTACGCCGCCGCCGACCGCATGCTCGGCCGCCTGGTCAAGGTCACCCCGTCGTCGAAGGTCGTGGGCGACCTGGCGCTGGCCCTCGTCGGCACCGGCGTGGACCCCGCCGAGTTCGCCGCCGATCCCGGCCGCTACGACATCCCCGATTCGGTGATCGGCTTCCTCCGTGGTGAACTCGGCACCCCGCCCGGCGGATGGCCCGAGCCGCTGCGCAGCCGCGCCCTGGAGGGTCGCGCCGAGGCCGCGCCGGTCAGCGAGGTCCCCGCCGAGGAGGCCACCGAACTCGAGGGCACCTCCGAGCAGCGCCGAGCGGCCCTGAGCCGCCTGCTCTTCCCCGGCCCGATGCGCGAATTCACCGAGCACCTCGCCGAATTCGGCGACGTCTCCAAGCTCTCGACCAACCAGTTCCTCTACGGGCTGCGGCAGGGCGAGGAGCACCGGGTCCAGCTCGCGACCGGCGTCGAATTGCTGATCAAGCTCGAGGGCGTCGGCGAGCCCGACGAGCACGGCAACCGCACCCTCGTCTGCACGCTCAACGGGCAACTGCGCACCGTCTCCGTCCGGGACCGCGCCGTGCAAGCGGAGGTGCCCGCCGCCGAGCGGGCCGACCGGAGCAACCCCGGCCACGTCGCGGCGCCCTTCGCCGGCGTCGTCACTCCGACGGTGCACGCCGGCTCCACGGTGGAGGCGGGCGACCAGATCGCCACCATCGAGGCGATGAAGATGGAGGCCTCCATCACCGCGCCGATCGCCGGCACCGTCAGCCGGGTGGCACTCGCCGGACCCACCCAGGTCGACGGCGGCGACCTCGTCGCCGTGATCGAGGGGTAGGTGCGCGACGGAATGATCGACATGTCGCGAATCGGTTAGGCTCCCTTCAGCCGACACGCCCACGACGGGCAGGGAACCCGGTGTGAATCCGGGACTGACGCGCAGCGGTGAGGGGAACGGCACGGGCATCACGCCACTGGAACGAGGTTTCCGGGAAGGCGCCCGCCGCCGGACGATCCCGAGTCCGAAGACCGGTCGGCACCGGGGCGACGCCCGTCGCCCCGGACGATCCGCGGGCCCCGCGTTCCGGGCCTTCGACCGAAGGACCTCTCATGATGCTGCGGCACCTCACCGCGATATCGGTGGCCTGCCTCGCGCTGGCCTCCTGCACCTCGAACACCGGACAGGCGGGACCGCCCAGCGCGAGCGCGGGCGGCTACCCCGTCGAACTCGCGAACTGCGGACAGACCGTCGACGTCAAGCGCAAGCCCGAGCGCATCGTCTCGCTGAACCAGAGTTCCACCGAGACCCTGCTGTCCCTCGGGCTCGCCGACCGCATGGTGGGCACCGGGACGTGGACCGATCCGGTGCTGCCGTCGTTGGCGGCGGCGAATGCGACGGTGCCCCGGCTCGCGGACAACTACCCGTCCTTCGAGGCGGTCCTGAGCACGGAACCCGACCTCGTCACGGCGTCGTTCACCAGCACGCTCGCCCAGGGCGGGGTGGCGCCGCGAGAGCGCTTCGAGAAGCTCGGGGTACCGACCTACCTGAGCCCCACCGAGTGCGAGGGCAAGCGCGCCACCGGCGGCGACGGCACCCGGGACACGCCGCTCACCATGGACCTCGTCTACCGGGAGATCAGCGAACTCGCCCGCCTCACGGGTGTGTCCAGGGCCGGCGACGACCTGATCGCCGGACTCAAGGGCAAGGTCGCGGCCGCCGAGTCCGGGGTGAAGGCCAAGGACGTCACGGCCATGTTCTGGTTCGCCAATTCCGAGTCCCCGTACCTCGCGGGATGTTGCGGCGCGCCAGGGATCATCGCCCATGCGCTCGGCCTGAGGAACGTCTTCGACGACACCCGGGACGAGTGGCCGCAGATCAGCTGGGAGGTCGTCGCGCAGCGCAATCCGACGGTGATCTTCGTCGGCGATCTGACCCGCAGGAGCCAGACGGCGGAGACGGCCGCGGCGAAGATCGCCTACCTCGAGTCCAACCCGGTGACCCGGGAGATGGACGCGGTGAAGAACAAGCGGTTCATCGCGCTCAGCGGCGCGGCGATGAACCCGTCGATCCGCACCGTGTACGGAATCGAGGACGCCGCCGCGGGTCTGCGTCGCCTCGGTCTGGCGGGCTGAGACGGTGGCCGTACGCGTGCGCGGGACGGCCGCGCCGGTCCTGTGGCTCGCGGGCCTGGTGGCTCTCGTCGCGTCGATCGTTCTCGCGATCGTGATCGGTCCGTCCGACGTCGGCGCGAGCGACGTGCTCGCGGTGGTGCGAGCCCGGGTCCTGGGCGGGGACACCGGCCTGTCCCGGATCCGCGAGGGGATCGTCTGGGACCTGCGCCTTCCGCGTTCGCTCCTGGCGGCGCTGTGCGGCGCGGGCCTCGCGATCGCGGGCGCGGTCCTCCAGTCGCTGCTCCGCAACCCGCTGGCGGACCCGTTCGTGCTGGGCGTCTCCTCGGGCGCGTCGATGGGCGCGGTGACGGTCGTCGTGCTCGGCGTCGGCGCCGGGACCGTCGGCCTGGCGGGCGGCGCCTTCCTGGGCGCGCTCCTCGCGTTCGGCCTGGTGCTGTTCATGGCGCGCCTCGCCGGTGGGACGCTGGACCGCGTGGTCCTCGCGGGCATCGCCGCGACGCAGCTCTTCGCGGCGCTGACCTCGTTCATCGTCTACATCGCGGCCGATGCGGAGCAGACCCGCGGCGTCCTGTTCTGGTTGCTCGGCTCGCTGGCCTCCGCGAGTTGGACGGAGGTCGCCCTGTGCGCCGGCGCGGTGCTGGTGGGCGTGGTGGTCTGCCTGCACCACTCGGCGGCGCTCGACACCTTCACGTTCGGCGAGGATGCCGCCGCGGCCCTGGGGGTCGACGTCCGCCGCACCCGGATCGTGCTCCTGGTGACCACCGCGCTCATCACCGCCGTCGTGGTCAGCACCTCGGGGGCGATCGGATTCGTCGGGCTGGTGCTCCCGCACGTGGCCCGGGCCCTGGTCGGCGTCCGGCACCGGGTCAGCATGCCGACGGTGGCGCTGCTCGGCGCGATCTTCCTGGTGTGGGTGGACGTCGCGAGCCGGGTCGTCCTCGCTCCGCAGGACCTCCCGGTCGGCGTCGCGACCGCACTCGTGGGCGTCCCCGCGTTCCTCGTGATCATGATCCGGCAGGCGCGACGATGACCCTGCGCGCGCGAAGTGTGACCTGGGGCGTCGGCGGCCGCCGCATCCTCCGGGAGGTCGATCTGGAGGCCCGCCCGGGCGAGGTGGTCGGGCTGCTCGGTCCGAACGGCAGCGGCAAGTCCTCGCTGCTGCGGCTGCTCGTCGGGCTCCGCCGGCCCGACGCGGGGACGGTCGAGTTGTACGGCGAGGACCTGGCCGGCCTGTCCCGCCGGGCGGCTGCACGGCGGATCGCCTTCGTCGAGCAGGCGTCCGACACCGACCAGAGTCCGACGGTGCGGGACGTGATCGAACTGGGACGCATCCCGCATCGCGCGGCGTGGTCGGGTACGTCGCGCCGCGACCGCGAGATCATCGCCGCGGTCGCTGCGGAGACCGAACTGACGGGCCTACTCGACGCCGGCTATCACACCCTGTCCGGCGGGGAGCGGCAGCGCGTGCACATCGCGCGCGCCTTCGCCCAGCGGCCGGAGGTGATGGTGCTCGACGAGCCGACCAACCACCTGGACGTGAAACATCAACTGGGCCTTCTCGGACTGGTGCGCGACCGCATCGTCGGCTCGGGTCTCACCGCGGTGATGGCCCTGCACGACATGAACGTGGCCGCGATGTTCTGCGACCGCGTCGTGATCCTGCGCGGCGGCACCGTCGTCGCGGCCGGGACGCCCGAGGAGGTCTTCGTCGCCGAGCGGATCGGCGAGGTCTTCGAGGTCCGCGCGACGGTCCACCACGACGACGGGCTGCACGTGCGACTGCGCCGGAGCTGACCGCCGCCGTGCCACCGGGGCGGGCGACGCCCGCCCCGGTGACGGGCAGTCAGAGAGCCGCGCGCACCGCCCTCGCCGCCGCGACGAGGTTGCGGAGCGAGGCCACCGTCTCCTCGGTGGCGCGCGTCTTGAGCCCGCAGTCCGGGTTCACCCAGAGACGCTCCGCGGGAACGGCTTCCAGTGCCGCCCGCAGCGCGGCCTCGACCTCCTCCTGCGCGGGCACGCGGGGCGAGTGGATGTCGTAGACGCCGGGCCCGACCTGGTTCGCGAAGCCCGCCGCGGTGAGGTCGGTCAGGATCTCCATACGCGAGCGGGCCGCCTCGATCGAGGTCACGTCGGCGTCGAGGTCGGCGATGGCGCCGATGACGTCGCCGAACTCCGAATAGCACAGGTGCGTGTGGATCTGGGTGTCGTCCTCGACGCCAGAGGTCGACAGTCGGAAGGCGCCGGTGGCCCAATCCAGGTATGCCGGACGGTCCGCAGCGCGCAGCGGCAGGAGCTCGCGCAGCGCGGGCTCGTCGACCTGGATGATCTTCACGCCGGCGCGCTCCAGATCGACCGTCTCGTCACGGATCGCGAGCGCCACCTGGTCGGCGGAGTCGGCGAGCGGCTGGTCGTCGCGGACGAAGGACCACGCGAGGATCGTGACCGGCCCGGTGAGCATGCCCTTGACGGGGCGGTCGGTCAGGTTCTGCGCGTAGGTGATCCACGAGACGGTCATCGGCTCGGGCCGCGCGACGTCGCCGTACAGGATCGGCGGCCGCACACAGCGGGTGCCGTAGGACTGCACCCAGCCGTTGTCGGTGGCGAGGAAGCCGTCGAGGCGCTCGGCGAAGTACTGCACCATGTCGTTGCGCTCGGGCTCGCCGTGCACGAGGACGTCGATGCCGAGTTCCTCCTGCAGCTTCACCACGCCGGCGATCTCGGCGTACATCCGGCGCACGTAGTCGGCCTCGTCGATCCGGCCGGCGCGCAGGTCCGCGCGGGCGGCCCGGATGGCCCCGGTCTGCGGGTACGAGCCGATGGTCGTGGTGGGCAGCAGCGGCAGGCCCAACCGGTCCCGCTGCGCGACAGCGCGATCCGCCGCGGCTGCGCGGCCGGCGCCGGCGGCCCGGATCGCGGCGAGGCGCTCCCGCACCGCACCGTCGTGGAGGCGAACATCCGCGGTGCGGGCGGCGCGGACCGCGGCGCTCCGCGCGAACTCGGCGGCGACCACCGGACGCCCCTCGGTGAGGGCGCGAGCGAGCACCACGACCTCGCCGACCTTCTCCTCGGCGAAGGCGAGCCAGGCGCGCACGCCCTCGGCGCCGGCGGGTTCCTGCGCGGTTTCGGCGGTCACCGTGTAGGGCACGTGGAGCAGCGAGCACGAGGTGCTCACGGCCAGCGTCCCGGCGGAACCCACGAGGGTGCCCAGCGTCGCCAGGGCGGCCTCGAGGTCGGTGCGCCAGACGTTGCGGCCGTCCACCACACCGGCGATCAGCAGCATGTCCGCCAGCGCCGGGGTGCCGGCGACGAGCTCGACGGTGCCCGGATCGGTGACCAGGTCGACGGCGATCGCCTCGACGCCGCTGCCGGCCAGCGCGGCGAGCGACGGACCGGGCGAGCCGAAGTAGGTCGCGACGGCGATCGCGGGACGCGCGGCCGCTGCCGCTGCCGCCAGATTCCCGTAGACCTTCGCGGCGGTCCCGGCCAGGCCGAGCCCCGCCTCGCTGACCAGCACGGGCTCGTCGAGCTGAACCCACTGCGCGCCCCGGGCGGCGAGCCGCGCGAGCAGGTCCCGGTAGAGCGGCAGCAGCTCGTCGATGCGGGCCAGCGGGTCGCCGGCACCGTCGACCGCCTTGGACAGCGCGAGGAAGGTGATCGGGCCGACCACGACGGGGCGCGCCGGAACGCCCTGGGCGAGAGCCTCGTCGAGATCGACGAGGATCTTCTCCGGGTGGAGCGAGAAGGTGGTGGCCTCCGAGATCTCGGGAACGAGGTAGTGGTAGTTGGTGTCGAACCACTTCGTCATCTCGAGCGGAGTGACCTCGGCGGTGCCGCGCGCTGCGGCGAAGTAACGGTCCACCGGGTCGGCGATCGCGGCCACCCGGGGCGGTAGCGCGCCGAGTAGTTCGGCGGTATCGAGGATCTGGTCGTAGTAGCTGAAGGTGTTGGTGGGCACGGAGTCCAGACCGGCGGCGACGAGGCTCGCCCAGCCGTCGCGCCGCAGGCCCGCGGCGATCGACTCGAGATCGGTGCGGCTCACGGAGCCCTTCCAGTAGCCCTCGATCGCGCGCTTGAGCTCACGGCGGGGGCCGATACGGGGAACACCGAGGACGGTGCGGGTGAAGTTCGGTGCGGTCACGTGAAGGACCGTCCTTTCGTACGTAGCCAGGGCGGGCCACCCGTCCGGACGCACGTACGTACCACCCACGTCCCCGTCGACGAGCGACGTGACGTGTTCGCAGTACGGTCGCACGCCCGGTCCGCGAGGCGGCACACCACCGGACGCGGCGCGTCCGGTACAGCGGGCAGGTATTCGGACTCGCAGGCCTCGTACTCGTTCCTACCGGTCGCCGCTTCCCAGGCCGTGGCCCAGTGCGTCATCGCGACTTTCGTTCCTGCTCACCGCTGCGGGACAGTCCCGGATTCCCACCGGGTTCCCTCTTCGCGTCGCGGCGTGCCGCGCGCTTCGATGCCGCGTCCGAGACCTCGGGCGGCAGACCAGCTGCATCCCCAGCATGCCACTTCGTGCATCCGTGCCGCGCGTCGCACCGCCGAGCGCATCGTCGCGCGGTCAGCCGTCGACGGTGAACCGCTTGAGACGGCTCGTCTGCCCGGCTACCAGCCGGACCCGGGACTTCGGCACACCGAGGTGTTTCGCCAGCAGTTCCACGGCGGCCTTGTTCGCCTTGCCCTCGGTGGCGGGCTCGCGGACGAACAGGGTCAGCGCGCCGGCATCGTCGACCTCCACGACGGGCCCCTTGCGGCTCCCCGGCTTGATCGTGCAGGTCACGGTGCGCGGACTCATGACCTCATCGTGGCAGGTTCACCACTGAGTACAGTGGATTCATGCAGTTGCGGAGGGTCGGTCCGGGGATCGCAGGAGCACTGGCCGCGCTGGTGCTGATCGCAGGTGGCGCCGTGTGGTGGTCGACGGCGCACGAGACGCCGCTTTCGAAGCACCTGCCGGCCGACCTGAAACCGCGCGTCTTCCCCACGGTCAGCACGGTCGGGCTCGATCCGTCCAGGATCCGCATCATCGAGAATCTGCGCCGCGCGTTCGACGAGAACCGTCCCGGCACGTACTACTCGGAGAGCGTCGAGGAGCCCTGGTGCGCCGACTTCGTCTCGACGGTGCTCCGCGACTCCGGCCTGCCGCTGCGCAACCCGAACTCCGGCACCTGGCGCATTCCCGGCGTCTACACGCTCACGGAGTACTTCCAGAAGGCGGGCAGGCTCGAGCCCGCGGCGGCGTATCGGCCGCAGCCCGGCGACGTGGTGCTGTACACGCCCGAGCACCCGGCGATGCGCCAGCACACCAACTTCGTCGTCGCGGTCTCCGGGGACGAGGTCACGACGATCGGCGGCAATCAGGAGGGCGGCATCGGCGCGTGGACGTACCGCCTGCCCGAGACCTTCGGCCTCGCCGGCTACGGGATTCCGGTCGGATGACGGTACTGGAGGCGCTGCGGGCCCGGATCGACGCCGGCAGCCTGCCCGGGCGCCGCTCCGACGGGCTGCGGATCGCGGTGTGCATCGAGGGCGGCGGGTCACGCTCGGCGTACTCCGCCGGCATGGCGATGGCGGTCGACGAGCTCGGCCTGCTCCCCGCCGTCGACGCCGTGTACGGCACCTCCGGCGGCGGCCTCAACGCCGCCTGGCTGGTCTCCGGCGAGGGCCGGCGCTGGCTGCCGTCCTGGGGGTGGGAGGACGTGCTGGCCGAGCGGGTGGTGCACCCGCGGCGGGTGCTGCGCGGCGGGGTGGTCGTCGATACCCGTCGACTCGTCGAACGCGTCTACTCCGAGGTCACGCCGATGAACTTCGCCGCGATCCTCGCCAGTCCGATCACGTTGCACCCCCTGGCCGTCGACGCACACACCCGCCGGGTGGCGGACCTCGCCCCCTTCATCGACGACGCCGCGACACTGCGGACCGCGCTGCGCGCGACCACGGCGCTCCCCCTGCTCGCCGGCCCTCCGGTGCGGCTCGCCGGCCGGGAGTTCCTCGACGGCGGCCTCGCCGAGAAGGTCCCGCTCGCGACCCCGATCGAACAGGGGGCCACCCACCTGCTGGTGCTGCGCACCGTCGAGGCCGAGGCCGCACCACGGTCCTCGCGGGCCGAGCAGTGGGTCCTGGACGCCTACTTCACGGCCCGCCGCGCCGCCCCCGCGCCGGAACCGGTGGCGCCGGGCGCCGCGGAAGTGCTGCAGGTCTGGGTCCCGCCCGGGAGCCCGGCCGTCGGCCGCCTCTCGAACGACGGTGCGCTGATCTCCCGCGCCGTCGAGATCGGCCGGGACGCCGCGATCTCCGCCCTCACCGGCTAGTTCTTCAGTCTCGTTCGTCAGTCGCGCAGGAGCCGTGCGGCGAGGCGCTCGGCCTGGTCGGCCGCGGCGACCGGCGGTGGGTCGCCGGCCACGAGGTGACGCCGCGCGACCGCGAGTGGCAGCTCGTACAGGGCGAAGGCGACGTCCGCGTGCGCTCGCCCCGAGTCCGTCGCCACCCGGTCGATGATGGCGGCGATCCGTTCCCGCCGATCGGCGTCGAGCGCCGCCCACTCGTCCGCCGCAGCGGCGGGCCAGGATTCGGCGGCGAAGGCCTGGGGGCCGGCCTGCAGGACGAGCGCCTCACCGAGATCGGCGCGGCAGCGCTCGACGATCCACCGCGCGCTGGACGCCGCATCGGTGACGGTCGCGAGGTCACCCCAGGCGGCGGTGTACGCGTCCTGGAACCGCCTGACCGTCCGGAGCCAGACGGCGGCGAGCAGCGCCGGGCGGTCGGGAAACAGGTGATACACGGATCCGCTGGGCGACTTGGCCTCCCGCGCGACTGCGGCCACCGTCAACCCCCGCGTCCCGTCGCGCGCGAAGAGCCGGACGGCGGCGTCGAGCAACCCGTCCGGATCGTGCAGCCTCGGCCTTCCCATGGCCGCGATCCTATGCTAGACCTGTTTTAGAGAGATGTAACTAAAACTAGGAGCCGTGATGCTCGAATCCAACGCGGAGTCCCTCGCCCTCGCCTCGGCGGTCCTCGATGCCCAACCCTTCAACGCCGTCGTCGGCGCCCGGATCACGGCGTTCGGCGGGGGTGGCGCGGAGCTCGTCCTCGACATCGCGGACCGGCACCGGCAGCAGTTCGGCGTCACCCACGGCGGCGTCCTGGCGTATCTCGCCGACAACGCGCTGACCTTCGCGGCGGGCTCGGTCCTGGGCACGGACGTGCTCACCGGCGGCGTGGACGTGAACTACCTCCGTGCGGCGCGGGACGGGCGCCTGCGCGCCACTGCCACGGTCGTCCACCGGACGCGCACGCACGCGGTCACCACCGCGGAGATCTGGCACGAACCCGCCGACGCCGAACCGCGCCTGTGCGCCATCGCTCGCGGCACCGTCTTCGCCACCGTCCCGGGGAAGCCGCAGTGACCGCCGCCGACCCGAGGTGGGCGGCCGCCCGCACCACCGTGCGCCGCGCCGTCCGCTCGTCCCTGCACTGCGCGATCGCCTCCCGCAACCCCGACGGATCCCCGCACGTCACCCCCATCGGCTCGATCCTGCTCGACCGGGATGCACCGTCGGGCATCTACTTCGACGTCTTCAACGCACGCCTCGCCCGCAACCTGGCGCTCGATCCCCGGATCACGGTCCTGGCAGTGGACAGCGGTCCGATCCCGTGGATGCGCGCGCTGCTCCGCGGGCGGTTCGATCGCAGCCCCGGCGTCCAGCTCACGGGCACCGCGGGCCCGGCCCGGCCCGCACTCCCCGACGAGATCGCCCGATTCCGTCGGGTCGTCGGACCGCTCGGCAGGACTCGGGGCGGTCGGGCCTGCTGGGCCGATCTGTCCCGGGTGCGCGACCTCCGGTTCGACGACGCCCGATCCATCCGCCTCGGCTCGATGACCCGATAGCAGTGGCTCAGTTCTCGACGACCGTGCCCTGGTGGAACATCACGGACCATCTGTTCTCCCGGCGGCGCCAGACGGTGAGCCGGCGGGTGACGCGCTCGCCCTGCGCCAGCGTGTAGGTGAGCAGGTAGACGGAGGCACCCATCGCGCGGACCTGGAACTCGCTGGTCTCCCAGTCCGATTCGTCCTGCGACGAGGCCAGCCGATGCTCGAACACGGACCGGACGTACTCGCGGCTGTACCGACGGCCGGACGCCCCGATCTCCCAGAAGTCCGGCGCGACCGCGGCGTCGAAATCGGCGAGCGAGCGCCACGGCGGGCCGTGGAAGACGGGTTCGCGGCGGCGCAGCTCCGCAAGCACCCTGCGCAGCTCCGGCGCGGTGGTCCGGTCCGGTTCGTACACCTCCTCCATCACCCACTGAGGCTACCCTCACTGCCAATCCCGGGATCGCGAGGGCACCGACAGGTCCATGCGTTGCAGCCGGTCGGCGACGACGGTGACGGCGCCCTCCGCGTTCTGCAGCTTCCCCCGCACCAGCAGCGCCGGCGCCGACTGCGCCAGCCGCCGGTAGCGCGCCCACAGCCCCTGGCTGCACACCACGTTCACCATGCCGGTCTCGTCCTCGAGGTTGATGAAGGTGACGCCGCCGGCGGTGGCCGGCCGCTGCCGGTGCGTGACGGCACCGCCGACCAGGACACGGTCACCGTCGGGCAGGGAGAGGAGGCGATCGGCCGGGACGACGCCGAGCCGGTCGAGGGTCGGCCGTAGGAACTCCGTGGGGTACTTGCCGACGGTGACGGAGGTGGCCCACACGTCCGCGGCCGCGAGCTCCGTCTCGCTCATCCCCGGCAGCGCGGGCGGCGTCCCCGCGGTCGCGGTGCCCGGCAGCCGGTCCGGGCGCTCCCGCGCTGCGGCCCCGGCCTCCCACAGCGCCTGCCGGCGGTCCCACCCGAAGCAGTCCAGCGCGCCGGCGGTGGCCAGTGCTTCCGCCTGCGCCACCGTGAGTTCGATCCGGGAGGTGAGGTCGGTGAGACTCGCGTACGGCCCGGAAGCGTTGCGCTCGGCGACGATGCGGGCGGCCAGATCGTCACCGATGGTGCGAATCGCACCGAGCCCCAGGCGCACCTCGAGCCCGGCGTTCTCCAGATTCGGCCACGCCAGGCTGACGTTCACGTCGGGCCCGTGGACGACGACCCCGTGCCGGCGGGCGTCGGCGACCAGGGATTGCGGGGAGTAGAAGCCCATCGGTTGCGCGCGCAGCAGCGCCGCGCAGAAGGCCGCGGGGTGGTAGCACTTGAACCACGAGGAGTGGAAGACCAGCGATGCGAACGACTGCGCATGACTCTCCGGAAAACCGAAGTTGGCGAAGGCCACCAGTTTCTCGAAGATCCGGTCGGCCAGCTCCTCCTCGATGCCGTGCTTCTCCTTCGCTCCCCCGCGGAACCTGTTCCGCAGCAGCTCCATCCGCTCCGGCGATCGCTTGGCCCCCATGGCCCGGCGGAGCTGATCGGCCTCCGCCTGGGAGAAGCCTGCGACGTCGGTGGCGAGCTGCATGAGCTGCTCCTGGAAGAGCGGCACTCCCAGCGTGCGATCGAGCGTCTTCTTCATCGACGAATGCTCGACGGTGGGCTCCTCCTGCTCGTTGCGACGGCGGATGTACGGGTGCACCGAGCCGCCCTGGATGGGGCCGGGCCGGATCAGGGCGACCTCCACCACCAGGTCGTAGAAGTTCCGCGGCTTGAGCCGAGGCAGGGTCGCCATCTGCGCCCGGGACTCCACCTGGAAGACCCCGACCGAATCGGCGCGACAGAGCATCTCGTAGACGTTCTGATCGCTCAGATCGAGCTTCGCGAAATCGACCTCGATGCCCTTGTGCTCCTCGACGAGGTCCTGCATGTAGTGCAGCGCGCTGAGCATGCCGAGGCCGAGCAGGTCGAACTTCACCAAGCCGACGTTCGCACAGTCCTCCTTATCCCACTGCAGCACGCTGCGGTTCTCCATGCGTGCCCACTCGGTGGGGCACACGTCGGCGATCGGCCGATCGCAGATCACCATGCCGCCGGAGTGGATGCCCAGGTGCCGAGGCAGGTCCGCGATCTGCGTGGCGAGCTCGACGACCCGCTCGGGGATGCCCTCGGGCACCGGGTCATGCCACCAGCCGTGATGCGAGATCTGCTTGCTCCACGCGTCCTGCTGCCCCTGCGAATACCCCAGCGCGCGGGCCGTGTCGCGCACCGCGGACCGCCCGCGATAGGTGATCACGTTCGCGACCTGGGCGGCGTTCTGCCGGCCGTACCTGTTGTAGACGTGCTGAATGACCTCCTCGCGACGGTCGGACTCGATGTCCACGTCGATGTCCGGCGGGCCGTCGCGGGCGATGGACAGGAACCGTTCGAACAGCAGGTTGTTGCCGAGTGGCTCGACCGAGGTGATACCGAGGGCGTAGCAGACCGCAGAATTGGCGGCGCTCCCCCTCCCCTGGCACAGGATGTCCTTCTCCCGGCAGAAACTCACGATGTCGTGCACGATGAGGAAGTAACCGGGGAAATCGAGTTCCTCGATCACCCGCAACTCGTGCTCGATCTGGTTGTATGCCCTCGGGTTCTGCTCCCGCGGACCGTACCGGCCCAGCGCCCCGAGCCGGGTCAGCTCGCGCAGCCAGGTGGCCTCGGTGTGGCCCGACGGGACGTCCCAGGGCGGCAGGTTCGGCGCGATCAGCTCGATGTCGAACGCGCACTCGGCGCCCAGCTCCGCCGCTCTCGCGATCGCACCGGGATGCTCGGGCAGCAGCAGCGCCATCTCGTCTCCGGAACGCAGGTGCGCCCCGCCCGCGGCGGGCAGCCAGCCGTCCAGCTCGTCGAGGCTGCGGCGGGCACGGATGGCCGCGAGGGTGGACGCCAGGCGCCGCTGCTCGGGCCGCGCGAAGTGCGCTCCGGTGGTGGCGACGGTGTCCACCCCCATCCGCGCGGCCACGCCGGCGAGGAGGTGGTTGCGTTCGTCGTCCTCGGGGACGCCGTGGACGGTGAGCTCCACGCTCACCCGGTCCTCCCCGAACCGGTCGACGAGCTGCGCGAGGGCGGCAGCGGCACCGTCGCCTCTCTGAGAGGCGAGGGCGCGCCGGACCGCGCCCTTACGACAGCCGGTGAGGATGTGCCAGTGCCCGTCGGCCAACTCGGCGAGGCGGTCCGGGTGGAAGCGCAGCCGGCCCTTCTCCCCCGCCTCCATGTGCGCCTCTGCCATCGCGCGGGAAAGGCGGCGGTAGCCCTCCTGCCCGCGGGCGAGCACGAGCAGATGTTCGCCGGCCGGGTCCTGGGTGCCCGTGCGCTCCGCGTCGTGCGCCAAGGACAGCTCCGCACCGAAGATCGTGGGGACGCCGAGCTCCCGTGCCGCCTCGGCGAACCGGACCACGCCGTAGAAGCCGTTGTGGTCGGTGATCGCGAGGGCCTTCAGGCCGAGAGCGTGAGCCTGTTCGACCATCTCCTCCGGCTGCGCTGCACCGTCGAGGAAGCTGAAGGCGGTGTGCGCGTGGAGCTCGGCGTAGGGCACGCGGGACACCCCCGGCCCCGCGCCGAGCGGTACGTAGGGCCCGCGCTTGCGGGACCACGCCGGGGAGTCGCCACCGTCCCCCGGCGGCTCCTCGCGGCGCACCGGGGCTCGCCCGGAGAGCACCCGCTCCATCTCCGACCAACTCGGCCCGCTGCTCCAACCCACAGCTACACGATACGCTCATTTGTTCGATGCACAAGATCTCATCGAACACTCACCGTTGCACTCCGGCGCGACTACCGAGCGGAACGCAGCGCCGTCAGCAGCAGAGTGAGCGCGGGGAGCGGATCGAAGCCGGGGTCCGGCAGGGCGAGCTGTCGCGAGATCAGGGCATCGGCGACGTCCATCAACAGCCCGGACTCCGCGGCATCGAGACCGATCAACGCGCCGATCGACTCGGCCATCCGCTCCACGGCACGCCGGCCCCGGCGCAGCGGCTCCTGCAGTTCGGGCTCCACCGCCGCGGCGGCGAACAGGTTGAGCCGCGCGATGCTGCGCACCCGCCCCTCCTCCACCGACCACCGCACGTACGCGGCCGCCCGCGGGAGAACCTCGCCGGGCGAGCCGGCGGGGACCGCGGGGTCGGCACCGTCGAACCCCGCCCAGAAGGCGAGATCCTGTTCGACCATCCGCTCGACGACCCCCTTGACCAGTGCGGACCGGGAGCGGAAGTGATTGGAGGAGGTTCCCTGCGGGACGGCGGCGGCCTCGTCGACCGCGCGATGCGTGAGACCGCGGAGGCCACGGGTACCGAGCACCTCGATCGCCGCGTCCAGCACCTCTTCCCGCCGTCCCATGAGATCGGAGCCTACTCGTCACTACATTTGTAGTACCGTGGGCGGCATGGCCACAGCAGCGATCATCGGCGGAGGAATCGGAGGGCTCGCCACGGCCGCGCTCCTGGCGCAGCGGGGATGGGAGGTCGAGGTCTTCGAGCGCGCGGCGTCCTTACCCACGACGGGCACCGCGCTCGGCATGTGGCCGGAGGCCATGGCGGTGCTCGAGCAGGTCGGTGCCGCGGAGGCGGTGCGGGAGATCGGGATCGAGCAGCGGGTCGCCGAGCTCCGCAGCGCCGAGGGGCACCGGCTCGGCCCCGAGATCCGGGCCCGGGGCGCGACCGTCCTCATCTCCCGTCCGCGACTCCTCGAAGCCCTCGCCGCCTGCGCGCCGCCCGTCCGCTTCGGCGACCGACGAGCCGGTGTCGGCGGGCTCGAGCACGACGTCGTCGTGGGCGCCGACGGGATCGGCAGCACCGTTCGCACCCACGTCCTCGGCCGCGAACTTCAGCCGCGCCCGCTCGGCGTCGACGTCCTCATCGGCCGCTGCCCCGGCCGCACCGACACCTTCACCGAGTACTGGGGTCCCGGAAGACTGTTCGGCGTCACGCCGCGCGACGGTGACTACATCAACTGGTACTCGGCGTTCGACCCGCGGGCGGTTCCGCGGGGCACCCCGGCCCCGGACACCGATCCACAGGGTTTTCTCCGCGCGATGTACCAGGGGTGGGACACACGGGTCCGCGAGACCATCGAGGGCATCGAGACCGCGACGGCACTGCACTATCACTGCCGCGACCTGCCGCGATTGCCGCGGATCGTGCGCGACAACGTCGCGCTGATCGGCGACGCCGCGCATGCGATGGCGCCCAACCTCGGCCGCGGTGCGTGCGAGACCCTGCTCGACGCCGCGGCACTGGCCGGGGCCCTCGGCACTACCGCGGACTTCGACGGTGACCCCACCCGCGCACTGCGCGCCTACGAGGCGGAGCGCCGCCGCGCGGGACAGCGGACGATGCTGCTCTCCCGCGTGATGCGGCACGTGGCACTCGCCTCACGGCTCCGCGGTCCGCGGGACCTGTTCCTGCGGGCCGTGGCCGCGGCGGCCTGATCAGGAATCCTCGGCGAGCCCCGGGGTGATCTTCGACAGCGCGACCCGGATAGCGGCGACGTCCTGCTCCGCCAGGTGGTCGAAGACCAGCCGCCGGACCTCCTCGACGTGCCCGCGCGCGGCACCGTCGAGCGCCGCGAAGCCCTCGTCGGTGAGCTCCGCGTACGCGGAGCGACCGTCCGCATGGCGCACCAGCCAGCCGCGTTCGCTCAGCTTGCGCAGCACGTGCGACAGGCGCGAGGGCGAGGAGTTCGCGGCCTCGGCGAGCGCGGACAGGCCCAGGATCCGCTCCGGCGCCTGGGAGAGCTGGGAGAGCACCATGAACTCGAAGTGGGTGATGCCGGCGTCGATGCGCAGCTGGGTGTCCAGTTTGGCGGGCAATCGCATCGCGACGTGGATCAGCGGCAACCAGGCCGCCATCTCCTCGTCGGACAACCATCGGGTGATCCCCGCGTCCACAACCATCTGGCACCCCCGAAACGTTCCGGTCGGCACCCGAGTTTACCGGCTCCAGGTCTCGGAACGGCATATCCACCGACGTGGGTAGATTGAACCGCATGAGCCGATCGACGACGCCGGGACCGACCTCCGACGCGGAGATCCCCGCGTATCTGGCGGCCCTCGGCATCCCCGGCCTCGCGGACATCCACGTGCACTTCCTGCCCGAGCCAATGCTGGTGAAGGTATGGGACTTCTTCGACCGCGCCAGCGCCGAGTACGGCCGGGAGTGGCCCATCCGCTACCGCTTCGACGAGGACACCCGGCTCGAGCTGATCCGCGGCATGGGCGTGCGGGCCATCCCGGCTCTGACCTACCCGCACAAGCCCGGAATGGCCGTGTGGCTCAACGAGTGGTGCGCCGACTTCGCCCGCCGGGTACCCGACGGGATCCACTGCGGCACGCTCTACCCCGAACCCGGCGTGGACGAGTACGTCGCGAAGGCCGTCGCCGACGGTGCCCGACTGTTCAAGATGCACGTCCAGGTGGGCGTCTTCGCACCCGACGATCCGCTGCTCGACCCCGCCTGGGAGCTGCTGTCCGCGGAGCGGATCCCCGTGGTGATCCACGCCGGCTCGGGCCCGGTGGAGGGCCCGTACACGGGCCCCGACCGGGTGGCCGCGGTGCTCCGGCGCCACCCCGATCTGACGCTGGTCATCGCCCACCTCGGCATGCCCGAGTACGACCGGTTCGCCGATCTCGCCGAACAGCACCCGAACGTCCACCTCGACACCACCATGGCGGCCACCGACTTCACCGAGCGCACCGCCCCGATGCCGCCCGGCTACGTCGACCGGCTCGGAGCGCTCGCCGACAAGGTGGTGCTGGGCAGCGACTTCCCCAACATCCCGTACGACTACGCGCACCAGATCTACGGGCTCGCCCGGCTCGGACTGGGCGACGAGTGGATGCGCAAGGTGCTGTGGCACAACGGTCGCGCCCTGCTGGAGCGCGCGGGCGCCTGAGAGCGGACCGATACGATGGCCCTCATGCAGATCCGGCGGGCCGTGGTGGCACTGCTCGCCGCGGCGACCCTCGCGGCGTGCGGCGGCGCACCGTCGACGCCGCCGGCCCTGGCCCTCGAGCGGTCCAAGAAGCCCTTCGAGCAGGTGGGCGTCGATGAGACCCGAGGCGACGTGACCGCGCTGGTCGGCACCGCCACCCGCCTCGGCGCCCGGCTCGCGGTGGGCGACCCCCGCGCCGCGAGCACCGTCGTCTCCCCCTGGTCCGTCCTGGACCTGCTCGCCATGCTCCGGGCGGGGGCGCGAGGCGGGACCGCCGCCCAACTCGACGCGGCAGGGCTCGGCGCTGCCGAGGACCTGCCGCGCGCGATGGCGGCGCTCACCGGCCAGACCGCGCAGTGGGCGGGCGACCCCGGCACGGTGGCGGCGAACACCCCGCCCCCGACGCCGCTGTTCCAGTCGCGGGTGGCCCTGCTGACCGCGAAGCAACCCGAGGATCGGCGGGTACGGGCCAGCTTCCTCGACACCCTCGCCGCCTCCTACGACGCGGGCGTCTATCCGGTGGACTTCGGCCGCGGCATCGGCGAGCCGCTGGGCGAATGGGTCGCCGTGAACACCGGCAGCAGTTTCACCTCCGCGCCGCTGCGCGTCGACGCCGGCTCCCGGCTCGCCGCCACGACCACCGCCTACCTCGCCGCCGCCTGGCGCTCCCCCTTCGACCCGGCCCGCACCCGGACCTCGCCGTTCACCGCGGCCGACGGTGCGGTGCTCGATCCGATCACGATGCACGGCACGGTGCCCGCACGGGTGGCCGCCGGCGAGGGCTTCTCCGCCCTGCAACTCGACTACGGCACGACGCTGGCGCTGCAGATCCTGCTCCCCGCGCCCGGGACCTCCCTCACCGACACGGCGACCGAGGGGCGGTTCACAGCCGCGCGGATCGCGCTGGCGGGGGCACCGTCGGCGCTGCACCAGGTGAGCCTGCCGAAGTGGCGCGCCGCCACGTGGACCGCGCTCGTCGACCCGCTCCGGGACGCGGGCCTGACGGGGCTGTTCGCCGGCCCGGGACTCGACGGCATCGCCCCGGGATCGCCGACGGTGGCCGACGCCCGCGCCGCCGCCGTCCTCGCGGTCGGCGAGAAGGGCACCGCCTCGGACACCGCCGCTGCCGCGCCCGTCCCCGAGGAGGCCCCAGGACCAGCGCCTTTCGTGGTGGACCGGGCCTTCGCGTACGCGGTGGTGGACACGGCGACGGGGCTTCCCCTGTTGATGGGGGCCGTCAACCGCCCGGGCGCGTAGACCGCACGTCCACCATTCACGTCGCCGTACCAAATTCATTGCCGGTATTAACATTTCACCAAAGCCTCGACTTCACGTTAAGGTTGAGGCATGACCTCGACGTTGATCCGCCCGCTCCGCGCGGCGGTCCGCTCGGCGTGGGCCCTCACGGGCACCGCGCTGCTCGCCGTACTCATCGCGCTCGTCGCGGGCGGCGCCACCTTCCTCATCGCCGCGGGCACCACCGCGCCCGCACCGGCCCAGGAGCGGGAGAACGCCGAGAACACGCGCGTCGCCCTCAAGGCCGCCGACGAGTCGCGCGCGCTCTTCGGCCTGCTGTCCAACGCGGTGGTCTCCGCCAGCACCGGGCTGAACACCTCGGCCGGCTCGGTGCCGCAGATCTTCGACAGCATCGACACCGCCAAGACCGGAGCGGAGCAGCTGGTCTCGGGGCTCGACGAGGCCTCTTCGCTCTCCGCCGCACTGAACCAGGTGAACCGCGCGACGACCACGCTCGCGGGCGCACTCGAGCGGACGCAGGGCCTGCAGCAGGTGACCGCCGGCACCCGCGCCACGCTGGTGGCCCTGCGCGGCCGCCTCGTCGAACATCCGTCGCCCGGCTCCGCCGAGGCCGTCGCGCAGCTCGACCGCGCGCTCGCCGGCTCGAAGGGCGTGGGTGCCCTCGACGACGTAGCCTCCTTGCGCAGCACGCTCAGCGGCATGTCGGGCAGCCTGAACAGCGCCTCCGCCAACGCGGACGCCTCGCTGGCCTCCGCGCGGAGCGCCGCCCGGCAGCTGCGGGACGGACTGACCAAGCTGGCCTCGGCCCGCAAGGACGTGAACGCCTCCGTCGCCAACCTGACCACCGGCGTGGGGCAGCTGAAGACGGCGCTGAGCGCCATCGACGGCCAGCTCGCGCTCACTCAGACCCGGCTGCGCTCGGTGACCAGCTCTCCCGCCCCCGCACCGGACCCCGGCATCGCGCGGCCGCTCGCGTGGGCGCTGGTCGTCGGCGGTGCCGCGGGCACCGTCACCTACCTCCTCTCGCTGGCCGTCGCCCATCGGTGGCGCAACCGGGTGGCCGCCGCCGAGACCTCCGATGCCGGCGACGTCGCCGTGATCTCCGAGGCGACGGACGATGCCGATGTGGACGTCGCCGAGATCGCGCCGGCCGTGACCACGAGCGCGGCTCCGGCCGCCCCCATCGGCCACGATCGGGTGCGGCCGCCGGCGCATGCGAAGGCGGACGAGGCCGATACGCAGGCGGAGCAGCCCGACGAGGTCTCGGACGCCCCCGCGGAGGAGGATCGGGACGAGGCCGCGGAATCGGTCCCGGCGGAGAGCACGGACGAGACCGCCGACGAATCCGCGACCGGACCCGAAGGCACGGCGCTCACGCCCGGGAAGCGGGCGCGGCACCGTCGGAACCGGTTCCGTCCGGCCCCGGCGGAGGACACCAACCCGTACCTCGCGGTGGCCTTCTCCGGCAGCGCCGGCTGATCCCGCCGGCCCGGGCGGCGAGCACCTACTCGTACACACCCTCCACCTCCCAGCCCCCGGCGTACTGCAGCAGCAGGGCCCGCCCGTCGTCGCGGCCGGGCGCGGGCTCGAGCAGCACCTGGGCGCGGGCCCGGGGCTCCGCGGCACCGTCGGCGGCCCACCAGCGCTCGTCGATCAGCCACGGCCCCGCCCACCAGCTCAGCGACCAGTCGCGCGAGCCCCACACCAGATGCGTGGGCTCGCCGGTGAAGGCCCCGCGCTCGGTGACGTGCACGGCGGCGCCCGCCGCATCGGTCATCGTGACCGACGCGCCCGCGATCAGCACCGACGGCGCCGGCTCCGGCATCCGCCCCGGCCACGGCGCCGACGGGTCGCGGTCCGGGACCGTCTCGTCGCCCAGCGGTACCCAGGTGACGCGCTCCGCGGGACCGCGGCCGCCGCTGCGCACCCCGACCCGGACGGCCTCCCCACCGAGCAGGCCCTGCACCCGGACCAGCGCTCGGCGGAACCGGGCGGAACCGTCGGCATCGTCACCCCACATGCCCGCCTGCAGCGCGCCCGCGTCGACCACCTCGACGGGCTCGAGTCGCAACAGCGAGATCGGGGCGCCCGGGCCCCCGCCTCCCCGTTTCGCCCCCCTGCCGCCGGTGAGCCAGCCGTCGATCTGCCAGCGCACCCGGTCGGCGGTGCCGTCCGGGGTGAGTGGCTCGGCGCAGCGCCAGATGCGACTGTGCCGCTCGCCGTTCTCCGCGATCGCGGATACCTCCAGGCGCAGGCACGCCACGCCCGCCGCAGACAGCTTCCCGTGCAGCTCCGTGGCCAGTGCGCGGCCGGCAAAGGCCGCCGCATCGACCCGGTCGATCGGCGGGTCGGGCCGCAACTCCACCTCCAGCCCGGGCGGTAGGGCCGCGGTGGACGGCGGCCTGTCCGCCAGTGCGCGGGCCTGACGGTGCGCGGCGATCGCATCCGTTCCGAAGCGGGTGGCGACGTCGGTCGAGGAGAGCTCCGCGAAGGTACCGATGGTGCGCAGCCCCAGCCGGTGTAGGAGATCCAGCAGCTCGGTGCGGTCACCCGAAGCGAGCGACGGCTCGGCCCCCAGCCGGGCGATCGGCAGGGGCGCCAGGAAGGCCGCCGATCCGCCCGGGGGGACCACGACGCCGCGACGGGCGGCCACGGCCGCGGTGAAGACCTCGTCCGCGATACCGGCGAACGACTCCGCGCCCACCGACGACGCCGCGTCCACCAGTCGCTCGGCCGCCTGCTCCTCGCCGCCGAAGAACCTGGCGGCGCCGCGGGCGGGGATCACGATCAGGCCCGGGCGCAGCACCTCGATGAGCGGGATCAACGCGGACACGGCGCCGGCGACGGGCTCGAAGAGCCGCGCGTCCCGCCCCTCGTCGGCCTGCGCGATGTGCAGCTCGGGGCAGCGGGCCTGTGATTCGCGGCGCTTCATACCGCGGCGCACCCCCTCGGCCCGCGCCGCGGCGTTGCACGCGACGACGCGGTTGCCGTGCAGGACCGCAACGGGACGGTGGGGCGGCAGGTCGGCTTCCGCCGCTACCGCTGCGGCGGGCCAATCCGGGCACCACAGGGCGAGGATGCGCTGCGCCGAGCTCATCGCGCCACCGCCAGGCCCGTGTTCGACGGTGCCGTCCCCCGGTAGGGGTTGCCGCAGCCGCGCCCGCGCGCGGAGAAGACCAGATCGATCCCGCTGACCCGGCCGCGCCCAGGCAGGGCACCGAGGCCGATGTAGCCCCGTACCCGTGCCTCGAGGTGCAGTGAGGCGCCCTCCCAGCGGCCGCCGGTGATCAACAGCACCGAGCCTTTCGACCGGGCCCGCGCGGCGACGGCCCGGCCCCGGCTGGGCGGCACGACGATGCCGCCGAGCTCGCACAGCACCATATCGGCACCGTCGAGCAGGATGGAGGCGACGGACACCGGGTCCGCGAGCGGGCCTTCAATGAGCGCGATCCGTTCCGGATCGGCGTTCTGTTCGAGAGCGGCGGCCATCCCGAAACCGGATACCCCGCACAGCGCGACCCGTGATCCCGCCCTCGAGGCGCGCGCCACCAGCGAGACCGCGAGCGAGCCGGCGCCCGAGAGCTCCGCGACCGCGCCACGCGGTAGCCCCCCGCCGGGTAACAGCGGGGCCAGTTCCTCGTGCACCGGCAGAACACCCATGCTGAACTGCGCTGATTCCTCTTGCAGCGGGGCCTCCAACGAGGCCCGCGCCTTGACCGGACGATGCCTCTCCGGCAGCGCCGCGAGCCGCTTGCGCAGCTCCGCGAGCTTCTCCTCACGGTTGCCGGCTACGGCTTGTACACGTGCGGACACTTGTCACACCCCTCCCCTACCTTCGGATCCGCGTCATCGATCAGCGCGGAAGCCGAGCCACGGGGAAGACGTGACTAGAACTTCTGTTCGATCTAACCTCAGGATAGATCTGCAGTCCGAACGACGTCAAGCGTCGAGGTCGGCGAGGGTTCCTCGGCCGGCGTCGGGCTCGACGCCCGGATGAGGGGTGGGTGAGGCGGTTTTGCCTGTACCCGGATACAGAGAAAGCCCCCGGTGCCGGGAGCACAATCGTGTGTGCTCACCGGCCTCGGGGGCCTTCGTCCTGTATCTAATTGTAGTCCGGCGGTGTCCTACTCTCCCACACCCTCACGAGTGCAGTACCATCGGCGCTGGAGGGCTTAGCTTCCGGGTTCGGAATGGAGCCGGGCGTTTCCCCTCCGCTATGGCCGCCGTAACACTGCGAAACAACACAGTTGTGTGTTGTCTCAGACATTGCATAGTGGACGCGAACCAGCAGCATGCTGGTTTCTGTAGTGTGTTACACGCTTGTTCGTTGTGCAAACACCCTGCTTGGGGTGTTCGTTTTGGCGAATGTTATGTGTGTGGTAAGCTCTCGACCGATTAGTACCAGTCACCTACACGCATTACTGCGCTTCCAGTTCTGGCCTATCAACCCCATAGTCTGTAGGGGGTCTTACCCACTCAAGGTGGTGAGAAACCTAATCTTGGAACAGGCTTCCCGCTTAGATGCTTTCAGCGGTTATCCCTTCCGAACGTAGCCAACCAGCCGTGCTCCTGGTGGAACAACTGGCACACCAGAGGTTCGTCCGTCCCGGTCCTCTCGTACTAGGGACAGCCTTCCTCAAGTTTCTAACGCGCGCGGCGGATAGAGACCGAACTGTCTCACGACGTTCTAAACCCAGCTCGCGTGCCGCTTTAATGGGCGAACAGCCCAACCCTTGGGACCTACTCCAGCCCCAGGATGCGACGAGCCGACATCGAGGTGCCAAACCATCCCGTCGATATGGACTCTTGGGGAAGATCAGCCTGTTATCCCCGGGGTACCTTTTATCCGTTGAGCGACACCGCTTCCACTTGCCGGTGCCGGATCACTAGTCCCGACTTTCGTCCCTGCTCGACCTGTCAGTCTCACAGTCAAGCTCCCTTGTGCACTTGCACTCAACACCTGATTGCCAACCAGGCTGAGGGAACCTTTGGGCGCCTCCGTTACATTTTGGGAGGCAACCGCCCCAGTTAAACTACCCACCAGGCACTGTCCCTGAACCAGATCATGGTCCGAGGTTAAGGTATCCAATACGATCAGAGTGGTATTTCAACAACGACTCCACGAACACTGGCGTGCCCACTTCACAGTCTCCCACCTATCCTACACAAACCGAACCGAACACCAATACCAAGCTATAGTGAAGGTCCCGGGGTCTTTTCGTCCTGCCGCGCGTAACGAGCATCTTTACTCGTACTGCAATTTCGCCGAGTCTGTGGTTGAGACAGCAGAGAAGTCGTTACGCCATTCGTGCAGGTCGGAACTTACCCGACAAGGAATTTCGCTACCTTAGGATGGTTATAGTTACCACCGCCGTTTACTGGGGCTTAAATTCTCAGCTTCGCCTTACGGCTAACCGGTCCTCTTAACCTTCCAGCACCGGGCAGGCGTCAGTCCATATACATCGTCTTACGACTTCGCATGGACCTGTGTTTTTAGTAAACAGTCGCTTCTCTCTGGTCTCTGCGACCCCCCACAGCTCACGGAGCAAGTCCGGTCACCATGCGAGGTCCCCCTTCTCCCGAAGTTACGGGGGCATTTTGCCGAGTTCCTTAACCACAGTTCTCTCGATCTCCTTGGTATTCTCTACCTGACCACCTGTGTTGGTTTGGGGTACGGGCCACATCAGATCTCGCTAGAGGCTTTTCTCGGCAGCATAGGATCATGGAATTCACCGCAACGGCTACGCATCACCTCTCA
>NZ_JBYPZI010000014.1:0-79650 GCF_057815145.1 Tsukamurella sp. II2bb
TGCTCCTTAGAAAGGAGGTGATCCAGCCGCACCTTCCGGTACGGCTACCTTGTTACGACTTCGTCCCAATCGCCAATCCCACCTTCGACAGCTCCCTCCCACAAGGGGTTAGGCCACCGGCTTCGGGTGTTACCGACTTTCATGACGTGACGGGCGGTGTGTACAAGGCCCGGGAACGTATTCACCGCAGCGTTGCTGATCTGCGATTACTAGCGACTCCGACTTCATGGGGTCGAGTTGCAGACCCCAATCCGAACTGAGACGCGCTTTAAGGGATTCGCTCCACCTCACGGTATCGCAGCCCTCTGTACGCGCCATTGTAGCATGTGTGAAGCCCTGGACATAAGGGGCATGATGACTTGACGTCATCCCCACCTTCCTCCGAGTTGACCCCGGCAGTCTCTCACGAGTCCCCACCATAACGTGCTGGCAACATGAGACAAGGGTTGCGCTCGTTGCGGGACTTAACCCAACATCTCACGACACGAGCTGACGACAGCCATGCACCACCTGTATAGAAGGCACAAGGCAAACCACATCTCTGCGGCGATCCTCTATATGTCAAACCCAGGTAAGGTTCTTCGCGTTGCATCGAATTAATCCACATGCTCCGCCGCTTGTGCGGGCCCCCGTCAATTCCTTTGAGTTTTAGCCTTGCGGCCGTACTCCCCAGGCGGGGTACTTAATGCGTTAGCTACGGCACGGATCCCGTGGAAGGAAACCCACACCTAGTACCCACCGTTTACGGCGTGGACTACCAGGGTATCTAATCCTGTTCGCTACCCACGCTTTCGCTCCTCAGCGTCAGTTACTGCCCAGAGACCCGCCTTCGCCACCGGTGTTCCTCCTGATATCTGCGCATTCCACCGCTACACCAGGAATTCCAGTCTCCCCTACAGTACTCAAGTCTGCCCGTATCGCCTGCAGGCCCGAGGTTAAGCCTCGGGTTTTCACAGACGACGTGACAAACCGCCTACGAGCTCTTTACGCCCAGTAAATCCGGACAACGCTCGCACCCTACGTATTACCGCGGCTGCTGGCACGTAGTTGGCCGGTGCTTCTTCTGTAGGTACCGTCACTTACGCTTCGTCCCTACTGAAAGAGGTTTACAACCCGAAGGCCGTCATCCCTCACGCGGCGTCGCTGCATCAGGCTTCCGCCCATTGTGCAATATTCCCCACTGCTGCCTCCCGTAGGAGTCTGGGCCGTGTCTCAGTCCCAGTGTGGCCGGTCGCCCTCTCAGGCCGGCTACCCGTCGTCGCCTTGGTAGGCCATTACCCCACCAACAAGCTGATAGGCCGCGGGCCCATCCCATACCGCAAAAGCTTTCCACCCACCCCCATGCAGGAGCAGGTCATATCCGGTATTAGACCCAGTTTCCCAGGCTTATCCCGAAGTACAGGGCAGGTCACCCACGTGTTACTCACCCGTTCGCCACTCGTGTACCCCCGAAAGGGCCTTACCGTTCGACTTGCATGTGTTAAGCACGCCGCCAGCGTTCGTCCTGAGCCAGGATCAAACTCTCCATAAAAAACACTAGAAACACAAGGTTTCAGCATAATCCAGGAAATCCTGAACAAAACGAAACCACTGACAAAAATCAATGATTCCAGAAATACATCTCGCAAAGAAATAAACGAGAAAAGCCACAACACAAACAACCAAGTACTAATACTGATTGTCCATGCGTGCCAAAAAAATTTTGGCACTGACAATTTCATCGACACACTGTTGAGTTCTCAAAGAACACGCCAAACGCGGCCGCCCACACCAAACAAATTTCCGTGTGAACCGCACCCTCGCAGGCCGTTCAAGCTACCCCATCCCCGCAAGCGAGTCAAACTCACCTTGCCGGGCTGCTCGGAGCAACCGTTCAAGCTTAGCAGACCGGATTTCCGTTCGCAACTCGCTCTCGCGGGCCGCTCACCGGAAGCGCTTCAAACCCACCAGTCACACGCGAGAACCCTCCCGACCGCGCAAAGCGGCCGACAGTGACGTTCTCCCGTGGGGCTGGCTGCTCGAAGCAACCGTTCCAGCCTATATCGGAGTCGATCCCGGTGTCAAACCGGGTCCGGCTCCAGGTTGTCAAACCATCCGCGTTTCTACCGTCTGACCTGGGCTTTTCGGCCCCGTCCTGGTCGGTGTCGCGCTGACTTCGAATAAGTTACGCACCGGGGAACGCAAGCACAAATCCCCAGGTCAACACGTAACACCATGTTCATCTGCGCAGGTCAAACAGCCCGAGGTGAGGGCGGCACCGTCGAACCGCGCTCGTGTGACCTGTCGCACAGAGGCCGCCCCGCGCGGATCAGCGGGGCGGCCTCTGTGGTCATGACCAGGTGTTTCAGCCGAGACGAGCGCCGGCGAAGTTCTTCTTGCCCCGACGGAGCACCAGCCAGCGGCCGTGCAGGAGGTCGGCGGCGGCCGGCTCCCAGTCCTCCGACTCGACCTTCACGTTGTTCGCGTAGGCGCCGCCCTCCTTGACCGCGCGCCGGGCCGCGCCCTTCGACTCGCACAGCCCCGACGCGGTGAGCAGATCGACGATGGTGCGCGGCTCCCCCGCCGCGACCTCCACCACCGACGCCTCCTCAAGCGCGGCCGCCAGCGTGGACTCGGGCAGATCCGCAAGCTCGCCGCGTCCGAAAAGCGCCTGCGATGCCAGTTCGGCGGCGCGCGTGTGCTCCTCTCCGTGCACCAGGGTCGTCATCTCGGCCGCGAGTCGCTTCTGTGCGGTCCGCTTCTGCGGGGCCTCCTCGGTCTCGCGCTCGAGCTCCGCGATCTCCTCCCGAGTGAGGAAGGTGAACCAGCGCAGGTAGCGGATCACGTCGGCGTCCGCCGTGTTCACGAAGTACTGGTACCAGGCGTACGGGCTGGTCATCTCCGGGTCGAGCCACAACGAGCCGCCGCCCGTGGACTTGCCGAACTTCTTGCCGTCGGAGGAGGTGACCAGCTGCGTCGTGAGTGCGTGCACGTGCCGGCCGTCGACCTTCCGGTTCAGGTCGACCCCGGCGATGATGTTCCCCCACTGGTCGGAGCCACCGATCTGCAGCGCGGCGTCGTAGCGGCGCGCGAGCTCCACGTAGTCGTAGGCCTGCAGCAGCATGTAGCTGAACTCGGTGTAGCTGATCCCGTCGGACTCGAGGCGCCGCTTGACGGTCTCGCGCGCCAGCATCACGTTGATCGAGAAGTGCTTGCCCACGTCCCGTAGGAAGGTGGGCACGTTCATCTGTCCATGCCAGTCCAGGTTGTTGGCCAGGATCGCGGCGTTGTCCCCGTCGAAGGAGACGAACCGCTGGAGCTGGGTGTCGATCTTCGCGGCCCACTCGGCCACGGTGTCCACCGAGTTCATCACCCGCTCACCCACATCACGCGGGTCGCCCACCTGGCCGGTGGCTCCGCCGCCGAGGACGATCGGCCGATGCCCCGCCTCCTGAAAGCGACGCAGGGTCAGCAACTGAACGAGGTGACCGGCGTGCAGCGACGAGGCCGTCGGATCGAACCCCGCGTAGAGGGAGATCGGCCCGGCGGCGAGGCGCGCACGGAGCGCCTCGATGTCGGTGGACTGCGCGATCAGGCCGCGCCAGGTCAGTTCGTCGAGGATGTCAGTGCTCACCGGTCCATTGTGAACGAACCGCCGCCTCGTCCAGGTCGCCGCCCTGCAATGCGGTGATCAGGAGTTCGCGATCGGCGGGGCCGCCGCCGCGGCTGAACATCACCCGGTCCCCGTGCACCAGCTGATTCACCAGGAGATCGGCGATCGCCCGGGCGGCCCGGTCCGCGGACGCGAGCCGCCCGGCACCACAGACCTCGGCGAGGGACACCAGATCGGCGACCATCACCGCGGCCGGCTCCTCGTCGTACTCCCCCGACAGGGCCGCGAACAGTGCTCCGCCGCGCACCGTCCACCGCACGGTGATCGGGCTGACGGCCCCGAACCGGTCGAACAGGCGCTCCCATCCGTCGAACGGACCCCGGCGCCACTCGGGTACCGCCGGCAGTGCGCCGCGCAGGACCAGCGCTCCCGGACCGGCGCCCGTCAGATACCCGGCGAGCAGGTCCCGCACGTCGTCGGTGGTCGACGGTGCCGTCCGCGCGACATCGTCGAGGAAACGTCCGCAGGCGACGACGGCGGAGGTGCCGGCACCGTCGTCGATCGTGATCACGTCCCGGTCCGGGACGACCGTCGGGACGAGCTCGTAGGGAAGGTCGAGGAACATCTGCACTGCGGCGGCGGAGGCCGGCGGCAGTCCGGCGAGCCACGCGGCGATGCGAAGTCCGCGGACGTCGACGATGCCTGCGACGAGCTCGGCGCGGGTCATCGCGCGCAGGATCACGAAGACCGCGGCGGCCCCGATCACCAGCGCGATCAGTGTGCCGACCGCGAATGCGGTACCGAGCATGGACGCCAGCCACACCGCTGCGGTTCCAACGGCCGCGAGGGTCAAGCCGATCACGAAGGCCGCCGCCAGTTCCACCGGGATGTGATTCCGATACGCGGCGCGGCGGTGCCGGTCGAGTTCGGTGTACGCCCGCATCGCCTGGGGGTCGAGACGCCGCAGGTCCAGGAGCCCGAGGATGGACGCGAGCCTGGCCTCGGCCGCCGTCGCGAGCGCCGTCGCCGAACGGGACCGCAGGATCGGCACCAGCGCCCATCCCGCCTCGAACAGCCCGACGGTGGTCGCCGGGAAGGGTGCACCCATCACCGCGCGGACGGCCCGGTCCTCGTCGGGGTGCGCGAAGGTGCGGGCATTGACGGCGTTGAGCCCGCGATCACGGTCGAGAGGAGTCACCCGGACAGTTCACCCGGACCCGCCAGCGGCGCGCTTGGCTCCCGCCAAGCGCGCTGCTCAGCGGCTCACCGCCGGGTGTCCGGCCAGCCACAGCCGCCAGGGCAGGTCGACGGCCTTACTGATCCCGATCCGCGGGCCGGCGGCGACGGGGCCCCGTCGGGCCGCGATCTCGAGCCTGATCTCCGACGCCGGATCGAGCACGTCGGTCCCCTTGTCGGCCACGGTGATCCCCAGCGCCTGGCCGAGCCGTCCCGGACCGGCGGCGAGCCGCGCATCCGGATCGCGCACGGCGCGCCGCTCACGGACCACGTCGAGACCGGATTCGATGGAGGCCGCGCGCAGCAGCACCCCCGAGCCGACGCCGTCGGGCCCCGCGGTGACGTTCACGCACTGGTGGATACCGTAGGACAGGTAGACGTAGAGATGACCGGCCGGACCGAACATCACGTCGTTGCGGGGCGTGGGTCCGGGGTAGGTGTGCGCGGCCGGGTCGGGCCAGGGACCGTCGGCGGGCGAGCCGTAGGCCTCCACCTCGACGATGCGCGCACGCACCGTCCCGACGGTCAGGACCGAGCCGAGGACGAGTCTGGCCGCCGTGAGCGGGTGTGCCGACAGACGTGTCCGCGCACCGTCCGGCGTCACTGCGCGGCGCGGGCCAGGATCGCCTCGTGTTCGGCCTCGTCGACGTCGCGTGCCTCGCCGATGAGCAGGACGGGCAGGCCGTCCTCGATCGGATAGGCGCGGCGCAGGCGCGGGTTGTAGAACAGCTCGTCCGGCACGTACAGCAGCGGTCCCTTGTCCTGCGGGCAGGCGAGGATCTTCAGCAGCGTCGCGTCGATGGCCATGGCGCCATGCTACCCAGCGGGCAGCCACACCGGCTTGACGGCGGTGCCCTCGCGGGCCGCGGCCCAGGCCTCGTCGAAATCGGTGAAGGTGGTGACCAGCCGATCGACGGGCAGCCGCCCCTCGCCCACCGCGGCGGCGAGCTCGGGGAGGAACTCGGCGGGCTCGGAGTCGCCCTCGATCACGCCGATCACGCGCAGCCCGCGGGCCATGATGAGCATGACGGGCAGATCCGCCGACGGTGCGCCGAGCCCGACCACCGCGAGCGTGCCCCGCGGCCGCAGGGCGAGCACCGCCTGGCTCAGCACATCGGCGCGCGCGGTGGTGTCGACCGCGGCGTGCGCGCCCCCGCCCGTCGCCTCGATGACCTGTTGCGCCGCCTGCGGTCCCGCCTCGACCGCGTGCGTCGCGCCCAACTCCAGCGCGAGGGCGCGACGGTCGTCCCTGGGGTCGACGGCGACGATCGTGGCGGCCCCGGCCAGCTTCGCGCCCATGACCGCGGCGAGGCCGACCGCGCCGGTGCCGAAGACGACGACGGACTGGCCCGCCCGCACCCGCAGTGCGCGAGTCACGGTGCCCACGCCCGTCTGCACGCTGCAGCCGAGCGGCGCGGCGAGCTCGAAGGGCAGGTCTCCGATGGGGACCGTGTTCCGGTCGGTCGCCAGCGCCAGCCCGGCGAAGCTGGACTGAGCGAAGAAGCCGCCGGTCACGGGCGTCTCGCCCGCGCGGATACCGGGGAGCCCGAGGTAGTTGCGGGTGATCGACTCTTCGCAGTAGCCGGGTGTGCCGGCTGCGCAGAACTCGCACGCACCGCAACTGTCGAAGGTGAGGCTGACCCGGTCGCCCACCGCGAGGCCCCGCGCGTCGGGCCCGAGGGCCTCGATCACACCGGCGCCCTCGTGGCCGAGGATCACGGGCAGGCCCTGCTCGGGCCACTGCGCGGCGAGCGTCAGGTCGGTGTGGCAGACGCCGACCGCGTGGATCCGCACGAGCACCTGGTTACCGGTGGGCGCGGGAACGTCGATCTCCAGGGGCGACGGTGCCGCACCCGGCGCGGCGACGACCCGCGCGGTCGTGCCCGTCACCGGTCCGCTCCATGTGCGCCGGAGCCCGCGGTGTCGCCGTCGCGCCCGCCGGAGGAGGCCGAACGGCCGTGGTCGCGCTCGAGATAGAAGTAGAAATAGGGCGCGACCAGCTTCTTCCCGGTCATCACGCCCATCACGGTGTCGCCGTCGACCTTCGCGAAGTGGTCGATCACGGGCTGTCCGTCGTAGATCATCGACGCGGTGACGCGGCCCTCGAAGTCGACGAGCCGCAGAGTCGCCTCACCCTTACCGAGCGCGACGTTGGAGAACTTCTCCCCCGCGTCGTCCAGGCAGACCAGCGGCTGGACGTCGTTCGCCGAGCGGAAGCTCTTGCCGTACCAGCGGGCCCTGCCCAGCGCGCCGTCCATCGGGTGCCCCGAGAGCAGTTCGCCGCCGCGCCAGTCCCCGAGCAGGAAGTCGATCGGGACGGGCTCGAGCTGGGCGAACAGCCCCGCGAGTTCGGCGGGTTCACAGTGGCGGGGCTCGTCGATGAGCCCGCGGACGGTGCGCTCTGCGGTCATGCCGAGATGTTATCGGTGATTCTCCGCCCGCGGACCGAAAACAGAAACACGTTTCACCAGGTGTTGACGGCAGGCGCGATAGCGGCGCATAATTCACTCTACGATGAATTCATCATCGAGTGAATTATCTGGAGGCGCCATGACCAGCGCGATCACCCTGTCCGGACTGACCGTCACCCGCTCGGGCGGCACCGTCCTCGACCACGTCGACGCCGAGATCGCGACCGGCGCCATCACCGGCCTGCTCGGCCCGTCCGGCTCTGGCAAGACCACGCTGATGCGGGTGGTCGTCGGCGCCCAGCGGATCACCGGCGGCACGGCGACGGTGCTCGGCCGTCCGGCGGGCAGTCCCGACCTGCGCTCCCGCGTGGGGTACACGACACAGTCCCCCGCCGTCTACGGCGATCTGACCGTGGCGCAGAACGTCGAGTACTTCGCGGCCCTGTATCCGGGCCGGCGCGCGAGGGCGGAAGCCGATGTCGCCGAGGCGATCGCCGCCGTCGGCCTCGACGCCTTCGCCGGGCGCCGGGCCGACGCCCTCTCCGGTGGGCAGCGCTCACGGGTGAGCATCGCGTGCGCGCTGGTCGCGCACCCCGAACTGCTCATCCTCGACGAGCCCACCGTCGGCCTGGATCCCCTGCTCCGCGCCGAGCTGTGGGAGCGGTTCGCCGCCATGGCCGCCGGCGGGACCACGTTGCTCGTCTCCAGCCACGTCATGGACGAGGCCGCCCACTGCACCCGCCTCGTCCTGCTGCGCGACGGACGGCTCGTCGCCTCGCTCGCACCGTCGGACCTGCTGACCCGCACCGGCGCACCCACCCTGGACGAGGCCTTCCTGGCGCTCGCCCGCGAGCAGGAGGCGGCCGCATGAGCACCGTCCTGAACCCGAGCATCACCCGCGCCACCGCTGTCCGCGTGCTCCGCCAGCTGCATGCCGACCCGCGCACGATCGCGATGATCGTGGTGGTGCCGACCGCACTGCTGACGCTGCTGTACTTCCTCTACCGCGACTCCCCCGGCGGTCCGGCGCTGTTCGGCCGCGTCGCGCTGGTGTTGCTGGGCGTGCTCCCGTTCGCCCTGATGTTCATCGTCACCTCGATCGCGATGCAGCGCGAGCGGGTCTCGGGGACGCTCGAGCGGCTGCTGACCACCCCGCTCGCGAAAGCGGATCTGCTGCTCGGCTACGCGGCGGCGTTCTCGCTGGCGGCGACGGCACAGGCCGCGATCGCGACCACGGTGGCGGCCTACCTGCTCGGCATGGACACCGCCGGCAGCGTGTGGCTCGTGGTGCTCATCGCGGTGGTCGACGCGTGGCTGGGCGTCGCGCTGGGCCTGCTGTTCAGCGCCTTCGCCCGCACCGAGTTCCAGGCGGTGCAGTTCATGCCGATCGTTGTGGTCCCGCAGATCTTCTTGTGCGGCTTGCTCGTTCCGCACGAGGCGATGCCGGGCTGGCTGCAGGCGATCGCCGACGTCCTGCCGATGACCTATGCGGTCAAGGCCCTGCAGGAGGTGGGCGCGCACACCGAGCCCACGGGCACGATGTGGACCTCACTCGCGGTGGTCGCGGGGTTCGCGGTGGCGGCCCTCGCGCTGGCGGCCGCCACGCTGCCGCGCAAGGTCGCGTGAGCGGCCGGGCGCGCAGGTCGGGCCGGCGCACGGGCAGCCCGGACACCCGGGCCGAGATACTCGAGGCCGCGCGCGCCGCGTTCGCCCGCGGCGGTCTCGCGGGGACGACGGTGCGCTCGATCGCCGAGGCCGCGGGTGTGGACTCCGCGCTGGTGCACCACTACTTCGGCACGAAGCAGCAGCTCTACCTGGCGGCGCTGGCGATCCCCGTCGACCCGGAGCTCGTGCGGGCGCCGTTGCGGGAGGCACCCCTCGAGGACGCCGCGCGCACCCTCCTGCGCGCGCTGCTGACACTGTGGGACGGGCCCTTCCGCGAGGTCGGCGTCGCGGTGGTGCGCACCAACCTCGGCACCGACGCGGATCCCGCGATCGTGCGCGGCTTCCTCCTGGAGATCGCGCTGGCAGAACTGATCGGACGGATGGAGGCCGGCCCCGGCGACGGCGTGCTCCGCGCGAATCTCATGGTGGCCCAGGTCTTCGGGCTGCTGGTCGCCCGGTACGTCGTCGGCTTCGAACCGCTCGCCTCGCTCACCGTCGACGAGGTCGTCGCCCTCGCCGCGCCCCCGCTGCAGCAGGTGATCACCGGCCCCCTCCCCCGCGTCAGGCGGTAGCCCACTCCCGGAGCGCGGGGAGGGTGGCGGTCAGGCGGTCGAGCTGCGCCGCCACGGCCGACGGTGCCGTGCCGCCGCGGGCGCTGCGGGAGGAGACCGAGCCGCGAACCGTCAGGACCTCGCGGACCTGCGGGGTGAGAGCCGGGTGGATCGCGGCGAACTCCTCGTCCGTCAGGCCGTCGAGCCCCACGCCTCGGGACTCGGCGGCGCGGACGCATTCACCCGCCGCCTCGTGCGCGATGCGGAAGGGAATGCCCTGCCGCACCATCCATTCGGCCACATCGGTGGCCAGGGTGAAGCCGGCGGGGGCCAGCGCACCCATGCGCTCGGGGTGGAAGGTGAGCGTGGCCGTGAGCCCGGCGACGGCGGGGAGCAGCAGCCGCAGCTGCTCCACCGAGTCGAAGACCGGCTCCTTGTCCTCCTGCAGATCCCGGTTGTAGGCGAGCGGCTGCGCCTTGAGCGTCGCCAGCAGGCCCGACAGGTTGCCGATCAGCCGGCCCGCCTTGCCGCGGGAGAGCTCGGCGACATCCGGGTTCTTCTTCTGCGGCATGATCGAGCTGCCGGTGGACCACGCGTCCGCGAGGGTCACGTAGCCGAACTCGGCGGTGCTCCACAGGATCACGTCCTCCGACCAACGCGACAGGTCGACCGCGATCTGCGCGAAGACGTACGCGGCCTCGGCGGCGAAGTCCCGGGAGGCGGTGGCGTCGAGGCTGTTGTCCGCCGCGGAGTCGAAGCCGAGATCCGCGGCGATGGCGTCCGGGTCGAGGCCCAGCGAGGACCCGGCGAGCGCGCCGGAGCCGTAGGGCGAGACCGCGATCCGCTTATCCAGGTCCTGCAGCCGCTGCACGTCCCGCAGCAGCGGGTGGGTGTAGGCGAGCAGGTGGTGCGCGAGCAGGATCGGCTGCGCCGCCTGCAGGTGCGTCTTGCCGGGCAGGATCGTCTCCGGGTTGGCCTGCGCCTGCGCGACGAAGGCGTCGACCACGTCGAGCACGCCGACGGCGACGAGCCGTACGGCGTCGCGCAGCCACATCCGGAAGAGGGTGGCCACCTGGTCGTTCCGCGACCGGCCGGCGCGCAGGCGCCCGCCGACCTCGGCACCCGCGCGCTCGATGAGCCCGCGCTCCAGCGCGCCGTGCACGTCCTCGTCGGACTCGGCGGGCAGGAAGGCGCCGGAGGCCACGTCGTCCCCGAGCCGCGTGAGGGCCGCGAGCATGGCCTCGAGATCCTCGTCGGTCAGCAGGCCGGCGCGGTTCAGCACGCGGGCATGGGCTTTCGAGGCGCGCACGTCGTACGGGGCCAGCGCCCAGTCGAAGTGCGTGGACTTGCTCAGCGCCGCCATCGCCTCGGCGGGGCCGGACGCGAAGCGTCCGCCCCACAGGCTGCCCTCGTTGGTGCCGTGCTTCTCGCTCAACGGATCTCCTAGTCGGTGCCGAGGTCGAAGGCGGCGTGGTTGCTGGCCTCGTCGAGGGCGGACGGGATCTGCTCGCCGCCCGAGACGATGGCCTCGGCGCCGCCCTGCTCCAGCTCGCCGACCAGCGCCGCGGTCTCGCCCGCGACGATGCCCTGCGCCGCGTACTGCTCGAGGCGCGAACGGGAGTCCGCGATGTCGAGGTTGCGCATGGTGAGCTGACCGATGCGCTCGTCGGGGCCGAAGGCGGCGTCGCCGACGCGCTCCATCGAGAGCTTCTCGGGGTGGTACGAGAGGTTCGGGCCGGTGGTGTCGATGATCGAGTAGTCGTCGCCGCGGCGCAGGCGCAGCGTGACGGAGCCGGTGACGGCCGACGCGACCCAGCGGATGATGGCCTCGCGCTGCATGAGCGACTGCGGGTCCAGCCAGCGACCCTCGTACATCAGGCGGCCCAGGCGGCGACCCTCGTTGTGGTACGTCGCGATGGTGTCCTCGTTGTGGATCGCGTTCACCAGGCGCTCGTAGGTGGCGTGCAGCAGCGCCATACCCGGCGCCTCGTAGATGCCGCGCGACTTGGCCTCGATGATGCGGTTCTCGATCTGGTCGGAGATGCCCAGGCCGTGGCGGCCGCCGATGCGGTTCGCCTCGCGCACCAGCTCGACCGGATCGGAGTACTCGACGCCGTTGATCGCGACCGGCACGCCCGCCTCGAAGGTGACGGTGACGTCCTCGGTGGCGATCTCGACCGACTCGTCCCACGGGGCGACGCCCATGATCGGGTCGACGATGAGCACACCGGTGTTGAGGAACTCCAGGTCCTTCGCCTCGTGCGTGGCGCCCCAGATGTTCGCGTCCGTCGAGTAGGCCTTCTCCGTGGAGTCGCGGTACGGGAAGCCGTGCGCGACGAGCCATTCGCTCATCTCCTTGCGGCCGCCCAACTCGGTGACGAACTGCGAGTCCAGCCACGGCTTGTAGATGCGCAGCGCGGGATTGGCCATCAGGCCGTAGCGGTAGAACCGCTCGATGTCGTTGCCCTTGTACGTGGAGCCGTCGCCCCAGATGTCGACACCGTCCTCCTTCATGGCCCGCACCAGCATGGTGCCGGTCACGACGCGGCCGATCGGGGTGGTGTTGAAGTAGGTCTTGCCACCCGACCGGATGTGGAAGGCGCCGGTCTGCAGCGCGGCGATGCCCTCCTGCACCAGCAGCGGCTGCACGTCCACCAGGCGCGCGATCTCGGCGCCGTACTCCTTGGCGCGGCCGGGCACCGCGTCGATGTCGGGCTCGTCCGGCTGGCCGATGTTCGCGGTGTACGTGCAGGGCACGGCGCCCTTGTCGCGCATCCAGGCGACGGCCACGGAGGTGTCGAGGCCGCCGGAGAAGGCGATGCCGACGCGCTCGCCGACGGGCAGGGTGGAGAGGACCTTAGACATGGTCGATAAGCCTATCTGGTGGTGAGTGTGCGGATTCAGGCGAGCGCCACGAGGCGCTCGGCGAGGTCCTTGCCGGTCAGGGGCTCGCGCGCGACGACCAGGACGGTGTCGTCGCCCGCGACGGTGCCGACTACCTCCGGCAGCGACGAGCGGTCGAGCGCGCTCGCGAGGAAGTTCGCGGCGCCGGGCGGGGTGCGCAGGACGCAGATGTTGCCGCTGTGATCGGTGGAGACGAGCAGTTCGCCCAGCAGGCGGGAGAGCCGCTCGGTGCCGCCCGACACCCCGCGCACGGGCGAACCGTCCTCGGGCACCACGTAGACACCGGTCCCGCCGTCTACTCCGCGCAGTTTGACGGCGCCGAGCTCGTCCAGGTCGCGGGAGATCGTGGCCTGCGTCGCCTCGTAGCCGCCGCGCACGAGCAGGGCCTGCAGCTCGGCCTGGCTGTGCACCTGGTGGTTCGCCAGGATCTCGACGATGGCCGCCTGTCGCCCGGCGCGGGTGGCGAGCGGCTGGTCGGTCACGTCGGGCCCCCGTGCGTCGTCACTGCGGGCCCCCGGTTCACGATCGCTCCAGCAGCCAGGTGAGCAGCGCCTTCTGCGCGTGCAGGCGGTTCTCGGCCTCATCGAAGACGGCGGACTGCGGCCCGTCGATCACCTCGTCGGTGATCTCGTCGCCGCGGTGCGCGGGCAGGCAGTGCAGCACGATGGCGTCGGGATCGGCGTGGGCGAGCAGCTCCGCGTTGATCTGGTAGGGCCGGAACGGCGCGTTGCGGTCGACACCGTCGTTCTCCTGCCCCATCGACACCCAGGTGTCGGTGACCACCACGTCGACGCCCGCCACCGCGAGCACGGGGTCGGAGATGATGCTCACCTCCGCGCCCGTCTCCTTCGCCCGTACTCGGGCCGCCTCGACGAAGCGCTCGTCCGGCTGGAAGCCCGACGGTGCGCTGATGGTCACGTCCATCCCGGCCGTCACGCACCCGAGCATGTAGCTGTGCGCCATGTTGTTGGCGCCGTCGCCGAGGTAGGTGAGCTTGAGACCGGCGACCGAGCCGGTGCCCTCGGCGCCCTTGCGCTCGGCGATGGTCTGCAGGTCGGCGAGGATCTGGCAGGGGTGGAAGTCGTCGGAGAGGGCGTTGACGACGGGAACCGTCGAGTACTCGGCCAGTTCCTCGAGGCCCGACTGGGCGTACGTGCGCCAGACGACGGCGTCGACGAACCGGGAGAGCACGCGCGCGGTGTCGGCGAGCGACTCGTCGCGGCCCATCTGCGTGGACTTGGTGTCCACCACCACGGCGTGGCCGCCGAGCTGCGCGATGCCGACGTCGAAGCTGAACCGGGTGCGGGTGGAGTTCTTGTCGAACAGCACCGCCACGCCCTTCGGGCCCTCCAGCGGGCGCCGCGAGAACGGCGCCGCCTTCAGCTCCGCGGCGAGCGCGAGCACCTCGCGCTGCTCGGCCGGGCTGAGGTCGTCGTCGCGGAGGAAGTGGCGGGTCATGGGGTCTCCTGGGCTGAGTCGAGCAGGGCGGGAAGCGCGGTCAGGAAGCGGTCGGCCTGCTCGTCGGTGAGGACGAGGGGCGGGGCCAGGCGGACCACGTCGGGCTGCGCGGCGTTGAGCAGGAAGCCCGCGTCGCGGGCGCCGGTCTCGATCGCCTTGGCGACGGGCTGCGCCAGTGTGATCCCGAGCAGGAGGCCGGAGCCGCGGACGCCGGTGACGAGCGGATGACCGTATCCCTCGACGGTGGCGGCGATGTGCTTGCCGAGCGCGTCGGCCCGCTCGGCGAGTCCTTCGGCCTCGACCACGTCGAGGACGGCGTTGGCCGCCGCCGCGGCGACGGGGTTGCCGCCGAAGGTCGTGCCGTGCTGGCCGGGCGTGAGCAGCTCACCCGCGGCGCCGACGGCCACCGTCGCGCCGATGGGCAGGCCGCCGCCGAGTCCCTTGGCCAGGGTGAAGACGTCGGGGGTCACGCCCGCCCGCTGGTACGCGAACAACGTTCCGGTACGGGCGATCCCGGTCTGCACCTCGTCGAGGACGAGGAGCGCGCCGGCCTCGGTCGCGGCAGCGCGGGCCTGCGCGAGGTAGCCCTCAGGGGGAACGACGACGCCGCCCTCGCCCATGATCGGCTCCAGGAAAACGGCAGCGACCGCACCGCTTTCGCCGGACACCGCCGCCCGCAGTGCGGATGCGTCGCCGTAGGGCACGTGCGTCACGGACTCGATCAGCGGCTCGAAGGGTGCCCGTTTCGCCGGCTGGCCGGTCAGCGCCAGCGAACCCATGGTCCGGCCGTGGAAGGCGCCTTCCGCGGCGACCATCCGGGTGCGGCCCGTACGCCGGCCGATCTTGATCGCGGCCTCGTTGGCCTCCGCGCCCGAGTTGCTGAAGAAGACGCGGGTGCCGGGAACGCCCACGGCCTCGGTGAGCCGCTCGGCCAGGCGGACGACCGGCTCGCTGATGTACAGGTTCGAGACGTGCCCGAGCGTCGAGACCTGCTGCGTCACCGCCTCGATGATCTTCGGGTGGGTGTGGCCGAGCGCGTTGACGGCGATGCCGCCGAGCAGGTCGACGTACTCCTTGCCGTCGGCGTCGGTCACGGTCGCGCCGCGACCGGAGACCAGCGCGATGGGCGGGGTGCCGTAGGTGTCCATCAGCGCGGCGTTCCACCGCTGCTGCATCGTTTCGTTCGTCATGTCTTTGTCGTCAGATCCAGGTCTTGTGAGGGGATTTCGGCGGGGTCACCATGGTGCCGATGCCCTTGCTCGTGAACAGTTCGAGAAGCACGGAGTGCGGCACCCGCCCGTCGATGACGTGCGCGGTGGGGACGCCCCCGTGCACGGCTCGCAGGCACGCCTCCATCTTCGGCACCATGCCGGAGTCGAGGCTCGGGAGCAGCTCGGTCAGCGCGTCCGTGTCGATCTCAGAGGTGAGCGAGGACCGGTCGGGCCAGTTCGTGTAGAGGCCCTCGACGTCGGTGAGCACCACCAGTTTCTGCGCGCCCAGCGCTTCGGCGAGCGCGGCGGCGGCGGTGTCGGCGTTGATGTTGTGCACCACCCCGTCGGCGTCGGGCGCGATCGTCGAGATCACCGGGATGCGGCCGGCGGCGATGAGGTCGTTGACAGCCTCGGGATTGACCTCGGTGACGTCGCCGACGAGCCCGATGTCGGTGGGGGCACCGTCGACGACGACCTCCCGGCGGGTGGCCGTGAACAGGTGCGCGTCCTCGCCGGACATGCCGACGGCGAACGGCCCGTAGCCGTTGATCAGCCCGACGAGCTCGCGCCCGACCTGGCCGAAGAGCACCATCCGCACCACGTCCATCACCTCGGGTGTGGTCACCCGGAAGCCGCCCTTGAACTCGCCCTCCATGCCGAGACGCTTCAGCATGGCGTTGATCTGCGGGCCGCCGCCGTGCACCACCACGGGGTGCAGGCCGCAGGTGCGCAGGAAGACCATGTCCTGGGCGAAGGAGCGCTTGAGCTCGTCGTCGACCATGGCGTTGCCGCCGTACTTGACTACGACCGTCCTGCCGTGGAAGTCGAGCAGCCACGGCAGCGCCTCGGCGAGCACACCGGCCTTGTCGAGCGGGGTGAGGTCGAGCGGGGTGAGGTCGAGCGGGGTGGGATCGGGTGCGCTCATGAGGAGTACGCCGAGTTCTCTTCGACGTAGGCGTGCGAGAGATCCGTGGTGCGGATCGTCGCGGTGCCCCGACCGAGCCCGAGGTCGACGGTGACGTCGATCTCCGGTCCGGAGAGGTCCACGTCGCGGGCTCCGGGGACGCCGCAACCGTTCTCGGCGATCGGCTGCCCGTTGAACGAGACCGTCAGCTTGTCGTGCACCAGCTCGATCGGCGCGATGCCGATCGCGGCCATGACGCGGCCCCAGTTGGGGTCGCTGCCGAACAGCGCGGTCTTGACCAGGCTGTCGCGGGCGATGGCGCGGGCGCCGATCAGCGCGTCGTCCTCCGAGGCCGCTCCGGTCACGGTGATCAGGATCCGCTTGGTCACGCCCTCGGCGTCACCCTGCAGTTGCTTCGCGAGGTCGTCGCAGACCTCGCGCACGGCGGCGTTCAGTTCCTCCTGCGTGCAGGTCTTCTCGCTGGCGCCGCTGCTGAGCAGCAGCACCGTGTCGTTGGTGGAGGTGGAGCCGTCCACGTCGAGCCGGTCGAAGGTGTAGGTCGTCGCGTACCGCAGCGCCTCGTCGAGCTGCGCGGGCGAGGCGTGCACGTCGGTGGTGAGCACCACGAGCATCGTCGCGAGCGAGGGCGCCATCATGCCGGCGCCCTTCGCCATGCCGCCCACGTTCCAGCCGCCCGAGTGGTGCAGCGCGGCCTCCTTGGGCACGGTGTCCGTGGTCATGATGGCGTGCGCGGCGTCGGTCCCGCCGGTGAGCCCTCCACCCATCTCGTGCACGATCTCGGTCACGCCGGCGAGGACCTTGTCCATGGGGAGCCGGTCGCCGATGAGACCGGTGGAGCAGACCGCGACCTCGCCGGCGCCGGTCTCGGTGCCCCAGTGGCTCAGTACTTCCGCCACCTTCTCCGCGGTGGCGTGCGCGTCCTGGAAGCCGCCCGGACCGGTGCAGGCGTTGGCGCCGCCCGAGTTGAGGATCACGGCCCGCAGGTGTCCGTCCTTGATCACCTGCTCGCTCCACAGGACGGGCGCGGCCTTCACCTTGTTCCGGGTGAAGACTCCGGCTGCGGCGTAATGCGGCCCCTCGTTGAAGACCAGGGCCAGGTCGGGCTTACCGGACACCTTGATGCCCGCTGCGATGCCGGCGGCCTTGAAACCCAGGGGCGCCGTGACGCCCTGGTTCCGGACGAGCTTGAAACTCCCAGCGGTCACGGCGCGACTCCTACGGTGGAAAGTCCTGCGGTCTCGGGCCATCCGAGCGCGAGGTTCATGGATTGGACGGCGGCGCCGCCGGTCCCCTTGGTGAGGTTGTCGATCGCGGCGGTGGCGATCAGCCGGCCGACCCGCTCGTCGACGGCGACCTGCACCTGCACGGCGTTGCTGCCGAGCACCGACTTCGTCTGCGGCTGCACGCCTTCGGGGAGCAGGTGGACGAAGGGCTCGTCGGCGTACGCCTGCGCGTACACCTCCCGGGCCCGCGCGGCGGTCACCGTCGTCGGGGCGGAGACGGTGGCGAGGATGCCCCGGGCCATGGGCACGAGGATCGGCGTGAACGAGACGGTGACGGGGGAATTCGCGGCGGCCGAGAGGTTCTGGGTGATCTCGGGCGTGTGCCGGTGGGTGGTCACGCCGTAGGCCCGCGCCGAGCCGATGGCCTCGGAGGCGAGCAGGTCGGTCCGCAGGGACTTCCCGGCGCCGGACGTGCCGCTCACCGCGACGACGGTGACCTCGGGGGCGACGATGCCGGCCGCGACGGCGGGCAGGAAGGCGAGGGTCGACACCGTCGGGTAGCAGCCCGGGACGGCGATCCGCGACGCGCCCGCGAGGACCTCCCGGTTGCCCGGGAGCTCCGGCAGGCCGTACGGCCAGGTGCCGGCGTGGGCGCTGCCGTAGTAGTGCTCCCACTCCGCTGCGTCCTTGAGCCGGTAGTCGGCGCCGCAGTCGATGATGAGGGTCGACGGCGGCAGCGCCTCGGCGATCTCGGCCGACTTGCCGTGCGGGAGGCCGAGGAAGACGACGTCGTGGCCGCGCAGCGTCTCCGGCGTGGTCTCCTGCAGCACGCGGTCGGCGAGCGGCAGCAGGTGCGGGTGGTGCTCGAAGAGCGTGCTGCCGGCGTTGCCGCCGGCCGTGAGCGCGCCGATCGTGAGCTCACCGGACAGGTACTGCGGATGGTTCAGCAGCAGCCGGAGGATCTCTCCTCCGGCGTAGCCGCTCGCACCCGCGATCGCCACGGAAACAGTCATGTGATGATTATGCGCGAACCTGCAATCCTATGCACACAGTTTCCCCGCGTCCGATGAACCGCATCGAATTTCTAGAATCTTTCTCTAGTCGGGCGTAGCCTCGGCGCATGGCACGCACCCTGGACATCGTGGTCACCGGCGGATCCCGCGGCCTCGGCCGCGCCGTCGCGGAGCTGGCCGCGACGGCCGGGCACCGCGTGGTCATCGTCTGCCGGGACCCGGACGCCGGCGCGCGGGCGGCCGCCGAGACCGGGGCGCGCCTCGTCGTCGGAGACCTGTCGGACACGAGCGGGGTCCGCGGCACCGTCGCCGCGCTCGACGGTGCCGTGGACCGGATCGACGTCCTGGTGCACAACGCGGGCGTCTGGCCGAGCCGCCGCGTCCTCAACGCGGACGGCTTCGAACAGGCCTTCTTCACCAACCACCTCGCACCGTTCCAGCTCAACGGCCTGCTCGAGGAGCGCCTGCGGCGGGTGGTGCAGTTGAGCGCCGGGCTCTACGTCAAGGGCACCGTCGACCCTGATCGCACGCCCACCGGGGACGACTTCGGCGCCCTGGCGACGTACGCGAACACCAAGCTCGCGAACGTGATGATGCTGCCGCTCTGGGCCGAGCGCTGGCGGGACGCCGGACGGACCATCGATGCGATTCACCCCGGCGTGCTCCGCACCGGGCTCGGCGACCGTCCCGGTCCGCTCGGCCTCCTGCTGCGCGCGGTGAAGACCACGTGGAGTCCGGCCGCCTCGGGCGCGCGGCACGTCGTCGACCTGCTCGGCGCCGACGGCAGCGGTCGGTACTTCGACGAGGAGCGCCCCGTTCCGCTGGCACCGATCGCCACGGATCCCGCTCCGGCCCGCCGGCTGTGGGACGCCGCGGCCGAGGCGGTCGGCGTCCCGCGGAACTGATTCAATCCGCCGGCGCGTCCTCGCCGCGGACCGCGCGCCACACCCGCTCGGGCAGGACCTCGCGCGCCCGCGCCAGGTCGATACCGGGGTCGGCGGCCAGCCACCGTCGACAGGCCTCGGCCGGCGGCCCGATGATCAGCATCTCGAGCAGCGGCAGCGGTAGGTCGGCGATCCGTCCGGCCGCGATGTGAGGGGCCAGCCACCGCGCCATCGCCGCCATCCGCGGCTCCTTGATCCCGGCGAGAGCGCCCTCACCGGCGGCAAGGTAGGTCGCGTACGCCGAGCCGTGCAGGAACCGCGCCCGGGCGGGCTGCGCCAGCGCCCACCCGAGGTACGCGTCCACGACGGCGCGCACGCCGGTGCGCGCGGTCCGGGTGCGGGTCAGCGCGCCGACGATCTCGTCGAGCAGGCTCGCCATGGACTCGGTGTACAGCGCCGCGGCGAGGCCGGGAAAGCTCCCGAAGTGGTGATACATACTGCCGACGCTGACTCCGGACCGGGCGAGCACCGCCGTCGAGGTGAACCCCTCGGCGCCCACCTCGGCGTACACGGCGAGGGCCGAGTCGAGGAGACGACGGCGCGTGGGCTCGCCGCGCGTGCTCGCCATGGCCCCCCTCCTACGCTGCTCCCGCCGGTCGGACCCCGGGATTCCATCATGCCGTCACCGCAGGCCGTTCACAGTCGCCGTTCAGGGACGGTCGGCACTCTCGGTAACGAATCACCCGTCCGATCCGAAGGAACGTCCATGTACAGAGATCACTCCAACGCCGTGACCCAGCCGCTGTCGCTCGGCGCCGCGCGAGGCGAGCGCGGCATCCGCGGCACCGTGAGCCGCATGCTCGACACCGTCGCGCCCCGCGTGGAGAACCGCGCCATGCTGGTGAAGATGGGTCGCGGGCGCCCGAGCCTCGTCGGCGATCACCGCCGCGGCAACCACATCACCCAGGCCTTCCACCTCGGGTAGCTACGACAGCTCGCGCAGGCCCACGGCGTGCCGGAAGTCGCCCCGCGGCCCGGTCACCCTCGCGACCTGCGCGCGGGCCTGCTCGATCACCGGCGTCGACGGGTCCAGCACCGACAGGTACTGCCTGTGCTCGGCGAGCGATTCGACGGCTCGCTCGGTGAACCCGGTGACGTCGACGATCAGGGTCGGCTCCGGCGCCGTCTGGTAGGCCGTCACCCCCTCCTCCGCGGCCGCCTCGGCGACCGCCCGAGTGAACTCCATGTGGTCGCTCTGATTGGCCACGCCGTTGCCCCAGTCCGGGCCGCCCCACAGCGTGATCACGATGTCCGGCGAGTACCGTGCGATCGACTTGCGAATCGATTCCCGCAACTCCGGCGTGTTGCGCAGCTGCGAGTCGGGATATCCCCAGAACCGCACCTCGTCGACCCCGACGACCGCGGCGGACCGTCGCTGCTCCTCCTCCCGCACCGGCCCCGCGGTGCCCGGGGACATGCCGGCGATCCCGGCCTCCCCGGAGGTGGCGAGGCCGTAGGCCACGGTCCTGCCCGACGAGGTCCAGCGGGCGACCGCGGCCGCCAACCCGTACTCGGGGTCGTCCGGGTGCGCCACCAGGACGAGCGCCGTGGTCCAATCCTCCGGGAAGATCTGCGGCTCGCTCACCCCTCCCACGCTAGAGGCCGGGGCCGGTCAGCGCAGCAACTCGACGCAGACGCCGTCGGCGAACCGGTAGGGCTGGGCCGCGATCACGCCGGACAGCACGCGCCGCAGCCGGGAGATCTCCGCCCGTACCGTGACCACCCGACCGGAGTCGCCGAAGAGGGCCTGCGCGAGCTGCGCGGCGGTGCGGCCGGCACCGTCGGCGAGGAGACCGAGGATCTGCGCGTGCCGGGGCGAGGGCTGGTACCGCCAGACGCCGGCGGCCCCGGCCACCGCGACCTCCGGCGCGCGGCCGGGCCGCAGGTCGATCGTCACCCGGGTGACGGTGTTCGCGCCGTCGCCCTGGTCGGGTTGCAGGAGCCAGCCGCCGGGCAGCGCGTCGACGGTGCACCGCCCGAGTTCGGGCAGCAGCACCGACGGTCCGGCCAGGTCGGCGGGCAGCGTGATCCGGGCGCGCGGCGGCAGGTCGCCGACGGCGGCGACCCAGCCGTCGACGTCGACGGCCAGGCCCGGGCGGCCGAGCCCCGCCAGCATGGGCGCGGCGACGGAGCGCAGCCGCTCCAGGCCCGCCAGGTGCACCTCCCGCAGCCGCGCCTCGGCGAGTTTCGCGACGGTGGAGACCAGCGCGAGGGTGGTCGGGTGCACCGTCGCGGCGGGGCCGGAGACGTCCACCACGCCGAGGATGTGGCCGGTGTGCACGTCGCGGATCGGCGCGCCGGCGCAGGTCCACGCGTGGTGGCTGCGCGCGAAGTGCTCGGCGGAGAAGATCTGCACGGGCGCCCGCGAGGCGATGGCCGTGCCGATCGCGTTCGTGCCCACCTGGTCCTCGGCCCAGCCGGCACCCTCGACGAAGCCGAGCCGGTCCGCGTGCGCGAGGACCCGCGAGGAACCGGATCGCCACAGCACGCGGCCGAACCGATCGGCCACCACCAGGATGTTGTCGCCGTCGGCCGTGAGCGGCGCGAGACCGGCGGTGAGCTCGTCGAGGACGAGGGCGAGGCCGGACTCCTGCCGGCCCTGCTCGACGTCCATCCAGCTCAGCGCCGGCCCCGGATCGGTGTCGGGAGCGAGCCCCGCGGCGCGCACGCGGTCCCAGGATTCGCCGATCACGCCCCGCGGCCGCGCGGGCGGCCGCGAACCGCTCATGGTCGCGTCGTACACCTCGGACAACAGGCGGGCGTAGCGACGCGGATCCTCGCCCGCCGCCATCGCCGGTTCCGTCATGCTCGTTCCCTTCCGGTGCGTCAGCGGTAGACCAGGCCGCCGTCGATGAGGACCGACTGTCCGGTCATGTAGTCGGAGTCGGGCGAGGCCAGATGGGAGACGAAGGCCGCGACGTCCTCCGGGGTCTGCGCCCGGCCGAGCGCGATACCGCCGACGAACTGATCGTAGGTCGCGCCGACCTCGGCGCCGGTCAACTCGGCGAAGCGGCGATCGATCTCGACCCACATATCGGTCCCCACGACGCCCGGGCAGTAGGCGTTGACGGTGATGCCGTGCGTCGCGTACTCCTTCGCGGCGGCCTGCGTGAAACCGCGCACCGCGAACTTGGTGGCGCTGTACGCGCCGAGCATGGCGAAGCCCTCGTGTCCCGCGATCGACGCCGCGTTGATGATCTTCCCGCGCACGCCGCGGTCGATGAACGACGACGCCGCCGCCTGGATCCCCCAGAGCACGCCGTCGACGTTGATCGAGAACAGCCGCCGCAGCTCGTCGGGGGTGACGTCGGAGACGGGTCCCACGAGCGCGACGCCGGCGTTGTTGATCATCACGTCGAGCCCGCCCAGGGCGTCGACGGTCGCGGCGACGGCGCCGAAGACCGCGTCCCGGTCGGAGACGTCCGCGGTGAGTGCGACGGCACGCCGCCCCGCGGCGCGGACCTCCTCGGCGACGGCCTCGACGCCGTCCGCCGTCAGGTCCACCAGGGCCAGGTCGAAGCCGTCGGCGGCGAGCCGTCGCGCGATCCCCGCGCCGATCCCTCGTCCCGCTCCCGTCACCAGTGCGATGCGCGCCATCCGTGCGTCCTTTCGTCGATGTGTCACACGGGTGTATGTGATGCGCAACACATCGACCAAAGGTTGCGGGGGGTTGCGTCCTCGCGGGCGGTCACCGGAGCGTCTCGACCACCACCGCGTCGGCGAAGCGATAGGGCTGGGCGGCGATCAGCCCGGAGAGCACGCGCCGCAGCCGCGAGATCTCCGCCCGGACCGTGACGACCCGCGCGGGGTCCCCGAACAGTGATTGCGCGATCTGCGCGGCGGTGTGCCCGCCACCGTCGGCGAGCAGCTCGAGGATCTGAGCATGCCGGGGCGTCAACTGGTGCCGCCACTCGCCGGCCGCCCCGGCGACGGTGACCGACGCGGGCCGTCCGGCCCGCAGGTCGAGAGTCACCCGTGCGGCCGCATCCCGCGGCTCGTGCGCCACGGGGCGCAGCAGCCACCCGCCGGGGAGCGGTTCGACGGTGCACTGCCCCAGCTCCGGGAGCCACAGGTGCGCGGAGTCGACGACCGTCGGCAGGGTGACGCGCGAGCACGGCGCGAGATGACCCACGGCGGCGACCCAGCCGTGCGCGTCGACCACCAGCCCCGGCCCGGCGAGGCCGGCCAGCAGCGGCGCGGCGACGGTGCGCAGCTGGTCCAGGCCCGCCAGGTGCGCCTCGCGCAGCGTCGCCTCGGCCAGGCCCGCGACGGCCGCGACCAGCGCCAGAGTCGTCGGATGCACGGTGGAGGCGGGACCGCTGACGTCGACCACGCCGAGCACCCGGCCGGTGCGGCGGTCCCGGATCGGCGCCGCCGAACAGGTCCAAGGGTGCTGGTTGCGGGCGAAGTGCTCCGCCGAGAAGGTCTGCACCGGCGTCCGCGACGCCAGCGCCGTGCCGATCGCGTTGGTGCCGACGTCGTTCTCCGTCCACGCCGCGCCCTCGATGAAGCCGAGCCGATCGGCCTCGCGGAGCACGCGGGGCGAGCCGCTGCGCCACAGCAGCCGCCCCTCGGCATCGGAGACGACCATGATGCTGGACCCGCCGTCGATGATCGGCGCGAGGCCGGCGGCGAAGTCACCGACCAGGCCCGCGAGCCCCGATTCGCGCCGCAGCCGGGACAGATCCGCCGAGTGGATGGCCGGGCCCGCGCCCGAATCGGGGCGCAGGCCTGCGGCGAGGACGCGCTCCCAGGAGTCGCCGATCACCTCGCGGGGACGCGCGGGCGGCCGTTCCCCGGCCATCGTCGCGTCGTACACCTCTGCCAGCAGGCGCGCGTAGGCCCTGGGGTCGTCTCCGTGCGCCACCGCGGGCTCCACTGCGTGTGCCACCCCTTAATTCTGCATCGCCGTGCGCGTCTGGAGGCGCGATCGTGCGGAACGGTGCAACGGGACGCAACCCTTGTCGCACCCACCGGCCCAGGCGTGTGATTCAGACCACAGCAGCACCGACCGTGAAGGAGACCACACATGACCGCGATCGCGGAATCGGCACCCAGCGTCAGCTCCGGGCCCCAGGAGCGGGTCGACGCCTGGCTCGCGCAGTTCGGGGCGGCTCTCGCCGCGCGCGACATCGCCGCGGCGGCGGACCTGTTCGAACCCGGCGGCTTCTGGCGCGACCTGGTGTCGTTCACCTGGAACCTGCACACCAGCGAGGGCCGTGAGGAGATCGCGGCGATGCTCTCCGAGCGCCTCGACGACGCCGCGCCGAGCGGCTTCGCCACCACGGACCCGGCGTCCGGCGACGAGGTCGCCGAGGCCTTCCTCGAGTTCGAGACGGGCGTCGGCCGCGGCAAGGGGCACGTGCGCATCCGCCAGGGCGAGGACGGCGTCGACCGGGCCTGGACCCTGCTCACCACGCTGCGCGAGCTCAAGGGCCACGAGGAGGGGCAGGGCCCGACGCGCCCCATGGGTGCCGTGCACGGCGCGCACATGAGCGCCCCGACCTGGGCCGAGCGGCGCGAGCAGGAGGAGGCCGAGCTCGGCTACACCGTCCAACCCGACACCCTGGTGATCGGCGGCGGGCAGGGCGGCATCGCGCTCGGGGCGCGCCTGCGGCAGCTCGGCGTCCCCGCGCTCGTGATCGACAAGCACGACCGGCCCGGCGACCAGTGGCGCGGCCGGTACAAGTCGCTGTGCCTGCACGACCCCGTCTGGTACGACCACCTGCCGTACCTGCCCTTCCCCGCCAACTGGCCCGTCTTCGCCCCCAAGGACAAGATCGGCGACTGGCTGGAGATGTACACCCGCGTCATGGAGGTGCCGTACTGGTCGCGTACCGAGGCCCTGTCCGCGTCGTACGACGAGGCGAAGGGCGAGTGGACCGTCGAGGTGAATCGCGACGGCGAGCGCCTCACGCTGCACCCGAAGCAGCTGGTCCTCGCGACGGGAATGTCGGGCAAGCCGAACATCCCCGACTTCCCCGGCATGGACGTCTTCCGAGGCGAGCAGCACCACTCCTCGCAGCACCCGGGACCGGACGCCTACGCGGGCAAGAAGGTCGTGGTGATCGGCGCGAACAACTCCGCGCTCGACATCAGCAAGGCGCTGATCGAGGCCGGTGCCGAGGTCACCATGGTGCAGCGCAGCTCGACCCACATCATCAAGTCCGATTCCCTCATGGAGCACGGCCTCGGCGACCTCTACAGCGAGCGGGCCCTCGCAGCGGGCGTGACCACCGACAAGGCCGACATGATCTTCGCCTCGCTGCCGTACCGGATCATGCACGAGTTCCAGAAGCCGATCTACGACAAGGTCCGCGAGATCGACGCGGACTTCTACCGGGGGCTGGAGGACGCCGGGTACGAGCTGGACTTCGGCGACGACGACTCGGGCCTGTTCATGAAGTACCTGCGCCGCGGCTCGGGCTACTACATCGACGTCGGCGCCGCGGGGCTCATCATCGACGGCTCGATCAAGCTGGCGAAGGGGCAGGTGGACCACCTGACCGAGGACGCCGTCGTGCTGCGGGACGGCACGGTCCTACCCGCCGACCTGGTGGTCTACGCGACCGGCTACGGCTCGATGAACGGCTGGGCCGCCGACCTGATGGGCCAGGAGACCGCGGACAAACTGGGCAAGTGCTGGGGCCTCGGTTCCGAGACCACCAAGGACCCGGGCCCTTGGGAGGGCGAGCAGCGCAACATGTGGAAGCCCACGCGGGTGCCCGGCCTGTGGATGATGGGCGGCAACCTGCACCAGTCGCGGCACTACTCGCTGTACCTGGCGCTGCAGCTCAAGGCCCGGTACGAGGGCATCGACACTCCCGTCTACAAGCTGGCGGACGTGCATCACACCAGCTAGCCCCACCGAAAGACTCCGGCCCCGGCGGCTGCACCTCGTGCGCCGCCGGGGCCGGCTCCATGTCCGGGTCGCTACCGCAGGACCGCCCCCACGGCCTCCGACGCCTTCGCCACCGCGGCGTCACGAGCCGCAGACGCCTCGTCCTCGGTGAGCGTCCGATCGCCCGCGCGGAAGCGCAGGGAGAACGCCAGGGACTTGCGTCCCTCGCCCACCTGCGTGCCGGTGAAGACGTCGAACAGCGAGATCGCCTCGAGCAGGTCCCCTGCGCCGTCGGCGAGAGCCGCCCGGACGGCCTCCGCGGGCACCGCGGCGTCGACGACGACCGCCACGTCCTGCAGGACCGCGGGGAACGGCGAGACGACGGGCGCGGGCAGGTTCTCCACCAGCGGGATCGCGTCGAGGTCGAGTTCGACGGCGCAGGTCCGGGCCGGGAGGCCGGCCCGCTCGAGCACGGCGGGATGCAGCTCGCCCGCGTGCCCGACGACCGTCTCGCCGGCGAGGACCTCGGCGCACCGGCCGGGGTGGAAGGGTGCGTACTGCGCGGCGCGCAGAGTGAGCTCGAGATTGCTCGCGCGCCCGATCTCGCGGACGGCCTCGAAGGCGTCGGTGGCATCCGCCGGACGCGCGGGCCCCCACGGGCCGGCGGTGCCGCGGGCGCCGGCGAAGACGAGCGCGACGTGCTCGGGTTGCCGCGGCAACGAGGCGTTGAGCTCGTCGACCTGCTCCGCGGTCGGGCGACGGTCGACGGGGATCGGGTCGACCGCGGCCGTCGAATCCGTGGGCAGCACGACCTGCGCGATCGTGTACAGCGCGAGGTCGCGCTGACCACGGGAGACGTTGCGCGCCAGGGTCTCGAGCAGGCCCGGGAGCAGCGTCGTCGCGAGCGACGGGCGGTCGGACTCGAGCGGGTTGAGCACCTTGGTGGTGTTCCGGCGCGGGTCGTCGGCCTCGAGGCCCCAGGTGTCGAAGACGTCGGCGGGCAGGAACGGGCTGGTCAGCACCTCGACGTGGCCGGTGTGCGCGAGCGACCGGCTCACGACCCGGCGGCGACGCTGGCGGGCGGTCAGTCCCCGGCCGCCCGGCGCGGCGGGCAGTACCGGCGGGATCTGCTCGAGCCCCTCGAGCCGCAGCACCTCCTCGACGAGGTCGGCCGCCATGGTCAGGTCGGGCCGCCAGGTCGGCGGGGTCACCGTGAGGTTGTGCGGGCCCTCGCCGGTGCTCGACGCGCCGACTCCGTCGACGGTGCAGCCGATCTGGGTGAGGCGGCGCACCGTCGTGCCCGGGGCGTAGGCGATGCCCGCAACCCGGTCCGGGCGGTCCGCCGCGATGGTCACCTGCGGACGCTCCTCGTAGCCGCCGAGGTCGGTGAGCTCGCCCACGACGGTGCCGCCGGCGATCTCGGTGAGCAGGCGCGCGGCCTCGCGGACCGTCCACACGGAGATCGCGGGGTCGACGGTGCGCTCGTACCGCTTCGCGGCGTCCGAGCTGAGCTTGTGCCGCTTGCCGGTGCGGAAGACCTTCACCGGGTTCCAGACCGCGCCCTCGAGGATGACGTTCACCGTGTCGTCGCCGACCTCGGTGGTGGCGCCGCCCATGACACCCGCGAGCGAGACCGGACCGGACTCGTCGACGATGACGGCGTCCTCGGGGTCGAGCTTCCGCTCGACGTGGTCGATGGTCTCGAGGGTCTCCCCGGCGCGGGCGGCGCGGACGACGAGGCCGCCCTGTACGCGGTCGGCGTCGAAGGCGTGCAGCGGCTGGCCGGTGAGCAGCATGAGGTAGTTGGTCACGTCCACCGCCGGGCTGATCGGGCGCACGCCGGAGGTGAGCAGCCGGCGCTGCAGCCACCACGGGCTGACGGCCTTCGGGTCGATGCCCTCGACGCGGAGCGCGGTGAAGCGCGTGCAGCCGGACTCCGCCTCGACGGTGACGTCGACCCCGCCCTCGCCACTGCCGACCTGATCCGACGGGGTGGTGATATCGGTGAAGGGCAGGTCGTAGCCGCAGGCCAGCTCGCGGGCCAGGCCGCGGACGGAGAAGGCGTAGCCGCGGTCGGGCGTCACGTTGAGCTCGATGACGGTGTCGTCCATGCCGAGCACGGGCTTGGCGTCGTCGCCGGGCTGCGCGGTGCCCTCCGGCAGCACGAGGATGCCGGAGTGATCGGTGCCGAGGCCGAGCTCGGACACCGAGCAGATCATCCCGTCGGAGACGTGGTCGTAGGTCTTGCGGGTGGCGATCTCGAAGCCGCCCGGCAGCACGGCACCGGGCAGGGCGGCCACGATGAGGTCGCCCTCGGCGAAGTTCCGGGCGCCGCAGACGATGCCGCGCGGCTCCGCCTCGCCCACGTCCACCTGGCAGAACCGGATGGGCTTGCGGAAGTTCGTCAGCTCCTCGATGTGCGCGACGCGGCCGATCTTCAGCGGGCCGGTCACGGTGTCGAGCGAGTCGAGCTCCTCGACCTCGAAGCCGACGCGCACGAACCCGGCGTCCAGTTCGTCGGCGCTCACGCCCCAGTCGGGGGTGTCGCGGCGGAGGATCTCGGTGAGCCATGACTGTGCAACGCGCACGGTGGAAGTCCTTCTCCTGGGTGAGTCTGGTGCTGGGGCGCGCCGGGCGCTAGCCGCGGACGCCGAAGGGCAGGCTGAAGCGGACGTCGCCCTCGACGATGTCGCGCATGTCGGACAGCCCGGTGCGGAACTGCAGGGTGCGCTCGAGGCCCATGCCGAAGGCGAAGCCCGAGTACTCCTCGGGGTCGATCCCGCAGGCTCGCAGCACGTTCGGGTTGACCATGCCGCAGCCGCCCCACTCGATCCAGCCGGCCCCGCCCTTCTTGTTCGGGAACCACACGTCGACCTCGGCCGACGGTTCCGTGAACGGGAAGTAGTTGGGCCGCATGCGGGTGGTCGTCTCGGGGCCGAACATCGCCTTGGCGAAGGCCTCGAGGGTGCCGCGCAGGTGCGCCATCGTCAGGCCCTTGTCCACGGCGAGGCCCTCGACCTGGCTGAACACCGGGGTGTGCGTGGCGTCGAGCTCGTCGGTGCGGAAGGTGCGGCCCGGGCAGGCCACGTAGATCGGCACGTCGCGGGTGAGCATCGAGCGCACCTGCACCGGCGAGGTGTGGGTGCGCAGCACCTGCCGCGAGCCCTCGGGCGCGATGTAGAAGGTGTCCTGCATGGAGCGCGCCGGGTGATCGGGGAGGAAGTTGAGTGCGTCGAAGTTGAAGTGCTCGGTCTCGACCTCGGGCCCCTCGGCGATCTCCCAACCGATGCCGACGAAGAAGTCGGCCACCTCGTCGGCGATGATGCTCACGGGGTGCCGCGCGCCCTGCGGCGCGCGCGCCGACGGCAGCGTCACGTCGATGGACTCGGAGACGAGCACCGCGGCGTCCCGCTCGGCGTCGAGGACCACCTTCCGCTGCTCGTAGGCGGCCCGGGCCCGGCCCTGCGCGACATTGACGCGCTTACCCGCGTCCTTGCGCTCCTCCTTGGGAATGGAACCCAGTGCCCGCTTGCTCAGCGCGAGCGGCGACTTCTCACCGAGGTGCGCCAGCCGCGCGGCGTTGAGAGCCTCGAGGTCGGACGCGGCGTCGAACGCCCGCGCGGCCTCGTCGGCGAAGGCGTCGAGCGCGGCTTCGCTGAGGTCATCGGCGGGGGCGAGCTGGTCTTCCGACACTGGTCTGGGCTCCTCGGTGAGGGTGGGACGGTACCCGACCAGAGTAGTCGACGGCTCTTTTCAACCGAAAACGCATGACAGCCGCCTTCCGCCCGCGGAGCGGTTCACCGCCGCTCGGGAAGCCACGCGTCCTCGACGACCCCCGCGAGTTCACCCCGGGCCGCCATGAGCCGTCGGTCGCGCACATCCGGCGCCGGTGCGGTGTGATGGATGCATGACCGACCTGACCCGCCTACTGGCCGTGATCGCCGACGAGATCGTGCCGCTCACCCGCGCCGGTGTCGCGGCCGGAAACAAGCTGTTCGGTGCCGCGATCCTCCGCAAGAGCGACCTGAGCACCGTCATCGCCGCGACCAACGACGAGACGTCGAACCCGCTGTGGCACGGCGAGATCCACGCGATCAAGAAGTTCTACGAGCTCGACGACCGCCCGGCTCCCGCGGACTGCGTCTTCCTCGCCACGCACGAGCCCTGCTCGCTGTGCCTGTCCGGCATCGCGTGGTCGGGGTTCGACAACTTCTCCTACCTGTTCAGCCACAGCGATTCCGAGCGGTCCTTCGCCATTCCGCACGACATCAGGATCCTGACCGAGGTGTACGCGGTCCCCGACCCGGACCGCGCAGCGCCGGCGCCGGGGCGCGATCTGTACAACCGTACGAACGCGTTCTTCCGATCGACGGACCTCATGCCCCTCGCGAGGGCGGAGGCACCCGCCGAGGTGGACCGCCTGATCGCCGTCTACGACGAGCTCTCCCGGACGTACCAGGCGAGCAAGAACGCGGACGGCACCGCGGCGGGCAACATCGCCCTCGCATGATGCAACACCGCCGTCACATCGAGGCAATCGATCGACGGATCGGGCTGCCTACCGTCGGGCCATGGCGATCACGACGACGGACGGCGGCACGCCGCGCACGCGACCGGAGGACGAGTACCTGGGTGTGGGGAAGACTCTCGGCTACGGAGTCCAGCACATCCTCGCGATGTTCGGCGGTGTCATCGCCGTTCCGCTGATCGTGGGCGGCGCGGCCGGGTTGGACACCGCGCAGAAGGCGCTCCTCGTCGCGAGCGGCCTGTTCGTCAGCGGCCTGGCGACGGTCCTGCAGACGCTCGCGGTGCCGTTCTTCGGCAGCCGGCTCCCGCTGGTGCAGGGAACCAGCTTCGCGACCGTCTCGACCATCCTCACGATCCTCGCCGGCGACCCCGAACACGGGCTCCGCGTGGTCTTCGGGTCACTCCTGGTCGCCGCGGCCGTCGGTCTGGCCATCACCCCGTTCTTCGCGCGGGTGATCCGCTTCTTCCCACCCGTGGTGACCGGGTCGATCATCACGGTGATCGGCCTGTCGCTCATGCCGGTCGCGGCGGGGTGGATCACGGGACAGCCGACGATCACCGTCGACGGGCGGAGGGTCGCCAATCCGGACTTCGCCGCGCTGCCGAGCATCGGCCTCGCGATGTTCACGTTCCTCACCGTCGTCCTGCTCAGCAAGGTGCGTGTGTTCTCCCGGCTATCGGTACTGCTGGGGCTGATGGTCGGCACCCTCGCCGCCCTGATCTTCGGTCGCGCCGACGTCGGCGCCGTGGGATCCGCGTCCGTGTTCTCGCTCCCCCACCCCTTCGCCTTCGGCGGGCCGATGTTCGAGATCGGCGCGATCATCTCGCTCACCGTCGTGATCCTGGTGACGATGGTCGAGACCACCGCGGACATCCTGGCGGTCGGCGAGGTGGTGGGCACGAAGGTCGACGCGCGCCGCGTCGCCGACGGCATGCGGGCCGACATGGCGTCCTCGCTGCTGGCGCCGGTGTTCAACTCGTTCCCCGCCACGGCGTTCGCGCAGAACGTCGGGCTGGTCGCGCTCACGGGGGTCAAGAGCCGGTTCGCCGTGGCTGCGGGCGGCGCGATCCTCCTGCTCCTCGGGCTGTCGCCGATGGCGGCGGCCTCGTTCAGCGTGATCCCCGGGCCGGTCCTCGGTGGCGCCGGGATCGTCTTGTTCGGCACCGTCGCGGCCAGCGGGATCCGCACCCTCGCCAAGGTCGACTACCAGGGCAACAACAACCTGCTGGTGGTCGCTGCGGCGATCGCCTTCGGCCTGATCCCCGTCGTCTCGACCGACTTCTGGCACGCCTTCCCCGCCTGGTTCGTCGTGATCTTCCACTCCGGCATCAGCGCGGCTGCGATCGTGGCGGTGGTCCTCAACCTGCTGTTCAACGTCCTCCTCCCCGGCGCGCCCGAGCAGCCGTCGATCGTGGCTGCCGGCCCCGCCGTCGGGGTCTCCGACGAGGTCGACGATGCCGCTCAGCGGTCCGACGAGGCCCTCGCGGCACCGTCGGGCACGCAAGCGCAGGGCGCGCGCACGTCCGCCTGAGCGCGCCCCCGGACAGCTGCGTCCCCGTCCTCCGCGCCGGGAGCTTCCGCGCGGGCCAGTGCGCGCGCTGCGATCAGCGCGCCGACGAACCCGCCGAGAGCCCACCACCCCGTCGACGACCCGAGTCCCTCCTTGGCCATGAGCAGCACGGCGACCCCGGCGACGCAGACGAGCCCGCCGACCACCCCGCCGCGCGCACCGGAGGCCGTGATGCGGTCGTCCCACCACGGGATACGACGATGCTCGAGCGGCGAGAGCAGGACGAACAGCGCGGACATCACCACAGCGAAGACCGCGGCGCGCAGCCCCATCAGGCCCCAGAAGCCGGTCTGCGCCGGGTCGGTCGCATCGATCCCGACGGCGTGCAGGCCGAAGGCGGCGACCGCGATCGCCGGAATGTGCCAGAGGTAGAGCGTCATCGCTCCCCCGTTACCGACGGCCACCGGGTACCACACCCGGGGGTTCCGGGCCCAGCGACCGATCGCCGGCGCCGCCGCGACGAAGAGCATGCCGGCCCACACGCAGTGCAGGCCGAGGAGCAGCGTCGGCGGCGTGGTGTTGGAGAAGGTCTCGGTGCCGGTGACCACGAGCGGCACGTCGTACGGACCGACGACGACCGCCGCGACGGCGCCGGCGAAGGCGAGGCCGGCGGTCGCCAGTGCGAACCGCACCGGGATCATCCGCCGGGCGTAGGCGACGCCGATCACGACGGGGATCAGCCACACGAGCAGGAAGTTCGGGAAGCCCCACTCGATCGCCCCGGTGGCGAGCCGCGCACCGTCGACCAGGGCGGACGCGACGAGCAGGCCCACGGCGACCATGGCGAGCGCGAGGGCTCCGCATCGCATCAGCGCCGGTACGAAGGCCAGGACCAGCAGGTACACGCCGATGAACCACAGCAGCGCGACCGCCTCCCCGCCGAGCCGCGCGGCACTCGACTCCCCCAGCAGCACCCGGGTCGCGCCCAGCGCGAGCGACCAGAACGCCAGGTACCAGAACACCGGCCGGGCCAGCCGCTGCGCCCGCCCGAGCAGCCACCCACCCCACGCGGTTCCGGGCGTGAGCCCGTAGGCGCTGCTCGCGGCTCCGGCCAGGAAGAAGAGCGGCATGACCTGCAGCACCCACGTGATGGGCTGCAGTGAAGGCTGCGCGCCGAGCGTGTTGCCGACCCACACGCCCGACGGCGTGACCGTCGCGAGCAGCAGCACGCAGTGGCCGAACATGACGACGAGCAGACTGACGAGCCGGGCGACGTCGATGGCGCGGTCGCGGGCATCCGGGGTGCCGTCGAGGACGGCGGCGCGGGCGGGCAGCAATCTCATGATCACCATGCTTCCGGTGCGGACGCCCTCGCGAATGAGTAGTCCTACGCGACTGTCCCGGGGACTATCCCCGACTCCGATGCCAGCGCGGTCCGCGCCGCCGCAGGATCGCAACCGGCACTGATCACGTTCTCGGTCAGCCACGCGCCGAACCCGCTGGGGGCGCGGGAGTGCGTGCGGGCGGAGGTGGTCACGGTGCCGCTCGTCGTCGCGGTCACCGGGATCATCCCGGCGAGGGCGGCCCCGACGAGCGCGCGGTCCTCGCCGGTGCGCACGGCCGGGAACCCGCCCAGGAACTGATAGACGTCGGCGCGGATCCCGAGGTTGGCCCCGTAGACGTGCTCGTGCCGGCTGCGCACGGGCTGGAGGTCGTCCCACCGAGCGCGTTCCGCAGGCGTGAGTTCCGTCGGGTCGGGACGTACGAGCCCGGTCAGGACGACCGCTCCGTCAGCGGCGTGCCGGTAGTGGGTGGTCAGCCAGTCGAGCGGCACGACGGTGTCGGCGTCGGTGTTCGCCAGCCAGTGGCTGCTCGCGGGCACCGTCGCCCCGGCGAGGACGTGTGCGATGCCGGTCCGGCGCGCCGCTCCGACGGACCCCACGGTGAGCGCGAGCGTCGCCACCGCGTTCCCCTCGGCGATGAGCGCCGTGGCGTCCGTGCAGGTGTCGAGCACGACCAGAGTGTGCACGACCGGTGCATCCGCTCCGAGTTCGGCGGAGAGATGCGCGCGTGCGGCGGCGATCGACGACAGGCACCGCCCGATGACGCGCTCCTCGTCGCGCGCGGGAACGATCACGGTGATGCGCGACAGCGATGCGGACGTCATCGCGCGCACCACAGTCGGAGCTCGTAGTCGGGCGACAGCGGAACCGCGTCGGTGTGCCGGCGCTGCTCGACGAACCCCGGGTGCTCGTCGATCGCCCGGTGCACGGCCGCGCCGTCGAGCGGCCAGCCCTCGATCGGGTGGCACCAGTGACAGCCGAGCAGCCATCCACGGTCCGCCACGAGCACGTCGTGGATCCGGTCGAGAGTCGCGCGCAGCTCCGCAGGGCTCAGGAAGTAGCCGACCTCCGAGAGAACGACCAGGTCGTACTGCGCGGCGCCGATGTCCGCAGGGGCGGCACCGGCAAGGACCGTCACTCCGCTCAGGTGCGCGGTCGCGGCGCGGGCGGCGGCCCGTGCGCTGGGCGACGGCTCGAGCGCGTCGACGTGGGGCGCGCGCTGCGCGAGCTCCGCGGTCAGCGCACCGACCGAGCAGCCGATCTCCAGCACGCGTCGCAGCGGCGGCAGCCGGTCGATCACCGCCGTGGTCGCGGCACGCTTGTCCCGCTCGTACCGCGACCCGACGTCCCAGGGATCGTTCGAGGTGCGGTGCAAGGGCTCGAACGCCTGGTGGTCGGTCGGCGACGGCGGGCGCACGTAGTGCTCGTCGTCGCGGGTAAAGTGCGCGACGACCCGACTCGGCAGCACCGCGCCGTCTTCGGGAGCCGGTGACAGCGGCAGGGTCTGGGACCGATGGGCGTCGATCGCCGTCGCCTTCGCCGCCCGCGCGGCGGGGCTGAGACGGTGACTACGCAGTGGAACGCCGTCCAGTCGCTCCGGTGTCGCCCAGTGCCAGAACCAGATCGGGTACTCGAGGAAGGCCGCGTCGGTGCGCGCCGCGGCCGCCGCGCCCGCACGCCCGGCGGCGGCGTGGTCCGGGTGACCGTCGTCCCGCCACGGCGCGATGACGACGGTGCCGGGCCCGTCGCGGCCGACGGCGTCGACGATCGCCGCGGTGAGCGGCTCGTGGTGGTCGCCGACCCGGCCGTCGGGGAGGCCGACGGCCACGAGCCCGATAGGCGCGCCGCCGGCGGCGAGGAGCCCGAGCGCGTGCTCCATCTCGGTGCGCCGGAGTGCGGCGAGATCGGCCGGGGTGTGCGTCGGCGATCCCGGGTGGGACGCCTCACCCCAGGTCGCGAGGACCACCGTCACCTGCGCCCCGTCGTTGATCGCGTCGTGGATCAGCCCGCCGCACCCGAGCGTCTCGTCGTCGGGGTGCGCGGAGACCACCACGAGGCGGGGGCGCACGCCGACCGCGGGCGCCGCGGCGGCGGCGAGTGCCGGCCGCCAGGAGGCCTCACTCGTGCCCGGATCGTTCGAGGAGAAGCGCGGCGGGACGGCGGTTCCGGGAGACGTAGCGGTCACAGGACGAGCCCTCCGTGTTCGAGCGACCAGCGGCCCAGCGCGGCCTCGTCACGCTCGGCGTGTTCCTGGCGCAGGTAGATCTCCAGGTCGGCGACGCGGGCGGCGTGCCGGGGGTCGCGGACCAGCGGCGTCGGCCCGAGCGCATGGCCGGTCCGTTCGATGACCTCCTCCGCCGCCGCGCGCACGGCCCGCCGGGCGAGGAGCGCGAGGGCCGGGGCGTCCGCAGGCTCCGAGCCCCGACCCGACGGTGCCGTCAGCCGCGCCGCGGCATCCGCGAGCACGCACCGCGCCTGGTGCAGGGCCGCCTCGACCGCGCCGAGATGCATCGATCCGATCTGGTCGCCGCGCCCTCCCGCGGTGGCGCGCCGCAGCGTGCGCCCGATCGCGACGGCCGCGCCGAACCACACCGCGGCGACCCGGATCCCACCGGCAGCGAAGCCCGGCCGGGTCAGGTACCAGTCGTCGCCGCCGACCGGCACCGCGGGAACTCGCGTGAAAGTCAGTGCCGGGGAGGCGATCGCGGTCAGCCCGCGCGCGACCCACGGATCGTCGCCGATCTCGGCGTCCGCGGTCCGCACCGCGAACAACCGGCGGGTGGTCGGGCCGGTCCACGCGGTGACCAGGGCGCTGTCCACGAGGCCGGCGAGGGAGCACCAGGGCTTCGTGCCCGTGAGGAGCCACGCCCCGTCGACCTCCTCCGCGGTGAGCCTGGCGGTCGAACTCTCCGCGGCGTAGACGCCCCACCCGCCGGCCGCGCCGGCCCGGGGAGGCCGCGTCCCCGCCTCGTCGAGGATGGTCAGGGCGTCCACGTGGGGCTCGACCGTGCGGGCGACGGTGAGGTCGACCGCGCCGAGCGTGGCCATCACCGACCACTCCTCCGCGAGGCCCGCCGCCGACGTGAAGGCCTCCGTCAGAGCGGGCAGCCGACCCACCGTCGCGACGGGGTCCCCGCGGACGTCGTCCGCGGCGGCAGCCACGTCCGCCAGCAGACGGGCGGAGGCCCGGCCGGCGCCGATATCGACCGGGGCGTCGGCGGCCCGGCTGTGCTCGCCCGTCATCCCTCGCCCGTCATCCGACGACGTCGCGGTCCCAGAACCGCAGCGCCCGGCAGGAAGCGAGGAACGCGGTCACCGACTTCTTGGTGGTCAGTCGCGCGCATCCGTCGTCGAGCCGCGACAGCAGCCCGGCCTTCTCCAGCAGCACGTCCGCGTGCTCGCCCAGGCCGAGGAACTTGAAGTGGTGGAAGGCGTCGTTGACGAAGTCCTTGGCCGCGGGGTCGAGCGCGAGTTCCGGGCCTCCTTCGACGGACGGGATCACGGCCACCGCATCGAACAGCACCGACGGTGACCCCGCCAGCTGCCCGTCCACCGGCGCGGCCGAGCCGTCGCCCAGTGTCACGCCGGCGACCTTCGGAGCGAGGACGACGACGTTCGCGCCGGCCTTCTCCGCCGCCTCCCGCAGCTGGTCGAACAGCTTCGCGTCGCTGCCCTCGGTGATGAGCACCGCGAGCGTGCGGCCCGCGAAGGTCTCGGGCGGATTGCGGAGGATGCTCACCTCGGGCGCGAGCGGCAGGTCTGTCCGCACCGGTGCGAACGGCTCGCTCGCCGCCGGCGTGGCGATGCCGATCCCCTCCGCGATGCGACTGGCAAGGGCCTCGTCGACGTTGACCAGGTTGGCGACCACGCGCTCGCGGATCGACGGGTCCTCGACCTTGCTGAGTTCGAAGACGAATCCGTCGACGATGTGGTCTTGCTCCACGTCGGTCTGGCTGAGCCAGAACACCCGCGCCTGGCTGTAGTGGTCGGCGAAGGACTCCGGCCGCAGGCGTGCCTTCAGGCCGCCGACCTCGGTACGCAGCGACGTCACGCTCGCCAGTTGCGGCCGCGCGCGGGGTCCCGGATCGGGGTGGCCGTTGGGTTCGTAGTTCACCGGCCCGGACGGCACGAGGGTCTGCATGTGCCCGTCCCGGGCGAAGTTGGCGACCGGACACCGCGGCGCGTTGATCGGCAACTGGGTGAAGTTGGGGCTCCCGAGCCGGGACAGCTGCGTGTCGAGGTAGGAGAAGTTGCGTCCTTGCAGCAGCGGGTCTTCGGTGAAATCAATGCCCGGAACGACGTTAGCGGTGCAGAAGGCCACCTGCTCGATCTCCGCGAATTCGTTGTCCACCACCCGGTCCAGTGTCATCCGTCCCACGATGCGCAGCGGGATCATCTCTTCGGGGATCAGCTTGGTCGGATCGAGCGGGTCGAAGTCCAGTGCGTCGGCGGTCTCCTGGTCGAACAGCTGAACCGCGAGGTCCCACTGCGGAAGGTCGCCGCCCTTGATCGCGTTCCACAGGTCCTTGCGGTGGTAGTCCGGGTCGGCGCCGTTGATCTTCACCGCCTCGTTCCAGATCACCGACTGGCACCCGAGTACCGGCTTCCAGTGGAACTTGACGTACGTCGGGGCGCCCTCCGCGTCGAGGAACCGGAAGGTGTGCACGCCGAAGCCCTCCATGAACCGGAACGATCGCGGAATCGCCCGGTCGGACATCTGCCACAGCGTCATATGCGTGGCCTCGGGCATGAACGAGATGAAGTCCCAGAAGTTGTCGTGCGCGGATTGCGCCTGCGGGAACCCGCGATCGGGCTCCTCCTTCACGGCGTGCACCAGGTCCGGGAACTTCATCGCGTCCTGGATGAAGAAGACCGGGATGTTGTTGCCGACGAGGTCCCAGTTGCCCTGCTGGGTGTAGAACTTCACCGCGAAGCCGCGGACGTCGCGCGCGAGGTCGAAGGAGCCGGCCCGGCCCGCGACCGTGGAGAAGCGTACGAACACCGGGGTCGTGCGGCCCTTGCGGGCGAACAGGTCCGCGACGGTGACATCAGCCAGCGAGTCGGTCACCTCTAAGACGCCGTGCGCGCCGTACCCGCGCGCGTGGACGACGCGCTCCGGAATCCGCTCGTGATCGAACCGGAAGATCTTCTCCCGCAACACCTGATCCTCGAGCAGCGTCGGTCCCGGCGCACCGGCCTTCAGCGAGTTCTGGTTGTCCGCCACCGGCGCACCCTGCGCGGTGGTCAGCACCGGCGCACTGTCGAAGCTCTGATGCACCTCGCCGGCGTTGCCGGTCTCGGTGACGCGGCGCCGTTCTGCGGCCTCGTTCACGTTCTCTCCTCGTCGATGGTCCTGGAATGCGAGCTCCGCTCACCACGGACCTGCGTAGGGCTGGACGGCCCTCGGGTCGGAACTGTCACTCCAATCTCCTGTTGCGGCAGGAGTGTCCGGCGAGTACACGGTCACGGAGGGCGCGAATCTGAGACCTCACGGGCGTGTGTGCGCACACGAACACACCGCACCGTGATCTCAATGCGACGAAAGCCAGCCGTTAGACAAGCTTCCAAACGGGTACGTTAGCACCCGGCTCCATCGAAGGGAAGGTGAACCGATCGACATCGGCGGGCCCGCGCCCGCTCGTCGCCGCCCGTGTTGTTAGATGTGTCGTCAGACGGCGATCGACGCCCGCCGGTTCGTGATCCTCCAGAATCGAGACGACCATGACACAGTCGCGCACGTCCGGCGCACCGGACGCCGAGCCCGACGGCGACCTCCCTCCCGTGCTGAGCGCAATGACGGCGATATCGCGGGATATCGCACGGACGCCCGGGGTCGAGGAGACGCTGACGAGCGTGACGCGCGCCTGCGTCGATCTTCTCCCCTGCGTGGTGGCCGCGTCGGTCCTCAGCGTCGAGGGGCCGGAGAAGCACAGCTCATTGGGGCCGACGTCGGCGCTCGCGACGAGCCTCGACGAACTGCAGAACCGTCTTCAGGAGGGACCGTGCTGGGACGCGGCCACGTCCGACGCGGTGACTCGGGCTCCCGATCTGTCGGCGGACGATCGATGGCCGCGTTTCGGCCCCGCAGCCGTCGCGTCCGGGGTGCGGAGCATGCTCTCGTTCCGGCTGTTCACCTTCGACCGGCGTGTCGCCGCGCTCAACCTCTTCGCCGAGGCCACGGACGCCTTCTCCGACGAGGCCGAGACGATCGGCGGAATGCTCGCCACCCACGCGGCGACCGCGATGACCGCCAACGACCGGGAGCTGCAGTTCCGTTCGGCGCTCGCCAGCCGCGACCTGATCGGCCAGGCCAAGGGGATCCTGATGGAGCGGTACGACATCGACGCCGTGCGCGCTTTCGAGCTGCTGTCGACACTGTCGAGTGACCGCAACATCCGGCTGGCGGATCTGGCCGCCAAGATCGTCGCGGAGCGGGGCTCCGGCCGGCGCTGACCGCTACGCCCGGTTCTGCACGCGCGAACTCGCGTACAGGCAGATCGACGCGGCGGTAGCGAGGTTGAGCGACTCGGCGCGGCCGCGGATCGGAATGGCGATGCGGTGGTCCGCGAGGTCCTGCAGTGCCCGCGGCAGCCCGTGCGCCTCGTTGCCGAACAGCCAGGCCGTGGGGCCGGCGAGCAGCTCGTCGGCGTCGTCGAGGGAGACCTCGCCGTCGGCGGCGGTGGCGAGCACCGTCAGGCCGGCGGTCTTGAGCTGCGTGATCGCGGCGATGGCATCGCGCTCCTGCACGACGGGCAGGTGGAAGACGGATCCGGCGGAGGCGCGCACGACCTTGCCGTTCATCGGGTCGACGGCGTCGCCTGCGAGGAGCACGGCGTCGGCGCCGACGGCGTCGGCCACGCGGATGACGGTGCCGGCATTACCGGGCTCGGCGATGTCGACGGGCACGGCGACCAGCCGCGCACCGTCGGGCACCCGGGCCTGGGGCAGGGCCCGGCAGATCGCCACGATGCCGGGCGGGGTGACGGTGTCCGACAGGCCCCGCATGGCGCGCTCGGTCACGTACGCCTCGCGACCGGTGAGGAGGCCGGGGTACCGGGCAGCGCCCTCCTCGGTGACGAAGAGCTCCTCGACGAGGCCCGCCTCGAGCGCGGAGGTGACCGCGTTGGCGCCCTCCGCGAGAAACCGGCCCGCCTTGCGGCGACCTGCGGAGCGCAAGAGCTTGGATGCGGCAACGACCCGCGGGGTCCGCTCCGTGAAGAGCTGGTCCGCGGGTCGTTGCGAGTACTGCGTCAAGTTACGCGACGGGCGCGTTCACGTCGGCCGGGAGCGCCTTGCGGGCGATCTCCACGAGCGCGGTGAAGGCGGCCGGATCGGAGACGGCGATCTCGGCGAGGTTCTTGCGGTCGACCTCGACGCCGGCCAGGTTCAGGCCCTGGATCAGGCGGTTGTAGGTCAGGTCGTTGGCCCGCGCCGCGGCGTTGATGCGCGTGATCCACAGCTTGCGGAAGTCGCCCTTGCGCGCACGGCGGTCGCGGTACGCGTAGGTCAGCGAGTGGAGCTGCTGCTCCTTGGCCTTGCGGTAGAGGCGCGACCGCTGGCCGCGGTAGCCCTTCGAGGCCTCGAGGATGGAACGACGCTTCTTCTGAGCGTTCACTGCGCGCTTGACGCGTGCCATAGGTCTTCGTCCTTACGTGATGAAAGTTCTAGCGGGTTCTGGCGAGGCGGCTTACTTGCCGAGCAGCTTCTTGACGCGACGCACGTCGGCGGGCGCGACCTCGGCCACACCGTCGAGGCGACGGGTCACGCGCGAGCTCTTGTGCTCGAGCAGGTGCCGGCGGCCGGCCTTCTGGCGCAGGACCTTGCCGCTACCCGAGATCTTGAAGCGCTTCGCGGTACCGCTGTGGGACTTGTTCTTCGGCATGTGTTCGTCTCTCTTGTCTCGTTCGTGCCGGGCGCGACGTACGTCGCTACTCGGCCGGAGCCTCGGGCGCGGCGGGCCGCGCCACCGGGGCTTCCTTGTCCTGCTGCGCCTTGGCGCGGGTCTTCGCACCCTTGTGCGGGGCGAGGACCATGGTCATGTTGCGGCCGTCCTGCTTCGCCGACGTCTCGACGAAGCCGTACTCGGCGACGTCGGCGCCGAGGCGCTGCAGCAGACGGAATCCCAGTTCCGGGCGCGACTGCTCGCGGCCGCGGAACATGATCGTGACCTTGACCTTCGAGCCCTGCTCCAGGAAGCGGACGACGTGCCCCTTCTTGGTCTCGTAGTCGTGGTCGTCGATCTTCGGGCGGAGCTTCTGCTCCTTGATCACGGTCAGCTGCTGGTTCTTCCGCGACTCGCGCAGCTTCTGCGCCGCCTCGTACTTGAACTTGCCGTAGTCCATGATCTTGCACACGGGCGGGCGGGCGTTCGGCGCCACCTCGACCAGGTCGAGATCCGCCTCGTACGCCAGCTTGAGCGCATCTTCAACTCGCACGATCCCGACCTGCTCGCCGCCGGGGCCGACGAGTCGGACCTCGGGAACGCGGATCTGACCGTTGGTGCGTGTCTCAGTGCTGATGGGGCCTCCTTGAATAGGTGCTCGTGTCTCGTTGCGAGCGGTCTTCACTCGTAGACCGCCGCGCAGCCGACGAGGCCCACCAAGTCCCACACAGCGAAAAGGCCCCGACCAGGAATTCACCTGACGGGGCCCACACCGACCGATTCGGGCCCCCGACGGCGTACGCCGGCGATCGACCCCTCCTTGAACAAGGAGACCGCCACAGGAATTCCTCACGGATTCCGTGGCGGCGACCGGACCAGCCGACCAAGGGTCGACGTGGTGGGAGTGGACTCCACTTGCTGCCCCGGGCATAGCCGGAGCGGTCGCACATGACAGTGTAGCAGTCGTGAGTGAGAATCCGAATTCGTCCCCCGAGCCCGACACCCTGGAACGCCTGGTCGCGGATTCGCCATCGATCGAGGTCATTTCGAGCGCCTGGATGCTGCTGATGAGCGCCGCGGCGGAGAAGCTCGGCCTCACGGCCGCGGACGGCGACGGGACCGGCGCCTTCGATCCGCGCGAGAGCCCGCACTTCGACCTCGACGAGGCCCGCCGCCTCATCACCGCGCTCGCCGGGCTGACCACGGCGTCCGTCGAGTACCTCGGCCCCCATGCGGGGCCGTACCGGGACGGGCTCAAGTCCCTCCAGCTCGCCTTCCGGGAGTACAGCAGCTATCCCGACGAACCGGGCCACGGTCCGGGCGAGAAATACACGGGACCGGTGTACGGATAACCCTCAGGGTTATCCCCCAAGTACACCCTGACCTGCGTAAACAGGTCTAGTGTTCCAGGTCACACCGGGCGTACCGTTCTCTCATGAAACGAATGCGAACGCTCGCGGCCGGCGTATTGGTCGCTGCAGGAGTACTTGCCCCACTCGGGGGCGTGACCGCCGCGACCGCGTCGGCCGCCCCGACCCCCGCGGTCTCGCACCCCGCATACCCCGGGGGCCCCGGGGGCGGATGGTGCCAGCCCGGACGGTGGGTGCCCGGCTACTGGACACCGGGCCGCTGGCACGCCGGCTGGTGGTCACCCGGCTACTGGCGTCCGGGCTGGTTCGACGGCTATCGGTGGCGTCCCGGCTACTGGGTGCAGCCGCGATGGAACCCGGGCTGGTACGAGCAGGGGCGGTGGATCCCCGCCCGCTGGGAGCCCGGCCGCTGCTACCCGCCGCGCTGACCACAGACCATCCCTCGCCGACAACGGACGGGCCCTCAGTCGCATCCCCGCGACCGAGGGCCCGTTTCGGCTTTTTCGTGAGCAGTAGTCACGACCACGGGCGATCGGCGTAGCGTCCGAATCACGACGCGTGGGGGCCTACTCGATGGCCGTGGACAGCAGGAGGCGTACGCCGAGCTCGAATCGGTCGCCGGCGGGAGTGGCGAGTATCGACGGGAACGCCGCCGCGGTCGACGGGAAGCGGGTCACGTCGATCGATGATCGCATCTGCTCGAGCCTCGTCGCGTCACCGTGCAGTGCGTTGAGGGCCTGCTCGTCGATGCACGTACCGATCACGAAGTGCCGCAGGATCGCCAGGCGCTCCGCGGCGGCCTCCGCCGACAGGCCTGCGTCGTGCCACGCGGCCAGCACGGATTCGATCACGTCCAGACTGGCCGGGTTCGTGGCGAAGGTACCGGCGAAAACGCGGGCGCCGTCTCGGTGACTGAGCATTGCACGACGCAGCGCGCGTGCCCAGCGCGTGATGCACTCGCGCCACGGGGCACGACGGTCCGCGGCCGTCATCATCGCCGCGGCGTCCGCACTCAGAGCAGCGGCCATGGCCCCGAAGATGTCCTGCTTGGACTTCAGGTGCCAGTACAACGTCGGAGCACGAACCCCCAGCTCTGCGGCGAGAGCGCGCATCGTGACGCCGTCGATCCCCTCCCTGTCGAGGACCTGCAGTCCGGCTCGCGCGATCGCGTCGCGGGTCACTCGCTCCACCACTGCCGCAGATTAGCACCGATCGACCTCTTTCCCGAACGATGATACGGTTTTCTCTAACGTTGTTAGAGGCGCCGGAGGGATGTCGTATGGGAACGAACGAGGATCGCCGGCGCCCCGTGATCATCGCCGGCGCCGGCCCAACGGGCCTCACGCTCGCCGCGGAGTTGCGACGTGGCGGGGCGGACGTCCTCCTGCTCGAGCGTCAGGTGGCCCGCCACATGGACGGCTCGCGCGCGGCGGGGCTGCAGCCGCGCACGCTGGAGATGCTCGATCAGCGGGGCGTCGTCGATCGGTTCCTGGCGGCGGGCCCCGCAAGTGACCTGCCGAACTTCGCGGGCAACAAGCTCGACTACTCGGTGCTCGCGACGCGGTTCCCGTTCGGCCTCAACATCCTCCAGATCGAAACCGAGCGCCTCCTGGAAGAGGTGGCGGACGAGCTCGGAGCCCGGCCGCTATGGGGTCGAACCGTGACCGACGCGTACGAGGTCGACGGAGGGGTCCGGGTCGTCGTCGACGGTCCCGCCGGAACCGACGCGCTCGACGGCTCCTACCTGGTCGGCTGCGACGGCGGCCGCAGCGCCGTCCGCAAGATCATGGGCGTCGGATTCCCGGGCACGGACGCGACATCGATCAATCTCCTCGCGGACGTCGAACTCGACTCGCCGCCCGAGCACCCGGTACAGCTCGAACGCCGTCCCGCAGGCTTGATCTCGGTGCTGCAGTTGCGCCCCGGGTGGTATCGCATCGTCATCACCTTGAACGAACGGCTGCCCGGGTACGACGACGCCGTCACCTTCGAAGAACTCCAGACGACCGCCGTCCGAGTCGCCGGCACCGACTACGGAATGCACAGCCCGCGGTGGATCTCCTCGTTCACGAATGCCAACCGGCAGGCCGACCGGTACCGCTCCGGCCGCATGTTCCTCGCGGGCGACTCCGCCCACATCCACCTCCCGGTCGGCGGACACGGCATCAGCATGGGCATGCAGGACGCCTTCAACCTCGGCTGGAAGCTCGCAGCCGTGATCCACGGCGACGCACCCGTCGAACTGCTCGACAGCTACCACGACGAACGCCACGCCGCGGACGCCGCGATGCTCGAACTGATTCGCGCGCAATCCCTCCTCGTCGAGCCCGGGGGCGGGAATCGCCGACCTGGCCGACGTCGTCGCCGACTTCGTGGAGCTGGACGAGGCCAACGCGCACCTCAGCACGATCGTGTCGGGGCTCGCCCTCGCGTACCCCACGGCGAGCGCACACCCCCTCGCCGGTCGCCGGGTACCCGATGCGGACATCACCACGCCGGACGGGGCGCGGCGCGTCTTCGAACTCCTCACGCCCGCCCGACCGGTCTTCCTCGACCTGGCGGCCGATCCCGATACGCGGGACTGGACGAAGCTCATCAGCGAGTGCGGCGACCGCATCAGGTACGTCTCCGCCACGCCGCTCACTACCGAGTGGGACGTGCCGGGCGTCGGAACGATCGCCACCCCGAAAGCCGTACTCGTGCGCCCTGACGGGTACGTCGCCTGGGCCGGCGACGCGGACAGGGACTCCGGTGTGCTCCGGCACGAGCTGAGCGCCGGGTTCGTTGTGGCACAAGCACAGTGACGGACCGTCTGGTCACCGCGAGGCAGACGCGAGCACCCCTGACCGGACAGCGGCGGCGGCCCGTGCGAGCCTCTCGACCAGGTCGACTGCGACCTTCGCGGGACCGTCGCCGCCGCGGGCTGCCCGGCTGACGCGATCTCTACGAGTTCTGCTCGGATCCTCTCGGCGTACCGGAGCGCCACGATGCGCGGGGTGCACCGGATCCGCGGGGTGGAGTGCGCGCACCGCGAGGAGTCGAAGATGACACGAGCTGCAGTGCCTACCATCACAGGGTGACCGCCTCGAAGAACTCGTCGTCTCCCAGCGCCGGCTCCGAGGCCGACGATGCCCGACCGCACTTGTCCGGCATCGCTTTCCGGCTGCTGGGAACGAAGACGGACGCCGAGGACGCCGTGCAGGAGGCCTACGTGCGGTGGTATCGGCTCCCCGAGGCCGAACGTGCGGGCGTGCTCAACCCCGCGGCCTGGCTCACGCGCGTGACCAGCCGGGTCTGTCTCGACGTCTTGCGCTCGGCACGGGTGCGGCGCGAGGCGTACGTCGGACCGTGGCTGCCCGAGCCGATTCGGGCAGTCGACGATCCGCAGATCGCCGATGATCCGCTCCAGGTGGCGGTGCAGAACGAGTCCGTCAGCACGGCGCTGCTGGTCGTGATGGAGTTGATGACTCCGGCCGAGCGCGTCGCGTTCGTGCTCCATGACGTCTTCGAATACGGATTCGCCGAGGTGGGGGCCATCGTCGACAGGTCGTCCGCCGCCGCTCGCCAGCTCGCGTGGTCGGCGCGCCGTCGCATCGACCAGGAGCGTGCCGCCAGCGTCGAACCCACGGAGCACGGCCGGATGGTCGCAGCGTTCGCCACTGCGTGCGAGGGCGGTGATCTCGACGGGCTGATCGGACTGCTCGACCCCTCCGTCTCCCTGACTACCGACGGCGGCGGCAGGGCGCGGGCCGCTCGCAACGTCATCGACGGCGCGAGCAAGGTGGCACGGTTCGTGCTCGGCGTGCTCGACAGACAGGCGGGCGTGCTGTTGCGGCCGGTCACCACGGGCGACGGTGCCGCGCTCGCGATGGTCCGCGACGGCGCGATCACCGGCGTCCTCAACCTCCGGGCGACACCGAGCGGCACGTCACACGTATGGATCCAGTGGAACCCGGACAAGCTCCGGACCTGGAACGACGGAACCGCCTGACATTCCGACGTGCTGCCTCGTCGATATGAGTGACTCCCCATCACCCATGCGAAAGGGCTCCCATGAAGGCCGTCGTCGTCACTGATCGCTCCGCCGGAACGAGCGGCATGCACCTCGCTGACCGTCCGCACCCGCACGCCGCCGAGAACGACGTGATCGTCCGCGTTCACGCCTCAGGCTTCACGCCCGGCGAGCTGGCGTGGCCCGGCACGTGGACCGACCGTGCGGGCCGCAATAGGACACCGAGCATCCCGGGCCACGAGGTGGCCGGTGTCGTCGCCGAACTCGGCTATGGAACGACGGGGTTCACCGTCGGCCAGCGGGTGTTCGGGCTCACCGACTGGACCCGCGACGGGTCCATGGCCGAGTACGTCGCCGTCGAGGCGCGGAACCTGGCGCCCCTCCGCGCCGACGTGGACTTCGCCGTCGCCGCGAGCCTGCCGATCTCCGGACTGACGGCCTGGCAGTGCCTCTTCACCCACGGACGTCTCGAGGTCGGGCAGCGGGTCCTGATTCACGGCGCCGCCGGCGGCGTCGGCTCCGTCGCGGTCCAGCTCGCCCGGGAGGCGGGCGCGTACGTGGTCGGCGGCGGCCGGGCGGCGGATCGGGATCGCGCGCTCGAGTTCGGCGCTCACGAGTTCATCGACCTCGCCGGCCCCGGGCTGGAGGAGCTCGATCCCGTCGACCTGGTCGTCGACGTGATCGGCGGTGAGATCGGCGCACGGTCGACCGAGGTGGTCGGCGCCGGCGGCACGCTCGTCACGATCGCCGGTCCGCCGGCGACACAACCGGCCGACGGCCGGGCGATCTTCTTCGTCGTCGAATCCGACCGGGCTCAGCTGCGCGAGATCGGGCGCCGGGTCGCGGACGGTCGGCTCCGCACCGTCATCGGCGAACGTGTCCCGCTCGACGGTGCCCCTGCGGCGTTCAACCGGGCCGCGCGACCCGCGGGAAAGATCATTGTGACAATCGGCTGAACGCCGACGCCAGGAGGCGTGGAGTGCACCTCATGCGGGGGCGGCGCCGGTGGCGACGGGGCTGGGCATCAGGGCCTGCCAGAGCGGGCTGGCGACGTTGCGGTTTCGGGCGGCGAGTTCTTCGAGGTACCAGTCCTGGCCGAGCAGCTGCTTGACGCGCGGGATCGCCTCGGAGTCCGGGCCGCTGTAGTAGTGGATCTTCTTCCGGTCGCCGTCGACGACCATTCGGTACATGACGTCGGCGGTGATCGCAGGATCGGAGCGGGTGAGGTTGAGCGAGGCGAACTTCGCCGCGGATTCGGCGTAGTCGGGAGGTACGTCCTCAGCGCGGTCGACCTTGGTGAAGATCTTCGTTTCGTGGCTGCCCGGGTGCAGAGCCTTGACCTGCACGCCGAACTCTGCGAGCTCCGCGTGCAGGCCCTCGGTGAGCGACGCGACGGCGGCCTTCGACGCCTGGTACACCGAGGTGTACGGGTAGCCGCCGTCGGCGCTGATCGAGCTGACGTTGACGATCACCCCCGACCGCTGCTCCCGGAAGATCGGGATGAACGCCTTGTTCAGGGCGATGAGGCCGAAGACGTCGCTGCGCGACCTCTACGAGACCGACCCGGACCTCGGGCACGCAGTGGTCGACGTCGAGCCGCGCCTGACGAGGATCCTCACCGCGCTGCTGAACGGATACACGGATCGGTGACGACGAACGGGCCCTCAGTCGCATCCCCGCGACTGAGGGCCCGTCCGTCGTGCGCGCTGACCGGCTACGCGCCGGCGACGGCGACCGGAGCGGACGCCAGCGCCTTGATCAGGTCCGGACGGAAGCCCGACCAGTGCTCGGTGCCGTCGACCACGACCACCGGCGCCTGCAGGTAGCCGAGCGCCAGGACGTACTCCCGCGCCTCCTCGTCGAGGCTGATGTCGACCGACCTGTACTCGACACCGGCCTTGTCGAGCGCACGGTAGGTCGCCGTGCACTGCACGCACGCGGGCTTGGTGTAGACGGTCACGTTGCTCATGCCATCAACACTACATCTAGTGTCACATGCGTGCAATTTACACAAGATGCTGTGGAAGACGCTCCACAGTCATCCCCAGCGTCTCCACCGTTCGTCCACAGCCGCATCCCCAGGACGACACGCCCTACGACGAGGGCAGCACCTCCGCGAGGAAGGAGCCTGTGTACGACTCGGGCACCGCGGCGACGTCCTCAGGTGTGCCCTGCGCGACGACGGTGCCGCCCCCACTACCGCCCTCCGGCCCCATGTCGACGATCCAGTCGGCGGTCTTGATGACGTCCAGGTTGTGCTCGATGACGATCACCGAGTTCCCCTTGTCGACCAGCCCGTCGATCACCTGCAGCAGCTTGGCGATGTCCTCGAAATGCAGGCCCGTCGTGGGCTCGTCGAGGATGTAGACCGTGCGGCCGTTGGACCGCTTCTGCAGCTCGGCCGCCAGCTTCACGCGCTGCGCCTCCCCGCCCGAGAGAGTGGTGGCGGGCTGCCCCAGCCGGACGTAGCCGAGACCGACCTCCACCAGCGTCTTGAGGTAGCGGTGGATCGAGGTGACCGCCTCGAAGAACTCGGCGGCCTCCTCGATCGGCATGTCGAGCACCTCGGCGATGTTCTTGCCCTTGTAGTGCACCTCGAGCGTCTCGCGGTTGTACCGGGCGCCGTGGCAGACCTCGCACGGGACGTAGACGTCCGGCAGGAAGTTCATCTCGATCTTGATCGTGCCGTCGCCCGAACAGGCCTCGCAGCGGCCGCCCTTGACGTTGAAGGAGAACCGACCCGGCTGATAGCCGCGCACCTTCGCCTCGGTCGTCGCCGCGAAGAGGGTGCGGACCTTGTCGAAGACGCCCGTGTAGGTGGCCGGGTTCGACCGCGGCGTCCGGCCGATCGGCGACTGATCGACCTGGACGAGCTTGTCCAGGTCGTCCAAGCCGGTCACCCGGCTGTGCCGCCCGGGGACCTGCCGCGCGCCGTTGAGCTTGTTCGCCAGCACCGTCGCCAGGATGTCGTTGACGAGGGTCGACTTGCCGGAGCCGGACACCCCGGTGACGGCCGTCAGCACACCCAGCGGGAACGAGACATCGATGTTCTTGAGGTTGTGCTCGCGCGCGCCGACCACCTTGAGCTGGCGTTTCTTGTTCACCGGGCGCCGCACAGCGGGCACCGGTAGCGAACGCCTGCCCGACAGGTAGGCGCCGGTCAGCGATTCCTTGTTCTTGAGCAGCGCCTTGTAGGTGCCGCTGTGCACGACCTTGCCGCCGTGCTCGCCCGCGTACGGCCCGATGTCGACCACCCAATCGGCCATCCGGATCGTGTCCTCGTCGTGCTCGACCACGATGAGCGTGTTACCCAGGTCGCGCAGGCGCACGAGGGTGTCGATGAGGCGGCGGTTGTCGCGCTGGTGCAGTCCGATCGACGGCTCGTCGAGCACGTACAGCACGCCGGCGAGCCCCGAGCCGATCTGCGTGGCGAGGCGGATGCGCTGTGCCTCGCCGCCGGAGAGCGAGCCCGCCGCGCGCGAGAGCGAGAGGTACTCCAGGCCCACGTCCAGCAGGAAGGCGATGCGAGCCTGTACCTCCTTGAGGACGCGGCCGGCGATCGCGGCCTCACGCGCCCCGAGTTTGAGATCGGAAAGGTAGTCCGAGCACTCCCCCACGGACATGGCCGCGACCTCGGCGATCGATTTCTCCCCGAAGCGCGGGTGGTCGAGCGTGACCGCGAGGATCTCGGGCCGCAGCCGCGCGCCCGAGCACGCGGGACACGGCACGTCGCGCATGTAGCCCTCGTAGCGCTCCTTCATCTGCTCCGACTCGGTGGACTCGAGGCGGCGGTGCAGGAAGGGCATGACGCCCTCGAACTCGGCGTAGTACGAGCGGGTGCGGCCGTACCGGTTGCGGTACTTCACGTGGACCTGATGCTCGGACCCCTCGATCACGGCCTTGCGCGCCTTCGCCGGCAGGTCCTTCCAGGGAGTGTTCAGGTCGAAGCCCATCGCGTCGGCCAGCCCCGAGAGCAACCGCAGGAAGTACTCCGCGCTCTGCCCCGACGACCAGGGCGCGATGGCACCGTCGGCCAGCGAGAGCAACGGGTCGGGCACGACGAGCTCCGGATCGACCTCCTTGCGCACGCCGAGGCCATCGCACTCGGGGCAGGCGCCGTACGGCGAGTTGAAGGAGAAGGAGCGGGGCTCGACGTCGTCGACCGCGATCGGATGACCGTTGGGGCAGGCCATCTTCTCGGAGAAACGACGCTCCCGCTCGGGATCGTTCTCCTCCCGGTCCACGAAATCGAGCACGACGATGCCGTCGGCCAGCCGCAGGGCCGTCTCGATCGAGTCGGTGAGACGCTGCTTGGCCGTCGCCTTCACCGCGAGGCGATCGATCACCACCTCGATGTCGTGCTTCTCCTGCTTCTTGAGCTTCGGCGGCTCGGCGAGCTGGTACACCACCCCGTCGATCCGGGCGCGGGAGTAGCCCTGGGTCTGCAGCTGATTGAACAGGTCGACGAACTCGCCCTTGCGGGTGCGGACGACGGGGGCGAGCACCTGGAACCGGGTACCCGGCTCCATGTCCAGTACCTGGTCGACGATCTGCTGCGGCGTCTGCCGAGCGATCACCGAGCCGCACTCCGGACAGTGCGGGGTGCCGGCGCGGGCGTAGAGCAGGCGCAGGTAGTCGTACACCTCGGTGATGGTGCCGACCGTGGACCGCGGGTTGCGGTTGGTCGACTTCTGGTCGATCGACACCGCGGGCGAGAGGCCCTCGATGAAGTCGACATCGGGCTTGTCCATCTGCCCGAGGAACTGCCGCGCGTACGCGGACAGCGATTCGACGTACCGCCGCTGCCCCTCCGCGAAGATCGTGTCGAAGGCGAGACTGGACTTGCCCGACCCGGACAGCCCGGTGAAGACGATCAGGCTGTCGCGCGGGAGGTCCACATCGACACCCCGCAGGTTGTGTTCGCGCGCCCCGCGCACGATCAGGCGATCAGCCACCGTCTTCCTTTCGTCCGGCCTTGCAGGCCCGTAGACGAGCCCGGATCAATGCTAGAGATCTCCACCGACAAGTTTTTCTCCGCGCGGTAGCGTGAGGCCCGTGACCACCACGATCAATCAGATTTCCGTCGGCGGTATGGACAACAACGTGTACCTGGTGAGTGATTCCGCCGGGCACGCGCTCCTGATCGACGCTGCCAACGAGGCCGCGCGGATCCTCGACTTCGCGCGGGACGCGGGCGGGGTGGAGCTGATCGTCACCACGCACCGTCACCTGGACCATTGGTATGCGCTGGCGGAGGTCCGCGAGGGCCTGGTCGTCCCCGCCGCCGCCGGCGTCCACGACGCCGAGGGCATCGACGCCCCCACCGATCGAACCCTCGCCGACGGCGAGGTGCTCACCGTGGGCGATCTCACCTTCGACGTCATCGAGCTGGTCGGACACACACCCGGATCGATCGCCCTCGCCCTACGCCCGGAGTTCGACGGTGCCCCGGTCCACCTGTTCACGGGCGACAGCCTGTTCCCCGGCGGCGTGGGCAAGACCGGTTCGCCCGAGGACTTCGACCGCCTGTACACCGATGTGACCACCAAGCTCTTCGACCGGTACGACGACGACACCGTCGTGCATCCCGGCCACGGCAAGGGCACCACCCTCGGCGCCGAGCGCCCGCACCTCGCCGAATGGCGCGAGCGCGGCTGGTGACTCACGCGGCCGGCTCGCCCTGCGCGGCCGGCGACCCACCGGGACGCTCCTGCCGTCGATCTACTCGGTGCGCTCCGCTGCGGCGAGGGAGTCGATGATCTCCGTGGCGTCGGCCAGTGTCGCCAGTTCGGTGACGGTGAGCGCTTCGAGCCTGGCGGCGAGCCAACGCCACTCGGCGGATTCGTCCGACTCGACCAGACTCTCGCCTCGGGCTGATGCGGCGACCCGGACCGGCCGCCCGGTGCAGTCCGGACGGTACCGTGCCACCAGGCCACTACAGGTCAGCGCGACCACGATCGGGGCCAATGTCTGCGGGCGCACGTGTTCGGTGCGGGCGAGCTCGCGCAGTGTCAGCGGACCGTCGTGGGCGATCGTGGCGAGCGCCGACATCGGCGACAACGTCAGCTCGACATGGAGATGGCGGTAGCGCAGTTGGCGCGCGAGAGCGGTCACGGCCGCGACGATCCGTCCGGCGAGCACCTCGTTCGCGTCTGGCATGGTGCGTACCTTTCCGTCCATGGTGGGCGTCAGCGCTCTGGAACGTCTCCGTCGCCACGTTGGTGCCCACAGGCCTCACAGGTGTCGGCTTCGAAGTTCCGTGCTTGGACGACCGCGTTGTTGACCACGAGGCTTCGGAATCGGCCCGAGAGGTTCGCGACGAGGTACGGAGCGAGGCCCTCGGATTCGTAGTCGATGGCGCCCAGCGACATCAGCAGAACCGGCCAGTCGTCCGGTGAGAACCTGGTGGTCCGCCACAGCCCGATGGTTCCGCGCCGCGCCTCACCCCAGGGCAAGTAGGTGTCGTCGCACTCGCCGATCGCTTCGTGGCCGACGCCGAGCGGTGCGACGTCGATCGTGTAGGCGCCCTGCTGACAGTAGAACTTGAGCATGCCGAGCAGATTGTTGAGATCGCGTCGGCGAGCAAGGATCTGCTCAGGACTCCAGACGCTGATGCACGACCGGAATCGGCCCGGCCCGTACGTGTCGATGATCGCCTTGTAGTCGTCGGGCAGCCGCCCCAGTTCGGATTCGATGGAATCCCAATCCCTCGGACGAGGCGCCACCTCCGGCGGAGTCACCAGCGACAGAAGACCCGCGAGGCAGACGTGGTCGTCCCCCTGGGTTTCGCGCCCGGTCGTCGGCGGATCGTCGGGAGAATCGACCTTCCCATTGTCGGTGCGGCTACCCCACGGATCCGTCATACGTCTACCCACCTCTCACTCCGATGTGTGCGGCACTCGGCGTCGCCGCCGGCGCGAGGCCGCGGGAACACCATCGATCGGCATAGCTCTGTTAAGGCATCCCTCAAGCGGGATGGTGCGCCTGAGCCGCCCCATCAATCCACACAGGAGTCGGGGGTACACCGTCGATCTGTACTCGAATCCGATTCCGCGCCATCCGAACCGGCATCCGAGCGTCACCTCTCCTGCTGCCCCAGGAAGGGTCGTCGAGGCCTGGCGCATGGGTTCTGAGGTCCACACCGGCTTCAACGTTGATCGGTATATTGACCCACGTTCGAGATCAGGGCAACCGTGGCACCGCCCCACCGAACACACCGGGAGCCGCTGACGCGCCTGGCAAAATCGTTACTTAACCAAAACTCCCAGGTGAATCACTGTGCGCGCCGGTATCGACTGGAATCGCCTGCGTCCGTACGGATGCCGGAAGTGAGCAAACTAACGGGCGAGTGGCCCGGATCACATGAGGCGAATGTCGACGGGAATCGACACGAGGTCGACGACGAGCAGCACGGAACGACTATGCCGATTTCCCTGCTTCACGGGCCGATCGAAGGTCGTCGCGGACGCTCTCCGTCCGCCCTCGTGGTTTTCCCGGGGGGACGGGTCACAGCGTCGAGGGGATGTCGATGTCGCGCTTCTGGACCTTGCCGGTGGCGCCCTTGGGGAGCTCGGGCATCAGCCAGACGTGGCGCGGGTACTTGTAGGAGGCGACCCGGTCCTTGACGTACGCGCGGATCTCATCGGTGGTGACGGTGACGCCCGGTTTGAGGACCACGGCGGCGCCGACCTCCTCGCCGAGCGACTCGTGCGGGAGCCCGACGACGGCGGCCTCGGCGATCCCGGGGTGCCCGTAGAGCACCTCCTCGATCTCGCGGGGGTAGACGTTGTATCCGCCGCGGATGATCAGTTCCTTCTTGCGGTCGACGATGGAGAAGTAGCCGTCCTCGTCCACGATGCCGATGTCGCCGGTGGAGAACCACCCGTCCTCGTCGATCGCGGCGGCGGTGGCCTCGGGCATGTTCCAGTAGCCCCTCATCACGTTGTGGCCGCGTACCTGGATCTCGCCGCGCTCCCCCGTGGGAACGGGCGCACCGTCGTCGCCGATCACCCGCATCTCGACGCCCTCGATGGGCGTGCCGATGGTCCCGGCCTTCCGGGGCTTGTCCGGGTGGTTGTACGACGCGACCGGCGACGTCTCGGAGAGTCCGTAGCCTTCCATGATGATCGCGCCGAACGCCTCCTCGAAGTCGGAGATCACCCGCACCGGCAGGGCAGCGCCGCCGGAGCAGCAGGTCCGGAGCGAGGAGACGTCGTCGTCGGGCCGAATCGCGGCGACCATGGCGCCGTACATCGTCGGGACGCCGAGGAAGACGGTGACGCGGTCGCGGGCGATCACCTCGATTGCCTTGCGCGCGTCGAACCGCGCCATCAACGTCAACGAAGCACCGAACAACACGGATGCAAGAAGCCCACAGCTCAGGCCGAAGACGTGGAACAACGGCAGGCACCCCATCACCACGTCATCCGGTGAGTACTGCCCCAGCGTCCGGCCGAACACCTCGGCATTGCGCCCCATCCCGGTGTGCGTCAAGGTCGCGCCTTTCGGCTTCCCTGTCGTACCCGATGTGTGCAGGATGACGGCGGTGTCGGAATCCGCACGAGGCTCGACCGACCACAGCGGTTCGACCCCGGACAGCAGGGCCGTGAGCGCGTCGTCATCGGCCACGTGCACGGCCGCCCCGGCCGCCCGCGCACCCGCCTCGGCCTCCTCCACGAACACCGGATCAGCGAACAGAATCCTCGCCCCACTATTGGCCAGGTAGTACTCCACCTCGCCCGCTTTCAACAACGGATTCATCGGAACCACCACCGCTCCGCGTCGCAGAATCCCGTAGAAGACGATCGCGAATGCCGGCGTATTCGGCAACATCACCCCCACGCGATCCCCCGGTCCCACCCCCAAATCCCCGAGAAACGACGCGACGCGAGCAGAAGCCTCGTCCAACGCGGCGTAGCTGTACTCGGCTGCATCACATTTGAGCGCCAGCGAGTCCGGACGGACCCCGGCCGTGGTCACCAACGCCTCGGCGAGATTGGACATGTTCTCTCCCTTCGGAACATCCTGAGAGCTCAGATGATCCGCACGCGCTGTGACGCACAGACCGTGGCCGTCGATCGTGCCGCAGCGGCCGGGTAACCGGGTACCGAGGTGATCATGGTCTGGCGCCGCGCTCCATTCTTCGATGCAGAGCAGGTCTACCGAAGTAGCGCAACAGTGAAGCGCGGCACCAGCAAATACTCACAATCCATCCGATACTCCGAGAGCGGGCTCCACTACGGGGTGAATGGCGGAATCCCACCACCACCACGTGTGACGCGCTCTCCGGCTTTACTGTAAGTAACAACAATCGTTCCGTCACCCCGCTGTTCCTATGAGATCGAACACTGTGAAGTAGCAGTGATCACGCGAGTATTCGTTGCATCACGCCGAATACCGGGCAGAAAGGATGAATCGTGAACGCGGTTCACGTGTGCTCGGGCGACGGACGGGGCCGCCGACCGACGCCCGTCCCTCTCGGGCCGGACGGGGGTCGCAGCGCGAACTCAGCGGATCGTGGAGAATGGACGGTCTGATTCAGCGCAGCCGTCCACGAGGAGTCCTGTGACCACCGACGCCGTCGATCCCCTGCTCACCGAGGAGCAGGCCCACCTCGATCGCGTGTACGCCCGGATCGACGCCATGCGCAGCACCGCGAACCGCCGGCGGGCCGACAACCTGCAGGAGGTCGGCGAGAACCCGCAGGAGATCTCCGAGCGGGACTCGTACCACCAGCTCTACACCGACGACATCGCCAAGTACGACGCCGCCGAGCAGAACCTCTACTTCGGCCGCCTCGACATGGCCGGCGAGGACACCGACGCGGTCCGCCGCATCGGGCGGATCGGCGTCCTCGATGACGACGAGGACCTGAGCACCCTGCTCCTCGACTGGCGCGCGCCGCTCGCGCGCCCGTTCTACCTCGCCACCCCCGCCCAGCCGGAGGGGGTCGCAGTGCGGCGCCACGTCCGGACCCGGGGGCGTGAGCTGACGGGCGTGGTCGCCGAACGCCTCACCCTCACCGGTTCCGGGCCCGGCAGCGAGACCGGGGCTACCGCCGACCCCGGTCAGGGACTCGGCTCCAATGTCGCGGGCGAATCCGCCCTGGTCGAGGCGCTGAACCGGGCACGCACCGGGCACATGGCGGACATCGTCGAGACCATCCAGCGGGAGCAGGACGCGATCATCCGGTCCGAGCACCGCGGCGTGCTCGTCGTGCAGGGCGGACCCGGCACCGGCAAGACGGCGGTCGCGCTGCACCGCGCCGCCTACCTGCTCTACACCTACCGGCAGAACCTCTCCCGCACCGGCGTGCTCATCGTCGGGCCGAACGAGACCTTCCTCAACTACATCAGTCAGGTGCTCCCCAGCCTCGGCGAGACGGGCGTGCTGCTCAGCACCGTCGGCGATCTGTACCCGGGCGTCATCGCGACGCTCGAGGACACCGCCGCCGCGGCCCGGCTCAAGGGATCGACCGCCATGGTCGAGGTGTGCAAGCAGGCGGTGCGCGGGTGGCAGACGGTGCCCGACGAGCCGATCGTCATGAAGTTCGACGGCTACCCGCTGATCCTCGACAAGAAGCTGGCGACCCGGGCCCGCGGCCGGGCGCGGAGCTCGCGGCGCCCGCACAACACCGCACGCGCGATCTTCCGGCAGTCCGCACTCGACGCCCTGGCCGCCCAGCACGCGGCGACGATCGGCTCGTCGGTGGTCGACAACACGATGCTGCTCTCCCGGACCGACATCTCCGACATCCGCGACGAGCTGGCACAGGACCCCGAGGTGCTCGGCGCCCTCGATCAGCTGTGGCCTGCGCTCACGCCGCAACGGGTTCTGACCGAACTCCTGCGCGACGAGGACCGGCTCGCCGAGGCTGCGCCCGACCTCACGGATGCCGAACGTGCGGAGCTGCGCCGCCCACTCACCACGGGGATCGACGGCAAGCCCGCCTTCTCCCCCGCCGATGCGCCGCTGTTGGACGAGATCGCGGAGTTCCTGGGCGACGACGACGTGGACGCCGACGAGGCGGAACGCCAGTGGCGGCAGCGGCTGGAGGAGGCGCAGGAGGCGCTCGACATTCTGACCGGCTCCGCTCCGCAGGACCTCGACGACGAGTTCGACGCCGAGATCCTCATGGCGTACGACCTGATCGACGCCGAGCAGCTGGCGCAGCGGCAGACGGTGCGCGAGTTCAACTCCACCGCGGACCGGGCGCGGGAGGACCGGACGTGGACCTTCGGCCACATCATCGTCGACGAGGCGCAGGAGCTGTCGGCGATGGCCTGGCGGATGCTGATGCGCCGCAGCCCGAACCGGTGGATGACGCTGGTGGGTGACACCGCGCAGACCGGCGACGCCGCCGGGATGACCAGCTGGGGCGAGGCCCTCGATCCCTACGTACCGGGCCGGTTCGTCGTCGCGGAACTGACGGTGAACTACCGCACGCCCAAGGAGATCATGGATCTCGCGGCGGACGTGCTGGCCGAGATCGACCCGGCCCTTTCTCCGCCGGCGTCGGTGCGGTCAGGGGCGCAGCCGCCCCGCCTCGTGCGGGTCGACGGTGACCGGCCGCTCGTCGAGGCGGTGCGGGCCGAACTGCCGCGCGACGAGGACCGGCTGACGGCGGTGCTGGCACCGTCGAACCTCGTGGCCCCGCTCCGCCGCCTGACGGCCCCGAACGTGCGGGTCATGAGCGTCCGTGACGCGAAGGGCCTCGAGTTCGACCACGTCGTCGTGGTCGAGCCGGGGCTGATCGTGGGCGAGCCGGCGGAGGTCGAGTTCGACCGGGGGTTGCGGGACCTGTACGTGGCCCTGACGCGAGCGACCCAGACGTTGACCGTGGTCACGTCCGGGTCGCTACCGCGCGCACTGCGCGCGCTGGAGGCCTGAGCCCCCGGGGGTACTACGTGGTGTGGACGATGAGGATGTCCACGGAGGTCTTGCGGGCGGCGTCCGAGGGGACGGAGCCCAGCAGGCGACCGGTGAGGGAGTTCATACCCTTGTTGCCCACCACGAGCAGCGCGGGCTCGGGCAGCGACTTGACCAGGTCCAGCAGCGCATCCACGGGCTGGCCCTTGATGGCACGCTTCTCCACCTCGCTCGCGCCCGCCTTGAGCGCGCGCCCCTCGGCGGTGCGCAGCATGTCGTTGACCGGGTTCGCGCCCTGCAGCTGGTACGCGTCGGCACCCAGGATGTCCGCGGCGGCGGGGTCGGCGCCCTCGCTCGGCAGGAACGCGCAGGCGATCACCAGCTTCGCGTCGCCGGACAGTGCAGCGGCGCGCTCCACGGCGCGCAGCGACGACTCCGAGCCGTCGGTGCCGACGACGATCGTGCTGTAGCCACTCATCGAGTCTCCTCTTTCTCTACTCCAGCGGAGTTCTGTCGTTGGAAAGCCCTAGCAATGTGTCTCCGACACCATAGCCTCCTCCTCCCCCGGAACAGGCAGTTTGCGGCACGGGACACACCGCAACGGCCGGTGTTGCCGGATTCGCAGGTCATTGCAAGCCGGCGGCGTCCATTCCGCGGAGCTCCTTCTTCAGATCCGCGATCTCGTCGCGGATCCGGCCTGCGAGCTCGAATTGCAGCTCCCGCGCGGCGTTCATCATCTGGTCGGTGAGTTCGGCGATCAGATCGGCGAGCTCGGCGCGGGGCATCGACTTGACGTCCTCCCCCTCGTACATGCCGGCGCTGACGGCGGACACCGATCGCAGCTCGCCCTGCGCGCGCCGGCCGCGCGTGGCATTGCGCCCCGATCCGCCGATGGCCTGCTCCGTGTCGTCCGCCTCCGTGTACACCTGATCGAGGATGTCGGCGATCTTCTTCCGCAGCGGCTTCGGATCGACGCCCATCTTCGTGTTGTACGCGATCTGTTTCTCGCGGCGGCGCTCCGTCTCCTCGATCGCCACGCGCATCGATTCGGTCACCTTGTCGGCGTACATGTGCACCTCGCCCGAGACGTTGCGCGCCGCACGGCCGATCGTCTGGATGAGGGAGGTGGTGGACCGGAGGAAGCCCTCCTTGTCGGCGTCGAGGATCGCGACCAGCGACACCTCGGGCAGGTCGAGGCCCTCACGCAGGAGGTTGATGCCGACCAGCACGTCGTACTCGCCGAGCCGCAGTTGGCGCAGCAGCTCGACCCGGCGCAGGGTATCGATGTCGCTGTGCAGGTAGCGCACCCGGATCCCCGCGTCGAGCAGGTAGTCGGTGAGGTCCTCCGCCATCTTCTTGGTGAGCGTGGTGACGAGGACCCGCTCGTCCCGCTCCGTGCGGTCGCGGATCTCGTGGATCAGGTCGTCGATCTGGCCCTTGGTGGGCTTGATCACCACCTGCGGATCGACCAGGCCCGTGGGGCGGATCACCTGCTCGACGAACTCGCCGCCGGTCTGCCCGAGCTCGTACTGCCCCGGCGTCGCAGACAGGTACACCGTCTGCCCGATGCGCTCGGTGAACTCCTCCCAGGTGAGCGGGCGGTTGTCGACCGCCGAGGGCAGCCGGAAGCCGAAGTCCACCAGGTTGCGCTTGCGGGAGGCGTCCCCCTCGAACATGGCGCCGATCTGCGGCACCGTCACGTGCGACTCGTCGATCACCAGGAGGAAGTCCTCCGGGAAGTAGTCGATCAGGGTGGCCGGCGCCGAGCCCGCGGCGCGACCGTCGATGTGGCGGCTGTAGTTCTCGATGCCGGAACAGAACCCGACCTGCCGCATCATCTCGATGTCGTACTGGGTGCGCATCCGCAAGCGCTGAGCCTCGAGCAGCTTGCCCTGCCGCTCGAACTCGGCCAGCCGCTCCTCGAGTTCCTGCTCGATCCCCTCGATCGCCCGGGCCATCCGCTCCGGGCCGGCGACGTAGTGCGTCGCGGGGAAGATCCGCAGGTCGTCGACCTGGCGGACGATGTCCCCGGTGAGCGGGTGCAGGTAGTACAGCGCCTCGATCTCGTCCCCGAAGAACTCGATCCGGATGGCGAGCTCCTCGTACGAGGGGATGATCTCGACGGTGTCCCCCCGCACCCGGAAGGACCCGCGGGTGAAGGCCGTGTCGTTGCGGTTGTACTGGACGTCGACCAGCAGGCGCAGCAGCGCGTCCCGGTCCACCTCCATGCCCACCTCCAGCTGCACGGAGCGGTCGAGATAGCTCTGCGGCGTGCCGAGGCCGTAGATGCACGACACCGATGCCACCACGACCACGTCCCGCCGGGAGAGCAGGGACGAGGTGGCGGAGTGCCGCAGCCGCTCCACGTCGTCGTTGATCGAGGAGTCCTTCTCGATGTACGTGTCCGACTGCGCGATGTACGCCTCGGGTTGGTAGTAGTCGTAGTACGAGACGAAGTACTCGACGGCGTTGTTCGGCAGCATCGCCCGCAGCTCGTTGGCCAGCTGCGCGGCCAGCGTCTTATTCGGGGCCATGATCAGCGTGGGGCGCTGCACCCGTTCGATCAGCCACGCCGTGGTGGCCGACTTACCGGTGCCCGTGGCGCCCAGCAGCACCACGTCCCGCTCACCCGCCTTGAGTCTGCGCTCGAGGTCCGCGATGGCCGTGGGCTGATCGCCCGCCGGCTCGTACTCGCTGACCACCGTGAACTCCGCCGGGGCCCGCTCGATCTCTCCGATCGGCCGGTGCTCGGAGTGCGCCACCACCGGTTGCTCTGCCGCGAATGCCATGGAACCAGCGTAGGCCGACCCACCGACAAGTTCGGTGCGACCGCCGCCGGCCGTCAGTCCTTGCGCGCGACGATCACGTCCCGCGTGATCGACCGGTCCACCCGATGCCGCAGATCGTCGTACCCGGGACCGTCCAGCACCGTCAGGCCCCGGGATTCGAGCAGGGCCGCGATGCGGTCCCGGGGCGCGACGCGGGTGTTCCACGCCAGCCCCATCGCGCCGCCGGCGCGGAGCCGGGAGGCCCAGCCCGGGAGGGCGCCGTCGAGAAGGTCGAGCGGGTCGCGCACCAGGCCGCGCGGACCGCGGCTACCGTGCTGCACGCCGTAGGGCAGGTCGCCCACCACCACGTCGATGCTGCCGGGCTTGACCAGCTGAGAGGTGATCATCGTGTCGGCGGCGTAGAAGGTGAGCGACTGCTTGTGTCCGGCCAGGTAGTCGGCCTTCTCCGCCGCGAACTCCACCTCGTACTTCTTCGCGATCACCGACTTCTCGCGACGGACCGGGGTGGTCGCGGCGGCGTGCTTGAACCGGTGGTCCTTGAGCCAGGTGGTGAAGAAGGAGCTGTAGAGCTCGAAGTCCTTGACGTCCACGTCGACACCGACGGCGTCCAGCCCGTACATCGCGGCCTGGCTCAACGTGGTGCCGCGGCCGCACACCGGGTCGAGCACGCGCAGCGTCCCGTCGAGAACCCCGTCGGGCCGCGCGCTGGAGGCCGCGGTCACGTTCAGCACGAGCCGGGTGAACTGCTCGTTCGTCTTGCCCTGGTACTTGAGGATGGTCAGCAAGTCGGAGGGGTAGCGCTCCGGCGAGGGCACTGCGATGGGGCGCAGCAGCTCGCCCTCGTGCGCGAAGAGCGCGTAGAAGGCCGAGGTGAGACCCAGGAACCCGAGGTCGCGCTCGGTGAGCTCGTCCGCCTCGAAGACCAGGTGCTCGACGCCCGCCACTCCCCGGCTCTCGACGGGGCCGATCCGCCCGCCCAGCGCGGCACGGCTGAGCACGGTCAGTTCCGCCCGCACCATCGACGCCGTCGCCTCGGCGTAGACACGGTTCGCGGCGGGGGCTGGGAGCAGGGAGTACTGGGGCACGGCAGAGATCGTACGTGGGACGTCCGGACCGAACGCCCCGCGTGGTCCCGGTGACGCCGCCACCCGGGAATCCCGGCGTGGCGTCGTATCGTGGACGGATGGACGCGGACGTGACCTTCGAGCTCGCCGTCGACGGGGCGGCGGCGATCGGCGCGGTCGGTGGCGGCTGGTTGGACCTGACGGTGCTCGACGCGGCGGAGGACGCCGTGCCCGCACTCCTCGACGCGGCGCGGGAGCGGGCGTCCGGCCTGGACGGCATCCTGGTCCGCACCCACGACGACGCTCTCGGTGCGCTGCTCCGGCGCCACGGCTTCCGGCCGTCCGGCGCCGTCGCCGGACGGCCACGAGGGCGCACCGAGGTGACGCTGGTGCTGCGGCTCCGTGCCGACGCCGCGATCGACGACGGCGCCGTGCACCCGCCCAAGCGCGAAACCTTCGACCCACCGGCCATGACGAACACCGACCCCAAGGGCTTCGTCCGGGAGGTCGAGGAGTTCCGGGAGACGGCCTTCGGGCTGTACGTCGCCCGCCGCGCGGACCACCCGAAGTTCGATGCGATCGAGTCCTGGCTGCTGCCGGCCTTCGACCTGCGGGCGACGATCTTTCACTTCACCCCCGGTCACGAGCGCGACCAACGCGTGTACCTCGATGTCGCGCGGGTCTGGCGCGACGGGAACATCTGGCACAGCGAGGACTGGTACCTCGACCTCGTCGAGCACCCGGGCCGCCCGATCGAGCTCATCGACGTCGACGAACTGCTCGCGGCCGCAGCCGCGGACCTCCTCAGCGCGGGCGACGCCGAGCGGGCGCTGCTCGCCGCGACACGGGCGGTCGCCGGCACCGCGGCGCACGGCCACAGCGTGGACAGGTGGCTGGCCGCGGAGGGGGCGCCCGTCAGCTGGCGCTGACGTCCGGTGCCGCCGCGCCGCGCAGGCCCGGAATCCGCGCCTCCAGCCCGTCGAGCAGAACCTGCAGGCCCAGTTCGAAGCCGGCGTCGGGGTCCCCCGGCCCGCTGTAGTGCTCGCCGACGACCGAACCGACGCGTCCTGCGATCGGGTACCTCCCCTGCGGCATCAGCGTGGCCAGCTCCGGACCCACGACCTCCCACCACTGCGCGTCGGTCAGCGGCCGGGACGCGGCGCCCCGCGCGCCGGAGCTGCGGGCGGCGCCCGCCGCGAAACTCTCGAGGAGGACGACCAGCCAGTCGCGTTCGAGGTCAGTGATCGGCAGGTCCTCCAGGAGGGCGAGCTGCGCCTCGTACTGCCCGATCCTCCCGGGCCCCAGCACATCGCGCCACGACGGCGCGTCGAGCAGCCACGTGTGCGCGAGGTACTCGTCGCGTCGGGCCCGGACGGCGGCGACGAGCGCGTCGCGCAGCGCGGCCCGGTGCTCGATCGGCGGCTGCGCCGCCGCGACCGCATCGACCATGAGAGCCACCAACACATCGCGGGTCGGGACGTAGGTGTAGACGCTCATCGGCCCCACGCCCAACCTCCCGGCGAGCGCGCGCATGGTGACCGCGGGCAACCCCTCGGCGTCGGCGAGCTCGATCGCGGAGGCCACCACCTCGTCGACGGTGAGCCGCTGCTTGGGCCCCTTGCGGCCCCGGGCGGGCTCGCCCGCCTCGGACCGCCACAGCAGCCTGACCAGTGCACGACCCTCGTCCTCGGGATTCATCGACATCTTTCTCCGTACTGTGTACACTGTTCAGGTACTCCGTACAACGTACTCTATTCGACTTCCGCGAAGGACGCGCCCTGAGCCTCGAAGCCACGTACCTCCCCGACCTCCACCAGTTCGCCCTCTGGTCCTCCCATCACCTCGACGATCCCGCTCGCGCGACGGTCATCCCCCTGGTCGTCCCGGTCGACGGTGCCCTCGCCGTCGCCGACGTGCGCTGCGATCTCGTCGACGTCACCGCGCTCCCCGCCGGCGCGCGTCCCTCGGCCTCGCTCGCGGCCTGGGCCGCACGGGGCAGGGGCGACGAGGCGCCGCTGCCGATCGCGGCGCACGCCGAACCCGATCCGATGGGCACGGCGGTCACATCCGCCTCCTACGCCCTTACCGCCTTCGCCGACACCGTCGCGACAGCGAGGACCCTCGACGGCGTCCTCGACGCGAAACCTCGCCCCTACCAGGCCGCCGGCGTCGCGTGGCTGCTCCGCACCTTGCGCGATCACGGCGGCGCATTGCTCGCCGACGAGATGGGCCTCGGCAAGACCCTGCAGGCGATCGCAGCACTCACGCGGCTCGGGCCGGGGCCGCACCTCGTCGTGTGCCCCACGAGTCTCGCCACCAACTGGCGACGGGAGATCGCCCGGTTCGCGCCCGCCCTCCTCGAGGAGGTCACGATCGTCTCCTACGCCCGGCTCCGGCTGTCGGCGGCGGAGCTCGGAGGCACGCACTGGACCGCCGTCGTCTTCGACGAGGCGCACACGCTGAAGAATCCGCGGACGCAGGTCTCGCGCGCCGCACGGGAACTGGACGCCGACCACCGCATCGCCCTCACCGGCACCCCGATCGAGAACTCGCTCGACGACCTGTGGGCCGTTCTGCGCGTCGTCGCCCCGCGGATGTTCCCGGTCAAGGCGGTCTTCCGGCGCCGGTTCACCCGCGCCGTCGAGGCCGGGGACGACGGTGCCCTGCGCCGCCTACGCACCGCCGTCGCGCCGGTGATGCTGGCCCGGACCAAGGACCGGGCGGCCGGCGCGCTGCCGCCGAAGATCGACAATCCGGTGCTGTGCGACCTCAGCGACGAACAGGCCCGCCGCTACGATGCCTGCCTCGCCCGGGCCGCCGACGACGGCTTCGGCAGCGGACTGGAGCGGCACGGCCGACTGCTCGCGGTGCTCACCGCGCTCAAGCAGATCTGCAACCATCCGGGACTGGTCGACGGTGCCGCACCCTCCCGGGAGCCGGGCCGTTCCGGCAAGCTGGACGTAGCGTTGGAGATCCTGGAGGCGAACGCCGCCGCGCACCGTCCGACCCTGGTGTTCACGCAGTACCGGGAGACGGGCGAGCTGCTGGCCGCGGCCGTGTCGTCCGTGCTGGGCCGACCGGTGCCGTTCTTCCACGGCGGGCTGTCGCTCGCGGAGCGGTCGTCGATCGCCGACGACTTCCAGTCAGGCACCGGCCCGGGGATCCTCGTGATGAGCCTGAAGGCGGGTGGCACGGGCCTCACGCTGACCCGGGCGAGCGAGGTCATCCACTACGACCGGTGGTGGAACCCGGCCGTCGAGGCGCAGGCCACCGACCGGGCCCATCGCATCGGCCAGGACCGTCCCGTCACCGTGACCACACTGACCACCGCGACGACGATCGAGGAGCACATCGACGAGATGCACCGCCGCAAGGCGCTTCTCGGCGTGCACGCCGACGACGGGTCGATCGTGACCGAACTGGCCGCGCTCGACGACGAGCGCCTGATGGACATCCTGCGCCGGAACCGGGAGAACTGATATGGCGACGAACCCCTTCGGATTCACCACGTGGGGCGCCGACCTCGTGCGCATCGCGGAGCCGATCACGGCGAGCACCCCGAACACCCACGCGCCGCGGGCCCGGATGCTCGCGCGCAACGGCGGCGTCACCCTGCAGTTCGACGGCGGCCGCGTCACCGCGCTCGTGCACAGCGGCGCGAGCGCCTCCGTCGCGCACCTCGAATTCGCCCCGATGGCACCGGCGGTCGCGACCGCCCTGCGCGACGAACTTGGCTCCCGCTCGGAGCCCGACGACGCGATCCACGCCTCGCTGATCGCCCGCGGACTGCGGCCCGCGCCGGTCCTCGACGCCGCCGACTGCTCGTGCAGGGCGAGGAGCACGATGTGCGTGCACGTGCTCGCCGCGGCGTACGCGCTGGCGTCGCTCGTCGATCACGAGCCCGTGACCGCGCTGACGATCCAGTCGTACGGCACGTCCGCACCTGCGGTCGAGGCGCAGGACGACCGCCCGGTGCCGCGCTGGACGCCACTGGCCGCGCTGCACGTGCGGGACTACTACGCGGCCCCGGCCCCAGCCCCGGCCTGAGTGTCGACCCGCACCGTCACCGATCGGCCCGGATCGCAGCCACGGAACTCCCCCGCGCCGTCCGGCGCGAAGCCGGCGTCCGCGAGCCGATCGGCGACCGCATCGACCCCGACCCCCTCGGCGAGCACGACGACGGCGACGGCACCGTCGGCCCCGACCTCCCGTACGTCCGAGCCGAGGGTGACCCACAGCCGCCCGACGAGCCGCTCGTCGTAGGCCGGGTCGTCGACCTGCGGCGCGCCGCCGGCCGGGCGGCGCGCCGCGACGTTCGCGGCGAACGGTGCGATCCGGTCGGCCCAGAGCGCGCGGACGGCGGCGCGGGTGGCGTCCTCCGAGCCGGTGTTCTCGAGCCAGACGTCGGCGACGGCGCGGCGCTGTTCGTCCGTGGCCTGGGCGGCGATACGCGCCCGCGCGTCGTCCTCGGCCATGCCGCGCGAGCCGACGAGCCGGCGGACCCGCTCCTCCTCGTCGACCCACACGATGATCACGAGGTGGAACATCGGCGCCACCTTGTTCTCCACGAGCAGCGGGATGTCCTGCACGATCACGGCATCCGGCCCCGCCGCCTCGATCAGCTCGGCCGACCGTGCCCCCACCAGGGGGTGCGTGATCGCATTGAGCTTCGCGCGGGACTCGTCGTCGGAGAAGGCGATCGCGGCCAGAGCGGGCCGGTTGAGGCTGCCGTCCTCGGCGAGGATGCCCTCCCCGAAGGCGTCGACGAGCGCCGCCAGGCCGGGCGTGCCCGGCTCGACCACCTCGCGGGCGATCTTGTCGCCGTCGACGATCACGGCGCCGAGCGCCGCGAGTTCCTTGGCCACCGTCGACTTGCCGGCACCGATGCCGCCCGTCAGTCCGATCCGCAACATGGGACCAGACTAGTGAGTGGTGCCGGCCCCGGTGACGCCCGACACCTCGTCGGGGGTGTGCCCGAGTGTGCCGCGGCGCAGCTCCTTGCCGGACGGGATGTCGATCGCGATGAGCGCCTTGGTCGCGGGCTCCGTGACGTACGCGGTCGAACCGAGCGTGAAGACCGCGGGGCGCGGCTCCTGCCAGTTCGCGTCCTCGGTCCACGGCGCGACCACCTTCACCTCGCGGGTCGTGGCGCCGGTGTTCGGATCGAGGATGCGGAGCACCCCGTCGGTGCCGAGCACGAGCGCCTCGCCGAACTGGCCGCGGGCGAGGGAGCGGAAGCTGTAGGAGGCGGGCAGGTCCACCAGCTTGATCGCGCCGGTCCGGGTGTCGATCAGCGTGACGCGCGTGGGCCGCTCGGGCTTGGCCCCCTTGTCCACCTTGTAGTCGCCGAGCACCACGGGATGCGCCTCGGTGGCGGCGACGTTGCCCGTCCGGGCGTAGCCGGGAGTGGGCGCCGCGGTCTTGGCGATCTCGTTGCCGCGCACGACGAGCACGCCGTCCTCGCAACCGAAGAGCACGACGCCGCCCTCCGCCGCGCCCTCGCCGTGCACGCCGGGGCACTGCTCGTTGCGCGCGATCTCCTTGCGTTCCTTGTCGAGGATCGCGACGCCCGTGCGGGTCTTCTCGTCGCCGAGGGTGACGAGCATCGAGCCGTCGGCCCGCTCCACCGCCACGCCGTGGTGCGGCTTCGGCGTCGTGTAGACGGTGCGCGGCGCGTTCGGGTCGCCGACCTTCTCCGACGGGATCGAGGTCACCGTGCCGGTGCCGTCGGCGAACAGCACGGTCCAGCCGTCGTGCCGGACGACGTGGCCCGGCTCGGGCGCCTCGATGCGGATGTCGGTGCGACGGGGCGCGGCGGTGTAGAAGTGCTGGTGGTCGCCGTGGGGCACCGACCAGGTGCCGAGGTCGAGCAGCCGGAATCCCGTGCCCTCGGAGAGGAAGGCGTGACGGCCGTCGCCGGCCGGGTTCACGCGGAGGTATCCCGTGCCGGGGAGGTCGGCGATCGTCTGCAGCGTGGCGGCGTCGACGACCTGCACGCCACCCTCGTAAGTGACCGCGAGCCGCGGCGTGGCGCGGCGCGCCTCGGTCGCGCCGCCGGGCGCGTCGGCGTCGGAGCCGGATGCGGACGGGGCCGAGGACGGGGACGAATCGGACTGGGACGAGCCGCATCCGGCCGCGAGCAGCGCCGCGGCGAGGAGGGGGATCGTGATACTCAGATGTCGGGACATGCCCGAATTGATAATCGGCAATGAAAACTATTGTCAAATAGCCGTACGGCGATACGGCCGTGGGTGCGGCGCGGACCTGACAGAATCGCACCATGCCACTCGTCGCCGGAATCGACTCGTCCACGCAGTCCTGCAAAGTCGTAGTGTGCGATGCGGATTCGGGCGAGACCGTGCGGACCGGAAGCGCACCGCACCCGCCCGGCACGGAGGTCGCCCCCGCGGCGTGGCTGGATGCGCTCGCCGGCGCCGCGAAGGAGGCCGGCGGCCTGCAGGACGTCGCCGCCGTGTCCGTGGGCGCCCAGCAGCACGGGATGGTGTGCCTGGACGAGGACGGTGCCGTCGTCCGGGACGCGTTGCTGTGGAACGACACCCGCTCCGCGGACGCCGCCCGGCAGCTCGTGGCCGACCTCGGCGGCCCCGCGGCCTGGACTGATGCTGTGGGGGTCGTCCCGGTGGCCGCCTTCACAGCGGCCAAACTGCGATGGCTCGCCGACCGCGAGCCCGCGCACGCCGACGCTACCGCCGCCGTCGCCCTGCCCCACGACTGGCTCACGCTGCAGCTCACCGGAGGCGGTGTCGGCGCGCTCGTCACGGACCGCTCCGATGCCTCGGGGACCGCGTACTTCAGCGCGGCGACCGGCGAATACCGTAGAGATCTTCTCGAACTCGCGATGCGCGGGCGGAGCCCCGCACTTCCCCGCGTGCTCGGCCCGGCGGAGTCGGTACCGGTCACCTCGGCCGACGGTCCGCTCCGCGCCGGCACCCTCCTCGGCGCCGGCGCCGGCGACAACGCGGGCGCCGCGCTCGGGCTGGACGCGGGCCCCGGCGACTGCATCGTCTCCCTCGGCACATCCGGCGTGGTGAGCGCCGTGACGTCGGCCGCCCCCTGCGATCCGTCCGGCATCGTCGCCGGATTCGCCGACGCCACGGGACATCAGCTGCCACTGGTGTGCACCCTCAATGGCGCCCCCGTGCTCGCCGCCTCCGCGCGCATGCTCGGTGTCGACTTCGACGAGTTCTCCCGGCTCGCGCTCGCCGCCCCGGCGGGCAGCGAGGGGCTCACGCTCGTCCCGTTCTTCAGCGGCGAGCGCTCCCCCAACCTGCCGAACGCGTCGGGTGCGCTCCACGGGGTGACGGGGGCCAACCTGACGCCGCAGAACATCGCCCGGGCCGCCGTCGAGGGCCTGCTGTGCTCCCTGCGGTTCTGCCTGGACGCCATTGCCGCGCAGGGCACATCGATCGAGCGGATCCTCGTCGTCGGCGGCGGCGGGCGATCCGCCGCCGTCCGCGCCATCGCCCCCGCCGTGTTCGGACGCGACGTGGACTTCCCCGCCGACGGCGAGTACGTGGCCCGCGGCGCCGCCCGGCAGGCGGCCTGGACCCTGCAGCCCGACGGTGCCGCCCCCGCCTGGGAGCGGCCCGCCGCGCAGACCTTCTCCGCCGAGGAGACGCCCGGCGTCTACGCCCGGTACAGCGACGCGGCGCGCCACGTCATCGACCGACTCTGACGGACGGCCGCTATCGGGCGAGCAGCTCCCGCAACGTCGCCCGGGCACCGCGCTCGCGGAGGGATCGCAGCGCATCGAGGTAGGGCTCGGTGAAGCCCGCGCGCACGGCGAGGTCGCCGAAGAGGTCCGCCTCCGCGACGAAGGCGAGCGGATCCTCCCGCGAGGCAGCGGCATTCGCGACGAGTTCATCCGTCCTCGAGTCCGCGAGCACCAGAGCCTCGCCGGCATCGTCGACCCCCTCGCAGCAGCGGGTCCACGCCGCGACGACGGCCGCGGCGAGCGGAGCAGATCCCCCCTCGTCCAGCCGTGCGACGATCACCGGGACGAGCCACTTCGGGATGCGATCGGACGCGTCCTGGCACAGCCGCGCGACGGTGTCGGCGATCGCCGGGTTGGAGAACCGCTCGAGCAGCGTCTCGATGTAGTCGTGGAGGTCGATGCCGGGCACCGGCTGCAGGGTGGGACGCGCCTCGTCGCGCATGTAGCGCAGCAGCAGTTCCCGGATCTCCGGGTCGGCGGCGGCGTCGTGCACGAACTCGTAGCCGAGCAGCCGCGCGAAGTGCCCGAGCGCCTGATGACCGGCGTTGAGCAGGCGCAGCTTCATCAGCTCGTACGGCGCGACGTCCTGCACGACTTGCACGCCCACGTCCTCGAACCGGGGCCGCCCCGCGCTGAACGAATCCTCCAGGACCCACTGCGTGTACGGTTCCGCGACGACGGGCCAGCGGTCGTCGACTCCGGTCCGCGCCGCCACCTCGGCACGGAGGGTCGGGGGCGTGACCGGGGTGATCCGGTCGACCATCGAGTTCGGGAACCGGACCTGCTCGTCGATCCACTCCGCCAGCACGGGATCGGCGAGGCGGGCGAAGGCGAGGAAGGTGCTGCGCGCGATGTGGCCGTTGCCCTCGATGTTGTCGCAGGACATCACGGTGAACGCGGCCAGGCCCCGATCGCGACGGCGGCGCAGCGCTTCGGTCACGTAGCCGAAGACGGTGCGCGGGCGGGCGCCGTTGTCGAGGTCGGCGACGATGTCCGGATTCTCCGCGTCGAACGCTCCGGTCGTGGCGGAGAAGTTGTAGCCGCCCTCGGTGATCGTGAGCGAGACGATCCGCACGTCCGGCGAAGCCAGGCGCTCGATCACCGCGTCGGGATCGTCCGGTGCGTACAGGTAGTCGACGACGGACCCGATCACCGAGGTCTCCTCGGCACCGTCGGGATGCCGGAGGGTGAGCGTGTACAGCCCGTCCTGGGGGACGAGCGCGTCGCGCATCGCGGCGTCGGCGGGCCGCAGGCCCACGCCGCAGATCCCCCACGCCTGCGGAGTCGATGTGGACTCCAGCAGGCGGTCCACGTACATCGCCTGGTGCGCGCGGTGGAACCCGCCGACACCGAAGTGCACGATGCCCGCGCCGGTCGCGGCACGGTCGTATCCGGGGGTCGATGCTCCGGCGATGCGCGGCAGCGCCGCATCGGTCAGCTGAATCGGTTCCGTCATCACTGCTCCTGCTCTGTCGCGGGCGCGGTGCGCCCCGGGTGAACGACCGCCTTGATCCCGCCAGGCATGCGGTCGGCGTTGAGCGCGTCCTCCGCGCCGTCGAGGGGGAACCGCGAGGTCACCATCGCGTCGAGATCGACGCGGCCGCTCGCGGCGAGCGCGATCGCCGTGGGCCACGTGTTCGCGTACCGGAACACCCCGGTCAGGATCAGCTCGCGCGCCTGGATCGTGCTGACCGGCAGTTCCACGTCGTCGGCGCCCATACCGACGAGGACGACGCGGCCGCCCGGCCGTACCGCGGCGATCCCGGCCCTGATCGCCGGCGGCGCGCCGGACGCGTCGACGAAGGCGTCGAAGCCCTCGCCCGGCGCACCGTCGGCGGGGTCGACGGTGGCGGTGGCACCGAACCGGAGTGCGACGTCGCGGCGGTTCGCGTCGATATCGGTGACGACGATGCGTTCGGCACCGGCGGCTCGTGCGACCTGCGCGCACATGATCCCGATGGGGCCGGCGCCCGCGATCAGCACGCTGCCGCCGAGCCCGATCCCCGCCTTCCGCATCGCCGCGATGCCGACGGAGAGCGGCTCGAACAGCGCCGCCGCCTCGTCGGAGACGTTCTCCGGAACCGCGTGCGCGAAAGCGGATCCGATCGTCACGTACTCGGCGAGCGCACCGTCGACCGGCGGGGTGGCGTAGAACCGCATCCCCGGACAGAGGTTGTAGTCGCCGCGGAGGGTCTCCGCGCTGTACGGATCGGGACGCTGCGGTTCGATCGACACCCGCTCCCCCAACCGTTCGGCCGGGACGCCGTCGCCGACGGCGACGATCCGCCCCGACGCCTCGTGGCCGAGGACGAGCGGCGCGGTCACGACGAATTCGCCGATCCGCCCGTGGCGCAGGTAGTGGGTATCGGATCCGCAGACGCCGACCGCCGCCACCTGCACCAGGACGTCGCCCGGATCGGGCCTCGGTACCGGGCGGCGGTCGATGGTCATCCGGCCGCCGGGATGGAGAACGCTGACGCGCATTTCTGGAGGAACTGTTGCCTGGGTCACATTCACGATGCTAGCGTAGTGAGCAAGATCACGTCTAGTGAGCATTTGCTCACGATGGATATCGGAGTTCCCCAGTGACCACACCCCACCGTGCCCCCGCCGAGAGCGGACACGACCTGCGCCTCCTGGTGCGCGCCGCCACGATGTACCACCTCGAAGGACTCACCCAGGCGCAGATCGCCGAGCGGCTGGGCGTCTCCCGCCCCACCGCGGGCCGCCTCGTCGCCCGCGCACGGGCGCAGGGGCTGGTCACCGTCACCGTCGCGGCCCCGCCGCATCTCGCGAAGTCGATCCATCCCGATCTCGAGCGCGACCTCGAGAAGGCCTTCGGCCTCACCGAGGCCCTCGTCATCGCGGAGGACGCCGACGGCACCCCCTCCGGCGATGCGGCGCTCGGCCGCGCCGGCGCCTCTCTGCTGAGCCGTCGCATCCAGCCGGACGACACGTTCGGATTCACCTGGGGCCCCGAGCAGGTCGCGGTCGCCGACGCGCTCGGCGGCGGAGCCGGCTGCGCCCGCGTCGTCCAGATGGACGGATCCATGACCTCCGTCGAGTACCACACGGGCGTCGACCACGCGCTGGCCGTCTTCTCCGAACGCCTGGGTGCGCGCCCCCTACGCCTGGTGGCTCCCCTGTTCGCCGACCCCGGGACCGTCCGCGCGCTCAACGAGGATTCGATCGTCTCGCAGGCGCTCGAAGCCGCCCGCACCGCCGAGGTCATGCTGTTCGGCGTCGGCTCGGTGTCCACGTCGACCACGCTGTTCGAGGGCGCCTACATCGACGTCGAGGTCCTCGAAGAGCTCCGGGACCTGGGCGCCGTCGGCGAGATCGGCGGCCGGTTCTACGACCCGCACGGCGTTCCCGTGGCCTCCAGTCTGGTGGATCGGACCGTCTCGGTGCCGCTCGACGCCATCGCGCAGTGCCCGACCTCGATCCTGCTGTCCGGTGGCGAGCACCGTCGGGACTCCATGCTCGGCGCGCTGCGCGGCGGCTTCGCCAGCGCCCTCGTCACCGATTCCGGCACCGCGAAATGGCTTCTGACCCGATGACATACATCCCTTCACCCCAATCCCTTCACGAAAGAGAGGAGCTGACGTGACCGAAAGACGATCGAGAAGACCCGCCATCGCGGCGGGGCTCGCGACCGCCGTCGCCGTACTCACGACGGCGTGTTCCGGAGCAGGCGTCTTCACCGACGGGGGCGGCTCGGCCGTGACCGTTGCCATGGTCTCCAACTCGCAGATGACGGACGCCGTCAAGCTCGCACCAGAGTTCGAACGCGCCAATCCCGGCGTCCGGCTGAAGTTCATCACGCTGTCCGAGAACGAGGCCCGGGCCAAGATCACCGCGTCCGTCTCGACCGGTGGCGGCGAGTTCGACGTGGTGATGATCAGCAACTACGAGACGCGGATGTGGGCGCAGAACGGCTGGCTGACCGACCTGTCGAAGCTCATGGCGACCGACCCGTCGTACGACCCGAGCGACTTCATCCCCTCACTGCGAGAGGCACTCTCGTACAACGGCGACATGTACTCCGTCCCGTTCTACGGAGAGTCGTCGTTCCTGATGTACAACAAGAAGATGTTCGCCGACGCGGGCATCTCCCTCCCGGCCGAGCCCACCTGGACGGAGGTCGCCGAGGCGGCGCGCAAGCTCCACTCGCGCGATGTCGCCGGGATCTGCCTGCGCGGCAAGCCCGGCTGGGGCGAGGTGCTCGCGCCGCTCAACACGGTGATCAACGCCTTCGGCGGCCGCTGGTTCGACGAGCAGTGGAATCCCCGGCTCACCTCGCCCGAGGTGAAGGCCGCGGTCCAGTTCTACGTGGACACCGTCCGGAACTACGGTGAGGCCGGCGCCGCGTCGACCGGCTTCCAGGAGTGCGGAAACCTTCTGGCCCAGGGCCAGGCCGCGATGTGGTACGACTCCACCGCCGCGGTCTCCTCCCTGGAGAGCCCCGACACGTCCAAGATCGCGGGCCAGGTCGGCTACCTCCCCGCGCCGAAGATGGCCAAGGGCGACAACGGCTGGCTGTACACCTGGTCGCTCGGCATCCCCGCGAGCAGCAAGCGCACGACGGATGCCTGGAAGTTCATCTCCTGGATGACCAGTAAGCAGTACATCGCGAACGTCGCCGACAAGCTCGGCCCCAGCCACGTACCGCCCGGCAGCCGGATGTCCACGTACGAGATCCCCGCGTACCGCGAACTGGCCACGTCGTTCGCCCGTCCCACGCTCGATTCGATGCTCACGGCCGACCAGGCGCACCCGACCGTGAAGCCCGTGCCCTACACCGGCATCCAGTTCCTCGCCATCCCGGAGTTCCAGGACCTGGGCACCCGGGTCAGCCAGCAGATCAGCGCCGCCATCGCGGGCCAGATCTCGGTGGACGACGCGCTGGCCCAGTCCCAGAAGTACGCCGAGGTCGTCGGCAAGAGCTACCAGAACCGGAAGGGCGAGCGATGACCGTCACCGAAGCCGAGACCCCGACCGCGACAACGCTGCGCTCGCGGCGCGACACCGTCTCCCGGGCCGAGGCATGGCGCCGGCGCGGGCCGCTCCTGCCCGCCCTGATCTTCATGGTCGTGGTGACGCAGATCCCGTTCGTCGTCACGCTCTACTACTCGACGCAGTCGTGGAACCTGGTGCGCCCGGGCTCCCGGAAGTTCAACTGGCTCAACAACTACGTCGAGGTCTTCCGCGACACCCAGTTCTGGACCGTCACGATCAACACGGTGCTGCTCATCGTGGGCACCGTCGTGATCTCCGTCGTCCTCGGTCTTGTGCTCGCGCTGTTGCTGGACCGGAAGTTCCTGGGGCGCGGCGTCGTTCGCACGCTGCTCATCACCCCGTTCCTGGTGACGCCGGTGGCGGCGGCCCTGCTCTGGAAGACCAGCCTGCTCTCCCCGACCAACGGACTCCTCGCGTGGGCGCTCAGCCCGCTCGGGGTGAACATCGACTGGCTCAGCGAGTTCCCCCTCGCCTCCGTGATCGCCGAGCTGGTCTGGCAGTGGACGCCGTTCATGATGCTGCTGATCCTCGCGGGCCTGCAGTCCATGCCCCGCGACGTGCAGGAGGCCGCGCGTGTGGACGGTGCGACCAGCTTCCGCCTGTTCCGCGAGCTGACCCTGCCGCACCTGCGGCGGTTCATCGAGCTCGGCGCCGTCCTCGGCGCGATCTACCTGGTGAACACCTTCGACGCGGTCTACATGATGACCTCCGGCGGCCCCGGCGTCGCCAGCTCCAACCTGCCCTTCTACATCTACCAACGCGCCTTCCTCGGCTTCGACATCGGTCAGGCCGCGGCGATGGGTGTGGTCACCGTGGTCGGGACGATCGTCGTCTCGAGCATGGCGATCCGCCTGATCTTCAAGAGCTTCGGCGCCGGAGAGGAATCAGCCTGATGTCCACGACCGTAGTCCCGCGCCGCCGGCGCGACCCCAAGGGCGGGGTCCTCACCGCTCTCACCTGGATCATCGCGATCGGCTTCTTCTTCCCCGTGCTGTGGATGGTGCTCACCGCCTTCAAGCAGGAGAGCGATGCCGCCACCAGGCCGCCGACGTTCTTCTTCGTCCCGACCCTCGACCAGTTCACGGCGGTCTTCGACTCGGGCATCGGTGTGCCACTGCTGAACTCGGTGTTCGCGACCGCGATGTCGACCACTCTCGTGCTCCTCCTCGGCGTTCCCGCGGCCTTCGCCCTGTCGCTGCGCCCGGTGCGCAAGACCCAGGACGCGCTGTTCTTCTTCATCAGCACCAAGATGCTGCCGATCGTGGCGGCGATCATCCCGCTGTACGTCATCGTCGGCCGGATCGGCATGCTCGACAACGTCTGGACCCTGGTGATCCTGTACACGTCGATGAACCTACCGATCGCCGTGTGGATGATGCGCTCGTTCTTCCTGGAGGTTCCCTCCGAGCTCCTCGAGGCCGCGGGCATGGACGGCGCCGGCCTGTGGACCTCCGTCCGGGAGGTGATCCTGCCGCTCATCTCGCCCGGCATCGCCGCGACCGCGCTGATCTGCGTGATCTTCTCGTGGAACGAGTTCTTCTTCGCGGTGAACCTCACGGCGGTCAACGCCCAGACGATGCCGGTGGCGCTCACCGGCTTCATGTCCGGCCAGGGCCTGTTCTGGGCCAAGCTGTCCGCCGCCTCCGTCCTCGCCGCCCTGCCCGTCGTCATCTGCGGCTGGATCGCCCAGAACAAGCTGGTCCGCGGCCTGTCCTTCGGCGCCATCAAGTAGCGCCCCACCCACTTCCACAGGAGTAACAATGGCTTCCATCACCTACGAGCAGGCGTGCTGCGTCTACCCCGGCGCCCAGTCGCTCGCCGTCGATTCCCTCAACCTCGACATCGCCGACGGCGAGTTCGTGGTCCTCGTCGGGCCGTCCGGCTCCGGCAAGTCCACGGCGCTACGGATGCTCGCCGGCCTCGAGGAGATCGACTCCGGGGCGATCACCATCGGCGGGAAGAACATGGTGGGCGTCGCGCCCAAGGACCGCGACATCGCGATGGTCTTCCAGAACTACGCCCTCTATCCGAACAAGACGGTCGGCGAGAACATGGGCTTCGCGCTCAAGATGCGGGGTGTCCCGCTCGACGAGCGCAAGCGCAAGGTCGCCGAGGCGGCGAAGCTGCTCGATCTCACGCAGTACCTCGACCGCAAGCCCGCGAAGCTCTCGGGCGGCCAGCGGCAGCGGGTGGCGATGGGCCGGGCGATCGTCCGCGAGCCGCAGGTCTTCTGCATGGACGAGCCGCTGTCCAACCTGGACGCCAAGCTCCGCGTGCAGACGCGCACCCAGATCGCCGCGCTGCAGCGCCGGCTCGGCACCACCACCGTCTACGTCACCCACGACCAGGTGGAGGCGATGACGATGGGCGACCGCGTCGCGGTGCTCAAGTTCGGTGTGCTGCAGCAGTTCGCCTCGCCCGCCGAGCTCTACGACCGGCCGCGCAACGTCTTCGTGGCCGGCTTCATCGGATCGCCCGGCATGAATCTGTTCACCGCGCCGGTCCGCGACGGTGCGATCACCCTCACGGCCGGCACCGTCGAACTCGATGCGCAGAGCCAGTCGGTCCTGCGGTCATCGGGCCTCGACCGGGTCACCGTCGGCATCCGCCCCGAGAGCCTGGGCATCAGCGGCTCCGACGCCGGCGTCGCCGGCTCGGTGGCGATCCTCGAGGATCTCGGCAGCGACACGTTCGTGTACGCGTCCGTCGACGACCCCACGGTCCAGGGCGTCGACGGTGCGCCGGTCACCCTCGTCGCGCGGTGCCCGCGCCGCACCCCCGCGCGGATCGGCGACGGCCTGCGACTGACCCAGACCGACACCGCCGTGCACCTGTTCCACCCGGAGTCCGGCGAGCGCCTGAACTGACCCGGGCGACGAACCCCGGAGACGGGGAACGCCCCGCATCCTGCGAGGCGGTTTCTAGGGGTCGACGCAACACTGCCTGTTCTACTGGGTGGTGATTAGATCACGCATACGCTCGGCTGGGGTTTCCCAGCCGAGCGTTTTGCGTGGTCGGCTGTTGAGTTGCTGAGCGACGTGCTCGAGATCCGCGGGGCCGTAGACGCTCAGGTCGGTGCCCTTGGGGAAGTACTGCCGGAGCAGCCCGTTGGTGTTCTCGTTGGTGCCGCGCTGCCAGGGGCTGGCTGGGTCGCAGAAATACACCTGCATATCGGTGGCCACGCTGATCTGCGCATGCCGGGCCAACTCTGCGCCTTGGTCCCAGGTCAGCGACCCGCGTAGGTGCGCGGGCAGGTCTTTCATCGCGGTGATGATCGCGTCGCGGACCTGTTCGGCGTCGTGCCCGTCGGGCAGGTGCAGCAGCATCGTGTAGCGGGTGGAGCGTTCGACGAGAGTGCCGATCGCGGTCTTGTTCTGCTCACCGGTGATGAGATCCCCCTCCCAATGGCCGGGAACAGCACGGTCCTCGACTTCGGCCGGGCGGTCGCTGATCATCACCATCGGGTCGATGAACCGCTGATACCGCTCACCTTCTTTCCGCTGCGGTTTGCGTTTGGTTCGTCCGGTCCGGAGTGCTTGCTGCACTTCTCGTTTCATCCCTCCACGGGCTTGGAAGTACAAGGCCTGGTAGATCGTCTCGTGGCTCACCCGCATGCTCTCGTCGTCAGGGTGATCCCGGCGCAGACGGTGCGAGATCTGCTCCGGCGAGAGCTTCCTCGACAAGCCCTCCTCGACCTCTGCCCGCAGGACCGTGTTCACCACCAGTTTGGACTGCTTCGGCCGCGCCCGAGCCGCCACCGCTACCCGATCGGCCTGATACGGCAGATACCGGCCGCCGATGCTGCGTTGACGGACCTCCCGGGAGATGGTGGAGACGTTCTTGCCGATCCGGGCGGCGATGGTCCGCATCGAGTCCTTGAGTACCAGCCCGTCAGCGATTGCGATGCGGTCATCGAGCGAGAGGTAACGGTCACTGATCGCGATCGCGATCGCCGAAGCATCGTCTCGGCTCGAGATGGCACTGGTCACAGCCTGTTTGTAGATCGTCTTGGTTCGATAGTCCACGACTGTGCCGTCCGGGTGGATCCGCCTGCCACTGGTTCGTCGGATTCCCTGGCGCCAGTCCCGGGCGGTGCGTTCGTTCACCTGCACCTCACGGGCCGCGCGCGCTGACGACCACCCCTGATCGAGCAGCGCGAGAAATCGCTTCCTCGCCTCCGGCTTACCCACCGCCTTCAGCTTGTCCGCCGTGACCAGACCGGCATCGACCAAGACCCTGCGAGCGACCGAGAACGCCACATCGCACTCGATCGCAGCCTTGTTGATCGAGCCGGTCCGATCGAACACCGCCACGATCCGCTCCGGATCTGCCGGCCTACCCGGCCCGCGAGGCGGCCCCACCGGGTGGCCAATCGCCCGCAGAATCGCGTAACACCGCCGCCGCGGCACACCCACCGCGACAGCGGCCTCCTTCACCGGAACACCGGAGTCGACCAGCTGCGCCAGCTCGCCGCCGAACCGGGCACAGTCCTCCTGAAACGACATGATCGCCGCAACCTCTCGTTGAGAGTGTTGCGACGATCATGTGAACCCGCC